>JAUWAB010000055.1 GCA_030602265.1 Prolixibacteraceae bacterium | reverse complement strand
AAAAAAAGCAAAGGAGAACAACCTGGAGATCAAATTTTTAAGGTATGATGCCCGCAACCTGCCATTCGAGAAGGAGTTCGATGTGGCCATTATGCTCTGCGAAGGAGGCTTTCCGTTGATGGAAACGGATGAGATGAATTTTGAGATTCTCCGGAATGTATCTAAAGCTCTGAAGGACAAGTCCAGGCTCATCTTTACCACCCTCAACGGCTTGTTTCCGTTGATCCATTCGGTCAATGATTTTCATGCCGAGGGCGCTGTGGAGGGGAATGCAGTCTACGACAGTAAAAGCTTCGACCTGATGACTTTCCGGGACTACAACATCACCACCTTTACGGATGACGATGGTGTGCAAAAGGAGCTGGAGTGCAACGAACGGTATTACATACCTTCGGAGATTACCTGGCTGTTAAAAAGCGTTGGATTTACGAACATTGAGATCTTTGGCGCACGAATCGGGGCTTATTCGCGCGAAGACAAGCTGACCACCGAAGATTTTGAAATGCTGGTCGTTGCCAGCCGGTAAAACCACCTGATGAAAGATTCAACGCTAAAGAGTTCTGATTATAATGGAAAAGTGGCAAAAGGATATCAATAAAAGCGATTGCGGTTCAGCAAATACAGGTTGGATTGATAGACACACAGTGGACGTAGCGAAGATGACCCCGGAGGGGTCACATGTTTATAGAAACATGCGATCCATCAAAGGGTACGACCCCGGCTGGGGTCGAATGTTCTTTTCACGACCATTTGGCTATATACATGCAATCCCTCCGGAATTGTATGCGCATAGGAAACGCCCTGATAATTTGCAACTAATAGCTAAAATATTCAAATGAAACCACTCTCCTGCGGTTCTTCGGGGAGCTCCTTCCCTCCCCTGTTCCGGGTGAGAAACTGAATGACAGCGTTCAGGTTATCTTTCAGCCGGATCAGGTCATCCACGTTGAAGTCACCCTGGAGCAGACTGCCAGCCAACTGCTGCGGGATGAGGGCGGCCTCCTCCTGTAATTGCCTGCCCCTGGCGGTCAGGTGAACGATCACCTTTCGCTCATCTGCAACGGAACGACTTCGTTGGAGAATTCCCTGCTGCTCCATCCTCTTCAGAAGGGGGGTGATGGTGTTGGTATTGAGGATTAGCTTTTTGGCAATGTCATTGACCGGAACGCCATCCTCTTCCCACAATATCATCAGAACCAGATACTGCGGATAGGTAATCCCCAACCGGTCGAGGTAAGGCTGATACTCCCGGGTGATCAGCCTGGAGGCTGCATACACCGGAAAGCAGATCTGGTTTTCAAGTTTTAATTGCTCGTATGCCATAATTCATTCAATCGCAGGCAACTGATCCCAAAAATATAAGAAAGACCAACCGACTGCTGTGTTATTTTAATGGTTTGTCAGCATTTTCTGAATGTACTTCTCCAGTTTCTCTGGTTTGGTCAGGGGCGAAAACCTTTTGTACGGGTTCCCCTTAGGGTCAACCAGAAACTTGGTGAAGTTCCATTTGACCTTGCCACCGAACCAGCCCGGCAGTTCCTTCTTCAGGTATTTAAACACCGGATGGGCACTGTCGCCGTTCACATCCACCCTTGAAAACATGGGAAAAGAAACCCCGTAATTGATCAGGCAATCTTCGGAAATCGACTTCTCGTCGCCCGGCTCCTGGTTGGCAAACTGGTTGCAGGGAAATCCCAGGATCACCAGCCCCTTGTCGCGGTATTTCCGGTACAACTCTTCCAGGCCTTCATACTGAGGGGTCAGTCCGCACTTACTGGCCGTATTCACCACCAGGACAACCTTCCCCTTGTATTCATCCATAGCCACCTTTTTCCCCTGGAGGCTTGTGGCTTCAAACTGATAAAAATTGTTCTTCATTTCTGTTCTGTAAACTGTTTTCACTTCTTCTGCAATAACCGCCACACGATTATATCGTTCGCGACACAAAGATAAGAATAAATTTATATCGCAAGCGATATACTTAATTATTCCCTAAGATTTATAAAATAAACTATATTATTACAGGAACCTTTATTTCTGATATTATTACAGCATGCTGCCTTTGAATTCCATTGAGAATCCTTACCTATATTTGCAAAAACGAAAACCGAATGAATAACTGTGATACAATAAAAAAATCCATGTTAACCCTGTTTCTGGGCATCTTCCTGAATCAGATTGTCCAGAGCCAGACTGCCCCCGACAAGATACCATTCGTCGGACAAAGCGTTCAAAGAATGATATTTGACGAAAATCAGTCTATCGTGCTGGCAAGCCTTGACCCGCAAAAGATCATTGGGATGGCCTCCATGTATCCTGTAAAACATTATCAGAATGAAAAAGCCGAAGTTTTCGTAAAGGGTGGTAGCCTGGTCGTACAATCGGAGACGGCAACACATACAGAGATATGGTTTGGCGGGTTTAATCCATTTGCCACCTATACCATCGACCTGCAGGAAAGCCATGGCGATGGGGAAATCGGATTTGCTTTTTCTGATGCCGGCAAAAGTGAGCAGTTCCACATCCTGCTGGGATTTAAAAATTCGGTTCTCACGGGGATAAGGCTGAAGGTGGTACAGAATGAACGTACACTGGCGGACCATTCTGTCGCCGTATTTACTGAAGAAGATATCGGTCTGCGAGGCAAAATAATACTGCAGATGCTGGGAAGCGGGTTCACCATGTACCTGCAGGACCAGGGCTTACCTAAAGTCATCGCGCAAAGCGATTTTAATCTGTATATGGATTTACGCAACAAGGTATATCTTCATACTTTTCAATCCAATCTGCATGTAAGGCTTCAACAGGGGAAAGTACACGTCAGCAGAGTGGTTATGGCCCTGACATCGGGTGTCGGGCTGGCAGATATCCGGGCGATTACCTATGAAAACGGGGATCCGATGCTTGAGCAGGGCCGGTTATGGTATACCATGTCGATCCGCGGCCGGGCATTACCCCATCATATTCAGGGCGTATTCAGCATGAATCCTACGGTTTTTGACCTGAAACTCGAGGGAATCATCGTCTTTGACCGACAGGATGGCCTGCTCAGGAACGAGATCGCCTCCCATATCTTCTTTGACAGGGAACATCAGCTGTGGCGCGGAATGACCACCGGCTTCAGTGCAATGGCCAATCCGGATAATGAGAAAAAACAACTGCTGGCTATTGAAAGCCAAAGAGATCCCCGGTTCGGGTTCTCGGTGATGCGTGCCGAGCCTTTCGGAGTCGTGGGTGATATTGAGGATCCTCATATTTTATATGATTCAGAAGCTAACAAATGGCGGATGCTTACCTGTGAAAACCTGAACGGTTATAAGGCCATTGTAATGGAGTCGGATCACTGGAATAAGGACTATACCCGGATCGCTGGTCCTGTCGAGCATAATTCAACCGGAACTTCCATTCAGAGAATCGGGAATACGCTTTATTGCTTTTCGGGAAGCTCGGAAAGAAAGATCTTTATCTATACCTATCCCGACCTTCAGGATGCGGGTACCCTGATGATGGACCTTCCGCCATGGGATGACACAGCAGGGACCAGGGTCTGGCCCAATATTGTCCGGTTGCCCGACGGCTACCCCTTCCGGTATGTTGCCCTGATGATGGACCGCTATAACTATCCCGGACTAAAAGGACCCAACTGGTCGTATGGGGCGCTTTACCTGTATCATGGGCATGACCAACAGTCAGATTAACAAAGCCTGATCATGCATCTTTCAAAAGAGTTAAGGTTCTTCTGGTATTAATCACCATAAAAAATTGATAACTTCACCGTCAGGTGCCAGTCATCAAGTTTGTGGTTTAAAAATTCTGACGGATAATATTTACTTTTACAAGATTCAATGAACAAAGCAGACAAAAAAATATCAATGATGCAACAGGATGAACTCCTGAAAATGCTGAAAAGCCGTTTTGACAAGAACCCGGAATTCCACCAAGGTGTGCAATGGGATGAAGTTCAGGCAAGATTGCATGCTTTCCCTGAAAAGATCTGGTCGCTTTACCAAATGGAAACGACCGGCGGTGAACCCAATCTTATCGGACAGGATAAACAAACCGGCGAATTCCTGTTTTGTGATTGCTCGAAAGAGACTCCGAAGGGCCGCAGGAGTTTATGCTACGACCGTGAAGCTTTGGATGCCAGGAAAGAGTATAAGCCGGAAAACAGCGCACTGGACATGGCCAGTGAAATGGGGATTGAACTGCTTGACGAGGAACAATACCGGGAATTGCAGAAGTTGGGCCCTTTTGATACCAAAACATCCAGCTGGCTGAAAACCCCGGCTGAAGTGCGCAGCCTGGGCGGTGCCCTCTTCGGCGACTTCCGCTATGGCCGGGTTTTCATCTATCATAACGGAGTACAATCGTACTATGCCGTCAGGGGTTTCCGTGGTATGCTTAAAGTTTGAATAATGATATCTTACAACGAACTCGCCTGGACCGAAGAATTCCTGTCTGATCCGGCCAGCTATGAACAGGAAATATCAGGATATGTCTCACTGCTGAGGCATAATGCAGACATCCCGGTGAATACCCTGCTGCATTTGGGGTGTGGCGCCGGACGGCATGACCGTTGGTTTCGGGAGCATTTCACGGTAACTGGTGTGGATATCAGCGAGGCGATGCTCACATTAGCAAAAAAAACCAATCCTGAAGTTGAATATCACCGGGGAGACATGCGTGATTTCAGCATCGGCAGGCAGTATGATGCGGTAATTATCCCCGACAGCATAGATTATATGACTACGGCGAATGATCTCCGACAGGCCATCCGCACCGCAGCCGTTCATCTGAAACCAGGCGGTTTGCTGCTGATCACCGGCAAGACCAGGGAAACCTTCCGGAACAACTCATTCGCCTACACCGGAGAAAAGGGGAACACCCACCTCACCGTGCTGGAATGCAACTACGTCAATCCGTATCACCCCGACACCTACGACATCACCCTGATTTACCTGATCAGGGAGAAAGGTGAACTGACCTCGTACGTAGAAAACACCACCGCCGGGATATTTCCGATTAAGACCTGGGAAAACCTTTTCGAAGAGGCCGGACTATCCCTGGAAACCAGCATGCTGGACGGTCTTTACGACAACTTCATCCTGGGTGACAGCGAATACCGGCTGACCCTCTTTCTGGGGAAAAAATCACTTTCTCAGGATAAGTAACGGAGTCTGGATGAAAGTAGATCTTGATAGTAAGTTGGATATTTGTAAGGGAATCAAGTATCAAGGTCAAGACAACAGACATTAGACAAGAGACAAGAGACAAAATGTTGGTTAGGAGACATACGTTAAATGATATTATGGGAGGACTGCATTACCCACAAAATTTTGTATTTTGGGGCTGAATCAATTTTTTATAAGGCAGTTTTGACCGCAAATCAGCCGGTTAAATTTTCGAAAAGCAACCTTATAACCGGTTATCCGGATGATTGCTAAAAACCAAATGTGTATGAGTTTTATTATGAACGACGCGTTTTTCAACAAGATTATGGCCGGAATAGCCGGCAACAAACAGATTTTCAGTTCGGTATTATGTATCGAAAGCGGCGACGGGAGTATCTCCCATACCGGTGCAACAGGAAAAATGGAAACAGACAGCCGCTACTTCATTGCCAGCGTCACCAAACTCTATGTCACGGCTGTAGTCATGCGGCTTATCGACGAAAAGCGGTTCACCCTGGAGGACAAGATCGTTGAATACCTTCCTGATTTCGACCTCAACAGGCTGCATGTACTGAAAGGGAAAGACCATTCCGGGGAGATCACGATCCGGCACCTTATTTCCAATACATCCGGACTGCCCGACTATTTCTTTCACAAACAGCCGGGCGGGAAAACCGTGGCCGACAGCCTGATGGAAGGCAACGATGAAGACTGGCCGCTGGAAAGAACCATTGGGCTGGTCAGGGAACTCCGTCCTAATTTCAAACCGGGAGCAAAAGGTAAAGTAGCCTATTCCGATACCAACTACCAGCTGTTGGGCAGAATCATTGAGAACGTCACCGGAAAAAGCATCCCCGATGTTTTCAGGGAATATCTTTTCGAAGAACTGCAACTGCGCGACACCTATTTTTACAGCGACCTCGGCGACCGGACACCCGTCCCCTTCTATTATAAATCAAAGGAACTCTGGCTGCCAAAGTACATGGCTTCAGTAGGCGTAGAAGGAGGCATCGTCAGCACAGCCAGGGAGGTGATGATTTTCCTGAAAGCCTTTTTCAACGGCCGGTTCTTTGAGAAGGAGAGAATCAGCGAACTGAAGCAGTGGAACCTGATCCTGCCGCCACCCGGGATCTTCTATTTTGGGATCGGACTGGAAAAGCTCTACACGCCGTGGATTATTTCACCGTTTAAACCGATCAGGGAGATCCTCGGTTTCTGGGGACAAACCGGCTCGTTTGCCTTTTATAATCCCGATACCAATCTCTATTTTACCGGCACCACCAACCAGATCAATGGCGCCGGACACCGTGCTGCATCCGGAGCCATGATAAAAACCATCAGGAAAGCTTTGTAATGATGAAGAACTACAAAAAGAGTTTGGGAAACAGGTCGAAATCTGACCTGTAATACTTCAAACCTTTTCCGGAAGATTTGAATGCTGTCCGTAACTTCCATTGCCAATGCAAAAGAGGCAGAAAGCCATACATAACCGTTCTTGAGATAATTGTTAATTTTAGCCTGTTGCATGAGATTACAAAACATGAACCTAATAATAGCTGCTGGTACTATGAAAAGACTTTTCCTACCCTACATCCTTTTCGCGATGACGCTTGGCTGTCATACCGCTGCTCCTACTTCAGAAAAACCTGTTGTCACCGTCTGCAATCCCATGGACCTGAGTTACCGGTTTTGTCTGGATGAACCCTCCAGACGGGAAGCCGCCGACCCGACGATTGTATGGTTCAGGGACCGGTATTACCTGTTTGCTTCCAAATCGGGAGGATACTGGCACTCGGAAGACCTGACCAGCTGGACTTTCCTGGAGACTGACCAGATTCCGGTTGAAGAGTATGCCCCGACCGCCATTGCCCTCGGAGATACTTTGTACTTTATGGGATCATCAACGGTAAAAAGTACCCTCTACAAATCGGGTGACCCGCTGAACGGGATCTGGAGCGTTGCCCGTGAAAGCATGGACATCCCGGTTTGGGACCCCGCCTTTTTTCTGGATGACGACAACCGGCTCTACCTTTACTGGGGCTGCTCCGACAGGAATCCCCTTTATGGTGTCGAACTCGACAAAAACTTCTCCTTTATCGGGGAGCCGGTAGAGCTAAAGCACGCACGCCCTGAACAGTATGGATGGGAAGTCCCCGGCGATTACAACACTCTGGTCAACCAGGCTCCCTGGATTGAAGGGGCATGGATGAACAAGGTGAACGGCAAATATTACCTGCAGTATTCCGGTCCGGGTACCGAATACAAGAGTTATTCAGATGGCGTATACGTTGCAGACCAGCCCCTCGGCCCATATAGCCTTCAGGAACACAATCCCTTTGCCTACAAACCGGAAGGCTTCGCAGCAGGCGCCGGCCATGGCAGCACTTTCGCCGACCGCTACGGAAATTTCTGGCACATCGGCACCATGACCATCTCACAGAAACATATGTTCGAACGCAGGCTGGGACTGTTTCCTGAATTCTTTGACGAACAGGGCATTATGTATTCGCCTACCCGGTTCGGGGATTATCCCATGATCCTGCCGGATAAAAAGATCTCAGGGTATGAGGAGATTTTCCCCGGATGGATGCTGTTGTCTTATGGCAGTAAGATACAGGTATCCTCATCGGTCGATTCACTTCCCCCGGCCAATATAACGGATGAAGACATACGTTCGTACTGGGCGGCAGCTTCAGGAAATCCGGGAGAATATGTAAGTCTGGACCTCGGAAACCTTTGCGATGTGTATGCCATCCAGGTAAACTTTGCCGAACACCAGACCGCCATCTTCGGCAGGCAGCCCGGACTGGCACACCGTTACACCCTTGAATATTCGGAAGATGGCAGTCAGTGGACCATGCTTACAGATCAATCAGCCAATCAGACCGACAATTCCCATCCCTATTTTCAGCTTCCGGAGAAAAAAACGGCCAGATACCTGAAAATTACCAACCACGGGGTACCCGGCGGCCATTTTGCCCTCAGTGGCTTCAGGGTATTTGGAATAGGGAACGGAGAATTACCCGGCGGAGTAACCGGATTTTCCGCAAGGCGAGATCCGGCCGACAAGCGTAAAGTTCACCTGTCGTGGAATAAAGCAGAAGGTGCCACAGGGTACAATATCCGCTATGGCACCCATGGTGACCGCGGGTATCTCGACTACCAGGTATACACGGATACTACATTGACGATCAACAGCCTGAATGCAGGAGCCGCCTATTATTTCGGCATCGAATCGTTCAATGAAAACGGGATCACCGAAGGAACTGAAGTAGTTGAAGTTCGATAATTCGGGGGAAATCACCTTACAAAAAGGTCACGAGGCTAAAAGTAATACGAAATAAACCGGTTTAAGCCGGATGTCGAAAAAAACGACAACATGCACAGGATTTTAGAATATCTGCTTCTTAATTACCGGACATTCCGCTATCGTTTCAAATACGATAAAGGCGGAATCGCCTTCATCCGGGAAAAAGTCGGTCCGGGGGCAACCGCACTGGACATAGGCGCCCATAAAGGGGGCTACCTGTATGCCATGCTCCGTAGAGCAGGAAAAGCGGGCAGAGTTTATGCATTTGAACCGCAGTCGGTTTTATACGGTTACCTCATCAACCTGAAAAAGAAGTTTGGCTGGGCAAACGTGACCGTCGAACACCTCGCCCTCTCCGATGTTGCCGGCGAGGTGACCCTTTTCATCCCGGCCAACAGAACAGGGGAAGGCACTTCGCCGGGAGCCACCCTAATCAGGAATGAAAACACTGAAAACTATGCTTCAAGGGAAGCAGTAATGACCGAAACGCTGGATGGATATTGCCAGAGGCATCATATCCGTCCCGGATTCCTGAAAATTGATGTGGAGGGAAACGAACTCCGGATCTTCAGGGGAGGCGTGGAAACCCTCCGGAATTTTCGTCCGGCCATTCTGGTGGAGATCGAAGCCCGGCATGCAGGCCGGGAAACGGCCCTCGAAACTTTCCGGATGCTGGAAGAACTGGGCTATGAAGGATATTTCCTGAAAGGTGCAGAGCGTATACCGCTGAAGCAGTTCAGCTTCAACATCCATCAGGACACGGCCAACAGGAAAAACTACTGCAATAACTTTATATTTTACTGATTATGAAACAATTCTGGGACGAAAGATATTCCCGCGAGGAGTACGTTTACGGAAAACTGCCCAACCGAAACAGAGCTTGATGAATGCCCTTTTCACCAGGGCAAAGCACATGTCGTCAGGTTTACCGGCAGGAAAAAACCGGATCAACCCTGATATTCCCGACTAATCAGATTCTCACTTTCCTTAATGCTATGGATCATGATAAAAACAGTTTTTGAAATATCCAAAATGGACTGTCCATCGGAAGAAAACCTCATCCGGATAAAACTTGCTGATAAAGACGGCATTGAACAGCTAAGCTTTGACATTCCGGGGCGGCAGCTGACGGTTTATCATCAGGGTGAGGCTGAAGAGATCAACAAGGCCCTCACCGAGCTAAACCTTGGCTCCCGAATGATTTCTTCAGAGGCAGGCACACTGATGGTCACCGAAGAACAGGGCAACCAAAGGAAACTGCTTTGGACCGTTTTGGCCATTAACTTTGCATTTTTTGTCATCGAGATGACAACCGGATTAATATCCCGTTCGATGGGACTGGTAGCCGACAGCCTGGACATGCTGGCCGATGCCTTTGTGTACGGCATCAGCCTGATGGCCGTCGGGAAAAGCCTGACCCGTAAGAAAACGGTAGCCCGGATTGCCGGGTATTTTCAGATTACCCTGGCTATAATCGGGTTTATGGAAGTACTCAGACGGTTCACCGGTGAAGGGGAGATTCCTGATTTCACCACCATGATTGTGGTTTCCTTTTTTGCGCTGATTGCCAATTCGGTTTGCCTTTACCTGCTCCAAAAATCTAAAAGCCGCGAGGAAGCCCACATGAAGGCAAGCCTGATCTTCACCTCCAACGACGTGATCATCAACCTTGGTGTTATCGTTGCCGGGACGCTCGTCCTTATCCTGGAATCCGGCATCCCCGATCTGGTGATCGGAACCATCGTATTCGGCCTGGTCATTCAGGGCGCCATCAGAATCCTAAAACTGGGAAAATAGTATGAAGAGCCTATATAAGCTTTATTTGTTTACCCTAATCTGGTTTATTTCAGGGAGCATATTCATTTCTGCCGGTTCAACAGTAAAACCGGAAGCCAAAAAGGCAGTAAGGGCAGCCGACTTTCTGGGCAGCATAGGGGTGTGCTCCAGCATTACGGGGAGGGGTGAAACGCTGGCAGGTACGGCTGACGCGATCATCTATACTGGTATTCGTTTCATCCGGTGCGGACTGGAAGACAAGATCAGTGTAAAGGATATGATTGAGCTCCACAGGCAAACAGGAGTGAAGATTGTTTACGGACTGTTGAGCGGAGGTACAGACATTGACAGACTGATCAGGGAATCCAGGGAGCTGGCTGAGGCAGGTGCCCTTCTGGCCATAGAAGGAAACAATGAGCCCAACAACTGGGGCATTACCTATCGGGGAGAGAAAGGCGGGCGCAACCTGTCGTGGCTTCCAGTGGCAAAACTGCAGAGAGATCTTTATCAGGCTGTCAAAGAAGACCCTGTACTGAAAGATTACCCCGTATGGAACATCTCCGAAAGTGGTGCCCAGACAGACAATACGGGGCTGCAATTCCTGACCATACCAGAGGGAGCCGCTACGCTGATGCCACCGGGCACAAGATATGCGGATTATGCAAATTGCCACAACTATATTACCCATCCGTCGTGGCCCGGATTACATGACAATCAGACCTGGCTTTCTGCCAGTCCGGGTAAAGATTGCCCGGTAGATGGCCTTTTCGGTAACTACGGCCTGACCTGGCTGAAAAAATTCAAGGGATATTCAGAAGATGAATTGTCAGGTTTGCCGCGGGTTACCACGGAAACAGGCTATCCCACAGGAGGTGAGGTAACGGAAGAGATTCAGGCGCGACTGTTCCTGAACCTTTATTTGTCGCAGTACAAGAGGGGCTGGAGCCATACCGCCATTTACCTTTTGCGGACCCGCTCCAATGAGCCGGCACATGAAAATTATGCTTTCTATAAAATGGATTATACGCCCAAACAGGCAGCCCATTACCTGCATAACTTCACCACCATACTTAAAGATATGGAGAATTCAACGGACCGTATAAAAGTTAACGATGAAGTCCCTGCCTCCGGTTTGACATACACCATTTCAGATCAGCCGGCCACCGTTCATGACCTCCTCCTTCAGAAAAGCGATGGCACTTTTTACCTGGTTCTTTGGGGCGAAAGGTTTGCCGGGGGATCGGATGAAGTCACGGTAACCCTGGACAGGCCAATGCAATCGATGAGGATTTACGACCCCACACAGGGAAGCACCGCCATCCGGGAGAACAAAAAGATCTCGTCACTCAGGTTGACGATGACCAATCACCCTGTAATTCTGGAAATCATCCAATAAAAACCTGATGAATAAGGTTTTCCGATGATTAAATCTCCGCTTCCTTCAACCTTTCGGAATTCTCCTCGATCATCAGTTTTTCGATGATCTCATCGATATCGCCGTTAACGATGGCCTGCAGGTTATAGAGCGTCAGACCGATACGGTGGTCGGTAACGCGTCCTTGTGGCCAGTTGTATGTCCGGATCTTCGCAGAGCGGTCGCCGGTGGACACCATGGTTTTGCGCTTTGAAGCGATTTCATCGATATACTTCTGGTACTCCATATTGTAGATACGGGTACGGAGTTCGGTCATCGCCTTGGCCAGGTTCTTCAGCTGTGATTTCTCATCCTGGATGGCCACCACGATGCCTGTGGGAATGTGGGTCAGCCGGACTGCAGAGTAGGTAGTGTTCACCGACTGTCCGCCAGGACCCGAGGAGCAGTAGGTATCTTTCCGGATATCGCTCTCCTTAAGCTCCACGTCGAACTCCTCCGCTTCGGGAAGAACGGCAACGGTGGCGGCGGAAGTATGGACACGCCCCTGGGTTTCAGTCTGGGGAACCCGCTGCACCCGGTGAACCCCTGATTCATATTTCAGGATGCCGTAAACCCCCTCACCGGTGACCGAGGCTACTATTTCCTTGAAACCGCCGGCAGTCCCTTCGTTCATGCTGGTTACTTCAAGCCTCCAGCCCCTGCGGTCACAGAACTTGGAGTACATCTTGAAGAGGTCACCTGCAAAAATACTGGCCTCATCACCACCGGTTCCGGCCCTGATTTCCAGGATGGCATTTTTGGAATCCTCAGGATCGGCAGGTACCAGCAACATTTTGATTCTCTGCTCCGTCTCCGGAAAAAGCTTCTCAGTGTTCTCTATCTCCTCCCGTGCCATCTCCCGCATCTCCGGATCACTCTCCATCTCTAAAATCTCTTTCCCGGCGGCAATATTGTCGTGCAGGGATTTATACTCTCTGAAAGCCTGTACCAGCGCATCCAGACGCTTATATTCCTGGTTCAGCTTCACATACCGTTTCATGTCGTTCATCACCGAAGGATCGGTGATCTGCTGCGACACCTCCTCGAACCGGTGTTGGATAGCTTCATACTTATCTAACAATGAACCCATTACGAATTATTATTTATTATTTATTATTTACTATTTGATGTATGGTGAAAATGGTTTCTGCGAACACATCAGCGTTTGCAGATTTCAGGGCGACCACACAGGGTCATCCCTACACCGTATTTCATAGCCAGGTCAGGTTTCCAGTCTCCGTTTACTCCAATCGGGCGAAAAATTTTTCGCCCTTACACAGCATTTCATTGCCAGGTCTGTTTACGATATCGACCGATTACGTTCCCGATTACTGATCGCCGATTACCGATTACCGTTTACTGATTACCGATTACCGGTCACCGGCCAGCGGCCAGCGGCGTCAGCTCCAGCTTTCTGAACTCCACCTCGGAGCCTTCGGCCTGAACAGCGATCTGTCCTTTGGTGGCGGTTGCATTGAAACCGTGGTTAACCATATCGCCGTTGACCCATACCTTTACTTCGTCGGCCACACACTCGATCACCATGGAATTCCACTCCCCTACCGGGTTTTCAGACGCATCGGTAAGATTACGGATCCGGCGTTCCTTCCCTTCGGTGATACCCCAGTTTTCTTTAGGTCCGCGACGGCTTTCCATATCAGGCACCTCGATATCCTCCACGATACACCAGAAGTCACCGGCATTTTCATGCATCATCTGCACCTCAATCGATTTCGGAAACATCCCATACAGCGCCCGCGGTGTGGATGCATGTACCAGAACCCCGCAGTTTCCGGGTTGCCCGGCAAAGCGGTACTCCACTTCAAGCCGGTAATTTTCATAAACCGCATCGGTGATCAGGTGTCCGCCCGGAGTCCCCAGGCTAACCAACATTCCATCGCGTACGATGAACGGATTACGCACCTCCGGATCGTTGTCCATGGCAGGCACATCCCAGTGCCAGCCAGTCAGGTCGGTACCGTTAAACAAGCTCACAGATGTTTCTTTTTTGGCGCCACTACTGCATGCTGATGCTACCAGCGCCCATGCAATGATTAACCAGATATTTCTCATATTACCTATAATTAATTGATTCCGGAGATTGAATAGCAGTCGTCCGGGATGGTGATTCGACAGAAAAGCGAGGGAGCTAATACTCAAATATTCCGGCCTCGGAATGAATGGTGAGGTTCTTTCCGGAAAACGGTTCCACACGGCCAATAATTCTGGCATCGATCCCGAAAGAACGGGAAATATCGATCAGTGATCCGGCCACCCCGGAATCTACATAAAGTTCCATACGGTGGCCCATGTTGAACACTTTATACATTTCCTGCCAGGCAGTCCCAGACTGTTCCTGAATAATCCTGAAAAGCGGGGGGACCGGGAAAAGATTATCCTTGATAATCCTGACATTGTCAACGAAATGAAGGACCTTGGTCTGGGCTCCCCCGGAACAGTGAATGATTCCATGTATGCCATACCGGAAGTCACCGAGCATCTTCCGGATAACGGGAGCATAGGTGCGGGTTGGGGAGAGTACCATTTTTCCGGCATCGGTCCCGGTCTGCAGAACAGGATCGGTCAGTGCATAGCTGCCTGAGTAAACCAGATCGCCGGGAACCGAAGGATCGAAACTTTCGGGATATTTTCCGGCTAAATATTTCGAAAACACATCGTGGCGGGCAGAAGTCAGCCCATTGCTCCCCATTCCGGCATTATATGACTTTTCGTAGGAAGCCTGACCGAATGAAGCTAATCCGACAATTACATCGCCGGGGCGGATATTTCCGGCATCGATTACCTCATCGCGTCGCATCCGGCAGGTAACTGTTGAATCGACGATAATGGTCCTGACCAGGTCGCCCACATCGGCCGTTTCGCCCCCGGTAAGGTACACGCCCACTCCAAGGCTGCGCAGTTCAGCACACAACTCTTCCGTACCATTGATGATTGCCGAAATGACTTCGCCCGGCACCAGGTTTTTATTCCGGCCAATGGTCGATGAAACCAGTATATTATCGGTAGCACCCACGCAAAGCAGGTCGTCGATGTTCATAATGAGGGCATCCTGGGCTATGCCTTTCCAGACCGACAAGTCGCCGGTTTCTTTCCAGTACATATAGGCGAGGGAAGATTTGGTACCGGCACCATCGGCATGCATAATATTGCACCAATCGGGATCACCCCCTAAAATATCGGGAATAATCTTACAGAAAGCATTAGGGAACAGACCCTTATCGATGTTGCATATAGCTGCGTGCACATCTTCTTTAGAGGCTGAAACTCCACGTGCCGTATACCTGTTACCGGTTGTCATCCTTCGTTATATCTACTTGATTTCAATGAGCTGCAAAGGTAATATTTTCTACGATTGGAGAAGGCAAAAACAAAACCGTTTCCTTATCACCGGCAACTGCAGGTAAAAAGGAAACGGTTCAACAAACACAAGTCCATCAATTATCCTTATGGTAAAGGAATCGTTTGATCTTCTGGGTGGGTGTTTTCTCGAACGGGTCTTTATGGAAAAGAACCTGCTGAAGTTTCGAGAACTTATTCACCTGTGCATTTACTTTTTCCTGAATCTCCTTCAGGATTTCATCTTTTCTGTGGCCGATTTTCTCAGAAAAAGCTTCGGCATCGTGCTTCCAGCCCTGAAAATGGTTTTCAATTTCCTCCATGTTCAGATGGATCAGGGCCACCAGTTTTCCTTTTTTCTCGACAACGAGCGATTCGAGTACATACCTCATTTTATTGATTACCGATTCGATCTCCTCGGGATAGATATTCTCCCCACTGGCTCCTACGATCATATTCTTGATCCGGCCTTTGATACGGAGATAACCATCCTTGTCGAAACTGCCGAGGTCGCCGGTCTTGAACCAGCCATCCTCCGTAAACACAGAAGCGGTAATCTCGGGGGCCTTGTAATAACCTCTCATCACGTTGGGGCCCTGTGCCTGAATTTCGCCTTCCTGAGTAACCGGATCCACATCGGCTAATCTGAGCTTAACGCCCTGAAGAGCCTGTCCGGTAGACCCGACCCTGGGTGTGCTGGGTGTAGTCCCTGCAAGCAGAGGGGAGGTTTCGGTAAGTCCGTAACCAATGGCATAAGGGAATTTGGCTTCTTTCAGGAACCTCTCCACGGTTCCATCCAGTTTGGCACCACCAACTCCGAAGAAATCGATTTTACCTCCGAATGTCTTCATCAGCTTCTTCCCAGCCACCCGGTGAAGCAGTTTGCGCATGGGCGGGAATTTATAAAGCGTGCGAACCACAGGGCTTTTCTGGAATTCAGGATATATTTTCCCCTTGAATATCTTCTCAATAACGAGTGGCACTGATAAAACCTTAGTTGGCTGCACCTCTTTCAAGGCAGGCAGCAGTACCGGCGCTGTTGGCGGTTTCCGGAGGTAATAGACTGATGCCCCGTGAAACAAGGGAAGCAGCAGACCCAATGTATTCTCGTAGGTGTGTGAAAGCGGCAGAATCGACAGGAACCGGTCGTTTTCATTCACCGGTTGCATGGTATAGGTCTGTTTGCCGGTCCACGCAATATTCTTCTGCGTGAGCATCACCCCTTTGGAACTCCCGGTGGTCCCTGATGTATAAATGATGGTAGCCAGCTCATCCTCCTCTGCAACGCTGTCGCCGAAAGGCGGGACACCCGACAGGTCGACCGGAGCCAACGATTGAAGATCCTTGGTTTTGGTTCCTGCAGGAATGACACTGATCCGGTCCAGGAGAATGATCTTTTCAATTCCGGGCAAGGTTTCGTTTTCAATCTTATGGTACAGGCCTTCTGACACAAACAGGATTTTTGATTCGGAATGTTCCAGAATAGTCTTAATTTCCTGGGTATGGAAATCCGGTAATATCGGCACGGCAATACCGCCCATCCAGGAGATTCCGAAGAAGGCAACGCCCCAGTTGGGCATGTTGGCACTCAATATGGCCACTTTGTCACCTTTAGATATTCCGAATGACGACAGCATACCGGCAATCAAGACCGTATTCTCTTTGACCTGACTGTAGGTATAAGGCGTTTCACCAACAAAAGTCAGGGCTGTTCTGTCGGAAAATTTCTCAAACATGGGTTCCAGCATAGCCGGAACGGTGTACTTTATCATACTGATCCCTCTCTAACTTAATTCTTTACAAATGAAACAGATAAGCTGATTGATTGTTTAAAGGCAAAAATACTTAAAAATAAGAGACGTGATCCATCTTGTCATCCTGGACTTAAATGACAAAATACCTTTACAGATGAATAAACACCATACATATACATCTCATTATCAGAAAACAACAGATCTATTTTATAAATCTGGCAGGCAACCGGAATCCGGAAGAGATCAGGTTAAAAATGTATAATTTTGCAGCAATACCATAAAAATTTTAATCTTTTGAAACATTTAGTTGATAAAACCGAAAAAATGGTACGGGAGCGGATGTCTGGCATGGAAGGATCGCACGATTATGAGCATATCGACCGTGTACGGAAAATGGCATTGTTCCTGGCCGCCAGGGAGGGGGGTGATCCGTTCATCGTAGAGATGGCCGCTTTACTTCACGACCTGGAGGACTGGAAGTATTCCGGAGACGGCAAAGAAAAGGGGATTACCAGGGAATGGCTTAGGCGCGTGGGCTTGTCAGAAGATCTTGCGATGAAGATTACCAGGGCAATACAGGAGGTTTCCTATAAAGGTGCCGGCGTTCCGACCCCCTGCAGCAGTATTGAAGGCAGCGTGGTTCAGGATGCCGACAGGCTCGACGCCATGGGTGCGATCGGAATTGCGAGGGCTTTTGCGTATGGTGGGAGTAAGGGCCGGCCGCTTTACGAACCGCAGGAGACCCCGGAGCTCCATTCTACATTCGAATCGTACAAAGCCAATAAAGGATCCACCCTGAACCACTTCCACGAAAAGCTGCTTCTGCTGAAAGACAGGATAAACACTGCAGCGGCCCTAGAAATAGCTGAAGAAAGGCACCGGTTCATGCTGGAATTCATAGAAAAATTCAACCAGGAAAGAGAGTTGTAAAAATATTGAGCGACCGGAAAAATCATGGTTCTTTCTTGCTATATTTGCATGTAGCGACTTAAAACCAATTGCCATGAAGATTGATCACATTGCCATTTGGACATACGATCTGGAGGGTATGAAAAATTTCTATATGCATTATTTTGATGCAACACCAGGCAAAGCTTATTACAACCATTCCAGAGAATTCCGGTCCTATTTTCTGTCCTTCGACGGTGAGAGCCGGCTTGAAATCATGGAGATGCCCAATATACCCAAAAACCGGAACAACCCCGTCAAGCAATATTCAGGAATTATTCATTTTGCACTGGATATGGGCTCAAGGGAACAAGTGGACAAGAAGACACATCAACTCAGGGATGACGGTTTTAAGGTTATCGGAGAACCCAGGATCACAGGCGACGGTTATTATGAAAGCGTCATTCTGGATCCCGACGGAAACCGGATTGAGCTCATGGCTTACTGATTCCGGGGATAGTCCGTATCGATTACATGGCAAAAAGCGCCGAAAAATACACAGTACTCAATGAATTCCGGCCAGAATCAAAACCATCTTGCCGGAAAGGGCAGACAAAATTATACACATGACCATAAACCAGCTTAGTATCCCGGTACTGACGGGGATTTGTTCACTGGGCCTGATCACAGGCTGTCAGGAACCCCGGCCGGCTGAACTACCCAACATTCTCTGGATTACCAGTGAAGATAACAGTCCGTTAGCCGGATGTTACGGAGATCAGTTTGCCACCACACCGAACATGGACCTGCTGGCATCACAGGGTTTTCTCTACACCCATGCCTATGCCAATGCACCTGTGTGCGCCCCTGCGCGTAATACCATACTGACCGGGGTATATGCCTCATCAGGTGGGCATTCGCATATGAGGAGCCAATATCCGAAGTCAGAATTGGTAAAACCATACCCGGTTTATCTTCGGGAGGCAGGTTATTATTGCACCAACAACGTAAAGGAAGATTATAACCTGCCGGCAGACCAGACCCGTGAGATATGGGATGAGTCGAGCCGGACAGCCCATTACAGGAACCGGCAGCCCGGTCAACCATTTTTTGCCGTTTTCAACAGTACCATTTCCCATGAAAGCTCCATACACCGGAGAACCCCATTGAACGAACTGCGACACGACCCGGCCATGGTAACCCTGCCACCTTATCACCCCGACACACCGGATATGCGACACGACTGGGCACAGTATTACGATAAGATTGAGGATATGGATGCCTGGATCGGCACCATTCTGCAAGAACTGGAGGCGAGCGGGGAAGCAGAAAACACCATCGTTTTCTATTATGGTGACCATGGCGGGGTACTGGCCCGCAGCAAACGGTTCCTGTATGAAACAGGAACCCGGGTTCCTTTTATCGTCAGAATTCCCGAAAAATATAAATATCTGTATCCGACAAGGAAACCAGGGAGCCAGGTTGACCGGCTGATCAGCTTCGTGGACCTGGTACCTACGCTGTTGAGTATTGCCGGCATTCCGGTTCCCGGCTATCTTCAGGGGAATGCGTTCCTGGGTGACCAGAAAACGCAAAATCCGGAGTATGCCTTTATGTTCCGCGACAGAATGGACGAGCGGTACGACATGAGCCGGGCTGTTCGGGACAAAAAATACCGGTATATCAGGAATTATATGCCGTACAGGCCACACGGACAGCATCTGGAATACCTCTGGCTGGCCCCTTCAATCAGATCATGGGAAGAAGCATTTAAGAACGGGCAGTGCAACGAAGTTCAAAGCAGGTTCTGGCTACCCAAGCCCGCTGAAGAGCTATTTGATACCGAAAATGATCCCTGGGAAGTGAATAATCTGGCTGAAGATCCTGCTTTTGCAGAGGTTTTGGCCCGGATGAGAAATGCCTGTGATGAATGGCTGCTGTCCACCAGGGATGCAGGGTTCATTCCTGAATCGGACCGTACCCGCAGAACGGAGGGACAACCGGCTTATGAATTTATGCGAAGTACTGATATTCCGTTCGAAGAAATAATGGAAGCAGCCAACCGGTCGATCGCTCCCACAGCTGCCGATTTGCCCTTGCTCACCGGGTATCTGAGGCATGCAGATAGCGCCATCCGTTACTGGGGAGCCAACGGCCTTCTGAACCTGAAGGAAGCGGCGGATCCGGCAACAGAAGACCTTATGGCTGCACTGGGTGATGTTTCGCCCAACGTAGTGACGGTTGCGGCAGAGGTGTTATATCTGTTGGGACATAAGGCCCCAGCCCTGGAGGCACTGAAAAATATCATTATAACCACGGAAGAAATGGCTCAGTGCCACGCCCTGAACGTGGTGGCATCCATTGGTACAAAGGAGCCCGAAATACAGCAGGCCGTAATAGACCTGGTACTTTCCCAACCCGGCGGTGGCCGTGAAAAGTATGACCTGCGCATGGCCAGAAGCCTGATTCTGAAATGGGGGATTGATGTTGAGAAGTATAATATTATGTTTGAGTGGTAGACTTTTAGAGAAGTATCAGGTATCAGGTATCAAGACACAAGACATTAGACTAAAAGACATAAGACAACAGACAGGGATACTATAACGTTTACCAATTTTCCGGCGTCCGGTCTCAGTGGGCACTGATCATATATCAGCACCAGCGTGCCAGTGGCGTACTCTTTTCTCTTAGCTGTAAGCTCATGGGGTGTTACCCCGGTAATCCCCCGGGGTGATTCCCCGGGTTGAAGTGGGTTGCCCTTACAGGGCGTTTGTCCTCAGGGAGGTTGCCTGGGTAAGCAGGTCTGGTCTCCGGGCTCCCGTATCCGGGCTCTGGGCTATGTTTACTGATTACCGTTTACTGATTACCGATTACCGTTTACTGATTACCGTTTACCGTCCAAAAACCCGGCTGCCGCCTCAACCTGACTATACCACTCCTCGCCATACTTCCGGATCAGCGGCTCCTTCAGGAATTTGTACAAAGGAAGTTTGCTGGCCCGGCCGCATTCCCGTCCGGCCTTACATATATCCAACTGCTGATAATTTACGGCATCAAATCGTTTATAACTGGTAATCCTCACCGGAAAGAGATGGCAGGAAACCGGCTTCCGGAAGGTGGTTTTTCCTTCGGTAAACGCTTTCTCAATGGCACATTTCAGGATACCCTCCCCATCGTAAAAGGAATAGGCACACTGCCGGTTGTTGACGAGTGGCGTCACCCGGTCACCTTCCATATCGATCACGGAATATCCCTGACTGGCTATCTCCTGCCGGTGGTTCTCCGGGAGGAATCCCGAGAACTGATCGTAATCCCTTTCAATGGCTTCCGCCTCTCCGGGAGCAAGAGGTGCACCTGAATCTCCCTCAACACAGCATGCCCCTTTGCAACGCTGGAGGTCACACAGGAAATGTTCCTCAAACAGATCTCTGCTAATGATGGTACGGCCTATTTCAATCATGCCACAAAGGAATAAAAAAACCTGGCAAAATGGTTAAACTCTGCCAGGTCTGATATTATCGATATAATTACTTTTCAATTAACACTTTGCCGGTCATTTCCACCGGTTTCTCCAGGCCCATGATGGAGATCAGGGTGGGAGCAACATCGGCAAGGACCCCGTTGTTCAGTTTTACGCTGGTATCGTCACCGACATAAATACAAGGTAC
Source organism: Prolixibacteraceae bacterium (assembly GCA_030602265.1). Taxonomy (GTDB): domain Bacteria; phylum Bacteroidota; class Bacteroidia; order Bacteroidales; family Prolixibacteraceae; genus UBA1413. The sequence goes on along the minus strand of JAUWAB010000055.1, from coordinate 7,072 downwards.
CGGATTGAGTGAGTGGGCCGTATTGGCAGAACCATCCTCATTAACAGCGTTATCGGCATTTCCGTGGTCGGCAATGATCAGCACCTCATATCCATTGGCGCGGGCAGTTTCCACCACTTCCTTAACGCATTCATCTACAGCGGAAATAGCCTTATAGATAGCTTCATATACACCGGTATGGCCAACCATGTCGCCATTGGCAAAGTTCAGCACCACAAAATCGGCCGACTGTTTTGCCAATTCAGCCACGATGGCGTCTTTCACCTTGGGTGCTGACATTTCCGGCTGGAAGTCGTAGGTCGGAACCTTCGGTGACTGCACCAGGATACGGCTTTCTCCCTCAAACTCAGCCTCGCGTCCACCGCTGAAAAAGAAAGTCACGTGGGCATACTTTTCAGTCTCGGCTATGCGGATCTGTTTCAGTCCGGCACGCGATACCACCTCACCCATGGTGTTGGTCACGTTATCCTTGTCGAAAATAACATTAACATTTTTGAAGTCGGCCTTATAGCTGGTCATGGTATACCACTGAAGCGGCATGGTATGCATTCCGAATTCCGGAAGATCCTTCTGGGTAAAGGCAATGGTTGTCTGCCTTAGGCGGTCGGTGCGGAAGTTGAAGCAGATCACCACATCATCCTCCTCAATTTTCGCCAGGGGCTGTCCGTGCTCATCCACCATCACAATGGGCTGGATGAATTCATCGGTAACACCTCCGTCATAGCTTTCACGGATGGCGGCCAGCAGGTCAGTGGCAGGTTTTCCCTTGCCCTGGGTATAAAGGTCGTAAGCCAGCTTCAGACGATCCCAGTTCTTGTCGCGATCCATACCAAAGTAACGGCCAATCAGCGAAGCAAACTTCCCGTTGGTACCGGCCAGGTTTTTCAGGTCGTCTTCCACAAATCCGTAACCTGAACGGGGGTCGGTATCACGTCCGTCGGTAAGCCCGTGGATGAAAATGTTATCCAGTCCCATATCGGTACCGATCTGGCAAAGGGCCACCATATGCGAACTGAGTGCATGCACCCCTCCGGGGCCGACCAATCCGATCAGGTGGACTTTCTTGTTGTTCTCCTTCGCATAAGAAAATGCCTTAACCACCTGAGGTTCTGTCCAAAGGGTTTTCTCCTCGATGGCCTTGGTGATTCTGACCATGTCCTGGTAAATAATTCGTCCGGCACCAATATTCAGGTGACCCACTTCGGAATTACCCATCTGCCCGTCGGGAAGACCGACATTCCGGCCGCAGGTAAGCAACTGGGAATGCGGGTATTTTTCAACCAGGGAATCCATAAAGGGCGTTGGAGCCTGCGCAATGATGTCCCTTTTACTTCCATCACCAATCCCCCATCCGTCTAAGATGATCAGTATTGCTTTTTTGTAATTTGCCATGATATATTTCTTAATTGTTTATACTACAGATTTACAAGGACAAAATTATCGTTTTTTCAGGCAAACCTCTGCTCCGGACAGGTTCAGGGTCTAATTATTAACAAATTTTTTCTCAACACTTTATGACCTGGATAAATTACAAAAAAAAAGGCTGCCCTCCTCTGAGTGGCAGCCTACGGAAAGTAATGCAAAATGAACTATGAGAGTAAGCCTGTAATGCTGATATTCATGGTGACCGAAGCTTTTGCCCCGATAGTTACCCCGGTGGGAATCAATCCGGAAGTCAGGCTGCTCACGGTTAACAAACCGCTGAATTGCAACCTGCCGGAACTCTCCTGGTCGTAAGAAGCCAGAACAACCTCATATTCACCCTGTTCAAGAAATGATAGCTGGTAATTCCCTTCCTGGTCGACCAGACTGCTGGTCACCGCACCGGCAAACCTGATTTGTCCGGCACCTTTGGGCTGCTGCTCGGTTGAAGCGTCGAAAGTTCCCTTCTTATAGGCATAGACAATGACCTTCGTGCTGCCCATTAAACTGCCTTGCACCTTACCTTTCAGGTGACCGGTAGATTCTTCCGCAGCAATCCGCAGGGAATTTTTCAGTTCAGCGGATGAGACAAAGCTGTATGAGCTCTGGCTCACGGCAGTATTTCCCCGTGCGATTGACTTCCTCAGATCAAAATCAATAATCAGTGTGGACTGCGAATTGGCCCCTACATTCATGGACTTCTGAAGATCGATTTCAACAGACTGGGCTGTAGATGCACGTAGGTCATGCTTTACGTTGGCGTTGTCGAGGACATAACAGCCGGGGGCATTGCCCGATGCATCGGCGGCGAAGTCGAGTACCAGGGTTACTTTTGAGTAATTGCCAGCCCTGACCTGACCGGTAAAGAGCGTCCGGGCATTACCGTTCCGGAGGGCCGACAATTCAAAAGACTGTTTTTGAAAACCTTCGAGCGATTTGCCGTCGATTTTTATCCCGGAGACTGTTATAAAGGTTCCTTTGACCGATGCGTCATCTGCCGGGGCATCCGTAATCCGGATGGTCATGCTCCCGGTTTCCTCCGTTGATGGAGAATCATCTTTTGCACATTGAATAAACAAGAATGAAACAAAGGCAAAAGTAAGCGTCATAAACATTGCTCTCTTTTTCATAATAAACAGATTGATATGGTTTAACAAAATGATTGATACTTAATCTGAAAGGATTAGCGGGTTTCAATGACGGCATATTTTGATATCCTCCAGAACTCATCCGGATTTTCGATAACCAGGGCGGATATCAGGCCATCTTCAATAATGAAATCATAGGAATCATCAGGATGCTCCGTTATGATCCGGGCCACCTTGGACGAGATCGGGATAGTAGTTGTTTCGCGGATATTAAGGGCAGTAAAGTAGTCGTTTGAAAGGTTACTGCTGACCGTCTTGGTTGAACCGATCCCCAACAATCCTCCGGTACGGCTGAGGATTCCGTGTTCCTTCAATTCCCTGAAACTGCCCATAGTGTAGAAGGCAGTATTCAGCTGGCTTTGCTTTTCAGCTAAGGATGTCTCGGTAAGATAGAGCATGGATTCCTTTTCCTCCACGACAGTCTGGAACATTTCAATCTGAGTGCTCAGGTCGGCAATCTGATAATCCTTTTCATTCAGCAGGTTGCGCAACTCCTCAATTTCAGCCCCATTCTCCGAAACAGTCTTGTTCAGTGCTGCAATCCGGTTCTCAAACGAACGCATCCTTACCCCCGAATCCTTCAGGCGCTTTTCCAGGTCTTCGATATGACGGCTGCTGGCCACCAGCATACTGTCCATTAACCTGATATCCTGAAGAATAGCTGTCTTCCTGTTGACATTCATTTCTTTGGACGCCTCCAGCGACAACTGGCTACGGCGTGTTTTAATGAACTGCAAATTCTCGTCAATTTCATTGAAGGTAAACATTAGTTCATTAATCGTGGAATCCCTGTTTTCAATATTATCAGACAATTGTTCCTTCTCTACCAACAGGTTTTCCAATTGTTCATTTTTCTCGCTCATCCGGAAAATTCCGAAACCGATTATCAGGAGTAATACCACTCCCGAAACGATAGCTACTGGTTTAAATACATTTCCATTCATGGCTTTCCATTATTAAAATGAATAACTTAACTTACTGCCACCAACCACTTGATTCAGACAGCGGTTAAACGGTGACAGATCAGGAAAGCCAATATTTGTGCCGGCACTTTGTTGATTTACATCATTTTGATTATCAGAATGTTAAGTCATGCCAGTTCTAAAAATGTCTATCAAAATGATATTCCGTTTATTAATGTGATAACAATGAGTAGCCGGTATGGTGATATAAACCGGGATTATTCCGGGTCCGCCCCGGCTTTATCCTCCTTCAGCATCCGGTAAACCGTGGCCACGCCGATGTCCAGCTTATCGGCCACTGTTTTGGGATTGTTGCCGTACATATTCATATAGTTCTTTACTATCCGGAGGTTGAATTCACGTAAAGTCATTTCTCCGCCCCCGAGGTCTGCAGAGATTTCATTACTGCCGAACATCAGGTTCTCGGGGGAAATCTCATCGTTGTCGGACAAAACCACGGCCAGTTCGGCTACAGACTTAAGTTCCCTTACATTTCCCGGCCATGAATAGCCAAGCAGCCGGTTTGCGGCAGACTGCGACAAGGATTTGGGCGCCAGTCCGTTGTCAGCACAGAAGTCGCCGATAAACTTGCGGGCCAGGATGATGATATCATTGCCCCGGTCGCGCAGGGGAGGTATCTCAATGGGCAATCCGTAGAGCCGGTAATACAGGTCCTGTCTGAAGGTGGCGTTCTTTACGTTCTCCATCAGGTTCTTATTGGTAGCCACTATGATGCGGCAGTCGAAGCTAACCGGCTTATTATTACCGATCCTTACAATCTCTCTTTCCTGCAGGGCCCGGAGCAGTTTCGCCTGAAGGGAGATCTCCATTTCGGCCAGTTCGTCCAGGAAAAGTGTTCCGCCATTGGCTTCTTCAAATTTTCCGATCCTCCTGAAATTGGCCCCGGTGAATGAACCCTTCTCGTGACCAAACAATTCGCTTTCGACCAGGTCTTTGGGAATGGCAGCCATGTTTACTGCCACGAAAGGCTTTGAAGCCCGGTCGGAATTATAATGAATCGCCTTGGCCACCAACTCCTTGCCGGTTCCGGTCTCCCCGGTAATCATCACGGTTATGTTGGTCTGGGTAGCCCGGTTGATCAGGTCATAGACTCTTTCAATAGCCGGACTGGTACCGATGATAGAGGTTTTGAAATCGTATTTCCTGGAAACTTCCTTTCTTAGGGTAGCAATCTCTTTCTGCAAACCGGCTCTGTTACGGATATTGCTTACCGTATTCAGCAACCTCTCCCGGATATCGCGGGATTTGACGATATAATCGTACGCACCGTGTTTCAACAGGTCCACAACAACCTCAATATCATCCTGTTCGGATATCATGATCACCTGAATATCCGGATTGAAGTCCTTTATCTTCTTCAGCAATTCCAGGCCTTTTATATCAGGCAGCCGGTAATCGACGGTAACGACATCCGGTGATTTGTGAAGTGCATTCAGGCAATCGGCTGCATTAAAAAACGATTCCACTTCGTAGTCGGGATTCAGTGAAAGGTTATGCACCAGAAGGCGGTTATACCATTCATCATCCTCAACAACAAAAATCAGGAAAGGGTTTTCGGGTCCGTACATATATATAGGTATTGATGTATCAACAAATTTAATAATAATCTCCAAAAAGAAAGTCAATTACAGACATACTGATTTTCAGGAAAAAGCCCTGCCGTCAAAAGACAACAGGGCTATGCAACAATTAAAAACTTTTGTCAGAATGCAATTCCCGCATAGATCTGAATTGACCGGTTGGATGCATCGCCGACATATGGCCTGGCCCTTCCGTCCTCTTTGGCAACTTCACTCAGGCCAAGTTTGTAAGTAAATCCCAGGTAGAGGGGATTCAGCAAGAACCGCATACCTCCCTGAAGACCGAAATCGGTGGATTTAAAATGTTCCTTACTCAATTCATTCGAGAAATTGATACTGGTAGACCCTGATTTGAGTTCCGAATCGGCCTTGGCCCCCAGTAGAAACCCAACATAAGGCCCAACCTGGAAATCCACATCACGGGCAAGGTTGTAAACCAGATTGACGGGCAATTCAAGGTAACTTAATTTCAGGTTCACTTCCGAAGTAAATGAGGCAGATTGCTGTTCCCATTTGGTACCTTTCAGGGAATACAGCAGTTCAGGTTGAACTGAAAAAGCTCCGGATACAGGGATTGAAGCAAAGCCGCCAACATGAAATCCGGGAATAATATTCTTATCATTGGCATCTTCAATCGAGAGGTGCGAAAGGTTCAGACCTCCCTTAACCCCGAGTTTTACATCCTGTGCCATGGTATTTCCGGCAAGGAATAGTACGAATACGGTCATCAGTACTAGTGGTGACCATTTTTTAATCCAAATCATTTCGAATAATTTTTAGTTAATAATTATCTGTTCTCTGAAACATGGTTTACAATTCGCCCTTTTCAGCAGCTTCCCTAAGCTTCTCATCAGCAATGATGGCAATTTCCACCCTGCGGTTCAGCGATCGGCCGTCGGCCGTGCTGTTGTCGGCCACGGGCATGTTCATACCGTGTCCGACCTGGGAAATCCGGTCACTGCTCACCTTGTTCGATTTCAGGAAGTCGGCTACAGCGGCAGCCCTTTGTTCTGAAAGTTTCTGATTATAGGCAGCCCTGCCAACATTGTCGGTGTGCCCTTCGACCAGCAGTTTAGTATCGGGGTACTTGTTCAACACGTTAGCCATGGACAACAGGTCTTCACGTGCCTGAGCCTTCAGGGCAAAGGAGTCGAAATCAAAAAGGATCCCGGAATTCATGGTTACCTTGATCCCTTCGCCAACCCTCTCGACGGTGGCATTATCCATTTCTTTCTGCAACTCTTCGGCCTGTTTGTCCATATATTTACCGATTACCGCACCGGCAGCACCGCCAACAGCTGCACCGATAATGGCCCCCTGGGCGGTATTGTCAGACCTGCTGCCAATGATTCCGCCGACCACTGCGCCCGTGCCGGCACCTATAGCTCCACCTTTCAGCGTTTTTGAGGCATTACAACCGGCAGCCACGATCAATGTACTTAATATGATCACTGCCGAAAGACTTCTGAAGTTTAATTTTGCTTTCATAACATAATGAATTTAAAGATTATTGAAAGATGATGTTTTATTCCGGTTCTCTGCTTCATTTGTAGCTAAACCGGTATTCCGGACGACTGGGTTCCAACTTTCCTTATCCAGAATTTCTTTCAGGTAAGTATTAATATGAATGATTTGCTTAGCGATATGGTCAATTTTTGCTTTAATAGCCTCTTCCGGTTCATTCTGAAAGTCGGTGTGCTCCAGGTCTTTGATCTCGAGGTATAAATCCGCAGCCTGAATATGCTTTACCGGTGAGGCCATTTTATGGGCCAGGTCAGATAACCTGTCGAAATTTCGCTCCGAAAGGGCGTTATCCATTTCCGACAGATTCTTCTCTGTGGTATGAATAAATATATCGACCAGTTCTAAAACAAAATCTTTATTTCCGTCTGAAATCCGGTAAAGTTCGGTAATATCTACCGGGGCATGGGACTTAGCA
>JAUWAB010000083.1 GCA_030602265.1 Prolixibacteraceae bacterium | reverse complement strand
TAAGGGAGAGTTTGATGTGGAAATTCCGGGGAATGTATGGGTAAGGGGAAAGGACATGAACTTTGAAATCGGAGGCAACATTAAGGCCATCCAGGAGCTTGGGCAATTGGATTTGTTTGGCATGGTGGATATCCGCAGGGGGCATTACACCCTTTATGGCAAACGGCTGATTTTTGAGAAGGGAGAAATAGAAATGACCGGTGGTTCAGAAATCAATCCATTGCTGGATGTGCTGATCGGATATTCGTTCAGGGATTCCGACAAGCAGCTGAGGAAGCTCACAGTAGGGATAACCGGCAGGGCACTGCAACCGGAAATTGTGTTCAGGCTCGATGACGACCGGATTGAGGAACGCGACGGAATAGCCTATCTGATGTTCGGAAAGAGCCTGGATGAGCTGACCCAGGGGCAGCAAAGCTCCGTGGAATACAATGCCGCCGATATCGGCAGGGGACTGGCCTTAGGGCAGTTGTCGGGGCTGCTGCAGGGTGCGCTCCAGTCGTCGCTGGGACTTGACATCGTCGATATCGGGGGTGAGGATAACTGGAATACCGGAAGTGTTACCATTGGAAAATATCTTACGCGCAATCTTTTCCTTAGTTATTCCAGGGAGTTTTCACTGAATAAAAGGAGTAAAATCAGTCATCCTGATGTCGTTACCCTGGAATACCAGATATTCAGATGGCTCTATCTGCAGGCAGTAAGCCAGGGAAATAATTCCGGTTTCGACCTGATTTTCCAAAAGAGGCTCAGGTAGGGTATGGTTAGGTCTTAACAGAGTTTAATACAGCGATTTAACGGTTTTTAACATGTTGTGAGGCTTTTATGTCGGGTGAGTTCATGCGATTCCGGATCGAGCGAGCATAATATTTTGTAATTTTGCAATCTTTGTTTGGAAAGATCAAGAAAATCAGGATTGACATGGAGTTACTGAAGAGAGCTTTTATTATTGCACAGCGAAACCGTAAAAGGATCGTTCTACCCGAAGGCACAGACCCGAAAGTATTGAGGGCTGCTGATATTGTGCTGAAGGAGAACCTGGCGCAACTTATCCTGTTGGGAAATCCTGATGAAATCATGAAAACGGCCGCATCTGTCGGGGTTGAACTGAAGGGGGCGAGGTTGCTGGAACCTTCAGCATCGGAGGAGAAATTCAAATATGCCGATATGATGGTACAGCTCCGTGAGGGGAAAGGGCTGTCGAAGGAAGATGCCTGTGCATTGCTCGATGACCCGCTGGTTTTTGCCCCTTTGATGATTTTGGCCGGCGATGCCGACGGAGAATTGGCCGGGGTCAGTCACCTTACCGGGGAGGTCCTTCGTCCTGTATTCCAGTTTATCGGTAAACAGCCGGGTATTCAATCTGTATCCGGGGCTTTTTTTATGTTTGTGAACGACCCCCATTTCGGGCATGAAGGTTTTCTGGTATTTGCCGATTGTTCAGTAATTCCTGAACCTGATGCACATCAGCTGGCCGAGATAGCGGTGCAGACAGCAAAGACAGCCAGGTTGTTCCTGGGCACCGAACCCAGGGTGGCCATGCTCAGTTTTTCTACCAAAGGAAGCGCATCCCATCCATTGGTCGACAAGGTGGTTGAGGCCACCAGACTGGCCAGGGAAATGGATCCGGAGCTTAAGGTAGACGGCGAGATGCAACTGGAGGCAGCCATTATTCCTGAGGTCGCCCAGCTTACCGCACCGGGCAGCGAAGTGGCGGGAAGGGCAAATGTACTGGTCTTTCCGGGACTCGAATCGGCCAATATCGGGTATAACCTGGTCCAGCGATTAGCTAAGGCTGAAGCTATCGGTCCGGTGCTTCAGGGACTTGCAGCCCCGGTAAACCATATATCAAGGGGATGCACCGTCAGCCAGCTGGTCAACATGATTACCGTTACCGCCATTCAGGCAGCCGGTATGGCACAGGGTTCCTGAACTACTGTTCTGAACCATCATTTACAAACAATCAGGCCACTCCCGCAGAAAGATTATGACAATTGTCATAGTTGGCTCTTTTTCACGTTTAAGCGTTAAGGAAGGGTATTTTTTTTACCTATTTTTGCTATGGATTTTTTTAATAAAATGTTTAAACAATATATCCAGATATGAAGCTGCTGAATCAGATTATTGAAAATGCAAAAAGCGTAAACAAGCGGATTGTTCTGCCTGAGGGTGCTGAGCCACGGACCATTCAGGCTGCAGGAACCATTCTGAAGGAAAAAATTGCACGGCTGATCCTGTTGGGGAACCCTGAAAAGATCGGGGAGCAGGCCGGATTACTCAAGGTAGACCTCACCGGTGCGGAGATTGCCGATCCTGTAACGGACCCGCGCAGGGAGAAGTATGCAGATATGATGGTTGAAATCCGCAAGAGCAAGGGGCTGACCAGGGAGGAAGCGCTCGGTTTGTTAAATGATCCGCTTTATTTCGGAACCATGATGATTAAGGCCGGGGATGCCGATGGTGAACTGGCCGGGGCGATCAACGCGACAGGCGATGTTTTGCGGCCTGCATTTCAGTATATCAAGACCCTTCCGGGAGTAAGTGTGGTATCAGGGGCCTTCCTGATGTTCGTCAATAATCCGGCCTATGGGCACGAGGGCATATTGGTTTTTGCCGACTGTGCGGTCCTGCCGGATCCGGATGCGCGGCAGTTAGCGGAGATTGCCGTAACCACGGCCCGGACGGCCAAAGCCATTGTCGGACTGGAGCCACGCGTGGCCATGCTGAGTTTCTCCACCAAGGGAAGCGCCAAACACGAGATGGTAGATAAAGTAGTGGAGGCCACCCGCCTGGCAAGGGAGATGGCACCCGACCTGAAGATTGAAGGCGAACTGCAGGCCGATGCAGCCCTTGTTGAAGAGGTTGGCCGCCTTAAGGCTCCCGGCAGCGAAGTGGCCGGCAAGGCCAATGTGCTGGTATTTCCGACACTGGAATCCGGGAATATCGGTTACAAACTGGTGCAAAGGCTGGCCGGTGCCGAGGCCATCGGTCCGGTATTGCAGGGAATGGCAGCGCCCATCAATGACCTTTCCAGAGGGTGTTCCGTTGCCGATATCGTAAACATGGTGGCCATAACTGCAAACCAGGCAGCTGTAAACAAATAATATCAAAAAATATGTCGAAGGAGATCATACACGAACCGATCGAGGATTTCGGACTGAGCAAGCGTACCAAAAGCACCAGTTTATTCTCCCGGGTCGGAATTGTGGGTTGTGGCCTGATCGGTCAGAACCTCGCACGAGTGGCCAGTTATTATGGTCTGGATGTGGTTTTTGTGGAAGTGTCGGAAGAGAAGATCGATGAGGCATTCAGCGGGATTATTCAGATGCTGGATCACCGGATAGAACACTGGGGCCTCACGGAAAGTGAAAAACGTGCTATGCTGAGCCGGATAGAGGGCACCACTGATATTGCCAAATTAGCAGGATGCGACATCGTTGTGGAGGCTATACGGCCGGTGAACCGGGGTATGAAAATCAAGGAACGTAAGGAAATTTTCCGTCAGATAGAGGAGGTCGTAGACCGTAACTGTATCATCGCAACCAATTCTGCCACCGTGGTCATTACAGAGCTTTCCTCTGAACTGCAGTACAAAGACCGCTGCGTGAGCATCCATTTCTTTGTATCATCACCTGAAGCCAGAATTATTGAGGTGGTTAAAGGGCTTTACACATCAGACGAGAGCTATACCAAGGTTTGTAAGTTTGTGACACAGATTAACCGTGCCATGGTGCCGGTTGACGAATCTGCCGGTCTGATCAGTGTAAGGATCTTTGTGGTTTTGCTGAACGAAGCCTGTGAAATCCTGATGGAAGGGGTGGCTTCACTGGAAGATGTGGATATGACCATGAAAATCGGTTTTGGCATGCGCTTAGGGCCGTTTGAGGTCGCCGATAAAATGGGACTCGACAAAATTGTCCGCTGGATGGAGAATATCTACGGCGAGTTTGGGGATGTCAGGTATAAACCTTCACCCATGATCAAGAAACTGGTCAGGGCAAGACATACCGGCGTGGCCGTCGGACAGGGTTTTTACGCTTATGATGAGAAAGGCCAGAAGATTTTGTCAGCGAAAAGAAGTTGCTAACCACTAAGATGTTTGACCAATGAAGATATTAGTTCTCAACTGCGGCAGCAGTTCAATAAAATACCAGCTTTTCAATATGGCCGACCGCAAGGTAGTTTCCAAGGGAGGGATTGAGAAGTTAGGCATGAAGGGATCCTTTCTGAAACATACCCGTGAAGATGGCCAGGTAGTCATATTCGAAGGGGAGATCATCGATCATAAGGCGGGTATTGAATATATCCTGGGTGTGCTGACCAGCGTGAAGCACGGATGCCTGAAGAACCTCGAAGAGATCGATGCGGTAGGGCACCGGGTGGTTCACGGCGGCGAAAAATTTAAATCCAGCGTGTTTATTGATGAAGAAGTAAAAGCTGAACTGGAGCGCAACATAGCCCTTGCCCCGCTGCATAATCCACCTAACCTCAAGGGGATTACGGCAATCGAAGAACTGATTCCTGAGGTACCGCAGGTCAGCGTATTCGACACGGCCTTCCACCAGACCATGGAGCCTTTTGCCTATATGTACGGAATTCCGAATATCCTTTATAAGAAATATGGTATCCGGAGGTATGGATTTCATGGGACCAGCCATCGCTATGTGTCGGAAAGGGTATGCGAGATACTTAACCGGGATATCAAAACGCAGAAGATCATTACCTGTCACCTGGGTAACGGGGCTTCCATCGCTGCGGTGAAAAACGGCAAATCGATGGATACCTCCATGGGATTCACCCCGATTGAAGGACTGATCATGGGTACCCGTTCGGGCGACCTGGATATTGGTGCCGTAACCTTTATTATGGATAAGGAAGAACTCGGACTGAGATCGCTGAATGCACTTTTCAATAAGCATAGCGGCATGCTTGGCCTTACCGGGATATCATCAGACATGCGGGAAATCGAGAAGGCCAGGGAATCTGGCAATGAAAAGGCTGCACTGGCGCTCGATATGTACAATTACCGTGTGAAAAAATATATCGGGGCTTATGCGGCAGCAATGGGCGGACTGGATATTCTGGTATTCACCGGCGGGATCGGGGAGAATGCCGATACCACGCGGCAGGGATCTGCCGAAGGGCTCGAATATATGGGCGTTGAACTGGATGTTGAAAAGAACAGGGCTGTTCACGGCACAGAAGCTGAAATCAGCTTAGATTCCTCCAGGGTGAAGGTCATGGTCGTACCCACTAACGAGGAACTGATGATTGCTCTTGATACAGAGCAGATCGTACTGGAAAGGAGTATTACCGGCAGGTAATCCTGTTTTGTGAGAATTGTTATTTTTATGCGGTCTTTGAAAAATTACCCGGTATAGTCTGTAAACCAGGTAATATCACCATTACGAACTGAAAATAACTATGAGAATAAACAAGCTGAACGATCTTTTTGGAGAATTGCAGGGTCAGGCCAGAAAGCGGCTCGTTGCGGTAAATGCCATCGACAGCCACACCATTGAGGCGGTGAGCGAGGCTGTTGACCTGGGTATTGTTGAAGGCATTCTGACCGGCGATCCGGGAAAAATCAAAGAAACCTGTACCTTGCTGCAGATTGACCCTGCTAAATTTGAAATAGTTGCTGCCAATACAGAAGATGAAGCGGCCCTGAAAGCTGTTCATCTCATTTCCGAAGGCAAAGCCGGCCTGATGATGAAGGGCTTGCTCAGCACGGACAAGTTCATGAAGGCACTTCTGAACAAAGAATACGGCCTTTTGCCGCCCAAAGGTGTCCTGAGCCATGTCGCGGTCATGGAAATTCCCACCTATCATAAACTGCTGATCGTCAGTGATGTGGCGATAATTCCCTATCCTGATCTTAATCAGAAGATTACGATGACGGGTTACCTGATCAGGACGGCGCAGGCCCTGGGGATCGAAAAACCCAGGGTGGCGCTGATTGCGGCGACCGAGCAGGTCCTTCCCTCCATTCCTGCCTGTACGGATGCGGCGGTAATTGCGAAAATGGCGGATCGCGGACAGATAACGGGCGGCATCGTGGATGGCCCGCTGGCATTAGATGTGGCGCTTGACCATGAAGCGGCGGACGTGAAAAAGATCAGCTCACCGGTTGCCGGAGATGCCGATTGCCTGCTTTTCCCCAACATTGATGCCGGAAACGTTTTTTATAAAATGGGTACGAAGCTATGCAAATCGGAGCAGGCGGCGATCGTGGCCGGAGCCAGGGTTCCCGTGGTTCTGTCGAGCCGCGGGGATACCATGCAGACCAAACTCTATTCCATTGCCCTGGCGGCCATGTTAAGTTAAGCGGATGAATATGCCGAAGATTCTGATACTTGCCATCAATCCGGGTTCAACCTCCACCAAATTTGCCGTCTACCAGGACGAAAAACCTCTCCTTGTCAAAACGCTTCGTCATTCCGTGGAGGAAATGTCGAAATACAAAAATGTGGTCGACCAGTTCGACTTCAGGAAGGGCCTGATCATTGAGGCGCTGGTGGAGGAGGGGATCGATGTCGATTCCATCAAACATATCATTGGCCGGGGCGGTTTGACTTATCCTATGGAATCGGGGGTGTATACCGTGAACAACCTGATGCTGGAACATGCCCGTGCCGGGGTGATGGGACAGCATGCCAGCAATCTGGGGCCGCTGCTGGCTGACTATATCGCACTCCAGATCCCCAATGCGCATGCATATATAGCTGACCCTGTGGTTACCGATGAACTGGAACCAATTGCCAGGGTAGCAGGACATCCTAAATTTGAAAGAGTCTCTATATTTCATGCCCTGAACCAGAAAGCCATAGCGAGGCTCCATGCACGCAAAACCGGCCATGTGTATGAGGAGATGAACCTGGTGGTTGCCCATCTGGGCGGAGGAATTTCCGTGGGTGCACATAAAAAGGGCAGGGTAGTGGATGTCAACAACGCCCTGAACGGAGAGGGGCCCTTCAGTCCGGAGCGCTCAGGGTCGTTGCCGGTCGGACAAATCATCGAGATCTGTTTCAGCGGAAAATATACCAAAGACCAGATCCAGCGGATGGTCGTGGGAGAAGGCGGCTATGTCGCCTATCTGGGCACTAACAATGCCCTGGATGTGCAGAAGGCAGCCGGGGCAGGCGACGAAAAAGCCCGGTTTATCCAGGATGCACTGGGTTATCAGGTCTCCAAGATGATCGGGGAAATGGTGGTCGTTTTAGACGGAAATGTGGATGCCATCCTGCTGACCGGTGGTCTTGCCCACAACCAGTACCTTACGGACTTCATATCAGGAAAAGTGGGGTTTTTAGCGCCTGTTATGGTTTATCCTGGCGAAGATGAACTCGAAGCGCTGGCCATGAACGCCTTGCGGGTAGCCAGGGGGGAAACCAGACCAAAAGAGTATACCGGGAAAGTTTAATTCTTTTTTTTAACTTTACTCCCGCAAAAACCGGAAAGATACCACAACCCCGGGTCATCTCTGAACCGGAGGGGCTAAAGGATGTTTAATAGATGTTATGGATTTAACTGCATTTTTCAATATCAACTTACCACTGACCAATCCGGTACTGATCTTTTCCCTGATCCTGTTCATCATTTTGTTTTCGCCGATTATCCTGAACCGGCTTTCCATTCCATCGCTGATCGGACTGATCATTGCCGGGGTAATCATAGGTCCCTTCGGGTTTAACCTGATTGCCAGGGACAGCAGCATTGAGCTGTTCGGAACGGTAGGCCTGCTCTATATCATGTTCATTTCCAGCCTTGAAATGGATATTACCGAGTTCAAAAAAAATTCAGGAAAGAGCATGATATTCGGGATTTATACCTTTATGCTGCCCATGCTTATGGGTACTTTTGCCGGTGTATACCTGCTTGATTTTTCCTGGATTACCTCGATTCTGTTAGCCAGTATGTTTGCCTCCAATACACTGATCACCTATCCGATTGTCAGTAAATACGGCATTGTCAAAAACCGGGCGGTAAACATTTCCATTGGCGGGACCATCATTACCACAATTGCCGCTCTTTTCGTACTGGCCGTGATCGTCGGGATGAGTAACGGGGAGATCGACAACTCCTTCTGGATTAAACTGATCGGAAGCCTGATCCTGTTTTCTTCCATTATATTGTTTGTATTTCCGCTGATCGGGCGGTGGTTTTTTAAAAATCACGACGACAATATATCACAATATATTTTTGTGCTTGGCCTGGTTTTTATGGGGGCCTTCCTTGTCCAGGTAGGCGGTATTGAGCCCATTGTGGGAGCTTTCCTGGTGGGGATAGCGCTGAATAAGCTTATCCCGCGCACATCACCTCTGATGAACCGGATCGAATTTGTGGGCAATGCACTTTTTATACCATTCTTTCTGATCGGTGTGGGGATGATGATCGATATGAAAGCATTTTTCGTAAGCACGGAAACCATTATTGTTGCCGCGGTTATGACCATCATCGCCAATTTTTCAAAGTATATCGCGGCCTGGCTTGCCCAGAAGTCGTTTGGCTATTCGGTGGATGAACGCAGGATAATCTTCGGGCTGACCAACGCCCAGGCGGCCTCAACCCTGGCGGCTGTGTTAGTCGGTTATAATGTAATTATTGGCTATACCCTTTCCGGTGAACCGATCCGGCTGCTCAACGACAGTGTGCTGAACGGGACCATCCTGATGATCCTGATTACCTGCACGGTGGCCTCGTTCGTCACCCAAAGGGGAGCGGTAAACCTGGCTGCCAGTGAGTCGGCCATGGAAGATCCGCTGGATGAGGAGGTGTCGGAATGCATACTGATACCCCTCAGCAATATGGAGAATGTGGAAGAACTGGTCAACCTGAGTGTGACGGTCAAATCACCCCAGAAGGGCAGCCAGCTGGTGGGCCTGAATATTCTGAATTCGACGGATAATCCCGTAATTGCAGAGAAAAACGCCGAAAAACTGATGGAGAAGGCCTCCAAGATTGCTGCCGCCACGGACAATAAACTGGTTCCCGTGGTTCGTTACGATACCAACGTGGTGAACGGGATTGCCAGTGTCGTAAAGGAACACAAGATTACCGACATCATCATCGGGCTGCACGAGAAGAAGGGAATCTCCGATACTTTCCTGGGTAACCTTGCCCAGGGGATTCTTCAGAAATGCAATACCACTACCATGATATACCGGCCGGTACAGACCTTCGGGACCATCAGCCGTAACCTGATTTTTGTTCCCGACCATGCAGATAAAGAACAGGGATTTCCGTTCTGGCTGGTTAAAATGTGGAATATCGGAAAAAATACCGGGGCAAAACTGGTCTTTTACGGTTCCAAGGAAATACTGAAATTATTGAAGGAGGTACATAAAAAACATCCGGTGGAAGCTGAATTTAAGGAGTTTTCCGACTGGGACGATTTTCTGATCCTGGGCCGCGATGTAAAAAACAATGACAATCTGGTTTTTGTACTGAGCAGAAAAAATTATCCTTCCTATCATACACTGATGGCCAAGGCTTCGACCTACCTGAACAAATATTTCATCAACAACAACTTTATCCTGATTTATCCGCAGCAGGCCGGTGTAGATAGCGAGGAGGGTTACAATCCGACCATGCCCTCCATGTATGAACCACTCGCCGATAATCTTGAACGGCTTGAAGGACTGGTAGGTACTATCGGTAAATTAATTTCCAGGAAGTAACAACCTCGTATACCGGGAAATTGTTTTTTACTTATAATTATACCCAAATTATAGGCCATGATACTGTTATCCGCATTTAACCTTACGTTACCGTTGACTAATCCGGTCCTTATCTTTGCCCTGATCCTGTTTATCATTCTGTTTACCCCCTTTATTCTGAACAAACTCTCGATCCCGCATCTGATCGGCCTGATAATAGCCGGTATCCTGATCGGCCCATTCGGTTTCAACCTGATGGCCCGCGACAGCAGTATAGTACTGTTTGGTACAGTTGGTTTGCTGTACATTATGTTTTTAGCCGGTTTAGAGATCGACATGGCCGATTTCAGGAAGAACAGCGGGAAAAGCCTGGTGTTCGGGATCTATACCTTTACTATCCCGATGACTCTGGGTACCTTAGGGAGCTATTACCTGCTGAAATTTCCCCTGAACACCTCGGTATTGTTAGCCAGTATGTTCGCCTCCCATACCCTGATCGCCTATCCGATCGTCAGCAAGCTGGGGATCATCCGGAATCCCGCTGTAAGTGTTGCTGTTGGCGGTACACTGATCACCGATACCCTGGCGCTTTTGGTTTTAGCCGTAATCGCCGGTATGGCCACAGGAAACATAACCGAAGGTTTTTTTGTGCGGCTTTCGGTATCCGTGATCGTTTTTGCGCTGATCATCGTATTTCTTTTTCCGGTGATCGGCAGGTGGTTTTTCAAGAACAACAGCGACAATATATCGCAGTACATATTTGTCCTGGCGATGGTCTTCTTAGGCGCGTTCCTTGCCGAGGCCGCCGGAATAGAAGCCATTATCGGGGCGTTTTTAGCCGGACTGGCCCTGAACCGGCTGATTCCGCACACCTCTCCGCTGATGAACCGTATTGAGTTCGTGGGCAATGCCCTGTTTATACCTTTCTTTTTGATCGGCGTCGGGATGTTAATTAATTTCCGGACATTTTTCACGGACCGTGAGACCATTATCGTGGCTATTTTTATGACGGTCACCGCTACCGTGGCAAAATTTTTAGCCGCCTGGGCGACCCAGAAGACATTTGGTTTTTCGGCAGATCAGCGCCGGATCATCTTCGGGCTGAGCAATGCTCAGGCAGCGGCAACGCTGGCGGCCGTGCTGGTCGGGTATAACATCATCACCGGGCAGGATGCATCCGGTGAACCGGTCAGGCTGCTGAGCGAAAGTATCCTGAACGGGACCATCCTGATGATTCTGGTAACCTGTACCATGGCATCCTTTGCTACCCAGAGGGGAGGACAGAATCTCGTGCAGCAGGAGGTAAATGCGGAAGAATTTGAGGAAGAAGGCGAGGGGGAGAGGATACTGATCCCTTTGAGCAATATAGATAATGTCGAGGAACTGGTAAACCTGAGTGTGACGGTACAGTCCTCGAAGCGGTTCAGCAAGCTCTTCGGGCTCAATATTCTGGATAACCTCATTGCAGACCCCAATGCCGAGAAGCATGCCCGGAAACTGATGGAGCTGGCAGAGAAAACCGCTTCGTCCACCGATAACCATCTACAGCCGGTTGTCCGTTATGATTCCAATGTGGCCAACGGGATAAACAGTGTGGTGCAGGAGCACAAGATTACCGACCTTATCATCGGACTGCACCAGAAGAAAGGATTGTCTGACACCTTTTTGGGCGATCTCACCCAGGGAATTTTACAGAAGTGCAATACAACCACCCTGATATACAGGCCTGTTCAGCCCTTCTCCACCATCAGCCGGAACCTGATCTTCGTTCCTGACCATGCTGAGAAGGAATCCGGATTCCCCTTCTGGTTGCTGAAGGTGTGGAATATCGGCAAGCAAACCGGATCAAAACTGGTTTTTTACGGCTCGGAAGAGGTGTTGGGGTTTTTAAGGGAAATCCACAAGAACCATCCGGTGGATGCCACTTTCAGGGCATTTTCCAATTGGGATGATTTCCTGATCCTGGGCAGGGAGATCCGGCAAAACGATAACCTCTTGTTTGTGATGAGCCGGAAGGATTATCCTTCCTGGCAGGGGTGGATGTCGAAGATTTCCCATTACCTGAACAACTACTTCCCCGACAACAATTTCATCCTGGTTTACCCGAAACAGGCGGGCGTTTCTGGGTCCGACCATTTCAATCCGGCCAATCCGTCGATGTATGATCCGCTGAACGAGAACTTTGAGCGGCTGGATGCCCTGCTGGACACGATTGGAAAGCTGTTCAGGAAGAGGTAAAAAAATAAATAACCTCAGGTATACGGGTAGTTTTGGGAGGTTGTACGGGTTCCTTCAGGTTCGGGTTACTAAGGATCAATTTTACCGGCTCTTGTCAGAATGTGTTTGATAAACAGCATTATAGTTCAATGTATGACTGGGCTGACAGATTTGTTAAATAAAATTTGTTTTGTTGGATAAAATGGTTTAAATTACAGCGGATTTACAGATGCAATTTGGGGGTATTGAATGGGACGAAAGGGATATCACAGGAATTTTAAATTATAAGGGTTTTACGGTTTATGAAACGGTTTAACCCCGGTATCTGTATTGGATAAATATTCCCGGGACAACACTGAATCATGCATGGATCTATTTTTTTCAGCCAGATGCAATGCCATCCGGTCGTGTTTTTTTGAGTTGAATAAGTTATTACCAATATCATACTTATGAATATACCACCCTGATTATTTGACCGTTTAGTGGGTCAAGACGGAAGCGGAACACCCTTTCGCGGAATTATGGCGTTTCCAGGCCTGCTGAATACCAAGAGATACGCTATCCCTGATAACTACAGAATGACAATTACTCAAATTTAACGATTAAGACTATGAAAGAAAGAATTTTACATCGAACGAAAGCACTATGGTACCTGCTGCCCATGCTGGCCCTGTTTTTGGGTTTAAGTATGGCCAGCCAGGCAATGGAACAAGACACGACCGAGTGTCAGGCCACTGTTGTAACCGACAAGGATGACTATGCGCCGGGGGAATCGGTAATCATTACCGGTACCGGCTGGACACCGGGCGAAGTGGTAGAGCTGCACTTTATCCACATTGAGCCGGGGATCCCGGAACATGAGCACGAACCGGAGTATACTACTGCCGATGCTTTTGGTGAAATCCTCTATTACTGGCTGGTACTTGAGCAGGAACTGGGAACCTCCTTCCGCCTCGAGGCCCACGGCCAGGAATCAGGATGCTATGCGGAGACGTTTTTTACGGATGGTGGATATTTATTTAATTCTTTAGGTTTACCATCTGGAATAGATATTACTGTCACGTTAACCGGAGTTAGCCCGAATACTCAAACTTTTACGACGCCTTCATCTTCATCGGTTGCCACTGTACAGAATACAAATATTACATTCAATTATGCACCAGATCCAGTAATATCAACATTAGTAAAAAGGAAAATCCTAAATTATACAATTAAAAGAACACAAACTGGTGGTGGACAAGGAAGCGGAACAACAAACTTGGTTACAATTAACAATTCCTTTAATACAGAATCAAATAATGTTTCTAAAGAAATTACCGCCAACTATGGCGCATTAGTTGCTGATCCTCAGACTTCAACCTATGGTGGGTCAGTAGATCTGACTGCCACTTTCTATTCCAATTACCAGACTTTAACTGGAATTTCAGATAAAACGATTACCTTCTATTTGGATGGAACAAGTGTTGGGACAGCTAATACTAATAGTAGCGGGGTTGCAACCTTAACATTAGATTTGACAAATGTTCTTTCACTTGGAAAGTTAGATGCCGGAAATTATACTATTTCAGCATCCTTTGCAGGCGATTCAGGATATCTTACGGTTACTCAGGCAAATAGCAACACCGCTACGCTGACGGTTGATGCCAAACCGATCACGGGTAATTTCACTGCTGATAACAAGGTTTATGATGGCACTACTGCTGCTGTAGTTCTGACCCGTACGCTTAACGATGTGGAAACCGGCGACGATGTTTCGTTAGTTGGCGGAACGGCTTCATTCGACACGAAAGATGTGGGCACGGGCAAAACAGTAACTTTGACAGGCGCAACATTATCAGGA
>JAUWAB010000136.1 GCA_030602265.1 Prolixibacteraceae bacterium | reverse complement strand
TATGACTTTGACTATTTAATCGAGAACCTGGTTGGTCTCGCTGCAGATGGAAAAAGCAAAAATGGTAAGTACGGATTGGTTCAGGAACTGGTTGCGCTTAAATACCTCGACAGTAAAACCTATCTTGCCGATATCCCTCTGGGTGTTCAAAAGGTTTTAATGAATATGATCGCTCCCATCGGACGACTCCTGGGATACAGGGCTATTTATAAGAAATATTCAGGAATTGAGAAGTAATGCTGATTAGCACTTGAGTGTTACAGGTTTTTCCCCTCCTTTCTTTGTAAAACCGATACTGTTTGAATTGAATGGAGGGGTTTTTACTTTCACGAAAGGTTTATCGACTAAGCTGACCTAATCAAATTAATGCAATTTGTTTCCCGCACTAAGTTTGATAATTACCAAACAATCATTAACTTAGCATGGAAATAAAAGAACCAGCATGGAAATCAGCCGCATCTTTGACCTGCCCGAAAGGTTCCTGAATTTATTTCCCGACTCCGATGTTTTTGCCGCGAAAACCGATGGAAAATGGATCAGGTACAATGCCCGGGAATACTACAACTTAACCCGGTGGTTTGCCTTAGGGCTTCTGGAAATGGGCTTCAAAAAGGGCGACAAAATTGCAAGCATAAGCAACAACCGTCCAGAGTGGAATTTTATCGATGTGGGAATGACCATGGCCGGGGTGATTCATGTGCCGGTTTATACCTCACTGTCGGGCAGTGAATACCAGTACGTTTTCGAACATTCCGACGCCAGGATGGTGATCGTATCGGGTAGCAGGGTTTATCAGGATATAAAACCGGTCTGCGACCGTGTAAAAAAGGTGGAGTGGGTTTATACTTTCGACAAAACCGATCACAACTCACACTGGATGGAGATCGTCGAAAAAGGGAAACACTGCGTGCCTGCCACCATCAAAAAACTGGAGGAGATTAAACAAGCGATAACGCCCTCCGACGCCGCTGTGCTTATCTACACTTCAGGAACTACCGGCACCTCAAAAGGGGTATTGCTTTCGCACAAAAACCTGGTGAGTAACTTCCGGGCAGCAGCGGAAGTATTTAAACTGGGGCCCGAAGACAGGTACCTGAATATCCTTCCGCTTTGTCATGTCGGCGGTCGCATGGGCAATTACCAGACCCAATATTCCGGTGCCTGCATCTATTACGCCGAAAATATGGGCACCATTGCCGTAAACCTGAGAGAAATCATGGCCACCGGATTTGATGCGGTCCCCCGCATCCTGGAAAAGGTTTTCGACAATGTGATGGCCAAAGGAAGAAGCCTTTCGGGGGTAAAGAAAAAACTGTTCTTCTGGGCCGTACGGCTTGGATTAAAATTCAAGCCTTTTGGTGAAAACGGATGGATTTACGAACAGAAACTGAAAATCGCCGACAAGCTGATTTTCAGCAAATGGAGGGAGGCCCTGGGGGGCTGCGTCCGCCTGGTCGGATGTGGAGGTGCCAGTTTGCAGCCCCGCCTCGAAAGAATTTTCTGGGCAGCGGGCATAAAAATCCTCAATATGTACGGGCTGACCGAAACATCTCCCATCATCACCATCAACCGGCAGGACCAACCTCTTTGTAAACTGGGTACAGTCGGTGCCCTTATCGATGGGGTGGAGGTCAAAATTAACGACGACGGAGAAATACTTACCCGCGGAAACAACCTGATGATTGGCTATTATAAAGACGAAGCCCTGACCCGGTCGGCCATAGACGGGGAAGGATGGTTTCATACCGGCGATGTGGGCCATTGGACCGACGGCATTTTCCTGACGGTCACCGACAGGATCAAAGAGATATTCAAGCTGTCGAATGGCAAGTTTGTTGCCCCTCAGCCTATCGAAAACAAGCTGAAGGAATCACCCTTTATCGATCAGGCCATGGTAATCGGCGAACACCAGAAATTCGCCAGTGCCCTGGTCCTGCCCGACTTCAAGTACCTGAAGGAGTGGTGCGCCACACAACAGATAGCCATTGGTCAGGACCCTGCAGACATGATTGCATTGCCCCGGGTGAAACAGGTCATTGGTGAGGAAATAAACAAACTCAACAAATCCTTGTCGGAACCCGAACGCATCATGCGCTTCAGGATATTAGCCGATGAATGGACCCCCGCTTCAGGCGAACTGTCGGCCACCCTGAAGCTGAAAAGAAAAGTAATAGAGGCAAAATATCAGGAAATCATTGACGGGATATACAGAAAAGAAGCTAACACGTAATTGGGCAAGGTATACATTGAAAAAAAGCGATTGCAGCTCGCAAATGCAGGATGGATTGATAAACCCACTGTGGATGCATGTCATGAGCCCCGTAGGGGTGACATATGGGTAGAACAGAGGTATCAACCAATGGTTAGACCCGGGGTCTCCTGTTCTAATCGCCTTCGATGCCTTGCGATTACAGCGGGGCAGCAAGGGTTCTCATTATGCCCGTCTGACTATAAACATGCAATCCCTCCGGGATTGAACGCATAACGGTAACGATCTGACAATAAACAATTAAGATATAATATTTTCTAATGAAAATAGTCGAAGTAAAAAACAAGCCGGAAAGAAAGGCGTTTCATGATGTGGCGCGTATCATCTATAAAAACGATGATACCTGGGTGTGCCCGCTCGACAAGGAGATCGAATCCATATTCGATCCTGAAAAAAATGTGTTTTGGAACCACGGTGAAGCCACACGTTGGCTGCTTTACGACGGTAAAAACCAGCTTATCGGCAGGATAGCTGCATTTATTGACCGCAATACGGCCTACAAACAGGATCAGCCTACCGGGGGAATGGGCTTTTTTGAGTGCATAAACGATAAACAGGCAGCACACCTGCTTTTCGACACCGCCCGCAACTGGCTGAAAGAAAAGGGCATGGAAGCGATGGACGGCCCCATAAATTTCGGGGAAACCGACAAATACTGGGGCTTGCTGGTCGACGGCTTTACCCACCCCTCCTACGAAATCGCCTATAATTACCCCTACTACCAGGAACTCTTTGAATCTTACGGCTTTCAAACCTACTATAAACAGGAGGGATTTCACCTCGACCTGACCAAGGAGCTTCCTTCCAGATTTTTAAAAATCGCCGAATGGATTGCCGCCAAACCCGATTACACGTTTAAACACTTTGAATGGAAACATGCCGACCGGTTCTCGGGTGATTTTTGTGAAGTTTTCAATACGGCATGGACTACCTTCAAGGAAAATTTCAAACCGCTTGAAAAAGAGTACGTTAAAAAGACCCTGAAAAAAGCAAAGGCCATTATTGACGAAGAGTTTATCTGGATTGCCTACTACAAGGGCGAACCCATTGCCATTTACCTGATGTATCCTGATGTAAACCAGATCCTGAAGAGGCTGAATGGGAAACTCGACCTGGTTTCGATGCTGAAATTTCTTTACCTTAAAAGGAAAAAAACCATGACCCGTGCACGGGGTGTGCTGATGGGGGTAATTCCCCGCTTCCAGGGAATGGGGGTTGAATCGGGAATCATTCTCAATATTGCAAAGGTAATGGCTAAAAAACCCCACTATACCGAAATTGAATTTTCGTGGGTGGCCGATTTCAATCCCAAAATGCGGAAAATTTTTATGGCCGTGGAAAGTGTTTCCGCGAAGCATTACATAACTTACCGGTACCTTTTCGACAGGAATAAGCCATTAAAAAGGTATCCCATTCCGGAACAATAATCAGCGGCAGGAATTCCTGCCTGAACATCCGGGCAACCCCGCATGGTCGGACTGGGAGAAATAACCAGGTGCAATGAGCTTTCCCGCAAGAATGATTCTGGCAGACTGGTATGTGACCGAAGAAAACAATTTATACACGCTTGACATGGAATACGACATTATTATAATTGGGGCCGGACTGGGCGGACTCACTGCAGGGGCCAAACTGGCAAAACAGGGAAAAAAGATCCTCCTGCTGGAGCAGCACGACCGGCCGGGCGGTTGTGCCACCACATTCACCCGCAAGGACTTCACTTTTGAAGTGGGCCTGCATGAAATGGACGGACCTGGTCCGGGTGACCTGAAGGTTAAAATATTCCGCGACCTTGGGCTGACCGACAAGGTTACCCTGTTGGAAGCACCTGAATTTTACAGGTTCGTAAACGACCGGTATGATGTGGTGGTTCCGCACGACCCTGAGGTAGCCCGCGAAAAATTAACCCGGCTTTTCCCGGAAGACGAAGAGGGGCTTAAAACCTATTTCCATTATTTGCTGAATGCCCGGAAAATTCTTGCCGGGGGTGGCGGCAATAAGGAAATGAGCCTCGGCGGATTTCTTGATGAACACATCAGGAATGAAGATCTGAAACTTATCCTGTTGGGAAACCTGGGATATTTCCATGACGATCCTTATTCGATTTCACTTAACTATTATCTGATTGCCCAGGGCAGCTATTATGGCGGCAGGGCCAGTTTTATAAAGGGAGGGTCGCAGAAGCTTTCCGATGCTCTGGTTTCCGTGATTGAAGAAAACGGAGGGACCGTCAAGCTGAACAGCCTGGTTTGTGAAATCCTTTTTCACGATGACAAGCCTTCGGGTGTCCGTTATGAAAGCGGTAAAGGAAAAGCGAAGGAGGTCTTTACGGATCATGCCGGGGTTATTGTGGTGAACGCTGCGGTTCCCACCCTCGCCGGAAAACTTCTTCCGGAGAAATTCCGTTCTGAACTTTCAGAAAAAATCAAAGCCCTGAAAACCGGGGCCTCGCTGCTTACCGTATACTTTGGATTCAGCAAAGCCCTCAGGGAGGTGGGGAACCGGCACTACTCCACTTTTATCTTTGACCCCACCATCAAAACGCAAAGAGACATTCTTCAAAATAATCATTCAGGATTTGAGACCCGCAGTTTCACCCTGGTGGACTACAGCCAGCTCAATTCTGATCTTGCCAGAGGCGGGAAAGGCGTCGCAGCGGTATGTTGTATCGACTACGCCACGGATTGGGAAGGCCTTGACCGAAAAGCATACCTGAAAAAGAAAGATCAGGTGGCTGAAACCATCATTACCCGCTGCGAAAAACTTATTCCCGGATTTCGAGAGGCAATGGAATTTGTTGAGGTCGGGACCCCACTGACCGTCAGGCGCTATACCCTGAACCCGGAAGGAGCGGTCTACGGATTTGCACAAAATCCCGGCAGGCCCATGGACTATCTGTCTGCCTTGCCCGGGAACATTTACGTTGCGTCGGCATGGGGAAAGTTTGGCGGCGGATTTTCAGGTTCGATTTACAGC
>JAUWAB010000059.1 GCA_030602265.1 Prolixibacteraceae bacterium | reverse complement strand
TAATCCCGATTAAAGTCAAGCGACATGGGAGAAGAGCCAAGAGCTTATTCAAATACGGCTTGGATTATGTTGCTAACATGCTATTTAGCAATGATATAAATAGATTTAAAGAGTGTTGCAAATTTTTGTCATGTACTTAGTAAATTCTTTTAAAATTATAGTTGTCAATTTAAATATTGTCTCATTCCCTGTAATTTTACAACTTATCCTTTCGTCCTTGATTATTTCTTTTATGATGCTTTCCAATGCCGAATTTGCCAAGCCTACAGCAATACTTGGGTCAGTCTCAATTTGTTTATATGCTTTATTAAAAGTATCATAGGCGGTATTATGTTCCGATTTAATAACATTTTTAAAGGTTGTAACAATAGGTATAAAGTCTGGTGTGTCAACTCCTAAACCAATCGCAACTTTCAAAAGGTCTTCACCATTCATGTTGTGAAGTGTTGTAAATAAATCGATATTTTTATTCTCTTTGTCTTTATAAACAATCTCAAAATTTTCCCAACCGCCATTTATATCCCACTCTGATCTAAGCCATTTTTTTACATATATTTCGACTTCTTTATATGAATTATATTCGTCCCATAATGCTAATTCAAGTGATTTTACAAGTTTTATTTGTTATTCTGGAGATACTAAATCATTCATCGTTTATAAAGTCTTTAATTTTTAATTTTATAATGAATGTCTATTTTTTCGTCTTTTTGGGTGACCGCTAACTCGCCGCTCTGTATACTTCTCATACGATGCCTCATAAAATCTGGATGTATTTGCATGAAAGTTAAAATCATGATTTGGTTTGTTCAAATTTATGAAATTTGATTAATATAATCAATAGCAACGTTAGCTGAAAACGGCAAGGCAGCAATAAACCCTGATCATTATTTTATCTTTTAATGTTTGGTTATACCACTCAACCGGCAGGCTGGTTATTATCCCCTGGCAATAGCTTGTAACGAATTTTCAGTAATTCCCATATTCCAATTCGGCCGTAGCTGAGCCCCTGGTTATAGTAAAATGAAAGTATGCATCCTGACTGTGAAGTAAGTTCTCGCCAAAACCAATGTTTCTGTTGTATCTGTACTGATCACCTTCTTTGGACCAACATGGGTAAATATTCTCCAGGCTGTAATAGAAGAAGCTTGTGTTTTCTTCTAAAACCTCAGGAACCGGAAGCATACAGATGCTGTCAAGTCTTGAAAAGAAGTTGTGATCAGGGATAGTGTGAAATTCAAGGGTGGCCTGAACATTGAATTCAAAATCAAAATTGCTCAGATGTGTCAGGCGTGAATCAATCACCTCGAATTTTGGAATTTCCAGACCTATAATCTTTTGTATCTCAGTTCTTTTTTCATAGCGTTTTGCGTATTGGCGGTGTATCCTGTCCGGACTGGGTGAAATGATTTGTGAAATGAACCAATATCCCGATAGGCATAAAAAGACAAACAGGATTACACTTGCCAGACACCCTGATTTCCATCCTTTCCTGATAAACTGTAATATTACAGATGATGCGATTATTAATAAACCCGGCATCAATGGCCATACGTTAGAGAACATGAAAGCCATTCCGATTAAGATGGCGGAGGAAAGAGGCAATATCCACCATTTGTCAAGGCAATAGGAAAATAATTTTTTCATTTTAGTTTGGTATTGGGTTATTTATTATGGGCTGTGCTTTATTGGGTGTTTATTTCGACTGGTACCTCAATCATACTTTTAATTGTAGTGTATAGTTCAACGTCTTGTGCAGGTGTTTCAAGCGAAATAATCAACGAATAACGGGTTTGATTTTCTACTTTTCCCAAATGTTTGCGTTCACGCCACCAGCCAATAACAGGAAAAACCGCAATGTGATTGCATTCAGAGAGTTCTGCTGCTGTCATTTCCATATAATCTGAATGTATTGAACCATTGCTGCGATTGTCTTTGCCAACTTTCCAACGTTCAGCACCCGAATTTCCATTGAAATTTTCATCTTCCTCTCTTGCAGCGATGTTTATTCGTTTTCTGAAAATTTCTTCACTTTCGTTTACGTTGTTTACATCAAAACGCAAACCGTGCGACTGATAGCGATATTTATCTTTCCAACCGATTTCACCTGCCCCGGGTTCTATGAAATAGGAAAGTGTGATTTTTAGTTTCACGGGGGTTTCGGCCATTTGCAGCAACAAATCGCTTGCCCAGGGAAGATTGAAGAAATGAATTTCGTTTGTTTCAGGATTACTGGTTCCTTCTTTGAAATTAAACGGCTGAATAGTTTCCTGTGCTATATATGTCAATGCACTTTCCCGACTATACAAAGCACGGTCTAAATCGGGAACGCCAAAACCAAAGGTTCTCAACAAATTTCTAAAACTCGCACGGTTGCCTCGTTGAACCTGGGATTGAGCAAGCATAGCAGCATTCCAGTTAGCTGAATGAACTATCAAGCCCCTGATAGTTTCGGCCCAGGCACTTGGATATTCATAGGCAATCTTTGCCGCAAACCACGAAGCTTGCGCCGCCGCAGCACTTGTGGCATTTATAGAATCAAACGGTTTTGTGTTGAACGACCTCGAAGTGGACAGTAATTCCAAATCTTCGTGTGGTGTTACCCTGGAGTCAGGTGCTCGTAAAAGATTTCCGCCTTCAAAGACTACATCGGGTTTAATAGGCCACTTGCTTTGTTCCCAAACTAATGAAGTTGAACTAAAAGGTGAAAGTTGTCCTTCATTCGCAACAGGTGTGTGATTTTGAAAATTCGGGTCATTTACCTTGATTTTCTCAGTATATGCGCCTGCAACAAGGGAATTCCACGCTTGTGCCGGATTTTGAACCGATGATACTAAATTGGAGTTAGGATAATTTCGCCACAATTCTTCATCCCAGATATTTCCTGCGGAAACAATTATCAACCGTTGGTTTTCGCCTTCGCCAAAAGACAAATTATCCACTGCCCCTGACCATGAAGAAGGTCGGCCCATATTAACCTCTTCGGTTGAAGTAACGGACATACAATAAATCAACACCATCTCCGGGTTTCGAATTTCTGCCCTTGCAATGCCCTGGGCGGTTACATCGCCCCACAATTCTCTTGGTGTTTGTGCCTGATTGGGACGTGGCAGAATTTTTACGGAGCAAAGTTTATGTGTGAGCGGGACTGCATTTGCAGAAACAAGTAATTGTTCCATTTGTCCGTAACCTGCAATGCCCGCCATTAGCGTCCCGTGCCCTGCTCCTGGTTCGTGGTCGTCTGTTCCCCATGCTTTATCAACCGTCAATGTATTTGAATCATCAATAATAGGTCGCAAAAGTTGGTGTCCGTTGTTTACACCCGAATCCAACAAACAAACTTTGATGTTGCTTTCTACAATTTGTACTCTTTGCAATAGATCATCAACCCAGGTTTGTTGCTCAACGCTACTTTCGTTTATCCAAAATCCAGCGGGTTCTTGTCCTGCTCTGAACTCTGCCAGCAAATCGCTTTGCAGCATCAACTCAACCAACTGTTCACGGTTGGCATTTATCAACAAAACGGCTCTTTCGGGAAAGACAATAACTTGTGTTTGATTGTTGCTTTGTTTGGCTTGAATGCCAATGCTTTGAAGTGTTTCAAGGAACTGTGCAATTTGTTCCTGTTCCTGATTATCTTTTGTGTTTACATTCAGCCACACTTCGCACCATTTGGCGATATCTGTTGGAATAAGCTGATAATTATCAGTCCATAAACCTTCCAGCAAAGCTATGCTTACATCTTCTATGCTATTTACTAAATCTGCATTAAGTGGATTTTCAGAGTTTCCGAAATTTTGGGTTTGATAATCCTGTATTTTTTTAATAAAATGCCCTTCTTTCCCATTTGGAACATATACAAGAGCCTTGGTGACAACTTGATTTTCTTCTGACAATTCTGATTTAATATTCAAAAGTCTTATCCATTTTTCAGACTTTTTACCCCGCATGCTTTCCAGACTTTTCGTAATCAAATCGTGGTCTGCGGCACTGGTAAACTGTATGTATGTTCCCTCTCTTGTCGCAATTTGTTCTGCACTGCGCCTTTGTTGCAGTTGTTCTTTTTGTTGCCAAATCCCTGCAAACTGATTTAAAAGTCTTTGGCTATGGGAGAATCGGTCTCTTACAGGCAAAGGTTTAGGTGTTATGGGTGTGCCCCTAACTTTATATTTCTCACTTTTTACAATTCCCTGAATGAAGATGTGTTTGTAAGATGCCATTCTTTACACTTATTTGTGATACGCTGCATTACGGTCTTTGATTGCTTTTAAGATTAAATCATTATTCATCTGCTGCTTATCATTCAAGATGGTTTCTTTAATGGCATCAACGCAGGCAAGCGATATCTCAGCGTGACTAAGTCCGTTTATGTTTGGTAATAAATCATCGAATTTTATTTTTTTACTGAATTGGGCAAGCCGGTTTTTCAGCAAATCCCGTTTTTCGTCAACACTTGGCAGGTGGTATAAAATCACATCGTCAAACCTGCGGAAAAGGGCTTGATCTAACAGTTGTTTATTGTTCGTAATAGCAATGATTAGGCTGTCGGAATTGTCCCGTTCAATGAATTGAAGAAACGAGTTTAAAACCCTCCGCATTTCTCCCACATCGTTATCGCGGCTGCGTTCCCCACCAATGGCATCAAATTCATCAAACAAATAAACGCCCTGTTTTTGCTCAATTAAATCAAACACCTGACGCAATTTAGCACTGGTTTCGCCCATAAACTTTGTTACCATTTTGTCCATTAAAATGGTATAAAGTGGCAGGTTCAACTCGTTGGCAATAATTGAAGCTGTTAAGGTTTTACCTGTACCTGAGGGTCCTGAAAGTAAAATTTTTCTGCGGTTTTCCAAATCGTGCTTTCGGAGCTTGTCCCGTTGTACAAACTCTGAAATGATGCGCTTGATCTTGGACTTTATGTCTTCCGAAGCAATAATATCTGCAAGATTGACGGCAGGTACATTTTCCAATATCAAACCCTGCAAATCGGGGGTAAATGCCTTGGTTTTTTGCTTGGTTTCCTTTGCCTTGTCTACGATGGTTTTTATCTCGTTGGCAACAAGCGGATGCCCCAGCTTGGCTTCGTGGGCAGCAATCTGCAATGCAATAGTAGTGAACCTCTCGGGTTCGCTGTTGTAATGCGATTTGATTAACGATATGATGTAGTCTGCTTTTGCCATTTACCTGCAAAGTTACAATATATTGGGTTTAATTGTTGTCAATTTGTGTTGTTATTTGTCAGTTAACTAAAGTATGATTTCTATGTCGGTTTTTATTTAAGTAATCTTTTATTTTGAAAAAGTTTGTTGTCAATGTCGGCTAAGTCTGTTTTAGTATTGCCTATAATGCCGGATTTTGCAGAATCCATCAGTCAGGATATGCTGCAGGATACGCCTGGTAAACTCAGCAACCTCAAGGGTAATGGATTTTTCGGCCCGGTTGATCCGGTAGTCCTTGTAACGGAAAGTCATCTTTCCCTGCCTCAGCTTTATTATATGGTTATTTGAAATGGCAACGCAGTGGGTAAAATTGCCCGGATAGTTGATGATCGCCTGCGGACCGGCAAGTGGTTTCTGACAGCAGACCACCCAATCTTTACGGTAACCACTTTCTATGAGATCTTTCAGGGAGGTATCTTCCGGTAAATGTATACTCTGGTTCCGGAATAATGACCACATCGCGTTTATCCGTGAACAGGCCTGTCCTGTCTTCCAGGCTGAGGGTCGCGGGTTCGACCCCCGTTTTATGCTACAGAGGATGAGAGCGTCAGGCCAAAGTCTGGCTCTCTTTTTTTTGTTGAGGTTGAAATTTATAGCCGTTAATCTTCGTAAGATTTTGAAGTTTGGCTTAACTGACAGGATTACTTAGGTTTATATACTCTTACGTAGTCAAATTGTACGGCATCCGGAAAACTGCCGGTTGCCGGGTCGCCTCCCCAGCCGGTAAGTTCGGTGGAAAGAATTATATACTGGCTTCTTTGCGACACGGCAGTGGAAGTCCGCCAGGTTTCAATTCCGTTTACATAAAAAATGTATTCATCTTTTGTCCATTCCAGTCCGAAGGTATGGAATCCCGTTCCGATCGGGAAGTTGGGAACTTTTTTGCCGGTTTGCTTGTGGTTTTCCCCGTATCCGTCCCAGTGAATGTTGTGGTGGATCAACCCCGGCTCCTTACGATGGTATTCAAAGATGTCGATTTCAGCTCCGTCGGCGGCAGGATTCAGGGTTTTGCCGAGGGTAGGCGATTGTAGCCAGAATGCCACATGCGGGCCCAGGGACTTGTTCATTTCAGCCCTGCATTCGAAATAGCCGTAGGTGGTTTCATAAAGCCCCTGTGTCCCGAGCTGGCCGATGTAATATTTACCGTTATTGTCTTTGGTTACCTGGATGACGGCGTTGCCTTTTCCGTCGAGGGATATCGTATTTCTGGAAACGGTCCCGTAGTTTCGTACCGTGCCCTCCGCGCGATAGTTCCATTTGGCCGTATTAACGTACATGCCGTCGAACTCGTCGCTCCACACCAGTTTATATCCGTTCAGAATATGTGCTGGCGTTTGGGAATTACCCTCTTTCTCTTCAAAGGGTTCTTCTGCTTTGCTGCAGCTCCCGGATAGAAAAAGGGCCAGAATAAAATACAGGTATCTCATTTTTTTATTTTTTTGGTCCGGGCACCTCAATGGCGTTTTCCGGATTTCTGAAATCATAGAAGCCGATATTTTTCCTTTCATAAAGGCTGAACATCCCTTTCATCCGGTTGGTGAAGCCGGCAAAATCCTTGCGATTTTCGTGGGTCCAGGCCGCTTCAGCAAGGGCTGAAAGGCGGGGATGCATCATAAAATGAAGACGTTCGCGGGAGTGGATTTCTTCCGTCCAAACATTGGCCTGGATACCCTTAATTCCCGTGGCAAAGGGAGATACTCCGCCGGTAAATTTTTCTGAGGGGAAAGCGTACACACTTTCCACCGGTGCAAACTGGCCGGCCCATTTCCGTCCTGATTGGTGGGATTCATGCTGGACGAAGTCAAAGTAGAGGGGTATCCTTGGACAGAGTACCACTTCGTATTTATTGTCCAATGCTTCTTTCAGCAAAGCCGGTTTATCGTGCCGCCACCACATGACCAGGGTATTGTCGGGCTTCATTCCTGCAGTTACTACTTCGTCCCATCCGATAAGATGCCTTCCGATGGAGCGTATGGAATCGGCCATCCTGTCAAGGAAATAATGCTCGACTGCCACGAGGTCTCTCAGGCTGTTTTCATCCATTAATTTTTTGACCTCCGGAAGTACTGCCCATTTCTCATTTCCGAAATGGACTTCGTCTCCGCCAATATGGATATAATTTGTCGGAAACAAC
The DNA here is from genome assembly GCA_030602265.1 of Prolixibacteraceae bacterium. Taxonomy (GTDB): domain Bacteria; phylum Bacteroidota; class Bacteroidia; order Bacteroidales; family Prolixibacteraceae; genus UBA1413. The sequence goes on along the minus strand of JAUWAB010000059.1, from coordinate 15,730 downwards.
TCAGCCACTTCCCGCAAGATATCAGTCAGGAACGTATAGGTTGCATCCTTCCCGGGATTAAAGGTAAATTCAGGATATCTTGCCGATCCTCCCCCGCTGAATTCCGGATAGGCTTTTACGGCGGCGGTGGCATGTCCCGGCATGTCTATCTCCGGAATAACTTCGATGAAGCGTTCGGCAGCATACCGGACAATCTCAGTGATCTGTTCCTGGGTATAATAGCTGGCCGGAGCATCGGGATTGGTATGGTTTCCGGTCCCGCCGACAGTGGTCAGCAGGGGATACTTTTTTATTTCGATCCGCCAGCCCGGTACATCGGTGAGATGCCAGTGGAACTTGTTGAGCTTGTGGATGGCCATCATATCAAGGATCTGTTTCACTTCAGAGACACCGAAGAAATGCCTTGATTCGTCGAGCATAAGCCCGCGCCAGGGGTATATGGGCTCATCTTCAATGATTGCTCCCTGCAGCATTTCCCCGGGAGGCAGACCGTCCAGCAATTGCAAGAGGGATTGCAATCCGTAGAAACACCCCTGTGCCGACCCTGCTTCGATCGATATTCCGGTTGAAGCAATGGTCAGCTTGTAGGCTTCTTCTTTTACAATGTCCGGATTCCTGTGCAATTCCACCAGGGCTTTATTCCCGGTCTGACTAATCCTGATCCCGAAGTAATCTTCAGCGATTTTTTTAGTGGCAGGTATCAGTAATGCAAATTCATGGTCGGCCGAACCGATGGTGACCACAGGCGTAACACGCAGTTTCTCTTCCGTAATTTTTACCTGGTTGGGAAGGGGAATAATATTTTGGCCTATAGCAGAATAACATGCAGTTATCATGAGATAATAAGCCAGCCATATGGCAGCCTGTTTTACCATAGATGAGTAATTCTATTATCCGTTAGTCTTTTGTATAACATGGTCAAGATCCTTTTTGCGTTTGAGCGCTTCGAGGAAATAATAATCGGCGTAGTTGAGCGGAACGTCGACTTCAGAATTGTGCGGAATGCTGCCCACAGAGTGCTTAAGCAGGAAATTGCCGTTTTCGCCTGGCAGGGCCCGGTAGGCAGGACTTCCCAGGCTGGTGATTATTTTATCGGCCCAGGTGCGGTAGTCTGTTTTGGTGGAATAGGTGGACAGTTCATACAGGGCTGAAGCGATTATGGCGGCGGCAGAAGCATCGCGAAGGGCATCCGGAATGCCCGGAGCATCAAAATCCCAGTAGGGGACTCCGTCTTCCGGAAGGTTGGGATGGTTGGCCACAAAGGCGAAAGCATTTTCTGCCTGGTCAAGGTAACGCGGATCACCGGTTTTGCGGTAGGCAACGGTATATCCGTAAATGGCCCATGCCTGGCCGCGTGCCCAGGTTGATTCGTGCGCAAAGCCCTGAGCGGTGTGTTTATTCCTTACAGAACCGTCAGCCAGGGAGTAGTCGATTACATGCCAGGTACTGAAATCGGGACGGAAATGGTGTTCCATGGTTTTATCGGCGTGCATGACCGCAATATGGTAAAAGGAGGAATCGCCTGTGTATTCCGTGGCATCGAACAGAAGTTCAAGGTTCATCATATTATCGATGATTACCGGACATTCCCAGCCTCGTTCGGATTGCCATCCGCGGTCGACATTCCACGACTGCAGGATGCCGGCGACCGGCCTGTATCGGGTCGACAGGGATTTTGCCGCCTGAACGATGACATCTTTGTAGGCCTCATTGCCGGAAAGCCGCAAGCCGTTACCGTAACTGCATCCGATCATAAATCCCACGTCGTGGTGCCATGTCAGGTATTGCACCGTATTCAGCGCTTCGGTATATTTTGCGCCAAGCAACATCCATTTCGAATCTCCCGTTAATTCATAGAGGTACCACATACTTCCGGGGAAAAAACCGGATGTCCATTCCTCGGGATTGATATACCGGATTTTGCCGTTGTCAATCGTTTTCGGATTGAGTACTTTACCTGATTCTTCGATAAGAGCCGTTTGAAGGCTATATTGTTCAACCGCAAAGCTGATGTTATCGGATACAAAGTCAACTTTTCCGGTCGTTTCAGAATTTCCGCAGGCACTGAAAATTAGTGTAAGAGCAGGAAAAAGGATAATTAATAATGCTAATTTCATTTTATTACAAGGCTTTAACAATGAATTTGTAGTTTCCTTTCAACGGTTTGCTTTTGTCGGTTAAGGTCAGTCTGTAAATCTCTTTGCCCCACACATTTGACAGACGGGTATCATCCAGTGGGATGGTTTCCACGTTTGCGTCGAACCGCTTTGCATCAAAGGACATTTGAATTATGGTGCCGCCAGCATCCAGTTTTACCGATCCGGGCACAGAAATATCAGGTCTTGAATGGGTTATAAAATTAATGCTGTTGTTTTTCCTGGCCTCCGATAAAGCAAAATTATCTTCGATAAGGAATTCACGGCCATGTTGCAGGGTATAACTCCTGATCCATGATTTTACGCCTGCATCAGGCTCCCAGGCACCCGAGATGTCAAGCGAAAAGCGTTGTTTTTTCTCTTCGAATGCAACATTTTTAGACCTGAACCGGTCGCCATGTTTCTGTGGTTCCCCGTTGATCAGGGGCAGGTTATGGTAGTTGCTTTGCATGGTCCAGATTGAATATCTTTCGCTGCTGAAAGTCTGACGTGTATAGGTACCAACCCCCACATCGATGAAAACCGGCTTATTGTTGAAGTAAAGCAGAAAAGACCCCACATCGTTATGGTTGTGGCTCTCGTTGTTATATCCTCCTTTTCCGGCAAAGAAGAAACCTTCCGGGCTCCGGAGGTAACAAAATTCGGTTTGCGGGTACCATGAGAAAGCAGTTTGTGGCAGGACAGGGGGAGTATTGGCCATTTCATGGAAATTCCTCAGGCTTTCAAGGGTGCGGAAGATATCACGACCATTGTCTGTGTAACCTTTGTTCCGGTCACGATGGTGAAGGTAAGCAGCAAATTGTTGCATTTCCTGGCTGGCAACGGCTTTTCCGTACCTGAATATTACGCCTTTGTCACCACCTCCGCGTGCCGAGGCATCTGCAAAATTGACCACCCAACCGTCGCCGATATAGGACCTGCCAATGTATTCTCCCATATTCCTGATGATGGGTTCTTCAAAGAGGGAGAGTTTGCCGTCTGTTGCATAATAGAGAATCTGCAGGTAATCATAAAGCTTTGCGGCTGCATGTCCCCAATAGGAAGGGCCTTCTTCACAGGCACCGTCGTCGTGATTGTAGTTGATAAACTTGTCGGTTGAAACCATGGTGCGGTACACCGCTTCGGCCAGTTTATCCGGGTTGTTTTCCAGGAGCAGGAAACAGGAGAGCACATTGAAATTGCACCAGGGATTCCAGTTGTTGACCATGGTCTGGGGCGTTGCATTAAAAGCCTGCCACCAGAAGTCGCTCCTTTCCATATAAGGATCGAGAATCCTTCGCTGAAGTTCGCTGCGAAGCCGTTTGGAGACTGCCGGATTCACCTTGTCAAATTCGTCTTTCAGGTAATACCATGTCCATGAGAGAAGGGATCCCAGGTCTCCGGCAGTCAGGTCGATAACCTGTTCTTCGGGACCGGCCAGGGATCGTCTGGAGGTGTGGTAGGATGGAAGGTGAGCGGAAAGGACCCATGTGGTCATTTCGCAGCTCAACCATACTCCGTTGATAATCTGGTCGATAAACCGACCTTTCCCCTCGGCCAGTTCAGCCATCACCAAACTGCTGAGGGCTGTGTTATTGGCTCCGAAGGGTTCCTGCATGATATCCCGGGAACCACTGCGCTCGTATTCGATATAGTCGGTAGCCTTTACCACCCGCCAGGGGAAGGTGAGGTATTTTTCGCCATTTTCAATGATTTGCTGCTTCATGCCTCCTGTAAGGGCATCCCATCCGGCCCGGTTTTGATAGTCAGGATAATCCACCCAGGACTGATTTGTCTTCAGCACACTTTTCAGCTGTTCCGTTCCCATCCTGCCCTGGAGCAGGTTCCTTTCCTTGTATGCACGAACTTGTGTCGGGAAAACGAGAAAGGACATTAAAATAATCCAGTAAATTAAGGTTCTCATGTCTTACCAATTAGTTATAGGTTGAATTTTTTCGCGAGATATTTGTTGCAGGGTATTCAGGTTACTCCCCATGGCCACCTGGACCGAGTGGATTGCCCCTTGTTGGACCTGCGTTCTGAAATGCAGGATGGTATAGCCTTTTAGTGGCGACTCATCGGGTGTAAATGTTTGGGCTGCTTTGGATTCGAAAATTAATCCGGCAGGATGTAATATTCTGATATAGAATTTTTTATCCTCTTTTGTCAGTTCCGCATGGTCTCCTTTCACCACAACGTCAGCAGATGTAATGACAGACCATTCAAGGAATTCGGATCCTGGGAGGAGTTTTGCTTCATCACGGATCAGCATCAGGTCGTCGTTTAGCATCCGAAATCCCCGCAATACAGAAGAAGCCTGGTTGGTATAGGCGGTTGTCAAATCGAAGATACAATATGGTTCGCTGCTGACCTCATCGTGTTTCAGCAGGTTTCCCTCACCCCTTGAATATTGAAGCTTTCCGTCGATGGAGAGCGTGTTGTGGCTGAAATTGGTATTCCGGAAGTAGTCCCAGCGCTGGCCGCCGGGTTTGTAATCCCAGAAACCGGGCAGGCTGTATTTGTCAGATCCCAGGTCATCGGTCCATCGTATACCGTCGGTCTCAATAACGAATGTCCCTACATCGAGCTGTTGGTGGGCCTTATCTGGGGCTCCTCCTTTGGCTGTCAGGAAAATTGCATGTCGGACTGAGGTATCGCCCCTGAATACGGCAACAGGATTATAAAGATTATCAAATACTTTTAGTTTTTCCTGTGCAAATGCTTTGGTGCAGACAGCGTCATCGTACCAGGGGATGGATAAAAAGAAGTGCCATTTCGGAGCTGTATCAGGATGTTTCAAAATTTCAGAAAGCAGGTCACGGTAAAATTCAGCAGCCTTAGGCTGGTTAAATGCCCGGCTGAAATAAAAGAAAACCGGGCTTGCCGCAGGATTTGTCCCGCCTGAATTGGCGAAGTTGAAGACTCTTCCTCCGGGGCTGACTGATTCAATATAATAGTTTACCGTATTGCTAACACCCGAAAGAGAAGAAATGCCAAAATCGTTGTCCAGGTTATCGTTCAAGGATTTGAGCAAGAGCGACAGGTAAATATTGGTGTAGTTCCAGTAGCCGGGCCCTTCATAGCAGACACCGTCCGGTTCGTAATGTTTCAGACAGTTTGGAACGAAGCCGGTACCTGATCTGATAACCGACTCAGTCAGGGCAGGATCTTCTTCAGCAATGGCGAGGGCTCCCAGAATCATGCCTGTATTGCATACCACGTTCCAGTTGGTTTCGCGCTTCGCCCATGAGGATTCGTCACCGGTTTCATATTCCTTCACAGCAAGTTCCAATGCATGGGTCCTGATGGTTTTTTGAATCAGTCTCTTTGTATCTTCACTGAGAAATGAATGGAGCCAGTCATACCCCACGGAAACGGCTGTGGTCATTTCAGCCACATCGAGGTAATGCCTGGGATTCCAGTTTGGGTAGTTGCACACATTGATCAGGTTCTCCTCCGCCTTACGGGCATATTTTTCATCCCCGCTAAGCCGGTATGCCAATGCAAGGGTAAAAATTCTGTAAACATGCTCCCTGCTGATGGTCAGAATATCTTGTACATAATTTACATCCCTTAGGGAATATTCGATCATCGGTGCCTGAAGAAGTTCGTCAGCCTTTATGGCCAGTAAATCGAATAACTGGTTCAGCATCTGATCGTTCTCTGCAAGCTCCCTGATTCTTTTTTCATCATCATTGGAAAAAAGCAGACGGGGGTGCTCCGGGATCTGTTTGCCAAACAGGATTGCCGGCTTACTGTCTTCCCTGGCATTTCCGGTATGGACAAAGCCGGAAAAGAGAAAAACCAACGCAAGCAGCCACAGGGATTTTTGTAAAGAGGTGGATTCGATCATGACCTTTTAAATTTCTTAAAATGCCTGTAAAATAATTTTATACCCTTCCGGCGATTAATACCGGAAGGGTATAAGTTATTGGATATGAATTAATACCAGCCTGAATTCTGGATTAATTCCGGGTTTACTTCAATTTCCTGTGCCGGGATGGGCCAAAGATAATCACGGTCTTCAAATTTGCGCGTGAAGAGGTTGGCACCGGTGAGCCCTTTTTCAATTTTGCCGTTCAGCATTGATTTTGCAAGACCCCAGCGGCGCAAGTCACTGAAACGGTGTCCTTCACCGGCAAGTTCAACTGCGCGTTCATGCATGATCCGGGTATGCATCTGCTCCTTTGTCGCAACCGTCAGCCATGCGGCGGTATTCAGTCCGGGCATGGAAGACCTGGCCCTGACTTTGTTCAGTTCCACGACTGCCTTGTCCAGCTGGCCGTCTTCATTGTATGCTTCTGAAAGCATGAGCAGCACATCGGCAAGCCTGATCAGCGGGAAATTGAACGGAGTATGTGCACGGTCGGTGATCAATCCGTTCAGGTTGGCTTCCGGAACGAATTTTCTCCAGAAGTAGGTTGACCAACCTTTATTATTTCTGATCTGGCCGAAATTCTCATTTACGCCGGTGGCCACTACAAACTGCATTTTTCTGGGTGCATTGGCATTCCAACCCATATAATAGGAATAGGGAACGATGATGGATTGCATCATTCTCGGGTCACGGCCACGGTATATATTACCCAATAAGGTGGTATCGGGGATTGTTCTGAGGGTTCCATTGGTATGGGTCGCCGTGAAGGCAGCAGTTTTCACGGTGTTGCTTTCATTAAATCCCGGAATATGGTCATTCCAGTTAAAAGGTGTACCATCCAGGTTTTCATACATGTCGGCTAATGGCGTGGAGGGCATGCCGTTGTTCCAGCAGCTTCCGAAAGTACTGCGGGTACCCAGGTAGAAAGCCATTGGCATGCCATAAGGGAAGCCTACCCCGCCTTTATTTTGAATGGCAAAGATCATTTCCTTGCTTGAATGGCCTGTCAGGTTGAAGAGGTTGGCATAATTACCATAGAGTTCATAACCGTAATTGCCGGATTTATTATACACGATCTCCTCAAAATCGGCAATGGCTTTTTTCCATTCCTTGTTGTACAGGAATACTTTACCACGGAGGGCATAGGCAGCACCTTTGGTAGCCCTGCCATAATCAGCAGCAGGCCATGCAAGGGGCAGGTCTTTCACAGCGGCATCAAGATCGGCAATAATGAATGCCCTGACCTGTTCAGGTGTGCTTCTTGGTTTGAGCATGTTGTTGAAATCCTTGTTCAGGTCGGTAGTTTCATCATATAGCGGAACGCCACCGAAAAAATCGAGAAGATGGAAATAGTAAAGAGCCCGCATGAATTTTGCTTCTGCAATCACAGGGGCTTTCTTCTCGGCCGTCAAATCCATCTGGCCCACATTCAGAATCACTGCATTAGCTCTTTGAACACCATCAAAGGTGCTCCGCCAGTGGTTAACCACAAAACCGGTGCGATCGGTATAACTGCCGTTTCCGGCTGCTTCATATGCCTGTGCGTCGTAACCGATGGCGATATCGCTCAGGTTGTCGGTGAGGTTGATGGTTCCAAATGTAAACTGGTTTTTCATTTGTTCGTACACGCCCATCATAGCCTGTTTGGCGTGTGCTTCGGTTTTCCAAAAGGTTCCGGCACTGATCTGGTCATAAGGGACCGTGTCCAGCTCGTAACAGCTTATCAATGAGATAAGTGAAAGGAATGAACCAAAGAGTAATATTTTGCGCTTCATATTCTTCTCAATTAAAATGTTACACTAATTCCTACTAATGCCTGTTTCATGGTGGGATAGTTGGCACCACTTACTTCCGGGTCAAATCCTTTATAACTGGTAAAGGTAAAATAGTTCTCCAAACTTCCGTAAACCCGAAGGCCCTCAATGCTAGCCTTTTCGGTCAGTTTCTTTGGTATGGTGTATCCCAGCTGGATGTTCTTAATTCTCATGTAGGATTTATCCTGGACCCAGAAATCGCTGGCGCGTGTGTTGCGGGTCTGGGCATATTCGAGCAGGCGCGGGTAGGTAGCATCTGTACGTCCGGGATACCATCGCCCGTCGGCAATTTCCGCATTGATGTGGTAACCCCACCTTACAACCGGCCGGTAATAATCATCCATCCAGAATACCTTCAGACCCTGATTGCCTTGTACAAATAAGGAGAAGTCAATTCCTTTCCAGTCGAGGCCCAAATTCAGGCCATAGGTTATGCGGGGAGCCGTTCCGTTTCCGACGGTATACCTGTCTTCATCGTTAATGACACCGTCTCCGTTCATATCCTTGTAAAGGAAGTCTCCCAGTTTGGGTTCACCATAGGCAGCAAAGGGATTGCGTTTTTGCCCTGTAGCCGGATCGACGGGTGCATTGTCTTTGAGTGCCTGGACCAGAGCCATATCCGCTTCGGTCTGGAGGATCCTGTCGACAGCCAAAACATACTGAATGTTTATTGGGTAGCCTTCCTGAAGCAGATTGGAACCGGAGATGGTCCTTTCGTCACCTTTGAACTTGGTCACCAGGTTATCAATGAAAGTAAAGTTACCGTTGACCTGATATCCCAGTTCACCTGCTTTATTGCGCCATCCGAGGTTTAACTCGAAACCGCGGTTCCGGACTTCAGCCGCATTTTGTTTGGGTATCGACGCGTTACCAACCACAAGGGGGGCAGGCAAATCGATGAGGATATTGCGGGTTGTTTTATCAAAGACATCAATGGATCCACCCAGACGGCTTTTAAACATGTCGAAGTCGATCCCGATATTGGACACATAGGTGCTTTCCCAGGTGAGGAGTGAATTGGAGAGTGATCTTTGTGCAAATCCCACATTCAGGTTATTATTAAGGATGTAATTGGCGGTTGCATATACGGCCTGGTATTCATAATTGCCTACTGCGTTGTTGCCCAGGGATCCCCATGAAAGTCTTGCCTTCAGGTTGTCGATCCAGGTGATATCGCTCATGAAACTTTCCTGGTTAATCCTCCATCCGGCAGAGAAGGACGGGAATACACCCCAGCGGCTGTCTCCTGCCATAAACCGGGAGGATCCGTCATACCGGAGGTTGGCTTCGAAAAGGTATTTGTCGTCCCAGTTCAGGTTTAGGCGACCGAAGTACGACTGCATGGTCCAGTCGGTTGCATTACCCGAGGCTGCGGCATCCATGGTCGCGGCATTCAGCACGCTGAGCGTCGGGTCAACCAGGTCCATCTTGGAGGCTGCAAACCAATGCTCTTTGTAGTATTCCTGGCTGGCACCGGCCATCACATTATAGGTAAGTTTATCCAGAACTTTGTTTTCATAGCGGATTAATCCGTCCATGAAGTACTGGTTCCTTTTGTCATTCTGATTGGTCACCGAAGTCCTTCCGGTTCCTGCACTGGCGATAGTGTTGGTCAGGAAGTTCCAGCGATCCAGGAAAACGGGCTGCTGGTACCTGAACTGGTCCCAGAAGTCAATATTGTAAGAGCCTTCGATCGACAAGCCTTTTACCGGTGTCAGTTTTCCGAAGAAACGTGCTGCCACCCTGTTCTGTTTGATATCGCCCTTCTGGTTGTTAAGACGGTGCAAGACGTTATTGGATTGCGGGTCATCTTCCGAATTGTTTACCGAACCGTACCGGCCGTCGGGAGCCCTCAGTACCATGCCGGGCGTACTGGCTGAGGCAAATGTGAATACGTCATTCAGTGCGTTGGTCCCGATATCGGTACGGGCATACATACCGTTTACATTCATGCCCAGGTTAAGCCAGGGTTTTACATTTGCATCCAGGTTTATGCGGGCAGTATACCTTTCATAGCCTGATTGCTCGATGATACCCGGATTATCGAGGTAACCGAAAGAGCCGAAGAAACGGATTTTATCGGTACCGCCCGACATCGAAATATTGTGGTTCTGGTTAATGTTCTGCCGGAATACTTCTTCGGTCCAGTCGGCATTGGGATACTTCAGGGGATCCAGGCCCTCATTGGCTCTCCACAGGTCGATGGTGGCCTGGGTGAATTTTTTGGCGGCATTCGGATCGGTGTTGTTATACCCCTCGTTGATCAGTTCCATGTAATCGGCATAGTTGGTAACCGACTCAATCATGTTCGATGGTTGTACCATCGACAGGTAAGAGCTGTAATTCATACGCATGGTTCCCTCTTTCCCTTTCCGGGTAGTGATGAGAATTACCCCGTTGGCAGCCCTGGAGCCGTAAATGGCAGAGGAGGCAGCATCTTTCAATACGGAGATGGATTCCACGTCCTGAGGATTCAGATCGTTCATGTTACCTACCGCGCCGTCGATGATAACCAGCGGATTGGAATTATTCAGGGTCCCCTGGCCCCTGATACGAAGGGTTGCCCCGTCGCTTCCCGGGCGGCCGGTGCCCTGGTTGACATACAAACCGGCAGCAAGACCAGATAAACCTGAGGAAAGTGAAGTGATCGGGCGGCTTTCCACCACATCGGTCATGTCGACCGCCACTACCGCACCGGTAAGGTTTACCTTTTTCTGCGTGGCATACCCTACGGCCACTACTTCTTCAATGCCAATCGTCTCTTCGGCAAGACTTACATTTATAACTGCTCTTCCCCCAACGGCAATTTCCTGGGTCACCATTCCAACGAATGAAAATACCAGCGTAGAATTTCCCTGAATGTTGGGAAGGGTGTAGTTTCCATCAGAACCTGAAATGGTTCCGGTAGTTGTTCCTTTTACCACCACTGTAACTCCCGGAAGTGGTAATCCGGATTTGTCTGTTATCTTTCCGCTTACATTAACCGGCTGTGAAAAACCGATTAAGGGCATAATGCCCAGAATTAGACAAACAAAAAGAAATAGGTTTCTTCTCATAATAAAGTTAATTAATCATTGTTTGATCTGTTTGATATCTGTTCACTTCGCTTTGCAAAGTGTTCCTTCACATTGGTTCAAAGTTAATGTTGCACAAAAAGAAGAACAGACCGTAATTGTGTGAAAAACGGCTGTAATTCCGGTCCTGGACAATTTTGACACCTGAATCGGACAATAATGGTTTATCGGCGCTACATATTCAGCGATTCAGGCCGGAAAAATAAATCCGTATAGGAAATTTCCTATTTTTGATTTCAAATTTGTAAAGAATTGAACCTGCCTGTAAAATATCTGCTTATTCTTTCCTTTATGTTTTCCCAGCATCAGAAGCTTTTGGGAGAGGATATCAATTTTTCTACCCTGGGTTTAAAGGAAGGGCTTTCTCAACTGTCGGTTCATACGATTTACCAGGACGAGCTGGGATTCATGTGGTTTGGCACAAGACAGGGACTGAACCGTTATAACGGGGACTACGTCGAGCAGATTCGCATTTTTCCTGAGCCTCCTGCCATGACAGACCATACCGTTTGGTCAATATATGGAGATAAAAAAGGTTCACTTTATATACTTGCCGACAGGAACCTTCTTCGATATGATCTCAGACTGCAATCCTTTGAAACGCTGACCGACGGGATAGTGGATTATGCCTTCTATCACGACGACCGTATATACCTGGTTTCGAAGAACCAGGTGTATATTTTGAATCTTGTCACGAAGGAACTGTTACCCTGGGTTACCCTCGAAAACAGGCATTTGCCGGTAAAACAAATACTTTTCAGCCAGCAGGGTGCGATTTGGCTGGCCACTCGTGCCGGCCTGGTAAAATTAACCAGGGAAGGGCGGATCGAGAAGGTATTTTTCAATCAGGAACAGATTACTGCGCTGAAAGAAGATTCCCAACGGACACTCTGGGTAGGTACCCGGGAAAACGGAGCCATCCGGTTTAATCCACACAATGAAACCAATATAAAATTCCTCAATGAGTTTATTAATAACGAGGTAAGGTGTTTTGAGGAAGACGAAAACGGTGATATATGGGTGGGTACTTTCCGGGGATTGTTCAGGTTTGACAAGGATTCCGGCCTGAAAGGACACTATCAGCCTGTTGATAATTTACCCAACCGGCTGAGCCATTCCTCTGTTTATTCCTTACTGAGGGATGTTCAGGGAACCATATGGGTGGGAACCTACTTTGGTGGCGTGAATTTTTTTAATCCGGGGAAGGACATTTTCCGGCAGTATATATCCAGTAGTTACCATCAGAACCATCTGAGCTTTCCCATTGTCGGCAATATGACAGAAGACAAGGAAGGTAATTTATGGATCCTGACTGAAGGAGGCGGCCTGAACCGGCTGAACCGGCTGACCCAGGAAGTCAGCGTTTTCAAAAACGACGAAAAACCTGGTTCGATCGCACATAATAACCTTAAGCATATCTGGTATGATGAAGTAAGCGGTAGACTTTATATCGGGACACATTTAGGCGGACTATCCGTAATGGACACTAAAACAGGAAAGTTCACCAACTACAGGGCCGTCCCCGGAGACAGCACATCATTACCCAATAATGTGGTAAACAGGATATTCCCCTATAAGGAAGAACTACTTCTGGCCACCCAAAATGGTATTGCATCCATCAACCGCAACACCGGATTAATATCTTCTGAATTCAGGCTGTTCAGGAGTCATTTCCAAATATCTGATCCATCGATTTGGGAAATTCACATCGATGCAAAAGAACGTTTATGGATAGCGTACTTTAACTCCGGACTCATAAGGTATGATCTGAAAACAATGGAGTTAAAGTCCTATAAGTACAGCCATTCCAGCGAAGGGTCTGTGCCGAGGTACCGCGTAACCGATATTTTCGAGGACAGCCGGAACCGTTTGTTTTTCTCAACCGACGGATCGGGCGTACTGAAATATGTTGAGGCAACCGACAGTTTTGAAAGCTATACTGAATCAGTGAATGGCCTTCTCAGCGATTTTTGTTTTAGGATTGCGGAGTCTCCTTCAGGGAAACTTATTATCACTTCAAACAAGGGAATCAGTTTTCTCGACCTGGAGTCCGGTAATGTAAGAAACATACAGGTTTCAAAATCGGTTCCCTTGTCGGGAATTATCGAAGAGAACGGTATTTTTGTGGCCAGGGACGGAGAAATTTTTATCGGCGGAATCGATGGCATGGTATCCTTTCAGGAAAAAGACCTGGATTACTGGCCATCGTCTCATGGCCTCTATTTCTCCAAGCTCTATGTAAATAATCAATTCATCATCCCCCATGACGATACGGAAATTTTAAGTGCTTCCCTGCCCTATACCAACGAGATTGAACTGAAACATGGCCAATCCAATTTGGTTTTTGAGTTTGCTTCTACCAATTACATCCGGCATAAAGGCAACGAATTTGAATACAGACTTACCGGATTGGATAATGGCTGGATGAAGGCGCAGGGGAGATCTGTAGTGTACACACATTTAAGACCCGGTAGTTATATGCTGCAGGTTCGTGAATCCGGTTTTACGGAATCGGATAATCCCAAACTGGCAGAAATCAGGATCCGGGTAAGGCCTGCCTGGTATGCCTCCAATCTGGCTTTTATTTTTTACGGCCTTTTCATACTGGGCTTTCTGGTCGGATTTGTGGTATTCGACCGGAACCGTACCCTGCTAAAGGCATCTCTTGATTTTGAAAGGAAGGAAAAACTGCGAATAGAAGAGCTAAACCAAAGCAAACTGCGGTTTTTTACAAATATTTCCCATGAATTCAGGACACCCCTCACCCTTATCATCAGCCTGGTTGAAATGGTTGCCCAAAATCCTTCCCTGCCAAGGGCCGTGATCAGTCAGATTTCCAGGATTCAGAAACAAGCCGTAAGGATGCGGCACCTGGTAAATGAGTTGCTTGATTTCAGAAAGCAGGAGCAGGGGCACCTCAAACTCAAAGTCCAAAATCTGGATATAGTCGAATTTTTAAAGGACATCTTTCTTTCGTTCGAGGATTATGCTTATTCAAGGGAAATTAAGTTTTCGTTTGAAAATCCGGGCACTCCCCTGCAACTTTGGATAGATCCCGTGCAAATGCAAAAGGTATTCATTAACCTGCTTTCCAACGCGTTTAAATTTACCCGGCCGGGAGACGCCATAAAAGTCAGGTTAATACAGAAAATGAATTCCGTAGTTATTAAGATTATCGATTCAGGCAAAGGAATACCGGTTGAGGAGCTGAACCGGATATTTGACCGCTTCTACCAGGCTGAGAATATTTCGTCTGACCATGCCATGATGATGAGTTCGGGAATCGGATTGGCCCTTACAAAAGGTATTGTTGAACTCCACGGGGGTAAAATTGCCGTAGAGAGTTCAGAGGGAGAGGGCAGTACTTTCAGAGTGGAATTGCCGGCAGGGGATTCACATTTTACCCCTGACCAAAAAATGACAACTTTTCCTGCTGATCTTCATGACATCAAGTCGTTGATTATACCGGAAAGCGAGTTTATTGAAAAATTGAAGATTGAAAATTCACCCGGAGATTCAAAGCCTGTGATACTGATTGTGGAGGACAATGAGGATGTCTTACAGGTGCTGATTGACCTGTTCAATCCGCTCTATACTGTGGAAACTGCATCCAACGGGGAAGAAGGTTTTCAGAAGGCGCTTGAAATTGCTCCGGATATTGTCTTGAGCGATGTGATGATGTCTAAAATGACGGGCAGGGAAATGTGCAGAAAAATTAAGTCCCAATATGAAATAGCGCATATTCCGGTTGTGCTCCTGACATCACAGAATAGCCCCGAACAGATTACGGAAGGGCTTATGCACGGTGCTGATGATTATGTAACCAAGCCGTTTGATGCCAAAGTGTTGATAATCAGGTGTAATAATTTGATAAATAGCAGACGGATTTTACGCCAAAGATTTTCCAGTATGCTTTCCCAGTCAACTCCTGTGCTGGCAGTGAATACTTCAGGGCAGGAATTACTCAGGAAAATAGACCAGGTTATCGAAAAGAATCTGGGCAACAGTGATTTTAACATTGATCACCTTGCCAGGGAAACCGGTATGGGCCGCAGTAAGCTCTATTCAGAGGTCAGGGAAATTACCGGCATAACCCCCAACACCTATATACTCAACTATAAAATGCAAAAGGCGGCTGAATGGCTGAGGATCCATCCCGGGTCTACTGTATCAGAAATTGCCTATCAGCTGGGTTTCAATACTGCCCGCTACTTCAGCCTGTGTTTCAAGGACCATTACGGGATATCACCCAATGAATACAGGAAAAAAATATCCGGCAATAGTTTATAGTGTCATCAGGGCCTGAAAAAATTTATTGCGCAGTATTACGAATCTCAAGATAATCATGGCATCGATCCATTATTACCAGACATATCGGCAGTGGCAGAGGTGATATTGAGGTGGCTTATTTTATGTCAGTGGGCTTTTGAAGGGAGGGTTTTTGGATGTTTGTTCATTTAGTTGACCTGGTTTATGGTTGTTCCGGAATAATGACCACATCGCGTTTATCCGTGAACAGGCATGTCCTGTCTTCCGGGCTGAGGGTCGCGGGTTCGACCCCCGTTTCCCGCCTTGAGGATGAGAGAGTTAGACGAGAGTCTGGCTCTTTTTTTTCAAGAAACCCGTATCAAAAAAATAACAATTATTAACAGTGTTATTTATCTTAATTTTCCCCCGAGCTTAATGCCCGTAGTAACTTGCATGGGTAAAACCTTAATATTAATCAATTATGAAAATGATTAAAATTCTGATGGTCGGACTGATTCTGTGTGCATTGCTTGCACCACTGGAATCAAATGCTCAGGCAACGTCTACAATGGAAGAAGTGGC
>JAUWAB010000129.1 GCA_030602265.1 Prolixibacteraceae bacterium | reverse complement strand
CTGCCGCGGTCTTTGGCAGGGGAAAGGGTATCGAGCTGAAAATCGAGGTTTTTATATGGATCCTTAAATTTGGGAACAAAGTCCTTACCTTTCCAGACATTGTTATAACGGTTCCGGTCACTGATGTTAAAAGTATCCGGTAACTGAATGATGCAATGGTCGAAGTAATAGTTGAACTGATTGTCGGGCTGAAAGCCAAGTTCAAGTTCAAGGGGATTATTCCCGTATATGATACAGTTTCCAAAATGTGCCTTTTTCAGGTCACCGGTGAAAACGTTTTCACTTCCGTCAGCTTTGGCAAATTTCACCAGATTGGATATCGTCAATGAACTGGTCTTCCTCGGTTTGGCAGAGAAACCTCCCCAGTAATTAGCGATGGTGGTATGATAAAACTCATATTCACCCCCCACCAGCAATGCAGTGGCATAGAATCCGCAATTGGCGACCACCGTGTTGTATGCAGTAATCTTTGATTTCAGGGCAAAAATCCCGGCGTAAGCCATATTCTCAATACGGGTATTGGCGATTTTCACCGAAGCAGTACCTTCGTGCTCCAGGGTACCCACCTGTAATCCAATGTTGGCATTTTTTATATTTACATAGTCGAGCTGATTATTCTTGCTGCCCGAGAAAATAAGAATGCCATTCCACTGGTCAGGCAGATTCTTGTAGGCTTCCTCCAGCCGGTCGGAAGTAAATAGTATCGGATTATCCTTGGTACCATTGGCTACAATATTGCCCCGGACATACAGTCCCGCCCCCTTATGAAAATGCACCCTGGCTCCCGGTTCAATGGTCAGGGTATTCAGCGAGTCAACAAACGCATAGTCATAAACCAGATATGGCTTATCATTGCCCCAGGTAGTGGTTCTGAGGTTCCCTTTCCTGATAAGATGGAAATCCTGGCCCCAGGCGATAAGTTGCACCGCCTGCCGGTTGAAATTTATGGTAAACTCAATACTGTCCTTTACGACCATAGGAAGGCTCTGTCCGGTAGGATCAACAGTAACTTCCACGAATATGAAAATACTGTCATTGGGAGGGATTTCCACCTCATATGCTTCATTACCCACCAGTCCGTTAATGTTCAGTCTGAAACTCGACAACTCTCCGCTACCCACTTTAATCCGGGAAATCATGACCTTCTCATGATAGGGATTGAATATTTTCAAAAGTCTTGTGGTGGACCCTATGGTGGAAAAAACAGTGTCAAACATAATGGTATCAGCCGAAAAACGGAGCTGAGCATCCGGAGAATTCAGATACTTTTCGTCTTCACAGGCTATTACCGCAACGAAAACGAATATGGTGATCAATATCTGGTAAAAATACCTAACCAAAGAGTGCAATTTTTATATAAAACGGTACCGGTTTGACTTTATTACAAAATAAAAGCCCTCTAATTTACATTTTTTAACAAATATACGGAAATTATTACCGGAATGATTCACTTTTTTATTGAAATAATAAACAGCCCCGCAACCATGAGTAGTCCGTTGAGTATGAGTATCTCAAAACCAAACGAATAGCCCCAGAGCCATTTTTCAGAATTTACCGAAACCAGATAAGAAACGGAAGGGGCTGCAATGGCTATCAGTGGCACAAGCCGGTCATGGACCTTTCTTTTGGAGAGTAGTCCAAAGATAAAGAGTCCGAGAATGGGTCCATAGGTATAGCCGGCGACTTTAAAAACAGCCACAACCACACTTTGGTTATTAATCGCCCTGAATATTAAAATCGTAACAATCAGCAGCAGGGAAAACATCAGATGCGAGGCAATTCTTACCCGGACTTTCTTCTTCTCTGAATATTTATCGAACGGTAAAAAGTCGATGTTCAGGGTAGTTGTGAGGGCAGTCAGCGCCGAGTCTGCACTTGAATAGGCGGCTGCACTGACACCGAGAAGGAAGGAAATTCCGACCAGCATGCCCAGATGATTGAAAGCAAGCAACGGATAAAGGTCATCGGTTAAGGCCGGGATAGTTACCTGGTGGCTCTCCGCATAACTGTACAACAGCACTCCCAGGCATAGAAAAAGAAAAACCGTAAGGATAAAAGCAAAGCTGAATACCACCATATTTTTCCTGGCTTCCCCAAGATTTTTGCAGGTCAGGTTTTTTTGCATCATATCCTGGTCCATTCCCACAATAACCAGTGTGATAAACATGCCGGCGGCAAACTGTTTGAAGAAATTGTTCCCTGACCGCCATTCCCATGTAAATATTTTTGACAGGGGATCTTCACCGATATGACGGACCATATCTGCAAAGTTCCACTCCATTGCACGTACAATTACAAATATGGTAAGAATAACAGCCGTAACCAGGAATATCGTCTGGAGGGTATCTGTCCAGACGATGGTCTTTATTCCTCCCCTGAAAGTATACACCCAGATAAGGCCTATACTGACAAATACCGTAACAGAAAAAGGTATTCCATAAGCATCGAAGAAGGCGATCTGCAGTACTCCTGCGACCAGGTATAGTCTGAATGCTGCCCCGATCAGCTTTGAAACGATAAAAAAGAAGGATCCGGTTTTATGTGACACCTCTCCAAACCGCTGGCCTAAGAAGGAGTATATGGAGACCAGGTTCAGCCGGTAATATACCGGCAGCAGCACTCCGGCAACCAGCCAGTACCCCACCAGGTTACCCATAACAAACTGCAGGTATGAGAACCCTGAGCTTCCAACCTCACCCGGAACCGAAATGAAGGTAACCCCCGACAGGGTGGCCCCTACCATTCCAAAAGCCACGAGATACCAGGGCGATTTCCGGTTAGCGGTAAAAAAAGTGGCAGAGTTGGCCCCACGAGAGGTAAACCAGGAAATGGTAATCAGCAGGCCAAAATATCCTAATAGTATAAACAGTACAAGCAGTGGGTTCATATCATTCAAAATCCGGATAGAGGAGATATCTCCTGCGCAGTTGTTTATACTCTTCCAGCTCGGGTATCCATGAATCAACCATCTCCGTTTCCGATTTTCCAGCCCTGATGTCCCGGATAAGGGCATCCGTACCGGCAAGAAGGTTCAGCCAGCGTTCGTTAGTCAGGAATTGCTTTTCGGAGGGATACTTTTTGTAAAAATCAAGAAAATAACTTAGTGTAAAAGGGGGAACCGGATCAATATCCCGAAGGTCCACCCCGAAACACTCTTTATTCATATTTATCGGGTTCACCGCAACACCAGGAATATTTACAGGAGTAAAACGGAAATCACCCAGTCCGGGAAGCAATCCGCCGATTACCTGAAAGGGGAATTGAGTACCGCGGCCAATACTGACCGAAGTAGCTTCAAAAAAACAAAGAGAAGGATACAACCTTACCGCCTGATGGTTGGGTAAATTGGGCGATGGTGCTACTGGCAGGATGTACTGGTCGCTATGAGCATAATTCTTTACCCGGATCACCGTGAGGTCAGCTTTTTTCGGAGCTTTGTGCCATCTCTCCCCGTTAATCATGAGAGCCATTTCGCCCAGGGTACATCCATGGACCACCGGTACAGGTACGATCCCAACAAATGATGAAAATTGTGGCTTCAGAACCGGTCCGGCCACATAGTCACCGTTCGGATTGGGCCGGTCTAATACAATCAGCGGAATGTCGTTTTCGGCGCAAGCCTCGATACAAAGATGCAAAGTTGACAGAAAGGTATAAAACCGGCAACCTACATCCTGAATGTCAAAAACCATTACGTCGATACCATTCAGGTGTTCGGGTGTAGGTTTATGAACATTTCCGTAAAGCGATATCACTTGTATTCCGGTTTCCGGATCTTTCCCGTCAGCAATTTTCTCTCCTGCCGAAGCTTCGCCACGGAAGCCATGCTCAGGAGCAAAGATACGTTCAACCTTAATGCCGTTACGGAGCAGAAAATCAGGCAAAAGAACATCGCCAATCCTCGCTGTATGATTGACCACCAGCCCTACTTTCCTGCCTTTAAGGAGAGGCAGGTATTCTTCCGGCTGACTGGCAGCAGGAAGAATGATCTCATCCTGGCCAGGCATGTTGTTCGTAGCAACACGGGGGCCCTGGTCGGCATGACAGCCGTGCGACCTTACCATGAGCGCAGTCAGCAGGATAAATAGAAACTTTAATGACATACTGATCGGTATTACGTTTTTCAGCAGGCTTCCGGGCTGCACCACCTTAAACCTGACGGGTTTTTCAAAGATACGAAAAAATATGCGCCATTGAAGCTATTTCGGGAAATTGCCGCCAGGGTAATATCAGTCAAAAACTTACGTTGAAATGGTTATACAGGTGTTGGTTTCTGCCCATTCTTGTCTATATTAGGCCCGATATTCATCAATAATGAAGAAGATAGTCCCTATATATCTGCTGATTTTACTTAACCTGGCCCGGATAGATGCCGGAGCCCAAAACCCCGCATTTACAGGGTATCTGAACGATGCCTGGGTAAATGCCCGGATGGAGGAGATGACCCTTCAGGAGAAAATCGGACAACTGATCATGATAGAAGTTTATCCTGACCAGAGTGAACTGCACCGCGGCAATATTGAAAAGTTGCTCAGGCAATACAAACCGGGAGGTATCCTGATGATGAGGGGAACTCCTGCAAAAACAGCACGCTGGATCAGAGAATTTCAACAAACTTCGGCAATACCCCTCCTGGTTGCCATGGATGCGGAAAGCGGTCCTGCCTTCAGACTCGACAGCATCCTGCCATTTCCAAATGCACAGGCGACCGGTGCGATCCGTAACGACACACTGCTGTACCGTATGGGAAGGGCTGTCGGACGGCAGTTGCGCGAAATCGGGATCAACATGAACTTTGCACCGGTGGCTGATATCAATACCAATCCTGCCAACCCGATCATCAATTTCAGGTCATATGGTGAGGAAAAAATGAATGTGGCCCGAAAATCACTGGCATACGCAAAAGGGATGGAAGATGAAAGAGTGGCCGCAGTGGCCAAACATTTCCCCGGACACGGAGATACCAGGAGCGACTCGCACCTTACCCTGCCGGTTATCCGGCATGCCTGGGAACGCCTCGATTCGGTGGAACTTATGCCTTTCAGGTTCCTGGCAGAAAATGGGATTTCCGGGATTATGACAGCCCATGTGGGTGTTCCGGCCATTGACCCCTCAGGCCGGCCGGCCTCTCTGTCGTCACCGGTCATCAACCAGCTGCTTCGGCAGAAGATCGGGTACCAGGGGCTGGTGATTACCGATGCCATGAATATGAAAGGAGTCACCCTGCCCTCAGGACAAGCTGAAGTTCAGGCACTAAAAGCCGGGAACGACATGGTGGAGTTTGTTACCAGCCTCTCGGGGACAGTTGCCGCCATTGAGCAGGCAATTAAAACAGGTACACTTACCAGACAGGAAATAGATCAGAAATGCAGAAGAGTATTAGCCATGAAAAGATGGCTTGACCTGCACAACTACCAGGCATCTGATCCGGCAGCTGTTACCGCAAGACTCAATTCACCCGAGAATGAGCTGACGGTAAGAGAACTAACGGAAGCCAGCCTGACCGTTCTCCGGAACAGGGAAAACCTGCTGCCGCTAACCCGACTGGATACCCTCCGGATGGCAACAGTCAGTATAAACGGAGGTACCCTTACCCCCTTCCAGCAGATGGTCTCCCGCTATACCGACGCTGACCA
>JAUWAB010000157.1 GCA_030602265.1 Prolixibacteraceae bacterium | reverse complement strand
TGGCGTCGTGCAGGAAGTGCAGCAGGATGGCCGCTTCCCTGCCATCCTTCTCCTTCGGTTTATGGGAAAGGTGGCAGGCAGTCAGGGCCATTAGGAAGGCGATGATGAACAGTAACGAGGATCTCATGTTTATTTGGCTTTTCAGATTTCAGTAAACAGGGTGAAAAGATACAAAAAAGGACCATAACCTAACCTGAAAAAGACATTGATGTATTCACAGGAAATTCCTACGGAATTGAACGAGAAACGGTAACCAACTGAATATAAATAACTATGATAAATATATTCTATTGAAACCCCCTAAAAGAAAAAAGAGGCTGCCCACCGGCAGCCCCCTGAATAAACCAACTTTTAACTTACTAAACCAAATGACTATGAAAAGACTATTTCCAATTTTCTGCGTAGGTCATCCATGCCTCCAGGGTGAGTTTCCCGTCGGTGGCAGGAAGAAGAGCGGGAGCCGCGGTAACCCAGCAGGCATCTTCCAGCATCCAGGCTTCCAGAACTAAATGATCTTCAGCGGCCACTTCGAAGGCATCCCACAGGCCGGTGCTGGTCATCCAGGCTTCCAGGTGGAGTGATTCTTCAGCCACTTCAATTCCGGCTTCCCATAACAGGGAGTTGTACATCCAGGCTTCCAGCGGAAGAACTGCTTCGGCTACTTCGATACCTGCTTCCCATATGATGGAATTATACATCCATGCTTCAAGGGAAAGCGACTCCTCGGTGGCATCGATACCTACTTCCCAGACGGCAGGATGTACCATCCAGAATTCAAGGCTGTTCATTTTATCGGAAGCCGGGAGGATATGATAAACGGATGCGTGGTTCCACATGGAGAAATCGACCATCCAGTTTTCGATTTTCAGGTTCTGTTCTGAAACGTGTTCAAGGCTTGAGGCAGATTTGAATTCTTTTCCTGTGGCAAGGGTTGCGGAGCTGATCAGCATTACGGCTGTAAGTGCTACCATCGCTGTTGAAAAAATTCTTGTTTTCATTGTTCCTGTTTTTTAAGTTTTTATAGACTGTTTCTGTTCTGTTTCTGTACTCGTTAAGACTGAATTACGCTACAAAGGTTACACATCCGGGAAGCGAAAAACAGGGAATTCCAGCGAATGGCAGGGGTTTACCGGTGAGTGGCGAAAGGAGTCCGGAAACCGGAGACCGGGGACCGGAAACCGGAAACGGGAAACAGGAGACCGGAGATCGGGGACCGGGGACCGGGGACCGGGGACCGGACCTTGCAGTGAAAAGCGGTGTAGGGGCGACCCTCGCGGTCGCCCGAAACGCCATAAACCACGCACGCCGTAGGGGCGACCCTCGCGGTCGCCCGGAACGCAGTAAACGACACCACCTGGCTCTGAAATACGATGTTTGACGTGACCCTCGCGGTCGCCCGGTTACCACCAACAAATCTGAATCCCGCGGCAACGGCGGAGACGGAAATCCGGGAATGATAACACATATTCCATACAAATAAATCCGGCACCGTGCCCGGGGAAATCCTTTTTTAGATATATTTGAAAAATGTGGCGAAAAAAAACAGAAGGATCTATATAAGAAGACACTTCCCACAGGATACAACAGAAATCTGAACGGATCAGGGAAACCGGCAACAGCGAACAACTTTTTGAATTATCATTATAAAAATACATCGTTATGAAAAGTAATTCGACCAGATCAATGACTGACCACTGCTCCGAACCATCACAAACCAACAGACCGAAAAAATGGTTTTCTGATTTCCGGTTTATCTTACTCCTGATGGCCATGCCGCTGCTGATTTCAGTTTGCAATCCGGCCGCCGACAGCGGAGACCAAAAATGGGTTTTGATCTGGGAAGACCATTTCGAAGGAAACACACTCGACTCTACCAAATGGACACTTATCAGTACTTCTCCGGAAAGGTGGGAAAGGGCCTCCGACTGGAACCGGCATATGATCGCCGACGAAAGGGTTTATAAAGTGGAGAACGGGCATCTTTATCTTACAGGGATTAACAATCCCGGAATTCCGGATGATCCCAGGCCATTTCTGACGGGCGGAGTTGATTCCAAAGGGAAATTTCACTTCCTGTATGGTAAAGCCGAAATCCGGGCGAAAAAGGAATGTGCACAAGGGGCATGGCCTGCACTCTGGATGATGCCCGAAGAGTCGGTTTACGGAGGCTGGCCCCACAGCGGGGAAATCGACATCATGGAACACCTGAATTTCGACAGCGTCATACACCATACCGTACACACCAGATACACCAATGTGCTTAAAAACACCAGAGAACCACGCAGGGGAATCGGAAACATCGTGGCCGACGTAACCGAATGGAACATTTATGGTTTGGAGTGGTATCCCGATACCCTGATTTGGACCTTAAACGGCGAAGAAACCTTCAGGTATCCGCGGGTAGAAGGTCTGGACCCGGAAATGATACAGTGGCCATACGACCAGTCTTTCTATTTCATTCTAAGCCAGCAATTAGGCGGTTCGTGGGTTGGGAAGATCAATCCCGATCATCTGCCAACAAACATGATTATAGATTATGTGAAGGTGTATCAGCTGAAGGAGTAACTCCGAAGAGTTGATTGAATTCCACTGGCAAACATGGTTATTCTCCGGTGGGGAATGAATTAAGCCAAAGATTGACTGAAATTGCCAATTAGATGGGATTTGGCAGCCTGGCTGTTTTAACAAATATCAGCAGAAAGGAGAGTTGTGCTATACGCTTAACATTCAACACAATAATTTTACGATTTATTTCTACAAACACCCGAATTTCTTAATCGGTTATTAAGGATTACTTTTTATTCAAAACCTTATTTTGACCTTGAAATCTTCAGGATTGGAAGCATGCCAAACTTGATTTTAAATTCACGTAATGAAAAGTACCCGAAGAAAAGTTGAAATCCTCGTAATCTCCGATATTCATCTGGGCACCTATGGAAGTAAAGCGCAAGACACTTTTGCTGGAACTGGATGGGAAAAAAACCTGGATTTTCCATGGTGATGTTTTCGACATTACCATGAAACACTCAATGTGGCTGGCGAAATTAGGTGCGATCGGGTACGATGCGCTGATTCACCTGAATACATTCATG
>JAUWAB010000143.1 GCA_030602265.1 Prolixibacteraceae bacterium | reverse complement strand
GGTCTTCTTCCCCACATCCACTCTGGGTCTGTCAATCCATCCCGCATTTGTTGACTCGCAATCGCGTTTATTCATCTCCTTTTGTCACTTATCCGTTAAAATCAGAACTCCTTAGTGGTGAGGCTTTCATTAGAATATATTTTAGTTTAAACATTCATGTAAAATACGTTGTCATCATGCTCCAAATCCCGGAGGGATTGCTTATGGGTAGCAAAAACGGCATGGAGAGAACAGATGACCCTTTGGGTCAAACCAATTTTTGATGCCCCTGTACTATCCACATGTCACCCCTATGGGGCTTTTGCCTGACTTCCAAGGCGGGCCTTTCAATCCATTTCAAGGTTTGTGTTTTTGTAATCATGGAAATTCAAACTGGTTTTTAGTTGGATTATTTACAGCATTATTGATGACTCCATATTGACATGAGTCTAATTTTTCAAAACAAAGCCGCCATTAGGTTGTATCGTAATGGAGAGTTGTCCGTTCTCCGGAACTTTTACATTTTCTAGATAGGGCGTTCCATCTTTTTTGTCGTTATACAAGGCAACGGTTTTACCGGCCAGCATCGGTACCGAAAGGTTCAGTTTCTTTTCCTGCTTCTCCGCATTTACCCCTGCCACGTACCAGGTACTGCCATGCCGGCGGGCAATCACACTATAAACGCCCGGCAATCCATCCACATATAGGGATTCATCCCAGGTTGTGGGTATTTTCCGCATAAAATCGATCTCGAACTCAGGCACATCGGTCAGGTTATTAGGGGTTAATGCGAAAAACTGTACCGGACTCTGGAACAAAATTCCGGTAGCTAACTGGAAGATATCTGTGGTCAGCCGCTTAAGTCTCCGCTCATTGCTTTTGTTAAGGAATTTGTTCAGGATAACCCCTCCAAACTCCATGCTGGCCACTGAATTCCGGATAAACGGGTGCAATGTGGCGTTCAAAGCTTCCTTTTCGCGAACGTCCTGAACAAAAACGAGCATCTCTGAAGCAACCACTGCTTCGCTTCCCGCAAAATTGGGAAACATTCTTTCCCATCCGCGGGGCAGGGTTGTGCCGTGGAACACCACCATCAAGCCATAATCATTGGCATCGGAAAGGATATCTTCGTACAACCGCATGGTTTCCTGTTTGTCGCCGCCGAAGAAATCGACCTTTATTCCCTTAACCCCGGCTTTTTTGAGCCACTTCATTTCTTCCTTGCGGGCTACCGACGTATTCATTTTATTCAATGGAGTCTGGAATGCATCGCTGGTTGCACCGTTCGTGTTGTACCAGAGAAAAACATCCACATTTTTTAACCGCGCATACTGAATAAGCTCTTCCATCCTGTCGTAGCCAATCCGGGTATCCCACCAGGCATCCACCAGAATGTATTCAAAATTCAATGCGGCAGCCAGGTCTATATATTTCACCTGATCTTCATAATTCATGCTGTTGTCCTGCCAGATAATCCAGCTCCAGGTACCCCTGCCGTATTGGTACGGTTGCGAAGGTTTGTACAATGGTTCAACCACATCCCACGATATGGTAGTTTCCACAATGGGCTTCAGGGTTTCGCCAACAGTAATGGTACGCCACGGAGTCACTCCCGGAAGCGAGATCTGGGCACCTGTACTTCCAAAACCGTTGTTTTGTTCAGGGTGAGGATACTCCACCGTGTATAATCCGTTGTTGAAGCGGCTCAGGTGAGAGGCACAATAGAGGCTGCGCACACCGGTCTCGGAAAGCAATACCCATCCCTGATCTCCAACCTGAAAAAGCCCGGGGAATACATATCCATATCTTGATGTATTGCTTTCCATGGGAGCGGCAATTTCATATCCGCTCTCATAGCTGGGAGCAGTGCGGGCAAACGCTGTCATAGGCTTCATCATTGGCGACAAATAACTCTTGGTGTGGGAAGGGAACCTGAATCCTGTCGATTCCTTTTCAACCACACAGGATAACCTTTCGCCCCATACCGGAAGTTCATACCGGAAAGCAATATCGTTGTTGCTAACCTGGAACAGGACAGAAATCTGTTTACCGTCCGGGTTTGAAAACGTGCATCTCAGGATATTGGCCTTGTAGCTGACATACGACTGTTTGATTTTATCCTGAACGTATTCTTTCGAAACCTTTCCTGTTGTCGACTCAACCAGGCTCATGCCCGAGCTGAAATCGCCTTCGTTGGTGGTTAAACCCAAAGGGGAATTCTCGAGCATGGTTTTTCCCTTGTATGCGACGGTGTAGGCCGGAATTCCGTCTTCGACCATTACATTTATTACCAGATTATTGTCGGGACTGGCTACCGTTGACGCATTTTGGGCCGATATGGATACGGAAATCAGTAAACAGAAAGCTAAGATTATGTTCTTCATTTTAGTAATATTGATTTATTCATTCTTAATGATCAGGCGATTAAATCGATACTCGTTATCACTGCCAATTTTCACGATATAAAAACCATTTTCCAGGTTTACGGGCAGATGAAGTTCCGGTTCAAATTCAACTGACTTTTTCAGGACAACCCTACCCAAAGCATCAATAATTTCGACGGTTTTGTATGGCAGGCCGGCAGATCGTATCACTATTCTGTCTGATGCCGGATTAGGGAAGATTCCGAATTCAATATTGCCGGCATTCATCCCGGCAAGGCTTGTTTTAACCGGCTCAATATCCATATAATTAATATTGAACCCCCCGCTTACAACTTCAAGCTTCAGGTATTGACCCCCTGGCTCAAGGGTAATGTTTCTGACAACCGATTGCCAAACCTGCCAACTGCCGGTAGTAGGAACATTTACCTGATCAACTGTTCTGCCATTAACGAGAACGTTAAACCTGCCCCCGCTATTGGGGGATGCAAGGCGGTACGTAATTTTAAACTCTGTTGCCTGGGTGTCATTGTTAATGGCATATAACAACCAATCATTATCATCAATATACCCCACATTCAATCCGCCACCCGCATCTGCCGTGTTTTCTGTCTGGGTTCCCGATTGCATATAATAATGCTCTGCCTCAATCCTTTTGCTTACCATCAACCATTCGGGTTCTTTCGTCAGGTTGGTCACCGGGAAATTATTAAAAGCACCCAGAACCCCATTATCTGTTGCGCTTATTGTGCCGGGAGAATAACTCACGGTAATGATATTGCCATGATAGATGGAGTTTACAGTGGAAAACCGGATGGTGTTTTCAGAAACATAAAAGTCTTTTATCGGAACCTTCGCTCCATTTACATTCAGACTGAAACGTCCAGCTTGTCCTACAGCTATTCCCAGGTTTTTTGAAAAGGTTAATACTACAGATATCCCATCCGGATTCAATACCCCTGAATCGATCTTTACGGGTAATCCCGGGGCATTATTAATAACCGGGATATCTGAGAATGTATCCAGGTAACTGCTGTCTGCCGAAACCAAATTATTTCCTGAATAGGAAAGCAGGAGATCATAATCGGCATAAACCTGATCAGCGAGCACAAAAAGCAAGCGGGTTGAATCCAAATCACTCACATGGCTTTCTATAATCCGGATTTTTCTGCCCCCAAAAAAGTTGGTGGCCAGGGTTAACGTTGACAAATCAGTAACGGGAAGCATCTTTTTGCTGAAAAATGCCATAAGCGTATCGCCGGTTTTGCTGGTCTCCAGCTTGGTTAAAACGGGAGCCGCCCCCTTCAATAAATTATAAACCACTGCATTGTCGAAACCGGCCAGGTTTTTATCAAAAATGGATATGATATTACCATCATTATAGCTCAGGGTAATCTGGCTGGCACCCTCTATGTCGACATTCAGCGTGATTACCAGAATGTTTGGAGTGTCGCCCAACTCAACCTTGCTTATCCCAGCATCCTGATGGTCGATTTTCACGGAAAAGCCTCCGAATTCTTCAGCATTTCTCACGGCATGGTTAAGATGTACGACTATCCGGTTTGGATGATCATTATGAACAAATGCGTTTTTCAATTTTGGTGTGCCATCGTCGGGGGCAGCCCAGGTATATTCGGGTAACCAGGTAAAATAAGATTGTGCTCCCTCATGTGTCCCAAGTTTGCAATCTTTGGGGATCGTCTGCCTGAGGTCGACAAGAAGATCTGACAGGAAACCGACGAGATAGGAAACATTACCCTGATTGGCCATGGCCTGTCTGACCGCATTTCCGAAACCGGCCGTGGTCGCGTTAAAAAGGTTATCGTACCCTGTGCCTCCCGGAAACCACATCATTTCTGTGATAATCATGGGCCACCGGTCGGCTGCCGGTTTGTAACTGTTGTTCCAAAGATTTTGCACCGCCCAGGT
>JAUWAB010000115.1 GCA_030602265.1 Prolixibacteraceae bacterium | reverse complement strand
GTTCTGCGTATCGCTGTCGGTATCCGTGTAAGGCTGACCGTTATACGTTCCCGTGGCGGTGGCCGTATTGGTGAAGCTGCCGGCTGTGATGTCGGCCTGCGTCAGTGTGTAGGTGGCTGTGAAGGTGGTGCTGTTGGTGGCGCCCACTGCCAGGGTGGCGATTGGTCCGCCAACGACGGTGACTTTCGGGTCGGTTATGGTGACGTTGGTCAGCGGCACATTGCCCGTGTTGGTCACCGTGAAGGTATAGGTGATCTGGTCACCGGCGTTGTAGGTGCCCACCGGGACGTTGTCAACGTAGGTGCCGGTTTTAACCAGGCTGATCGACGGCTGATTAGCTAATATCTGAACCCTGTAATCTTCAACTTCCCCAAAACTGGTTGCGGGGATATTGGTAGGTGACGTGGCAGCATTTCCAAAACGGAACCGGGCATAGGTTATTCCCGGAACAGCGTTAGCAGGGATATTCACCGAAAGGTTTACCACTCCGGTTGTGTTCTCCCCTAAAGTAAAATAATCTACAGAAATATTATTGGCTATCCGCTCACCGGTATCCAGAAAATCGCCGTCACCGTTCCAGTCAATCCAGGCATTTAACCTGCTTATCTCCAGAGAGAGATCACCATCAACGATGGTAACGGCAACCGGAATGGTAACGGTTGTTCCGGGCATCATCGGCGGAAAAACGACACCATCATCAAATGTATCACATTCGGCATTCGCGCAATCCGGATATCCAGATTCCGGACTAACAGCATTTCCCAGGTATACGTAGTTCAGGTAATAGTCTTCAGCGGGCTCTTTGAACAGGTTGATCTCATGGTAAACACTGCCATAACTTAAAGGTGCATCGCCATAATCCCTGGCCATAACATAGGTATAAGAACTCACCGCATCATCATCTGTGGTATTGATACCTCCGGTATAGGGAGGTGGCTGCAGGTTTACGTTAAATCCGTTTTGGGGTAATGTTATGGGGGTATTTTCCATAACCTTGTAGGCAATGGTAATATTACCCTGTGCTTCTGCAGGAATTTCCTTATTCTGCTTTGCCTCGAACGTCCGGATCGAAGGGTTGTAAGTCCAGTCAAAATACCCGACCCAGCTGCCTCCTAATGCAGCCAGGGGATTGGCTTCAGTTATGGGATTGCCTGCCCCGTCAATGGCGATGCCCTTCGACAAGGTTATTACCAGTCCCATTTCCTGATTGGCAACCAACTGCAAGGGTGTTGTCCCGGTATTCCCCACATTAAAGGAGAGTGTGCCTTTACCATTGAATTCCCACGGCAATAATGGTGCAGGGTCGACAATTCCCTGGCTTACATATGGGTTCCAGCTCTGCGGGAAAGCCAGCAAGGCTGAAATTAAGATTAAACCTGTGAGCAATACCTTCTTCATTTTATATGAATATTTGGATTAGACAAATTTTCTTCAACCATCGCAGGCTGTAATTCTTTTTCGGCTTTTGATTTTATTATTACCCTGTAATCCTCTACTTCGCCCCAGGCATTATGTCCGGCCGGACCGCCAGTTGCCCCTATCCTGAAACGGGCGAAGGTCGGCCGCGAAGTGATGGCCGAGTCTGGTACCTGGACCTTCAATCCATAGGTTCCGCTTTGGAAGACATGTATGGGCGTTTCGGTAACTTTTTTACCAGCTCCGGAAAAATTTCCATCCCCTTTCCAGTCAAACCATGCATTAAGGGTACCGGCCGATACATCGTGCACAGTCACCAGCACCGGAATGGTAACGGTGTCACCCTGATAAAGAACCGGTATGACGACCCCGTCATTATCATTAATTTCCTGAATATCATCATCAGCATGGAGGGCGAACCGCTCTGCCGGATCAGGATATACTGATGATCCCAGATAGATATAATTTTCGTATTCGCCGGTTTCAGGATTTCGGAAAATATTGATCTCATGGGAAGCAGATCCGTAGCTTGCAGGAGCGTTGCCGTAATCTCTTGCCCTTACATAGGTATAGGCGCTCACGGCATCGTCGGCGGTGTTATTAATGCCATTTGTACGGGGAGGAGGCTGCAGGTTTACGTTAAATCCATTGCCGGGATAGGCATCCGGAGTATTTACAGCAACCTGGTATTCAAGGCTTATATACCCTGAACTGTTGGCCGGGATATCCCTGACCTGAACACCCATAAAACTATTGTACTCTTTTTCATATGACCAGCTGAAAAAACCGGCCCATGACCCGCCAATACCAGCCAAAGGATCCTCCGTTCCGGGAGCGCCTTTGGCCAAGGTAATAACCAATGACATTTCCTGATTTTTAATCAGCGGAAGGTGGTCACCCTGGTTGCCGATCTGAAAGGACAGCACTCCGGCCCCTTTAAATTCCACCGGCATTAAAGGTTCAGGAGCGATGCTTGCCTTACCGACATAAGGATTCCACTGCTGCGCATGAACAACCATGGCAGATGACAGAACCAGGATGCCGATCATAAAACTTAGTATAAACTCTTTAAATAAAACCATTACAACTGTAACTTTAAATACCAAATCCCCGTATAAGCTTTCTTTTCCTGACAAACATATTTACTGTAGGAATGTCAGTTTCACCGTTTTATAATATCCTTTGTTTTTATCGGTAACCCTCATAAAATACTGACCGCCGGTAAAACCGCTGCGTGACAAGCGTTTTACATCCCCAGTTCCGGATACAACTTCCATGGGGGTTTGGAAAATGATCCTTCCCGAAGCATCGAAAAGTTCGAGCTGGTAACTTCCGGGGGCATTGATGGAAACATTATACCAATCCCTGACCGGTATCGGATATATGCTGATATCCAGATCGGCATAATTATCCAGGATTTCCATATATTCATTTGACAGAACAAAGGACTGACTTTTCTCGATCAAACGGATGCGATAGATAACCACTTCACTGGTCACACCGGAATCGGTATAAGTATAACCTGACCTTCTGGTACGGTTCCCGGCGGCCACAATATAATCGCCTACCGGCATAAAGTTGCTTCCGTCGGTACTTCTTTCCACAATAAACTTATCGGTTTCAAACTCCGACCTCATATTCCAGGTAAGAATGATATCTGAACCCTCTCTGGTACCTTGTAAGGTAACCTCGTTGCGATAATATATCCTGATATCCGGTTGTTTTTCCTGTTCAGGCTGATCTGCAATTTTTTCAGGAGCATTGATCAATATCAAATAATCTTCTGCTTCTCCCCATGCTGCAGGAGCAGAAAATCCGACATTCTGTCCGATTCTGAACCGGGCAAAGGTTGGCCGGGTGGTAATCGCATCTTCGGGTACTTCCACTTCAAGGTTATACGTACCGCTGGAATTGATCATCATGGGGGTACCAGACACTTTCTCGCCGGCGTCGGCAAAATCGCCGTCGCCGTTCCAGTCAAACCAGGCATTCAGCACCCCCCAGCTTTCGCCGTGTACCGTTACCTTAACGGGAATCAGGGCAGTCTTCCCCGCTGTTAATCCGGGGAAAACCACACCATCTTCGTCATTTTCATAATCAAGGTTATCCCCGTCAGCTTCAGAAGAGGAAAGCGCTTCCTTTTCTGCATCAACCAGTGATCCCATATAAATATACCGGGTATACTGACCGGAAGCGGGATTTTTGGTCAGGTTGATTTCGTGACGGGCAGTTCCGTAACTTGCCGGTGCATCTCCAAAATCATAGGCCCTGGTGTAGGTCCTTGAGCTAACCATATCATCCTGGGTATGATTGGCATGACCGACGTAGGCAGGCGGAATTAATTCCACCTCAAAACCATTGTAAGGAGCCATCAGCGAAGAATTGGTTTCCACCACATATCCCACTGTAATATTACCCTGAGAATAAGGTGGTATGGTATTCAGCTGAATCCCGGTCAGAATATTCGAATCCCTGTCGTAACTCCATTGGAAAAAATCTTTCCAGCTTCCGCCAATGGCCGAAAGCGGATTGTTTTTATCCGGAACGCCATTGTGCAGGCTTATGACTACCTTGAGATTGTTCTCCGGAACATCCGGACTGTATTCCATCGGACTACTTCCGGTATTCCCTATCTGAAATGAAATTTCTCCCTGACCGTTGAGCTCTGCCGGCAACAGAGGTGCCGATGCGATGATGCCCTGGTTGACATATGGATTCCAGCTTTGCGCCTGCAGCATCCATGCAGTCATCACCATACAGGAAGCAATAATCAGCTTTCTCATATCTATAAATCTTAACATGATCATTCTCAATAAATAAAGTAGTCAATCTTTTCGGCGTCGACATTGTTGTCAATCCGGTTCTCCCCTCCACTGCCCGACACAATCTGTGAAGTTACCGTGTAGATACCTACAGTCTGCCCGGCATTCCATTTGGCCCTGAACCCGTAGATGGAGAAACCACCGGCAGTTATCACCGAATTGGTGGTGAATACGTGGTAGATTTCATCTTCGGAATAATCCCAGACTGCGTTATTCAGCGCAGTATTGCCCAGGATGGTAAGCGCCTTGTCGAATGGCCCGTCGAAGGTCCAGCGGATATCCTTAGGAATCCTGACCGTGATCAAACCATCTGTATCGGCCATGTTCAGTTCGGTAATCCGCACCGTGATATAGAAATTGGTTGGCCCGTTCATGACGTTCGGAACAGCGGTAATTACCGGGGTAATATCCGGGACCCTCACAATACCGAAGTTGGCTTCAGAAACACCCGTTGTACCTGTATTCACCAACAGTTTGCTGTCGATGGTTCCGTCGTTACCGGGACCTGAACCTACGTTCTCGCCGGTACTGATCCATGGATAAGGCAGCGTAGCCTGAGTCAGTACAGTACCCGGAGCATAAAGCGTGTTGGTAAGAATCAGCAGGTATTCCGTATCACGTACGACCCCGTCCTCTCCGTTGAAATAGTAGGTTCCGTTTGCGGCCACAGCATCCACTGCAATTACCAGATTGGTAACAGGATCAACCAGGTTGACGTACAATCCGCCTGCGTTGGTACCTGTTCCATTCACCGTATTATCGGTCAGCCTGTTCAGATCGTTGAACACGGTTCCGGATATGGATGAGAAATTGGTAGCCAGACAATCCACGAATACCGATTGCTCGCAGGTAACGAACAGACCAGACTCATCGGTTGCGGTCCAGGTGATATAGGTAAATCCTCTCGGGAAAGGATCGGTAAGGGTAAGTCCATCCGACCTTACGGCAACAAGATCCACCGGATCGGTACAATCGTCGGTGACCACCGGAGGAGTAACTTCCACGCTGGCCATACAATCCGGATTTTCAGTCTGTACCATAATTGGCTCACCACAAATGATCTGTGGTGCTTTTTCACCTTTAACCTGGAAGTTATCGATCTGGAACCAGCTTGGGTTCTGGGCGCTTCCTGTGGTAAGAATCCGGATATAGAGCTGGCTGGACTGGTTCAGTGCAGTCAGGCCGCTCCAGTCGGGCGTCACTTCGTACCAGGTGTTCTGTGTTGGCAGCGAATAGGTCCCGGCATTGGTGAACGTTGTGCCGTTGAGACTGTACTGGACAGTGATCGATGCATTCAGTTGCGGGCCTCTCCTGGCCTGGAAGTAAAGCTCGAAATTGCCATACTTGCTGAGTTCGGCACCGGATAACACTACCTGGTAGTAAGCGCTGGTCTGGCCGGTATAATAAAGTGCATTTCCGGCGGTGGCGTTGGTTTTAAATGCATCATCACCACTGACGGTTCCTGTTGCAGTACTAAACGGCGCCGAGGATGTTGCCTGACTGGTTATTCCCGTGAGGGTATAATCAGGCATTGCCGGATAGGCGTTTGCCGTGTTGAACGTATAGTTCACCAGCAGATAACCCTCGGTTACGGTAATGGTCTGGACACAACTACTGGTCCGGCCGTTTTCATCGCGGGCTGTCCAGGTAATGGTGGTAATCCCGACAGGGTATGGATCCGTAAGGGCAAGGCCATCGCTGCGCAGTGCGGAAAGTTCCTCGAGCAGTTCACATGCATCAATAACCTGTGGTACACCCGGATCAACCAGGGCAAAGTCGCAGTTTTCGGCTGTAACGGTGTTGATATTTGGCAGACATACCACTACTGGCGGCAAACAGTCGGCATAGACCGTTTCATCGTCCGTGTCGGTATAATCGGTTCCATTGAAGGTTCCGGTGGCGGTGGCCAGGTTGTAAACGCTTCCGGCGGCAATATCAGCCGGGGTGACCGTGTAGCTTGCAGTGAACGTAGCGGTTGCTCCCGGAGCCAGATTAGCGACGGATGCCGGAGATATGGCGCTCAAACCCGGTAACGGGTCGGTCACCTTCACGTTGGTCAGGGTGACGTTGCCGTCGTTGGTCACAGTGAAGGTATAGGTAATCACATCACCTGCACTTTCGTACTTGAGCGGCGAGGCCGACTTGTTCAGGGCAATGGATGGCATCCGCGTAATCGGGGTGACCGTCGGATCGTCCTCGCCTTTTTCAGGACTGGTATGGTCAGACTTGTCATCAACCGGATCGTCGTTCGGATCGGTGGCTGAGGCTAATGCCTGGTTGGTTACGCCGCCGGCATCAATGTCATCCTGGGTAACCGTGTAAGTCGCCGTGAAGGTCATGCTCTGACCGACCGTCAGATCTTTGATCGCTGCGTCGCCGCCTAAGTCTGCTCCGCCCGATGCGTAAACCGGTGCTGGCAGCGTGCCCGTTCCCGTGAAGTCAGCAACCTGTTCGCTTACTGCCACGTCGTAAACGGTTACGTTACCCGTGTTATGTACCGTGTAGGTATAGGTAATTACGCCGGTTTCTGCATTGTAGACCGAAGTCTTCACAAGGCCGATCATCGGATCCTGGTCTATCATCGTGTACGTCGGATCGTCCTCGCCTTCCTGTGGACTTGTATCGTCGGACTTATCCGTTACCGGATCGTCGTTCGGATCCTTGGCTGAGGCCAACGCCTGGTTGCTTACACCTCCGGCATCGATATCTGCCTGGGTAACCGTATAGCTTGCAGTGAAGATCAGGCTCTGACCTACTGCCAGATCCATCAGGTCTGCGTCTCCGTCAAGGTCAGCTCCGCCAGATGCGTAAACCGGTGCTGGCAGCGTGCCCGTACCCGTGAAGTCAGCAGACTGTTCGCTGACAGTCACGTCGTAAACGGTTACGTTACCCGTGTTGTGTACCGTGTAGGTATAGGTAATTACGCCGGTTTCTGCATTGTAGACGGAAGTCTTC
>JAUWAB010000153.1 GCA_030602265.1 Prolixibacteraceae bacterium | reverse complement strand
AAATTGGGTTACACTGTTCCTCAGAAGGTTCTGGATAAAGCACAGATTAAACGTCTGCATGTTTATGCACAGGTCAGCAACCTGTTTACGCTCACAAAATACAGCGGGCTCGATCCTGAAGTCAATGCATCGGGTTCCGGTATGGGATTGGATCAGGGTGCCTGGCCAACATCACGTCAGGTAATGTTTGGTGTACAACTTGGTTTATAATTGTTGTTATTGTTAAATTTAATAGAATGAAAGATATGAAAAAACTATCGATAGCAATGGTCCTGTTTTTAATACTGGCCATATCTTATTCATGCTCTGAAGATTTTCTGGTGAAGGAGCCCTGGGGGGTGACATCGGAGAATGTATTTTATTCAGAGAAAGGTTGTGATGCCCTGCTTACCGGTTGTTACGGAGTAATTGGCGGGGGTGGTCAGGGCCTTGGCTACGACTGGGGTGCTTCGGTCTCCAACTGGACCTGGGGTTCTGCTGCTTCCGACGATGCTTATAAAGGTTCAGAGGTTACCGACCAGGAACCAGCCAACCCCGTTGAAAAATGGGAGTTGATCAGTACCAACGGTTATGTCGCCCAAAAATGGAGATGGGCTATTGGTGTTGGTGCCGACCGGACCAACAAGGCCCTTCGGATTATCAAGAAAACAGAAGAGCTGGGGAATATCAGGCCTGCTGTAGCTGAACAGATGCGGGCTGAGATCCGGTTCCTGAGGGCTCTTTACTATTTCGAAGGCCGCCTTGTCTATGGTGATTATCTCCCTATTTTGAAGGAAGATACCGAAGATGTTAAAAAAGTATCCAACGAGAATCCTGAAGGTGCTGTTTTGAATTTCATCATTGAAGATTTGAAGTTTGCCTGGGAAAAGCTTCCCGAAACGCAGGCTCAGAAAGGCCGTCCAACCAAATATGCTGCAATGGCCCTCGCTGCCCGTGCTTACCTGCAGGATCTCAAGTATACCGAAGCCAAACCGCTTCTCGACAACATCATCAACAGCGGAAAGTATGAATTGATGCCCAAGTTTATTCAGAATTTTGAGATTGCCTCCAATAACAACAAGGAATCGATTTTTGAGATTCAGAACAGTGTTAACGATGGCGCAGGGTATGGTTCATACAACGCAGAAATGGGAATTGGCCTGAACTGGCCTCATGGTGGTGATATCGGTATGTGCTGCGGTTTCCACCAACCTTCCCAGAACCTGGTCAACGCATATAAGGTGGATGCACAGACAGGGCTTCCATTATTCGATACCTTTAACAACACAGATTTCAAAAACGACCAGGGTATCTCTTCTGAGGCTGATTTCGTTCCTTCTGATGAACCGGTTGATCCAAGGCTTGATTTTACCGTAAGCCGCAGAGGTATTCCCTATAAAGACTGGGGTGTAAACCGCGGTGCTGCATGGATCAGGAAGCAAACGGATGGTGGTCCTTACCTGCCAGCTCCGAAACCGTTCCTCAAGAAAGCTGAAGTAAGCACCAAAAAAGACCAGACTGGCGGCTGGATGTCAGGGGTTAATGCCAATAACTTCCGTTATCTCCGTTACAGCCATATTCTTCTTTGGAGAGCTGAAGTAGCTGCCTTTGAAAATGATCTGCCAAAAGCCCGTGACCTGGTTAACCAGATACGTACCCGGGCCGGTAATGATATGGTAATGGGAAAAGTCAATGCAACCAAATTCCCTGCCTCTTTCTATCCCTGGGGTAATTCCGCCCCCGGAACTTCCGGAACAGATATTGACTGGACGAAACCTGCTGCCAATTATAAAATTGGCCTATACACCTCTTTTGCCAGTAAGGAAGATGCCATGAAAGCTGTGCAGTGGGAACAGCGTCTTGAATTCGCTACTGAAGGTATGCGTTTCTTTGACCTCCGTCGTTGGGATAAACTTCCCGGGAAAATTGGTGGTAAGAGCATGGCTCAGGTATTAAATGACTTTGCTACTGGTGATAAGAGAATCAGGGCATTTATGACCGGAGCCACTTTCAATGAAAGTGACAAATATGCACCTGTTCCGCAGGTTCAGATCGACCTTCAGCCTGGTGTTATTGTACAAAGACCAGAATACAAATAAAATATGCAATCCGGATTAAGAAAAAAGGGGCTGAAGGCCCCTTTTTTCTTAATACATAACGTTATTTAATAAACACCAGTTTGCCCCCCGACTGCAAGTCCTTGTGAAGAAAAGATGTCCCAATAACCTGATTGTTCAGTTTAACCTTGCTGAAAATAGCATTCGGATTATCCCGGCGTGCAATAATTTCAAATGGTTCCCCCGGATAGTAATTTTTATCCAGATTAAGTGTTATTTTCTTAAATAACGGTGCCGCCAGCTGGTATTCGTTACTTCCCGGACATACCGGGTAGAAGCCCATGGATGAGAAAACATACCAAGCAGACATTTGTCCGGCATCATCATTCCCTGAGAGTCCTCCCTTCGTGGCGCTGTATTCCGTTTCCAACAGATGTGTAACTGTTTTCTGAGTAAGATCCCACCTGCCGGCGAAGTTAAAAAGATAAGGAATATGGTGACTGGGCTCGTTACCATGCCAATATTCCCGGTTATCTGCAAATTCCTGAAGTTTGGAGAGAAAATTCTCTTTACCATCCATCAGATCAATTAATCCATCTACATCATGGGGAACATACCAGGTATAATGCTTTGGGGTTCCTTCTGTTATCCAGGGCATCGATTTGTCTGCATTAAAATCTGAAGTAAATACACCATCGATGTGTCGGCCATTTACCCAGCCCTTATCCGGGTCAAATACATTCACGTAATTGCGTGCCCGTTCTTTCAGTTCAGCTGCATCATCAGTATAGTTCAGCTTCCCGGCTACCTGCGATAACACCCAGTCATTATAAGCATATTCCAGTGTCCTGGATACTTGTTCCCGTTGGTGGAAGGCTTCAAGTACTTCATCTTCCAGTGGAATGTACCCATACTCCATGTATGTCCGCAAAGCTCTGCGCCCTTTTCCATCTACATACTCCTGGTAGTCAGATGGTGTTTCAAAAGCGTTTTTCCGCATGTATTTCCAGGCTGCCTCTTTATCCGGATTGAATCCCTTCATGATAGCATCACCCAGGATTGCACCGCAGTGATCACCTATCATTGCAGAAGTATAACTGTTCCACATCGGAAATATGGGAAGCCAACCCCCTTGTTCAGCTTTTCTTACCAGCGATCTGGTCATGTCTTCATATTCCTTCGGAGCAATAATACTTAGCAGAGGCATTTGTGCCCGATAGGTATCCCAAGCTGAAAAATCACAGTAGTAGTCAAATCCCTCAGCCTTATGAATTACTGTATCTTGCGCAAATCCAACGTATGAGCCGTCTACATCACTGAAAAGCCGGGGATGCAGACAACTTCTGTAAACAGCCGAGTAGAATTGGGTCAGCTCCTCATCTGATCCTCCTTCAATCCGGATCCTTCCTAACAATTGCTCCCACGTGGTTTCCAGATTACTCCTGACTCTGTCAAAATCCCAATCAGGAATCTCCGATTCAAGGTTTTCGCGGGCTTTCTCAATACTAGTAAAAGAGGTGCCGATTTTTACGTTAACCACATCATCTTTTGATGAATTGAAGAGAATATAGGCTCCCAGTTTGGGCATGCCGGACAGTTCGGTTTCCTTGCTGAAATTCTGGTAATCCGTGTAAGTCCCGAAATCTTTA
>JAUWAB010000021.1 GCA_030602265.1 Prolixibacteraceae bacterium | reverse complement strand
ATCTGATTGAACAGTGGCTGTCCGCTAAAATTTGTACTTTTACTCATGTCTTACTTTTTTTGTGTCGTAACTTAAAAGTAGACATTCCGGGTTGGATTTTCAAAATCTGACCCGGTTAATTTTTTTTACCGGACAACAGTGATTATTTTTGTAATCTTTAAAGTTTAGCAGATGCGCCCCGGTCTTTAATGAACAGGAGAATGGAAAATATCGATTTGATTGATAGAGGAGTTTGTAAGAGTAAAGCAGGACCATGTGGAAAACTCAGGGTTTTTGACTGGTTGTCTGATGTTAAAAGTATTGCCAACCCGGAACAGGTAGTTGAGGTCAGATTCAAGAATACCCGGAAGGATTACTTCAGGAATGTCAATAATCTTGCACTCATCCCCGGAGATATTGTCGCCGTGGAAGCTAACCCCGGGCATGACATTGGTGTCGTTTCCCTTACCGGAGAGTTGGTTTATGAACAAATGTACAAACATAAAGCTTCCTATATCAACGGTGAACTGAGAAAGGTCTACCGTAAGGCTAAACCAGTTGATACAGATAAATGGAAGGAAGCGATCCTGCTGGAGCATCAGACTATGATCAAGTCGAGGCAGATAGCCGCTGATCTCAGGCTGGACATGAAGATTGGAGATGTTGAATATCAGGGTGACAAGACTAAAGCTATATTTTATTACATTGCTGATGAGCGGGTTGACTTCAGACAGCTGATTAAAATCCTGGCCGAGGAATTCCGTATCAGGATAGAGATGAAACAGATCGGGGCACGTCAGGAGGCCGGGAGGATCGGAGGTATAGGCCCTTGCGGAAGGGAACTGTGCTGCTCAAGCTGGATGTGTAATTTTGTTTCAGTTACCACCAATTCTGCGCGGTATCAGGACCTTACCATGAATCCGCAGAAATTGGCCGGGCAATGCGGTAAATTGAAATGCTGCCTCAATTATGAAATTGATACCTATCTCGATGCTCAGAAGGATTTCCCTCCTTCAGGTATTCCCCTGGAAACAGAGAAAGGACGTTATGTATTCCAAAAGGCGGACATCCTCAGAGGAGTATTCTGGTATTCCCTTCAGAATGAGTCTTCAAGTCTCATTCCGGTTACCGTGGCGAACGTCAGGGAGATCCAGAAGCTGAACAAAAAGGGTAAAAAACCGGATAAACTTACTGCCGATATGCAAATCACGGTGAAAAATGAGGCTGAAAGTTTTCAGAATATGGCCGGACAGGAGAGTCTGAGCCGTTTCGATAAGGGCGACCCCAGAAAACGGAAAAAATTTTCGAAAAAAGGTCCGGGCAGGAGAAACCGTTGAAATCACCATGACTCATAAAATACAGATGTACAAAAAACAGCTGTTCAGCCTGGCGGCAGGTTTGTTGTTTGCCGGTTTCCTGGTAGTATCCTGCGACAGTTCAAGGCTTTACGATACTTTCCGCAGAATTCCTGAATCTGGATGGCATGCTGATTCTCTCATGGTTTACCGTTTTGAGGTTCCGAATACTTCAGGAATTCACAATATATACTTTAATATCAGGAACGACCGCAATTATGGCTTCAGCAACCTGTGGCTTTTTGTGGATATCATACCCCCAGAAGGGGAGCAAGTAACAGATACCATACAGGTGATCCTGGCCGATCCGTCGGGAAAGTGGCTTGGAAAGGGATTTTCAGGTTTGTATACGAACCAGGTGCCCTATCGAACACAGGTGTATTTTCCGGTTCAGGGTACATATACCGTTCAGATCCGTCACGGAATGCGTCCTGAAGTGCTTACAGGCATTACGGATATAGGGGTACGTATTGAGCATGCGGGAGTAAGATAGTAAACATCCGGGTTACCGGATTGTCAGATTTGAAAATCCTGAATCATAGAATAGTGGGAAAGAATAAGTTGAAAAAATTTGCCGAAATGGCAGAGTTTAAAAATGTTATTCAGGTATCGTACGAGATTGCCGGACAGAATGACCACGAGTTGAAGGGTGCCTGGAACCAGAATTTTTTCAGGAACGGCAATCCGGTTATCCTTGAACTGGGTTGCGGAAAAGGGGAATACACTGTAGAACTTGCCGGTCGCTATCCGGAGAATAATTACGTAGGAATTGATATCAAGGGGGCCCGAATGTACAAGGGTGCCAAAACTGCTCTGGAAAGAAAACTTGAAAATGTAGGGTTCCTCCGGACAAATATCGATAATATCTCCTCCTTTTTTGGACGCGGTGAAGTTGATGAGATCTGGCTCACCTTTCCCGATCCGCAGATGAAAAAGGCCCGCAGACGGCTTACTTCGACGTGGTATATGAGGTTTTATTCAGACATTGTCAGGCCGGGCGGAATTCTTCATTTGAAAACTGATTCAAAGTTTATGTTCGACTACACCCTGGCCATGGTCAAACTAAACCGGCTCGAAATTGTTTCAGTTACTGAAAACCTTTATCAGTCTCCGCTTCTCAATGAATTGCTTTCGATTAAAACATTCTATGAGAAACAATGGATCGACAGGGGTATTGATATTAAATATCTGGCATTCAGGCTGGAGAAAAGGACTGAATGGCTTGAACCTGAAGACCGGTTCGAGAAAGACAGTTACCGGAGTTTTGGCAGGAGTGCAAGGGAATAGTCAAATGGAAGATTTCTTCACCAGGGTATATGAAGTGGTAAGGCTTATTCCTCCGGGCCGCGTTACCAGCTATGGAGCGATTGCTGCATACCTTGGCGCTCCGGGGGCCGCCCGCATGGTTGGATGGGCAATGAATGCCTCTCACCACAGTCCAGGGTTTGTCCCGGCCCACCGGGTGGTCAACCGCAACGGCTTGCTAACCGGTAAGCATCATTTCGGGAGTCCTGCTGTTATGCAGGAATTATTGGAGAATGAGGGGGTTCGTGTGATTGACGATCATGTTGACAATTTTTCATGCCTTTTCTGGGATCCGGTAAAAGAACTGGGGGAACCGGATTGATTCATAAAATTCAAAAATTACAGATATGAGCGAAATACCAAGAAGAATCATTATTCCGAAGAATGTGACCGATGCCTTAAGGAACGTTATGTACCCTGATAGCAGTCAGAATATTGTTGAACTGGATATGGTTCAGGAAATCAGGGTAGCGGGGAAGACCGTAAGTTTTTCTTTGGTTTTCCAGCGGTCTGATGATCCGAGTATGGATGAACTGATTGGCATTTGCGAAGAGGCCATTGAAACCAATATCGGCTCTGACGTGCAGGTCAGGGGAAATATTACGGCCAAATTTATCCACGATATGCAGCGTCCGGTACTTCCCGGGGTAAAAAATATCATTGCAGTGGCATCCGGAAAAGGAGGAGTGGGTAAATCCACGGTTGCTGTAAACCTGGCGGTGGCACTGGCCAATACGGGTGCCTCGGTCGGGCTGATCGACGCTGATATTTTTGGTCCGTCTATCCCGAAAATGTTCGGAGCGGAAGGGTTGCGCCCAATGGCTGATTCTGACGGTAAGCGTGACCTGATTGTACCGATCGAGAAGTTTGGAGTCAAGTTTCTTTCCATAGGATTTTTTGTTGAACCGGAAAGTGCCTTGATCTGGCGCGGGCCAATGGCTTCCAATGCCCTGAAACAGTTAATTGCCGACGGGAAATGGGGTCCGCTCGACTACCTGCTGATTGACTTGCCCCCCGGGACATCCGATATTCACCTGACGCTGGTCCAGACCGTTCCGGTAACAGCAGCCGTGATTGTATCCACCCCACAGGATGTGGCTTTGGCCGATGTCATCAAAGGGGTGAGCATGTTCCAGAGCAAGTCGATTGATGTGCCGGTTTTGGGACTGGTGGAAAACATGTCGTGGTTTACGCCTGCTGAATTGCCCGATAACAAGTATTATATCTTCGGTAAGGATGGCGGGAAAAAGCTGGCCAATGAGCTGGGTCTCATACTCCTGGGACAGATACCGCTTGTCCAGAGCATCCGTGAGGGGGGCGACGAGGGTATGCCCGCCGCGGTGAACCGTGAGTCCATTACTGGTCAGGCTTTCGCTGATCTCGCCGATAAGGTGGTTGAACAGATGGAAATCCGGAATAAAATGAGACCGCCTACCATAAAGGTTAAGGTGACCAAAAAATAATGTCCCTTATCTGATCAGGGAATACACCGGGGTGCAGATATCCAGATTTCCGCACCCCGGTATTTTTTACCTGAACTTAAGTCTTAATTCCCTTCCATGAGTCTGAGTAATTCATCCAGTTTCGGGGTAAGGATAATTTCCGTCCGGCGGTTTTTCCTTCTGGCTTCGGGTGTTTTACCCGGATCAAGAGGAAGGTATTCGCTTCGGCCGGCAGCAATGATCCTTTCCGGGGAAATCTGTTTATTCTGAAGCAGAACCTTGGTCACGGCTGTTGCCCTCATAACGCTGAGGTCCCAATTGTCCCTTACCTGGTTGGCACCGCGCATCGGAACATCGTCGGTATGTCCCTCCACCATAACATTGATGTCGGGGTTTTGTGCAAGAACGGCGGCCAGGTCCCTTAAAGCCTGCTGTCCGCGGGGATCCACCTCCCATTGCCCCGACTTGAACAGCAATTGCTCCTCGAGTGACACATAAACCTTCCCGTTTTTCTCAAATACGGTAAGCCCGTTGTTCGTAAATCCGGTAAGGGCATTGGTGACGGTTTGCCGGAGCCGGTTCACTGCCTCTTCTTTTTGCCGGAGTGCTTCCTGTAGTTCGATCAGCCGGGCATTTCTTTCCTGAAGAATCTTCTCGGCCTCCCTGAGTTTATCTTCCCTCTGGTTGAGATCGCCACGAGCACGCTGGAGTTCTGCAAGCAGGTTCTCGATTTCCGAGGAAGTCCCTTTTCTGACCGCTTCAATCTGAGCTTCGAGGTTGGCCTTGTCGCGTTCCAGGCTTTGACGGGCCCTGGTCAGAAGTTCCTGCTCATAGGCAAGAGCCCCGATCTTCTGGTTTAATTCGTCATTCATACTGCGTAGACGTTCCTCCGAGGCGCTAAGTTCATTGTTGCGGGTATTCAGGTTCATTACTTCCTGTCTGAGCTGGCGGTTTTCACCCATCAGACGTCCTTCCATTTCATTGAATTTCTTTGAAGAAACACACGAAAACATTAAGGCTGAAGCAATCAGGACAAGAAAAAGATTTATTCTCTTCATATGCATAGTTTTTAAAATTCTCATCTATTATATACGGATCATCATTTCATCGGAATTTCAGATAAATTCAACAGTCAGCCTGTTGAGAATGGTCTGTATGTAATATCTTACCAATCAAACTTAATCATTTTTCTGCTCTCTCAAAACAAGTGCCATTTTCTTGTATGAACTGATAC
The DNA here is from genome assembly GCA_030602265.1 of Prolixibacteraceae bacterium. GTDB lineage: Bacteria > Bacteroidota > Bacteroidia > Bacteroidales > Prolixibacteraceae > UBA1413. The sequence goes on along the minus strand of JAUWAB010000021.1, from coordinate 55,411 downwards.
GGTTGTAATTAGTCTTTACAATAATACTGAACGGAGAAAGTTCGTTCTTTATTTTTATCTTTGACAGCGCAAAATTTGTATTCATGGAAGAGAAATCAGGATATCTGCTCCCGGACATCCAGTCACCTGCTGATTTACGCAAACTGCCTGTAAATGAATTGCCTGCATTGTGTTCTGAGCTTCGTGATTTTATTATTGATTCGGTCAGTAATAATCCCGGACATTTCGGTGCCAGCCTGGGGGTGGTTGAACTTACGGTTGCCCTGCATTATGTGTTTAACACTCCTTTTGACCAACTGATCTGGGATGTTGGCCACCAGGCCTACGGTCACAAAATCCTCACCGGTCGTCGCGATCAGTTTCATTCGAACCGAAAATATGGTGGGATCAGCGGATTTCCCAAAAGGGAAGAGAGTGTCTATGACGCTTTCGGGGTAGGACATTCATCCACTTCGGTATCTGCGGCCTTAGGTATGGCTGTGGCATCAAAGCTGACGGGCGAAGACCGAAAGGTTGTGGCGGTAATTGGAGATGGTGCCCTCACCGGAGGGATGGCCTTTGAGGGGCTGAATAATGCCGGGTTCCTCAAATCTGAAATTCTGGTTATCCTGAATGATAACAATATGGCCATTGACCCCAATGTAGGAGGCTTCAGCCAGTCACTCCTCAATGTGGCCAAATCCCATACTTACAACCGGATGAAGGATGAGATCTGGGAAGGTTTAGGCAGGCTGAAAGGATTTGGCCCATTTGCCCGCAGGATAGTACAAAAGACAGAAGGTGCGCTGAAGAACATGCTGCTTCAGCAAAGTAATCTGTTCGAAGCCTTTAATTTCAGGTATTTCGGTCCGGTCGACGGCCATGACGTGGTTTACCTGACACAGGTACTTGCTGATCTGAAGGAAATTCGCGGCCCTAAACTGCTGCATGTCCACACTAAAAAAGGAAAAGGATTTGCCCTTGCCGAACAAAATCAAACCAAATTTCATGCTCCCGGAAAGTTTGACAAATTGACCGGGGAGATCCTGACTTGTGACTGCGGGCTCGAAAAAGCACCCAGGTTTCAGAATGTTTTCGGGGAGACACTGGTGGAATTGGCTGAAAAAAATGCGAAAATTGTAGGGATAACCCCGGCAATGCCTTCAGGTTGTTCTCTGAACATCATGATGGCAAAGATGCCCGACCGGGCATTCGACGTCGGTATCGCCGAGCAGCATGCGGTAACCTTTTCCGCCGGGCTGGCCGCCAGTGGAATGGTCCCCTTTTGTAATATTTATTCCACGTTTATGCAACGGGCTTATGACCAGGTTATCCATGACGTGGCCCTTCAGAAACTTAACGTAGTGTTTTGTCTCGACCGCGGCGGACTGGTCGGGGAGGATGGCCCGACACACCATGGCGTGTTCGACATTGCTTACATGAGAACTGTCCCCAATATGATTGTTTCGGCACCGATGGATGAAATTGAACTGCGCAATATGATGTACACCGCCCAGCTTCCCGGCATGGGTCCCTTCTCCATCAGATATCCCAGGGGATGCGGAACAAACGTGAACTGGAGGGTGCCTTTCGAAAAAATTGAGCCCGGAACGGGAAGACTTCTTACAGAGGGAGATGGAATTGCCATTCTGACGGTTGGTAAACCCGGGGTGTATGCGCAGCGGGCCATCAGAAAACTGGACCACGAAAGCCTCAGGCCGGCACATTATGACATGCGTTTTGTCAAACCGCTCGATGAAATACTGCTCCATGAGATCTTTGCGAAATTCAGTAAAGTCATTACCGTTGAAGACGGAACCGTAAAAGGAGGTTTTGGAAGCGCAGTTGCGGAATTTATGGCAGAATACGGATATAAGGCTGACCTTACAATCCTTGGAATTCCCGACCGGTTTATTGAACACGGAACGATCGAACAGCTCTTCAAGGATTGTGGCCTTGATACCGAGGGGATCGTCGGAGCGGTCAGGAAAATGCACACCGGATAATATTCGTGACCTGTTCACGTTTAACTAATTTTCAAGACTGATGAACTCAGGATATGTACTGATGTTAATACATTAACAGCTTAAAGTTTGTTTCACTTTGGATATCTACCTGAAAAAACGGCGTTGGAAGTTACTGTTGTTGCTGGGTGCAATAGTTATTGGTGTGGCTTCACTGATGTACACCAATTGGCTGACAGAGAAACTCTCTGAAGAGGAACGCAAGAAGGTGATCCTGTGGGCTGAGGCAACCCAGAGGCTGGCCAGCGACAATATTTCACTCGATACGGATATCTCCCTGATCGAAATGATCATAGACGATAATACAACCATTCCGCTTATCCTGGTAAATGAAAATGAAGAGATCCTGATCGATGCAAACATCAAGTATAAGGATAGCAGGCGGGAGCAGGTGCTTCAAAAGGAACTGAAAAAGATGAAAGCCCACAATCCCCCGATTGAAGTAATTCTGACAGATACCGAGAGGCAATATTTTTATTACCGGGAATCCTATCTTTTAAGAAACCTGAGGCTTTTCCCGGTTATCCAGCTGATGGTTATTTTTCTTTTTATTGCGGTAGCCTACCTGGCTTTCAGTGCATCCAGATCTGCCGAACAAAACCAGGTGTGGGTCGGTATGTCGAAAGAAACTGCCCACCAACTGGGAACTCCCATCTCGTCACTGATGGCATGGATTGAATTACTCAGGCTCCAGAATGCCGATGAAACCATTGTAAGTGAATTTGAAAAAGATATTCAGCGCCTCGAAAAGATTACCGAGCGTTTTTCCAAAATTGGATCAAAACCTGAACTTTTACACACCGACCTGCTTCATGTGGTACGCTCGACCGTCGAGTATCTCAGGAAAAGATCTTCGGGAAAGGTAAAATATGTTGTGACGGCCGATGAAAATGGCGATTGGAATATTCCGCTCAATGAAGCCCTTTTTTCATGGGTAATCGAAAATTTATGCAAGAATGCCATCGATGCCATGAACAGCGAAGGCGTCATTACCATTTCCATGAATAATAAGGAGCACGATCTGGTCATGGATGTTTCCGATACCGGTAAGGGATTGCCAAAGTCCCAGTTTAAGGCGATCTTCAGGCCCGGGTATTCTACCAAAAAACGAGGCTGGGGCCTTGGGCTCTCTCTCGCTAAAAGAATCGTGGAAAACTACCATAAGGGAAAGATCTTCATTAAACATTCTGAACTGAAAAAGGGGACAACATTCCGGATTGTATTACACAAAAATTATATAAGTGGATAGAATCCAAATATTTTCCTGAAAAAATTCGGAGGTAACGTAAAAATTAATAATTTTGCAGCACTTTTTTGCCGTGGGAAGATTGTCGACATACAATATAGAATTTAAAGGCCTTGGTGAAGGCCAGCATGAGTTTGACTATCAGATAGGCAGACCGTTCTTTGAACTTTTTGAAAACAGTCTTCTGGATGACGGAGATGTAATGGTAAAGATCGTGTTGGATAAACACAGTGCTTTCCTGGAATTGCATCTTAGTCTGGGTGGCACGGTAATTCTTACCTGTGACAGGTGTCTGGAGCCTTTCAGCCAAAAAATTAAAGGCAAGGCAAGCCTGTACGTAAAATTCGGTGATACCGAATCAGAGGAAGGAGAAGATGTTATCTGGTTACACCCAGAAGATCATCAGTTAAATGTGGCTCAGCTGATTTATGAGTATATCACGGTCAGCATTCCGTTGCGCCATGTTCATCCTGTCAGAAAAGACGGGAAAGAAGGCTGTGATCCTGAAATGATAAAGAAACTGGAGGAGTATTCGAGGCACGATTCGGAAAATACCGATGAACGCTGGAGTGAGTTGAAAAAATTGTTGAATAATAATTAAAAACAAATAGTAATGGCACATCCGAAGCATAAACATTCGAAAACAAGAAGGGACAAACGCAGAACCCATTATAAGGCAGTTGCACCCACACTTGCTTCCTGTTCAAATTGCGGGGCCACAACAAAATTCCATACCATTTGTCCGGAATGTGGTTACTACAGAGGGAAACAGGTAATTGAAAAAGAGATTGCTGTTTAAGCAGTAAAACGACCAGATCAGAACTTTTTCTGATCTTTTTTTTGCCTGCAGGTTTTAATTTTCGAACAATGTAATTGATTGTTTAACAGGAAGTCAAAACCATTTTTTGTGCCCTTTTATTTGGTACGGTTAAATATTACTGCTAATTTTCGCCCCTCAAAAAAGAACGATAACATGGATAAAATCAGAGCAGCCATCACCGGAATAGAGGCATTCCTGCCGGAGTACCGGCTGACCAATGAAGAATTAAGCAGGATGGTCGATACCTCGGATGAATGGATTATGCAGCGGATCGGCATAAAAGAGCGAAGGATTATGACGGGTAAAGACAAGGCAACCAGTGATATGGGTGCCGAGGCGGTTAAAAAGCTTCTGAAAAAGACCGGTACAAATCCCGATGATGTTGATTTCCTCATATGTGCTACCATTACCCCGGACATGCCGTTTCCGGCTACGGCCAATATCATTGCACACAAGGTGGGCATTCATAACGCCTGGAGTTTTGATATAAATGCCGCCTGCTCGGGATTTATATTCGCACTGATTACGGCTTCACAGTTTGTTGAGTCGGGTCGTTACAAAAAAGTCGTCGTGGTAGGTGCCGATATGATGTCGGCCATTACCAATTACAAGGACCGGACGACCAGTCCGCTTTTCGGTGACGGGGCTTCGGCCGTTTTGCTGGAACCTTCTCCCGACGAAGATGGAATAATCGACCACATCCACCATGTTGACGGGCTTGGAAGGCTCCATCTCCATATGAAGGCAGGCGGGTCGCTCAGACCGGCCTCACACGAAACAGTGGATAATGACGAGCACTTTATTTACCAGGAAGGCCAGACCGTTTTCAAATTTGCCGTTTCCAAGATGGCCGACGTAGCCGTCGAAATGATGGAAAGACACGGAATTACGGCGGAGAATCTTGCCTGGCTCGTTCCGCATCAGGCTAATATGCGCATTATCGATGCCACGGCGCGCAGAATGGGAATTGACCCGAAACAGGTGATGATCAATATCCGTAAATATGGCAATACCACCGCTGCTACCATCCCGTTATGCCTTTACGACTATGAAAATGTATTGAAGAAGGGGGATAATATCATTCTTGCCGCTTTTGGAGCCGGATTTACCTGGGGCAGTGTTTACCTGAAGTGGGCATACGACGGAAATTCAGTTGCCGGCTGAATAGTATCCCCGGATAAAACACCGGTTTATTTCTGACATTTTTTTCCTGTTAGCAGGATTTTAGTTATTTTTTGTATTTTCAAAGGCTTTTTCGGAATTCCTGAAATGCGGAAATCCGGATAAAAATGAGAAACATTCAAAAAGTATACTTGTGATGATGAAATCAAATCAAAAGAACAACCCTGAACCAGATGCAAAGCATATTAACCTGATCAGCAAGGGAACCCGGATAGCGGGAGATATTGTTTCCGAAGGTGATATCCGGATCGACGGCTATCTCAAGGGCAATATAAAATCGAAAGGCCGTCTGGTTGTTGGAGAATCAGGGGCTATTGAAGGGGAAGTTGAGTGCGTTAACGTTGAGGTTGCCGGGAAAGTAAAGGGTAAAATCTCTGCAGCTGAATTACTGACCATGAAATCTACCGCAATGGTTTCGGGTGAGATTACCGCCTCAAAGCTCTCCGTTGAGCCTGGTTCACTCTTTTCAGGCACCTGCCGGATGGGACAGGTAACAGAGAAAACGGTTACTGAAACCCCAAAACAGCCCTGATGAAGAGTTTCCTGCTGAAGGTCTCCATTGCTACCCTGATCATTACCGCTGCAGGTGGGATGATGTTTAAACTGATCATACCCGGCTATTATGAGCCGGCATTTCTTCTGGTTCTTTTATTAGCCTTTACGTTTACCCTCTTTGTCCATGCATGGCAGATAAAGGCTATCAGCAAAGGTTTTGTGCAATTTGCCAGATCTAATATGATTGTTACGGTAGCCAGGCTTTTCTTTTATACGGCAATAGTCATTATCTATCTCATTTTCAGCAGGAAAAACATTGCTGCGTTTATTGTGGTAGTGGCCATTTTGTATCTGGTGTATAATATATTGGAGACTAAGGAATTAGCTGGTATTTCAAAGCGGTTGAGCAAAGATAAACCGGATTGATTATTTCTTGAAAAAAACAGTCGGGAGAAATGGAGGTGACGAAAAATTTTAAATCAGCAGGTATCGGTCAAAAATGGTTTATATTTGGTAACCAGTATTTAATACCTGACTTCTTATGAAAACCGGGAAGAAGATATATTTCACCCTGTTGGTATCACTGGCAACTTTACTGTTGCTTGCAGGCGGAACGCTCACCTTGCGGGGCGAGGAGAGTAGCCACGCAACAGGGGAAACATCCTTTAATGCCGGTAAATTTGTAATTGAGCACGTGTCTGATGCCTATGAGTGGCATATCACCTCCTTCGGTCATACCCACATTACTGTCCCTCTTCCGGTGATTGTTTACAGTAAGACCAGGGGACTGAATATATTTATGTCTTCCCGGTTTCATCACGGGACTGATCCCTATAATGGTTTTATGATTGCCAGGGAGGGTGCCTGGGAGGGGAAAATTGTTGAGCTTGATGATCAGGGCAATATTACAGGCAGGCCCTGGGACTTTTCTGTGACCAAAACCGTGGCGGGTATGATTGCCGGAGCGATTGTGGTTGTCCTGCTTATGCTTACTGTAGCCCGGTCGGCCAAAAGGAATGCTGTGGCAGCGCCCAAAGGAATGTATAATGTTGTTGAGCCGGTCGTGGTTTTTATCCGCGATGAGGTAGCTATTCCGGCAATTGGTGACAAAAAAGCCGGGCGCTTCATGCCTTTCCTGCTTACGCTTTTCTTTTTTATCCTGATTAACAACCTGCTTGGACTGATCCCCATATTCCCCTTTGGGGCCAATGTGACCGGGAATATTTCGGTTACCCTGGTACTCGCCCTGTTCACTTTTTTCATGACCAACCTTAACGGTAACAGGCATTACTGGAAAGAGATTTTTAACCCGGATGTGCCCTGGTGGATGAAAGCCCCCATCCCCCTGATGCCATTTGTGGAATTTGCTGGTATGTTTACCAAGCCCTTTGTGCTGATGGTGCGACTTTTTGCCAATATGCTGGCTGGGCACCTGATTGTGACCGTATTTATCAGTCTCATTTTTATTTTCAGCAATGTATTCGGATCGGTGGCAGGCTGGGGAATTAGTCCCGTTTCTGTCATATTCTCGGTATTTATTACCTTGCTGGACGTTCTGGTATCGTTTATCCAGGCCTATGTTTTTACCCTGCTGTCGGCTCTCTATTTTGGAATGGCCACAGCAGAACATCATTAGGAATACTCATTTTTAAAATGTTATATTATGACAGCATTGTTTGTATTATTAGCCAGTGAAGCATTGGGTTTGTTCGGTGCTGCAATCGGTGCAAGTCTTGCGGCGATTGGCGCTGCCCTCGGTATCGGGAAAATCGGTGCGAGTGCAATGGAAGCCATTGCCCGTCAGCCCGAAGCCAGCGGGGACATCCGTTCTACCATGATCATCTCGGCTGCACTGATTGAAGGGGTCGCCTTTTTTGCAGTGATTACCTGCGCCCTGGTGATCTTCTTAGGGTAAGAATTTTGTAATTGGGAGTGCGTATCCAGGGATTGCCGGGAGCGCATTCCCCTAACACTGAAGTTATGGGATTAGTCACACCAAATCCGGGTACCATCTTCTGGATGATAATTGTTTTCGGGATCGTTTTTATGATCCTGAAGAAGTTCGCCTGGAAACCTATCCTCAATGCCCTGAGTGAAAGGGAGATAAGTATCAGGAATGCCCTGCTGGCCGCAGAACTCGCCAGGCAGGAGGTGGCCAACCTGAAGGCCGATCATGAGGCAATACGTCTTGAGGCCCAGAAGGAAAAGGAACAGATCCTTAAAGAAGCCAGGGAAATCAGGGAAAAGATTATTGCCGAAGCCCATGAAAAAGCCATGGCTGAAACCCAGAAAAACCTGGAGCAGGCCAGAGAACTGATCCGGCTGGAACGGATGGCTGCCATCAATGAAATCAGGCTTCAGGTTATTGACCTGTCGGTGAATATCGCGGAAAAAATCATCCGTGAAAAAATTAAACCTACCGAGGAACAGGAGCGGGTCATCAATTTTATGCTTAAAGACCTTACACTGAACTGATTTTATGAACGAAAGCAAAATATCGGTTCGTTATGCCAGGGCTTTGTTCCTGGCAGCTGAACGGTGCAGCGGGATGAACCCGGTAGCTTCCGACATCGGTCAGCTTTCCCGGCTTATAGCGGAATCTGCTGAATTTAAGGAGTTCCTTCAAAGTACGGTGATCAGAAAATCGCGTAAACAGGAAATACTTAAACAATTGTTTGAGGCAGATTTTCACCCGCTAACGATGAGGCTTCTTTACCTGCTGGCTGAGAACCGCAGGGAATCACGATTGTTCATGATATGTCTGGATTTCACGGTTATTGTCAGGGAAAAACAGGGAATATCCCCGGTGACCGTTACCACGGCTGGAGGGTTGAAGCCTGATGTAAAGGAGGACATCAGGCGTTATCTGGAATTAAGAACCGGAAAAACCATTGAACTGAACGAGAAAATTAAACCGGAAATATTGGGTGGCCTTATCCTGAGGATCGGTGACCTTCAATATGACGGCAGCATTTCCAACCAATTGAAAAAAATCAGGGAGTCATTTCTGAAGAAAGAATTGTCTGAATTAAAGATATAATATATATAAAGTGCTATGGCAGAAATAAAACCAGCTGAGGTTTCAAAGATATTGCTGGAACAGCTTGAACATTTCAGGAGCAAATCTGACCTGGATGAGGTAGGTACTGTACTGCAGGTGGGAGATGGCATAGCCCGCATACACGGGTTAGCCAATGTGGAGTCAAATGAAATGATTGAGTTTGAAAGCGGGATCAAGGGTATTGTACTGAACCTGGAGGAGGACAATGTCGGGGCAGTGTTGCTTGGTCCGTCTGATGCCGTGAAGGAGGGGGATACGGTGAAACGGCTCAACCGCACGGCTTCCATAATGGTTGGTGAAAAGCTGCTGGGAAGAGTAGTCAATACCCTGGGTGAGCCAATAGACAATAAGGGCCCGGTTACAGGCGAGTTGTTTGAAATGCCGCTTGAAAGAAAGGCTCCCGGGGTGATTTTCAGGCAACCCGTAAAGCAGCCTCTTCAGACAGGTCTGAAGGCGATCGACGCGATGATCCCGATCGGCAGGGGACAGCGGGAACTGATTATTGGTGACCGCCAGACCGGAAAAACGGCCATCGCCATTGATACCATCATCAACCAGCGAGAAAACTTTGAGAGGGGAAAGCCGGTTTATTGCATCTATGTAGCTATTGGTCAGAAAGGCTCAACAGTTGCCGGAATTGCAGCCACCCTGGAGAAATATGGTGCGATGGATTATACGGTTATCGTACTGGCTACGGCAGCCGATCCGGCGGCACAGCAATTTTATGCACCTTATGCGGGGGCTGCCATTGGTGAGTATTTCCGTGATACCGGCCGGGATGCCCTGATCATCTACGATGACCTTTCCAAACAGGCGGTGTCGTACCGCGAGGTTTCCCTGCTGCTCCGAAGGCCTCCGGGTCGCGAAGCGTATCCGGGGGATGTATTCTATCTCCATTCCCGGCTCCTCGAGAGAGCAGCAAAAATCATCGAATCCGACGAAATAGCTGCCAAAATGAATGACCTGCCTGCCTGTCTTATCGGAAAAGTAAGGGGCGGAGGATCACTGACCGCTCTGCCGATAATCGAAACCCAGGCAGGAGACGTGTCGGCATATATCCCGACCAATGTAATATCGATTACCGACGGGCAGATCTTCCTTGAGTCGAACCTGTTTAATGCAGGGGTACGCCCTGCAATCAATGTGGGGATTTCCGTCTCGAGGGTTGGTGGTTCGGCTCAGGTTAAGGCTATGAAAAAAATTGCCGGAACCCTGAAACTTGACCAGGCCCAGTTCAGGGAGCTGGAGGCTTTTTCCAAGTTCGGGTCAGACCTCGATGCTGCCACCCTCAGGGTTTTGGATAAAGGCCGAAAGAATGTGGAAATACTGAAACAAGGCCAGTACAAACCGGTAAGGCTGGAGCATATGATCTCCATAATATATTGCGGTACAAAGGAGTTGCTCAGGAAAGTGCCGGTCGATAAATTGAAGCAGTTTGAGACTGAATTTATTGAACTGATGGAGGTTCAGTATAAATCTACACTGGAGGACCTTCGGAGGGGAGAACTTAACAGCCAGGCGGAGCAGAACCTGAGAAGTGCTGCCACAGAAGTGGCGAACAGGTTTATTTAAAAGGAACTTTATTGCTGCTTTCTTATTATCGCGAAAATTATGTCAGGATTAAAGGAAATAAGAACCAGGATAGCGTCGATTAAAACGACGCGGCAGGTGACCAGCGCCATGAAAATGGTTTCCGCAGCCAAATTGAAAAAGGCTCAGGATGCCATTATCCATTTCAGGCCATATGCCGGAAAACTACACGAAATCCTGAATCATCTGGCTAACAACATGGATTGCAATGTGCAATCACCATATTGCAGCGTCAGACCACCCGAAAAGATCCTGATCGTCGTTATCTCTTCGAACAGAGGACTTTGCGGAGGCTTTAACCTGAATATCGCCCGACTTACCACACAGTTGATCAGGGAGCAATACGCCGTCCAGATGAAAAAGGGAATGGTTGATATCGTTTCTATCGGGAAGCAGGGAGAACGACAACTTCAGGTTTCCGGATTCAGAATATCCGGAAAGCTTAATGACGTTTGGGGTAATTTCAGTTTTGATACAGTGGAAGAGATCGCCCTGAAAATCATGTCGGATTTTGCTGACGAAAGATATGATAAGGTTGAGCTGGTCTATAATGAATTTGTCAATGCCGCCAACCAGCTGCCGGTATGCATCACGTTCCTGCCGGTCATGGTTCCGAAGGGTTCAGGTACCAAAGAGGGCGACCTGACCATTTATGAACCTTCGAAGCTTGACATTGCCAGAGAGCTGATACCCAGAATGCTGAAGACTGAGTTTTACAGGGCCATGCTGGATTCGGCAGCAGCGGAACACGGGGCGCGGATGACGGCCATGCACCTGGCCACTGACAATGCCACAGAACTGATCAACGACCTTAGCCTTCAGTACAACAAAGCCAGGCAGGCAGCCATTACCAAGGAAATCCTCGAAATCACCGCCGGCGCCGAAGCCCTGAGGGGATAATCCTTAAGGTTATCGGCCTTCAGCCAACAGATCGTTCGTGGATTTCCGGCAAGAAAGGATTAAATTCCGTATATTTGTGAATTAACTTATAAAACAATCCTTATGATTATTCTGATTGTTATTGCAGTCCTGGTGGTCCTTGTTTTCTGGATCATTGGGGTATATAACCGGATGGTAAAGCTCCGGAATCAGCGGCAGACTGCCTTTGCTGATATCGATGTTCAGCTGAAGCAGCGGCACGACCTGATACCACAGCTGGTCGAAGTGGTAAAAGGCTATGCTAAGCATGAGCGCGAATTGCTGACTCAGATCACGGAAGCACGTTCTGCAGCCATGGGTGCAACCACCATTGATGAGAAGATCGCCGCCGAATCCAAACTCTCGGGTGCCCTGCAGGGTCTTAAAGTGCAGGTGGAAGCTTATCCCGATCTCAAGGCTAACCAGAATTTCCTGCAGCTTCAGGAAGAGCTCAGTGACATTGAGAATAAACTGGCTGCCGCCAGACGTTATTTCAATGCTGCCACCACCGAGTACAACAATGCCATTGAGGTTTTCCCTGCCAATGTGATCGCCGGTTCGTTCGGGTTCCACAGGGAAACCCTGTTCGACCTGGGTACGGAAAGAACTGAGCTGAACAAGCCACCAAAGATCAGTTTTTAAGTGGCTTATTTAGGAATACAGAAGCAGATCAGCAGGAATAACCGGAATTCGGTATTGCTGCTGATAGCTTTCCCTGCACTATTGTTAGGGATGGTTTATCTGTTTTTTCTTTTTACATCGGGTAATGTCCCGTCCTACGCATCGGGCCGGTTTGTGAACACCGCACCCTGGGTGGTAGCCGCTACTGCTGTCTGGTTCCTGATTGCCTGGAAATTCAATACCTCCATGATCAATGCCGCTACCGGCGCCCGGCCGCTTGAACGGAGGGAGAACAAAAGGGTATACAACCTGGTGGAGAACCTGTGTATTGCCACCGGTATGCGGATGCCCAAGGTGAATGTCATTGAGGATGACTCCCTTAATGCCTTTGCCAGCGGAATCAGCGACAGCACCTATACCGTTTCCCTGTCACGTGGAATCATCAACAAGCTGGATGACGATGAGCTGGAGGCGGTCATTGCCCATGAGCTGGCCCATATCCGCAACCGGGATGTCAGGTTACTGATTATATCCATCATATTTGTCGGGATCTTCGCATTTATCGCCAATGTGGCCTTCCGCTCCCTTCGATTCGGAGCTATCGGCCGCAGTCGTGGCGACGGAAAGAACAATGCTCCTGTTATCCTGATTATCCTGGTCCTTTCGGCCATTGCCTACCTGATCTCAATCCTGCTCCGCTTCGGGATTTCCCGTTCGAGGGAGTATTTGGCAGATGCCGGTGCCGCAGAAATGACCCGCAAGCCCTGGGCCCTGGCCAGTGCCCTCCGGAAAATTTCCGGCGACCCGCTTATTGAAGCCGTGCAAAACAAGGATGTCGCGCAGATGTTTATCGAGAACCCCCAGTTGTCCGATAAAAAGGGCTTCTCCCTTGGCAGCCTCTTTGCCACCCATCCCCCGATTCAAAAGAGGATTCAGGTTCTGGAGCAGTTTGCATAGGGCTTGTAAGGACTGTGTTTATTCTTTGCCCAATATTTTCTTCGCTTCAGGAAGTAACAAACCAACCCACTCTTTGTACATCTCGCCAGAGGGGTGCAATCCATCGGCTGCCACAAGCCGGGGTTCTTCCTGTCCTCTTCTTGAAATGGGCGTAATATCTACATAAACTGCCTGGGTATTCCGGGTTTCCTGTAAATTGATCCGGTTAAACCAGTCTATTTCCCGACTTATTTTGATCATGTCACGGGCCTGTCCAAAAGGGGTAATCGCATAATCGGGTATTGACAGTACAATCACACGCGAAGCCTTGTTCCCGGCATACCCGATGGCCAGGTTGAGCAACTCCCTGAACTGGCGGCGGTATTCGGCCGTATCGCGGCCACGATACTGGTTGTTCACCCCGATCAGCAACGTAACCAGGTCGAATTGTCCCCGGGGATGAGCCTCCCGGATGCCGTTCATCAGTTCGTCGGTTGTCCAGCCGGTACGGGCAATAATTTCGGGAGTATTGACCGGTATTCCCCCGGTAACCAGACTTTGTTGCAGCTGTACAGGAAAACGCTGGGCAGCAGGCACCGCTTCTCCAATAGTATATGAATCGCCCAGGGCAAGGTATTTTTTGGCCGCCTGAGTGTTATCCTCCTGTTCTGGTAAATCATATTCAGGAAGTTCACTTTTTCCGATACATGATACCGTTATCATCAAACCAGCCATGAGTACTAGTATTTTGATCATTGTCATTTACTTATTATTGTATTAATTGGTTTAAATGACAAAAGGTGAGCGGGTTTTGTTCAAAACGGGTTCAATAAGTAAAACTACTCCCCCCCAGAAATTCCCTCAGCAGAGATGTTGGCGGTATTTCGCTGTCGTCCATAGGTTTGAAATAGGATAGGAACTTCAGCAAGCGGGTAGATTCAGCATATTCTTCCCGGTTTTCGGGTACAGACTGCAGCAAGGGTTCTGCATATTTTTTCAGGACGGCCAGTTCATACAGGGTGGCCGAATTAAACATGATATCTGCATTTTCCTGATATGGGAAGATGTTTTTTTCCTCGCCCTTGCGTACCAGGGGCCATCTTTTAATGGTGTCAACCGCGGAATATCCCCTGTATTTGCTGTCACGGATCATCCTGCGGATCAAACGGTTGTCGGAAGTGGAGATATGGGTGTGCTCATCCACCGACACCTGGGTGAGGGCTGAAAGGAAGATCTTGTAGGTTAGCCTGCTTTCGATGTGGGGCAGCAAACCGGGGTTGAGTCCGTGTATGCCTTCTATGATCAGGATATTACCGGGTTTTAGTTGCAGCATGTGCCCGTCGAAATAGCGTTCACCGGTTTTGAAATTGAATTTGGGGATTTCCACGGCTTTGCCTTCCAGCAGTTCCAGCAGCTGACTGTTGAAGAACTCCACATCGATGGCTTCCAGGGCCTCAAAATCATATTCTCCGTTTTCATCCTTCGGGGTATGTTCCCGGTCTACAAAATAGTCGTCTAATGAAATCTGGTGCGGCCATAATCCGTTAACGGCTAACTGCACGCCAAGCCTTTTGCTGAAGGTGGTTTTCCCGGAAGATGAAGGTCCTGCAACCAGCACAATCCGCACTTCATCGCGCCGGTGACTGATCTGGTTGGCAATTTCGGCCACTTTCTTTTCATGCAGTGCTTCCGAAATCTTTATGATATCGCCGGCCTTGCCATTCATGGTAAAACTGTTGAGTTCCGCAATAGTGGCCACCTGCAGAATTTCCGCCCAGTCCTTATGTTCCTGATAAACACTGAACAACTTGTCCTGCCGCAATGAATCCTGCAGGGTTTTGTAATCCCCCGGATGGGGAACCCTGAGGAGTAATCCTTCATAATACAGTTCAAGGCCGAAATTGGTAATGTATCCGGTGGAAGGGAGCAGGTGGCCGTATAGATAGTTCACCAGCCCATTCATCCGGTAAACAAAGGTATAAAGAGTACCCTGCTGTTCAAAAAGCAAAGCCTTGTCTGCCAGTCCCTGTTCGCGAAGTATGGCAACAGCCTCTTCCGTGGGCAGTCCCAATTTTTCAAACGTATAATTTTTCCGGATGATCTCCTTCATCGACTGCTCGATGGCAAAAATATCATCATCGGTCATCACTCTTCCCAGGCCTTTCAACTCGGCATAGTAACCGTTGGAAATTCCGTGCTCAATGCTCATGTTGGCATCAGGGAACAGTTCATTTACAGCAGCATAGAAGACAAAAATCAATGACCGGATGTACATCCTCCGGCCATCCGGATGGTTCATGTCGACAAATTCGACGGTTTTCGACTTGATGACCGTAAAGGAGAGCTCCTTCAGTTTATTATTGACCAATGCACCGCAAACGGGTGTCCGGAGCTGAATATTCTGGTCGCGGGCAATTTCTTCCAGCGTTATGCCCATGGGGTAGGTGCACTTCCTGCCGGTATTCTTGCATAAAATTTCAACTTGCTTCATATGAATGATGGTATTGCTTAAAACAGTCAGGCTGCCATTTCCGGCGATCCGGGAGAATCGATTTCCAGGGACAAAATTATCCAGATTTTTCCCGGAGCACGCAGCTTAGCTTATTCCATTACGAATGAAAATGCTGACATATTGATTAAAAGGCCTAAAATTACGGATAATTTTGGAGGCAGGCCAATATTCAGGAGGTAATTTAATGGACAAACAGCGTAAATGACTGATGCATTCACCCCATAACATTTACCGGTTATTTAATTCCTGTTTAAGATAAACAGCTGTATAAGAGCCCTTTGACTCCGCGACTTCCTCCGGGGTTCCCGTACTGAGTATTTTACCTCCGTCTCGTCCGCCTTCCGGTCCCAGGTCAATGATATGGTCTGCGGCCTTGATGATGTCCAGATTGTGTTCGATCACTACCACTGTGTTACCCTTGTCGACCAGTTTGTTAATTACTTCCAGCAATACCCGGATATCCTCAAAGTGAAGTCCGGTGGTGGGTTCATCCAGTATGTACATTGTTTTCCCGGTATCCCGTTTCGACAGTTCTGCAGAAAGTTTCACCCGTTGTGATTCTCCCCCGGAAAGGGTGGTTGAGGATTGCCCAAGGGTTATGTATCCAAGGCCAACGTCCTGAACGGTCTTCAGCTTATGGGCAATCGATGGGATACTTTCAAAAAATTCGACGCCCTGGTTGATGGTCATGTCGAGTACGTCGGAGATTGATTTACCCTTGTATCGGACTTCCAGTGTCTCGCGGTTGTAACGTTTCCCGTTGCACTTGTCGCAGTGGACATAGACATCCGGGAGGAAATTCATTTCGATCACCTTCATGCCGGCTCCCTGGCACTCTTCGCACCGGCCCCCCTTGACGTTGAAGGAAAACCTGCCGGGCTGGTAGCCGCGGATTTTGGACTCGGGCAGTTGTGTAAACAGGCTCCGGATGTCGGAGAAGACTCCGGTGTAGGTTACCGGATTGGACCGGGGTGTCCGGCCTATTGGCGACTGGTCTACCTCCACCACTTTGTCAATGTGTTCTATTCCTTCGATCCGTTCATACGGCAGCGGATCGGCCACCGAGTTGTAGAAATGCTGGCTCAGAAGGGGCTGGAGGGTTTCATTAATAAGGGTGGATTTTCCGCTTCCGGAGACACCCGTCACACAGACCATTTTCCCTAACGGGATTTCCAGGTCAACGCCCTTGAGATTATTGCCGGTGCAACCATAGAGCTTCAGGAATTTTCCATTGCCTTCCCGACGGTTCCCGGGGATTTCGATGGATTTTCGTCCGGTCAGGTAATCAGCCGTAAGCGTTTTACTCTGCAAAACCTCTTGCGGTGTTCCGGCGGCCACCACCTCGCCGCCGTGTCTTCCGGCATAAGGGCCCATATCTACGAGATAATCGGCGTGCATCATCATATCCTTGTCGTGCTCCACCACAATCACGGTGTTTCCCGTATCGCGCAGCTGTTCAAGGGCATGGATCAGCCGGAGGTTATCGCGGTGGTGAAGTCCGATACTCGGTTCATCCAGGATATAGAGTACATTCACTAATTGAGATCCGATCTGTGTGGCTAAACGGATACGCTGGCTTTCACCTCCCGAAAGGCTGGAGGCCGGGCGGTCGAGTGCCAGGTAATCGAGTCCGACATTGAGCATAAAGCCCAGCCGGTCACGGATTTCCTTGATCACTTCGCGGGCAATCATCTGCTGTCTCTCACTGATCCTCTCTTCCAGGTTGCCAAACCAGTTGCTTAATTCGGTGAGGTCCATCTGCGCCAGTTCGGCGATATTTTTTCCGTCGATTTTAAACCACAGTGATTCTTTCTTCAGACGCATACCGTTACATTCCGGACAGGCAATGGTCCGGACAAACTGGTTGGCCCATTTCTGTGCCTTTTTGGCGGGATTGTCCTCTCGCTGGCTTTCTATATATTTTACGAGCCCCTCGTAGGTCATCAGGTAATTCATGCTGGCGCCAAGCGGGGTGTTTTTCAGCTGGATGCGTTCGGTAGTGCCATATAGTATGGCATCCATGCCGTCATCGGAGATATCTTTGACCGGGGTCTTCAGGTCAAAATCATATTTTTCTCCCAAGGCTTCGATCTGCCACCATATCAGGGAGTTTTTCTGCGGTCCGAGCGGAGCGATTCCTCCTTTACCGATGCTCATGTTCCGGTCGGGGATAATCTTGTCGAGGTCTATCTCGGCAATCCGGCCTAATCCGTTGCACTTATGGCAGGCACCCTGGGGCGAATTAAACGAAAAGTTGTGCGGGGCCGGCTCTGCATACGAAATCCCGGTAGTCGGGCACATCAGCTGCCGGCTGTAATATTTTACCTCCCCGGAATCGTGATCCAGGATCATGGTAATGCCATGCCCCTGTACCATGGCCGTGTGGACGCTCTCTTTCAGCCGTTTGTCGGATGCTTCATCCACCACCAGCTTATCAATGGCAATTTCAATGAAGTGGTTTTTGTAGCGGTCAACCTTGTACCCGTGGGTAAGCTCCTTGATTTCGCCATCCACGCGGGCATAAAGAAATCCTTTGCGCCGCATTTGCTCAAAAAGTTCACGGTAATGCCCCTTTCGGCCTTTTACCTGAGGGGCCAGTACATGTATTTTCCGGCCGGCAAATTTTTCCCGGATAAGCTGAAGTATCTTCTCATCGGTGTATTTCACCATCTTCTCTCCGGTGTTGTAAGAGAAGGCTTCGGCAGCACGGGCGTACAGAAGCCTCAGGAAGTCATAGATTTCGGTCACCGTTCCTACCGTTGAACGCGGATTGCGGCTGGTAACCTTCTGTTCGATGGAGATGACCGGACTGAGCCCGGTGATCTTGTCGACATCGGGACGTTCCATATTTCCGAGGAAAGAGCGTGCGTAGGCTGAAAAGGTTTCAATGTAGCGCCGCTGTCCCTCCGCATAGATCGTATCGAAGGCCAGCGACGATTTGCCGCTGCCACTGAGGCCGGTAATTACGGTCAGTTTGTTCCGCGGAATTTCGACGTCGATGTTCTGAAGGTTGTGCACGCGTGCACCCTCGACCACGACCTTGTCCTCTTCTTCAACGGCTATAACAGGCTCAGTTACCTGATGATGGATATAATCGAATTGCATGTAGATTCACTGTTAAATGGCAAAAAGAAATAACCTGCAAATTTCAGAAATGTTTTTGGAATGAGCATGGATTACACAGAAAATATCTGTCCACGGATTAAGTTGTAAAATATCTGTCCACAGATTACACAGATTAGCCTGGAAAATATCTGTCCACAGATTACACAGATTTCACAGATTAACCTGGAAAATATCTGTCCACAGATTACACAGATTACACAGATTACACAGATGGTGTTATCCTCAGATTACACAGATAATATTGTCCACAGATTACAATGATTGGCCGGGAATAAACCTGGTATTCCTGCCTGGAAAGTAATTACACGCGGGGATTACACGTATTTTTACCAAATCGTTTTTTATCTTGCTTCCTGTTCCCTGATACCAACGCTTAAAAAAATAAGCCATCGTAAGTTATTTGAAAATGGGCATTATTCATTTCACTTGGTGTCTGGTGCCGTCATTTAATTTTTTCGATGGCCATCCGGATCCGGTGGATGGCTTCTTCTTTTCCAAGGAGTTCGCAGATGCGGAAGAGGTCGGGGCCCATGTTACCGCCAACGAGACAAAGCCTGAGGGGATTCATGACACCGCCGAAGTTCCAGCCTTTCTCATTCATAAATGTTGAGAACTGTTCTTTTATGGAAGTTGCATCCCATGGTTCCACTGATTCAAACACGCCGGCAATGGCTTCCATTTCGGCCGGGGTTTCCGGTTTCCAGCGTTTGGCCACGGTTTTCTCATCGTAGCTTGCCGGGGCTTCGAAGAAGTAGTATCCGTTGGTCCAGATGTCGGCTACAAAATCGCACCGGTCTTTAATCTCATCAATGATGGCCACGACTTGTTCCCGGGCAACCGTTAGCCCCTTTGAATCCAATACCGGCTGAAAATATTCTGCCAATTCGCTGGCGGTTTTCTGCTGAAGGTACGACCGGTTGAACCATTTTGCCTTCTCCGGATCGAATCGAGATCCTGATTTCACCACCCGGTCGAGGCTGAATATTTCTGATAACTCTTTAATACTGAATATTTCCTGTTCGGTGCCCGGGTTCCAGCCTAACAAGGCAATCAGGTTAATAAAGGCTTCCGAAAAATAGCCGTCTTCACGGTATCCCCGTGAAATATCGCCGGTTTCAGGATCTTTCCAGAGAAGGGGAAAAACCGGGAATCCCAGCTTGTCGCCGTCACGCTTGCTCAGCTTGCCTTTTCCCTGTGGTTTCAGGATGAGCGGCAGGTGGGCAAATTGCGGCCGGGTTTCTTCCCAGCCAAATGCCCGGTAAAGAAGTATGTGCAGCGGCATGGAGGGCAGCCATTCCTCTCCCCTGATCACATGGCTGATCTCCATAAGGTGATCGTCAACCACATTGGCCAGGTGATAGGTGGGCATTCCGTCCGATTTGAACAACACCTTGTCGTCCAGTTCCCGGGTATTGAAAGTGACACTTCCGCGGATGAGGTCGTCGCCGGTTACATCCAGCTCTTCCGGCATCTTGAAACGGATGGCATAGGAGGCGCCGCTTTCAATCCTCTCCGTCACTTCCTCCGGACTTAGGGAGAGTGAGTTGCACAACGACCTCCGGGTGTGCTGACTGTAGGAGAAAACCTGTCCGGCGGTTTCGGCCTCCGAGCGTAACCGGTCAAGGTCTTCGGGAGTGTCGAAGGCATAATACGCCCAGCCGCTGTCGATAAGTTGCTGTGCATATTGTGCGTACATTTCCTTACGTTCACTCTGCCGGTAAGGCCCGTAACTGCCGCCGAAACCGGGCCCCTCGTCGGGGACCAGTCCACACCATTTCAGGCTCTCAACAATATATTCCTCCGCACCCGGAACGTATCGGGTCTGGTCTGTATCTTCGATCCGGAGAAGAAAATCGCCTCCGTTCTTTCTGGCAAACAGATAGTTGAACAAGGCGGTGCGTACACCCCCCATGTGGAGCGGGCCGGTCGGACTGGGTGCAAAGCGTACCCGTATTCTTCTTTCAGTCATAATTCAATGAAATTTGCCTGCAAAGATATGAAAACTGCCCGATTAGATCTTTTTGAACCGGCGCTGATTAAACTTTCATCTGTAACTCTTCAAACGTATGTATTCTTCAGCCTTATATTCGGCAATAATTACAGACCGGCAGAAATATTTCCTGTCCGGATAATATGGTTAAATTCACTACCGGTTGATTTTATTGTAAAATCCTTTTATCCGGTATGGTTTATTGATGTATTTTTATAACCAGACGAACACTTATAATTTTTCATCCATATGGCACGACCCAAAGGTACCGGAAGGCAGCAACTGCGTAAAAACCCAACGGATAACGGATTCCGGGGAAAAAAGGATTGGCTTGTATTATGTGTGATCCTGGTTTTGACTTTTATCGTTTTCTCGCCATCTCTGCAGAATGATTTTACCAACTGGGATGACGACCTTTACGTTACTAAAAATTTAGCCATAACAAGCATTTCGCTTAGTGATCTGGACAAGTTTGGTGACAATTATGTGGGTAATTTTCACCCGCTTACCATGTTTTCGCTCGCCCTCGATTATCATTTTTTCGGCCTCAATCCATTTTATTATCATCTGAAGAATATTATTCTCCACCTGCTGAATACTTTGCTGGTATTCTTGTTTATCAGAAAACTCACCCGGGGTAACCGGTTCGTTCCCCTGTTCACCGCCCTGCTTTTCGCCATCCATCCGATGCATGTGGAGTCGGTTACCTGGATCGCTGAGCGAAAAGATGTTCTGTATACTTTTTACTTTTTAGCGGGACTTATCTTTTACCTTGAGTATCTGAAAAGTGGTAAAATCATGTTTTTACTGTTCACGGCAGTGGCCTTTGTCCTTTCAACGCTGGCAAAGTCTGCAGCGGTGGTATTTCCGGTTATATTGTTCCTCGTCGACTATTATGAAACCCGTCGGTTTTCCCTGAAAACCATTGCTGAGAAAGTTCCGTTGCTGGCCTGGTCTGTCTGGATCGGGATGGTTGCCCTGCGGACACAGTCAGCCTCCAACGCCATCGGCGATTTTGAGTATTACAGTTTCTTCGAAAGGATTAGGTTTGCTTCCTACGGTTACATGAACTATCTCGTTAAGTTTTTATTTCCGCATAAACTCAGTTCGTTTCATCCTTATCCTGACCGCAACGACATCCCTGCCGTCTATAATCTTGCCGTGCTGGGGATAATCTGTCTGGCCGCTTACCTGGCCTTGTTTGGGCGAAAACGGAAATGGGTGATTTTCGGAATGGGTTTTTCGGTGATTACCCTGGCTCTGGTTTTACAATTTATAACGGTTGGCAATGCCATTACGGCCGAGAGATATACTTATGTGCCCTATATCGGCTTCGGCTTTATTTACGGAATCATGATTGAAAAATTGTGGACCGGTGAGGCTTATAAAAAATACAGGAACTGGCTCGCCGGGATATTAACGATCCAGATTCTGTTTTTCTCTGGAATGGCATTTAACAGGACAAAGGTATGGAAGGATTCTGAAACCCTCTGGACCGATGTGATCAAAAAGTATCCTGAAGAATCCGGTGCGTATTCGAACCGCGGCCATTATTATCGCACACAAAACCGTTATGATCTTGCTTTACAGGATTATAACAAGGCCATCGGTCTTGATGACAAGAATTTCAGGGCCTATTCCAACAGGGGGAAAGTATGGTTTGATAATGGCGAAATGGATAAGGCCCTGGAGGACTATAACCGTGCAATATCGATACACGGCGATTATGCGGAAGCCCTGAGTAACCGTGGCGCTGCCCATGCCATGAAGCAAAATTACGAGGCTGCCCTGGTCGACCTCAATAAAGCGATTGAACTGGAGCCGGATAACATCAATGCTTTGCAGAACAGGTCGGTGACCTGGTACTCCATGGGAAATTTTGCCAAAGCAGCTGCTGATGTTACTGAGTATCTCCGGTATAAGCCGGATGATGCCGATATGCTGAATCTTCGTTCGCTCAGTTATAACCAGCAAAACATGAACAATGAAGCACTTGCTGACCTTAACCGGGCCATTCAGCTTATGCCTTCGCAGGGTGTTTTCTGGCAAAACCGCTCCTTCCTGTTGTTTAAGATGGGCGACAAGGCCGGCGCCCTGCGCGATATCCGGCAGGCAGAAGCCCTCGGGTTAAAGGCAGATCCTGCCTTTTTACAGATGCTTCAGCCATAATCCATGCCGATTGTCATCTTCATAATCAATTTGATTTTGTTATTTTGCAACCTTTAATCAAATAATATCATTGGCTATGTACGGAAAAATGAAGGATGATCTTCGAAATACCCTAAAAGAACTGAAAAAACAGGGGTTGTATAAAACGGAAAGGATAATCACATCGGCTCAGGGTGCTGAAATAACCTTACAAACCGGTGAAACCGCCCTGAACTTTTGTGCCAATAACTATCTGGGATTGGCCAGTCATCCCGAGATTGTAAAAGCTTCGCAGGATATCATGAATGACTGGGGTTTCGGTCTTTCTTCCGTGCGGTTTATCTGCGGTACCCAGCAGATACATAAGGAGCTGGAGAAGAAGGTTTCGGAATTTCTGGGAACGGAAGATACCATATTATACTGTGCTGCCTTCGATGCCAACGGAGGTGTGTTTGAACCGCTTTTAGGCGAGGACAGCGCCATTATCTCAGACGAACTGAACCATGCATCCATCATCGACGGTGTGCGGCTCTGCAAGGCACAGCGCTTCCGTTACAGGCATTCCAATATGGAGGAACTGGAGAAGTGTCTTCAGGATTCACAGTCTGCAAAGTATCGTATAGTGGTTACCGACGGTGTATTTTCTATGGACGGCGATATATGCAAACTTCCGGAGATCGTTGAGCTTTGCGAAAAGTATGATGCCCTGGTGATGGTCGACGACTCGCATGCCACCGGATATATCGGAGACAGTGGCCGCGGGACTGCAGAACATTTTGGACTGATGGGCAGGATCGACATCATTACGACCACATTCGGGAAAGCCATGGGTGGCGGGAACGGCGGATGCACCTCCGGGCGCGCCGAGATTATCGAGATGCTTCGTCAGCGTTCAAGGCCTTACCTGTTCAGCAATACATTAGCGCCTGCCACCGTTGGCGCTACCATGAAAGCCATCGAAATGCTCAGCGCCAGCTCGGACCTGCAGCACAAGGTAATGCAGAATGCCAACAGGTTCCGCAGCCAGATGGAGGCCGCCGGTTTTGATCTTGTGAAAGGCGACACAGCCATCGTTCCGGTGATGATCTATGACGAGCCGATGGCCATCCGGTTTGCCGATGAACTGCTGAAAGAGGGTGTATATGTGATCGGGTTTGTATTCCCCGTGGTCCCGCGAGGTAAAGCGCGAATCAGGGTTCAGTTGTCGGCGGCTCACACCTTTGAACAGGTAGATAAAACCGTTGAGGCATTTATAAAAGTCGGGAAAAATCTGGAACTGATTTAACCATCGGCAAGAATATAACCCAGAAAGCCTTTTCTGCCTTACCGGGCTGAAAAGGCTTTTCCCGTTTTCAGGACATTATGTAATTATGACTCCCGCAATTTGTTTATTTTTATCGACCAGCCAAAGTGCAGGATTCATTTACCATATTAATAACTCTTTTGACAGATGGAAACAAAATTGATCAGTATACCAGCCATGCCGGAGACCGGAAGCCTGGCGTGCCTTATCCCGGACGACGGAAGTATCCCATTCCGCCTTTCTGCGGAAGAGCTTGCCCTCTGGGAAAAACGTCCGGCCAAACCGGGTCAGGTGTTGATCCAGCGCTTGCCCCACTTTCTTTTCCTGGTAAATCCTGATTATAAGAAAGAAAACCATCTGGTCCTTGAATCGTGCCGCAAGGCCGGGGCCCGGTGGATGGATCATGTAAAAAGTGAAAAGATTACAGAACTGACCATAGTTGGTTTTACTCAAGCTGACCATTTACTGGCTTTTACAGAGGGATTCCTGCTGGCAGGCTATACCTTCCACAGGCACCGGAAGGAGAAAGATGATTTCATGCCGGAGACTGTGAATATTGTCCATTCCGGTGTAGGCGAAGAGCAGCTCCGCGAATTATGGATTGTGGTAAAAGCAGCGTGGTGGGCCCGCAATATGGTTAATGAGCCGCTGTCGCACCTAACTGCTGTCACGTTTGCCGAAGAGATAGCTTCAAAGGGTGAAGAAGCAGGTTTTTCCGTCGAAATTTTTCATAAAAAGAAAATTGAGTCCCTGAAAATGGGCGGATTGTTAGCTGTTAACAAGGGGAGCATAGATCCTCCGACTTTTACGGTGTTGGAATGGAAACCTGAAAATGCGGTTAACAGCAGGCCAATTGTGCTGGCAGGTAAGGGAATTGTGTATGATACCGGCGGACTCAGCCTGAAGCCAACGTCTAAATCCATGGATTATATGAAAT
Organism: Prolixibacteraceae bacterium; assembly: GCA_030602265.1. GTDB lineage: Bacteria > Bacteroidota > Bacteroidia > Bacteroidales > Prolixibacteraceae > UBA1413. Next base: position 30,523 of record JAUWAB010000021.1, on the reverse strand, counting down.
CTGATATGGCCGGAGCTGCAGCCGTTGCCGCAACCCTTTACGCCGCATCCCTCAACCATCTTCCGGTACATCTCATCGGACTGATCCCGGCCACCGACAACCGGCCCGATGGGAACGCTTTTGTCCCGGGTGACATCATCACCATGTTTGACGGAACCACCGTGGAAGTGATGAACACCGATGCGGAAGGGCGACTGCTTCTGGGCGATGCGCTGAGCTACGCCAAAAAATATGACCCGCTGCTGGTAATCGACCTGGCAACCCTTACCGGTGCGGCATCCATAATAGCCGGCAATCAGGGAATTATTGCCATGGGCAACACGCCCGAAAACATGGAGAAACTGAAAAGCGCCGGCAACACGGTTTATGAGCGGATTGTTGAATTACCTCTTTGGGAAGAGTTCGGAGAGTCCCTGAAGTCGGATATTGCTGATATGAGCAATCTGGGAGGCCGTGAAGGACAGACGATTGTAGCAGGGAAGTTTCTCGAACATTTTACGGATTATCCGTGGATTCACCTGGATATTGCCGGTACCGCCTGGCTGTTCGAAAAAGAGTCGTGGAAGCCCAGGGGCGGAACCGGCAGCGGCATCCGCCTGTTGTACAACTTTTTGAAAAAGTTTTAAATAAAAGCGTAAATTTGCCCGCATCACTGAATGAAAATTTAAAAAAACCGGGACATGGTTTATAATACTAAAATAAAGGTTGGGATTTCGCACGGCGATATCAATGGTATCAGTTACGAGGTGATCATGAAAACCCTGCTTGATCCGAGAATCCTCGAGATGTGTACACCCATAGTGTATGGTTCGCCCAAAGTAGCGGCATACCACCGGAAGGCTCTCAATATTGAGAACCTCAGCTTTAACCATATCCGGGCTCCCTATGAGGCCTCCCTTAACCGGGCCAACATTATCAACTGTATCGACGAAAACATCAGGGTAGAATTGGGCCGGTCAACTGAGCCGGCCGGTGAATCCTCATTCCTGGCCCTTGAAAAGGCTGTTGCCGATCTGAAAAAAGGGATGGTTGACGTGCTGATTACCGCGCCAATCAATAAAGACAATATCCAGAGCGAAAAATTCAAATTCCCCGGGCATACGGAGTATCTTGCCCAACAGTTCAATGCCCGTGACTTCGTAATGCTTATGGTGAGTCATAACCTGAAAGTAGGCGTGGTTACCGGACATGTGCCCCTGTCGGATGTGGCCAGGCATATCACCAAAGACAAGATCCTTTCCAAACTCCGGATAATCGCCAGGTCGCTTGTACAGGACTTTGCCGTTACCAATCCCCGCATCGCCGTGCTGGCACTGAATCCGCACGCCGGAGACAACGGGCTGATCGGCAGGGAGGAACAGGATATCATCATTCCGGCTCTGGAACAGGCCCGGAACGAAGGGATCACCGCATTGGGACCATATCCGGCCGACGGATTTTTCGGATCCGGGGATTTTACCAAATTTGATGCCATTCTGGCCATGTACCACGACCAGGGCCTTATTCCGTTCAAACTGACGGCTTTCGAACAGGGCGTGAATTTCACGGCAGGACTTCCGGTGATCAGGACATCCCCTGCCCATGGCACGGCATACGATATAGCCGGCGAGGACAAAGCTTCGCCCGATTCTTTCAGGGAAGCCCTTTACCTGGCCATCGATATCTATAAAAACAGAACCATATATAAGGAAATTTCCAAAGACCCGCTCCGGAAATTTGATATTAATGCCAACCAGGAAGACGAAAGCATTGATATTGCTTCAGACGATGAAAATCCGCTGATTCCCTGAAAGCCTTTAAGGCAGAAAGGGGTGTTGTAACCGAGGATTGACAAAACGGATACAGAGTTTCAGAAAATAGTAAACATCCGCCTATGTACGAGTACATTTCCGGTGAAATAACAGAACTTTCCCCGACACTTGCCGTGATCGAAGCTGCGGGAGTGGGGTATGCCATACACATCTCGCTGAGTACCTATTCCTCCCTAAGCGGAAAAAAGCAGACGAGAATTTATACCCACCTGATTGTCAGGGAAGACGCCCACCTGTTGTTTGGATTTGCCACCATTCAGGAAAGGGAATTGTTCAGAAACCTGTTGTCGGTAAACGGTGTAGGGGCTGCCACGGCCATGATGATGCTTTCTTCCCTTTCCCCGGATGAAATTGCTTCCGCCATTGCCTCAGATAATGTCAATTTGCTGAAATCCGTTAAAGGGATTGGCCTAAAAACTGCCCAACGGATAATCATCGAACTGAAAGACAAGATCGCAAAGACAGTAATAGCCGGCCAAATTTTGGTTCCTTCAGACAATACCGTTCAGAATGAAGCGTTATCTGCTTTAGTCATGCTTGGTTTTGCCCGAAAGGATGCCGAGAAGGCAGTTTCAGGTATTCTGAAGGAACAACCGGGGATTAGCGTTGAGATACTGATTAAAAATGCACTTAAAAGGTTATAGGTACTGAATGAAATTCCAGACTTTTGTAAAAAATATACTTCTTCTTACTGTTATTTTTACCCTTTTATCCCTGAGCGGAGGCCCGGGAACAGAGGCAAAGGTTGCTGTTGTCCATGAACCACTATTTGTCGACGTGCCAGCTGAAGTGCCAGTCGAAATGCCAGCCACTCAGCCCGATACCATCACCGGACCCTTGCCTTTCCCGTTTTCTGACCGTCCGGCATACGGCCAACCTACCCAGAAGGATACTTCAGGACTGTTCCTGAGAAAACCTTCGAACCTGACCCGGCAGGTAGTGTATGATCCGGTTTCCGGGAAATATGTTTTTTATGAAAAGATAGGCAATCTCAATTACCGCCTCCCTCAGGCAATGACTCTCGAAGACTACATTGATTATGACTTTCAGAAGTCGGTTCAGGAGTACTGGCGGTCAAGAAAAAATATCACGGATATGCAGAGCCAGGGATCACTGATACCCCGGCTTACCATTGAGAGCGAGGCATTTAACCGTATTTTTGGCGGTAATGTGATCGACATCAAGCCTCAGGGTTATGTGGAAGTGAGCTTTGGTTACCAGGTGAATAAAACCGAAAACCCTGCAATACCCGAAAGGCTCCGGAAGGTGCCCACCTTCGACTTTGACCAGAAGATCCAGATGAACGTTATGGGCCAGATCGGAACCAAAATGAATATGCGGGTCAATTACAACACGGAGGCCACTTTCGATTATGAAAACAAAATGAACCTGGAGTATACCGGCGAGGATGATGAGATTATCAAACGGATCGAGGCCGGAAACGTATCCTTGCCGCTCAACGGTTCGCTGATAACCGGGGCTTCCAACCTTTTCGGGGTAAAAACCGAAATGCAGTTCGGCAAACTGAATGTCACCACCCTCTTTTCACAGCATAAGGGGGAAACCCGCATGGTCGAATCTGAAGGCGGTGCCCAGATTACCAATTTCGAACTGTCGGCGGTGGATTATGACGCCAACCGCCACTTCTTTCTTTCACAGTATTTCAGGGATAATTACAACGATGCCCTGCGCAACCTGCCGGTTATCCGTTCGGGAATTACCATCAACAAGATTGAAATCTGGGTAACCAATAAGTCCGGAAATTTTAACGAGTCAAGAAATATTATCGCCTTTCAGGACTTAGGAGAGCATGAGCCGCATATATATAATGATGTTCCGGATTTCCAGCAGAATATGGGTCTTCCGTTTCCTTTGAATGTTTACCCCAATAACCGGGCAAATGCCATGTATGAATCCATGACCACCACCTACTCGGGGATCCGGAATGTGCAGAACATTACTTCGGTGATGGCCCAGTTTGGCAACCAGTTTCTGGGCGGACGTGATTTTGAAAAGATTGAACAGGCCAGAAAGCTGAACCCGTCTGAGTTTACCGTCAATGAAAGGTTGGGATATATCTCGCTCAATACCGCACTTAACACCGATGAAGTACTTGCCGTGGCTTATAATTATACCGCCAACGGGCAGGTGTACCAGGTGGGTGAATTCTCTACCGATGGGGTGGACGCTCCCCAAACCCTTATCCTGAAACTGATCAAGGGAACCACATTGTCACCAGGCTTACCTACCTGGGATCTGATGATGAAAAACGTCTATAACCTGAATGCCTATCAGCTTACCAATCAGGATTTTGTCCTGAACATCATGTATATGAACGATTCAACCGGTACTTATATCAACTATATTCCTGAAGGCCGGTTAAACGGAAGGATTCTGCTGAACGTGATGAATCTCGACAAGTTGAACAAACAGCTGGATCCATATCCTGACGGGGTATTTGACTATGTGGAGGGCATCACCGTCAGATCCAACAATGCCAGGATCATTTTCCCCGTGCTTGAACCATTCGGAAAACACCTTGCAGATTCCATTCAGGATGCTGCACTGATTGACAAGTATGTCTTCCAGGCTTTGTATGATTCAACCCGGACGATAGCCGAACAGGATGCTGAAAGAAATAAGTTCAGGCTGGTGGGCAGTTACAAAGGGGCGTCCGGTTCGGATATTATGCTTAATACATTTAACCTCACTCCCGGATCGGTAAAGGTTACTGCCGGCGGAAGGGAGCTTATAGAGAATGTCGATTATACCGTCGATTATACCCTTGGAAGGGTGCGGGTTATTAATCCCGGTCTCCTGGAGTCGGGGACTCCGATACAGGTGGCGACTGAAAGTCAGGACCTGTTCTCCATGCAACGGAAAACACTTCTGGGAACCCATGCCAATTATGCCTTCTCCGACCGGTTCAATCTTGGGGCTACCGCACTCTATATGCAGGAGCGGCCATTGACCCAAAAGGTAGAATACGGTCAGGACCCGATCTCCAACCTGATCGTCGGTCTGGATACCCGTTTTTCGACTGAAAGCCGCCTGTTGACCAAGGCTGTCGACATGTTACCGTTTATAAATACCAGGGCTCCTTCGAGCATTGACTTTGAAGCTGAGTTTGCAAGGCTGATTCCCGGACACTCCAAGGTCATCGGCAAGAACGGCGCAGCCTATATTGATGATTTTGAGGGTACCAAGACCACTATCGACCTGAAGGCCAGGCAGGCCTGGGTTATGGCAAGTACTCCCCAGCTTCAGGAACTTTTTCCGGAGGGTAACCTTTCGAACCAGCTGGAATATGGTTTTAACCGGGCATTGTTGGCCTGGTATGTAATCGATCCATTGTTCCTTCGAAACAGTTCATTAACGCCTAATCATATCCGGAATGACCGGGATATGCAGTCCAACCACTTTGTCCGTGAAGTGTTCGAAAAGGAAATTTTCCCGGCCAAAGAATCACCGGTTGGCCAGCCAACCAATTTGTCTGTATTCGATCTTGCATTCTACCCTTCCGAAAAAGGCCCGTACAACTTCGACACCCGCCCATCGCTCTATTCGGCAGGGATGAATTTCGACGGCACCCTGCGCGATCCTGCATCCCGCTGGGGAGGGATTATGAGAAAGATCGAAACCAGCGACTTCGAAAACGCCAACATAGAGTTCATTGAGTTCTGGCTGATGGACCCCTTTGTATACGATTCACTTGGGTTGCTATCCGGCGGGGATCTCTATTTCAACCTGGGGGATATTTCAGAAGATATTTTGCGTGATGGCCGGAAATCGTTTGAAAACGGGCTTCCGACATCGGCTGAAGTCAGCTTTGTCGATACCACGGTGTGGGGCCGGGTGTCCAAGCAGCAGTCGCTGGTCAATGCATTCGACAACAACCCTGCCTCACGCAGGTTCCAGGATGTGGGTTTCGATGGTCTGAGCGATGATGACGAGCGCAGTTTCTTTGCCGACTATCTGGAAGAGATTAAAAGCATTGTTTCTCCTGAAGTCTATGAGAAGTTTCTCAACGACCCTTCAAAGGATAATTACCATTATTACCGGGGGACCAATCTGGATCAGGAAGAGTTGGGGATCCTCGAGCGGTATAAAAGATATAACGGAATGGACGGGAATTCCCCGACCACAGAAATGTCACCCGAGTCTTATCCCACATCGGCCTCAACCATCCCTGACATTGAAGATATCAACAACGATAACACCCTTAATGAATATGAACGCTATTACCAGTACCGGGTCAGTCTGCGAAAACAGGATATGGAGCTGGGCAGAAATTACATCAATGACGTCAAGTTAAGCCGCGTTCAGCTAAAAAATGGTCAGATCGGGGAAGTCAAATGGTATCAGTTTAAAATCCCGGTAAGAGAGTACGACAATGTTTTCGGATCGATACGCGACTTTAAATCCATCCGGTTTCTCCGGATGTTCATGACCGATTTCGAGGATCCGGTTATCCTGCGTTTTGCCACCCTTGACCTTGTCAGGGCCGACTGGCGACGCTACACCCGCACTTTGTCGGAGGACGGAATCCAGTCGGATGTCACCGCGCTCGACATCTCTGCCGTTAATATTGAAGAGAACGGGAGCCGTGCTCCGGTGAATTATATTCTTCCTCCGGGGATCGACCGCGTGATTGACCCGGCCAACCCACAGCTGCGTCAGTTAAACGAGCAGTCGATGGTGCTTCGCGTGACCAATCTCGAGCAGGGCGATGCCAGGGCTGCCTACAAGAGCATATATATGGACTTCAGGAGGTATAAAAATCTGAAACTGGAAGTGCATGCCGAGGAAATGGACGGGTACCCGCTGAAAGATGACGAACTGGTGTTCTTTGTACGTCTGGGCTCCGATTATAACTTCAACTATTATGAATATGAAGTTCCCCTGAAGCTTACCCCTGCCGGAAGGTACAACGGGGAAATTTTAGCCGACCGTTATATAGTATGGCCCGATGAGAACCGTTTGGATATACCGCTTGAGTTATTTACCAATGCAAAGATGGACCGGGATGCCAAAATCCGGGAGGCAGGTTCTTCTTTCCGTATCCAGGATATTTATGAAGTACCCCATCAGGGCTGGAACAACGGCAAGAACCGTGTAAAAGTCAAGGGAAGTCCGAACCTGGGTAATGTCCAGGTCATGATGATGGGGGTCAGGAACAGAAAGGGCCAGGTAAATACCGGGCCTAAATCAGTGGAGGTATGGGTAAATGAGATGCGGCTTACAGATTTCGACCAGGAGGGAGGATGGGCTGCCAATGCCAGGGTCACTACCCGTCTGGCGGATTTGGGTACCGTAACGGTAGCCGGACGACACCGGTCTGCCGGATTCGGAAACCTCGACCAGAATGTCAATCAGCGAAGCATCGACAACCTGACGGAGATCGATATAGCCTCTTCCGTAGACCTTGGCAGGTTTTTCCCACGGGAATCCGGAGTTAGGATTCCTATGTATTACGGATATTCAAGAAGCAACAAAAGCCCGAAGTATGACCCGCTGAATCCGGATATCGAATTGACAGAATCCCTGCAACGCAGTGAATCGAGAGCGGAACGGGATTCCATCAGAAGTATTGCCCAGGACCTTGTCGTCAGGAAAAGCCTTAATTTCACTAATGTGAAGGTTGAACCGCAGTCCAGTCAGATGAGAGACCCGAAACCCTGGGATCCCGGGAATTTTGCCGCTACCTATTCTTATAATGAACTGTTCAGCAGGAATATCAATACTGAATACAATTTAGACAGGACCTACCGGGGTATGTTTTCGTATAATTACAACGCCAGGTCGGAAATGTTCCAGCCGTTCAAAAATGTGAAAGGCCTGAATAAAGGTCCACTTGCCCTGATAGGGGACTTTAACATTTATCCATTACCTACCCAGATTTCTTTCAGGACTGACCTGTACCGGCGTTACAATGAAGTGCAGACCAGGAACATCACCAATCCGGGAATGATTCTGCCGGCGACATTCCAGAAAGATTTCCTGTGGAACAGGTTCTTCGACCTGCGATACGATGTAACACGGAGCCTGAAGGTGGATTTCTCATCCAAGGGGACTGCCCGAATCGATGAGCCTGAAGGCAGGATTAACCGGAGAGACGATGATTACGGCTGGAAAAAGGATTCCATCCTGTCGAACCTCTGGAGCATGGGAAGGCCGGTGCTGTACGACCACAACGTGAACGCGTCCTATAGCCTTCCGCTGCAACGGATAAAAGTGCTCAATTTCCTGAATATGAATGTCCGTTATCAGGGAACCTACAACTGGGTGGCCGGGCCTATTACCTCCGACACCATCAGGCTTGGCAATACCGTTGAAAACTCGCAGAACCTGCAGATGGTCGGGAACATTAATATGACCTCCATCTACAATAATATTCCCTACCTGAAGAGATTGGACGAAAAGTTCCAGAGAACCAGCAGGGCCAGGGGTGTCCAGGGCATGACCGGCAGGACACCACAGTCGCAACAACAGGCGAGGCAACCGGTACAGCAGCCTGATCCGCAGTTTAACCAGCGGAATGTTCCCCTTGAGACCGGTAAACCAGTCAATATCACACATAACCTCGGACTACGCGTGGTTACGCTCAGGGCTACGACGCCTCAGGGCCAGGTCGTTGAAGGAGCGACCAGAATGATCGATAAAAATACGATCGAATTCACCCCAACCTCCGAAGCGAATGTTGCCAACATATTGGTTACCGGCAAGCCGGAGAAAAATTTCCTGAAAGATGCATTTGACCTGACACTACGCATGTTGACCGGAGTTCGCTCCATTTCGGTGAATTACAGTATCAGCGGTGGCTCATCGCTGCCGGGCTACCTGCCGGAACCTGCCCTGTTCGGTGCCGGACGGTATACGCCCGATCAGCGTATTTTCGGCAATGCCCTGGGAAGTTCCATGGCGCCGGGTTTCCCTTTCCTGTTAGGATGGCAGGACAGGCAATTTGCGCAGAATGCCGGGGAGCGCGGATGGCTGACCACCGATCCCCTGCTGAATATGCCGTTTATGATCAGCAGAAATGACCGTTTTACCATACGGGCCAATATCGAACCACTTCCCGATCTGCGCCTGGACGTGAATGCCGACCGCTCGATCTCAAAAAATATCAGCGAATTTTACAACTGGGACAATGCTTCCGGGAAGTTTAATCCGAACAGCCTGACGGAACGAGGAAACTTTTCTATGTCGGTTTTCACCTGGAGCACTGCTTTCTTTGCTTTTGGCAAAGAGGAAGTACCCCAATCAGAGGCTTTCGAAAACCTTAAAGATTACCGCCTGATTATAGCCAGAAGGCTTGCTGCATCTCGCCCTTCGAATCAGTTTTTCAATTATGATCCCTCGAAGGTAAACCCTGAAACGGGTTTTCCCGACGGCTACGGGCCAACTTCGGTCGAGGTTCTTGTTCCGGCGTTCCTTGCAGCGTATCAGGGTGCTGATCCCCATAAGGTTTCCCTGGGTATGTTCCCTTCTATTAAATACATCAGACCTAACTGGCGTCTTCAGTATGAAGGAATGGTCTCACGTATTCCGATGTTCAGCAAATATATGCAGACCATGAGCTTTACCCACTCCTACAGGTCAAGCTATACCGTCGGTTCATTCCTTACCAACCTGAATTATATGACCGTGGAAGATGGTTTCAGCTATATCCGAGACATCCAGAATAACTTCCTGCCTGCGTTTGAATTCAACTCTGTTAGTATTAACGAAACGTTCAGCCCGCTGATCAATATGGATATCCTATGGAATAACGACCTAAGTACCCGGTCAGAATTGAAACGCTCCAGAAGCATTGCACTCTCTTTCGCCAATAATCAGATTACTGAGATACTCAGCAATGAAGTCATCGTGGGACTGGGGTACCGGTTCACCAGAATGGACCTCATTATAAAAACCAAAGGGTCTCAAAGGGCTTACTCGAACGATCTGACGCTCAGGACGGACCTATCGTTCCGCAAGAATAAAACCCTGTTGAGGCGCCTCGCCGAGGGAACCGACCAGCTGACTGCCGGTCAGAGTGCCGTTACCATTAAAACCACTGCGGATTATATGCTAAGCGACAGGTTCCAGATGAGAGTCTATTTTGATAAGGTGATCAATGAGCCTTTTACCTCTGTATCCTTTCCTACATCCAATACCAATATAGGTGTGAGTTTCAGGTTTACCCTTGCCAATTAAAGTTATGCAGCAAAAATTTGTTTCCAGAGAAGGAGAAGATCCTGCAGAGGTACTCAAGCCCGGTGTGAAGAGACGACTCATCCACCTTGAGAACCTGATGACCGTGATCGTTGATTTTGAGCATCCCATGGAAGAGCCTGATCCTCCGCATTCGCATCCGCATGAACAGATAACCTTTGTTGCCAGTGGGGAATTATATTTCTATATTGGCGATAAGCAATACTTTCTTGAACAGGGTGACATGATCTGCATTCCGGCAGGAGAACCTCATACGGTCCGTACGGTCACCCCTGACGTCAGGCTTATCGACAGTTTCTCGCCTGTCAGGGAGGATTTCCTGAAATAATACGATCTATTCAGCTTTTCACCGGCCTGGTTATTTTCGCATACACGATGGTAACTACGTTTGGGCTGCCGGCTGTCTCCATACCTGTTCCTGGTTATTTCCACACACGCGATGGTAACTGCATTCACCATGGTTAACCTTCGGCCATTAGCGGTATAATAATTCTTGCGCTTTCTTTTAAAATGTTTACCCTACGAAGTTGTATTTGACCTCAAACTATTCTAAATTTACAAACTGTAAAAACAACAATTAATACCTATGAAACCGGATCACATATTCCGCACAATCCTGCTGCTTTTACTTCTGTTCGTATTGGGTTGCCAGAAAAAGACGCCCTCTCAGCGTGACATAATAAACTTTGGTAAAGATTGGCGATTCCACCTGGGAGATGCTGAAGGAGCCGAATTGGCAGGATTTAACGATCATCGGTGGAGAATGCTGGATGTTCCCCACGACTGGAGTATTGAGGGTGAATTCAGCAGGGACCATCCGGCGACACCCGGTGGAGGTGCTCTTCCGGGCGGAATTGGCTGGTACAGGAAAGCCTTCAGCCTGACTGAAGATGACCGGGATAAACAGATTTTTATTGATTTTGACGGTGTTTATCAGAAGAGTGAAGTCTGGATCAACGGAAATTACCTCGGCATGCGGCCTAACGGATACATATCCTTCCGTTATGACCTGACACCGCATCTCCGTTTTGGTACTGAAGAAAATATTGTGGCTGTAAAAGTCAACAACCAGGACCAGCCCAATTCCCGGTGGTATTCCGGATCGGGAATTTACAGGAATGTATGGCTTGTTAAAACCGGTAAGGTTTATGTTTCACAATGGGGTACCTATATTACCACGCCTGAAGTTACCAGTGAAAAGGGTGAAGTAAAAATCGAAACCAGATTAACGGGCAGCAGCGGCGCTCCCACACGCGCTGTTTTACGCACCACCTTGTTTGATCCGGCGGGAAAGAAGGCGGGACAGACCGAATCGCCAGTGGCTATCACTTCCGGAAATCAGAGTGCGGTAGTCCAGCAGATAACCGTTGGCAAACCCCGTTTATGGGACATTGATGATCCTCAGCTTTACAAGGCCGTCTCCGAGGTTATTGCAGGCGATGTACTGGTTGATACCTATGAAACCATCTTTGGAATCCGGTATTTTAATTTTGACCCGGAAGAGGGATTCTTCCTGAATGGAAGGCCGGTCAAGATCCTGGGCGTTTGCCAGCACCACGACCTGGGGAGTTTGGGGTCCGCCGTCAATGTACGGGCACTGGAACGGCAGCTTGAGATCCTCAGGGAGATGGGGTGTAACTCCATACGGACTTCGCACAATCCGCCCGCCCCTGAATTGCTTCAGCTTTGCGACCGGATGGGATTCATCGTTCAGGATGAGACTTTCGATATGTGGCGCAAGCGGAAAACAGCCTTTGATTATTCTCTCTATTTCCCTGAATGGCATGAACGTGACCTGACCGATCATATCCTCCGCGACCGGAACCATGCTTCGGTGTTTATGTGGAGTATAGGAAACGAGGTGCTTGAACAATGGGAGCATGTGAACGCCGATACCCTCGATATTCAACAGGCCAACCTGCTGCTGAATTTCGAGAAGAACATCGACCCGGCCCTGATCAGTTCGGAATCCATGTCGGTAAACAGCCTGCTGACCCTGAAACTGGCCAACATGGTGAAGGAACTGGACCCAACCCGGCCTGTGACGGCGGGCTGCAACGAGGTTAATCCATGGAACAACCTCTTCAGGTCGGGTGCGCTCGATATTTATGGATTCAATTATCATCATCAGCATTTTGCCAATTTCCATGACACATACCCCGGAAAGCGTTTTCTGGTGAGTGAATCGACTTCGGGGCTGATGACACGCGGATTTTACCAGATGCCTTCGGATAGTATTTATATATGGCCACATCGCGGACAGAACAGGAACGTGCCTTTCGGCAATCCGGAGCAGCAATGTTCGGCCTATGACAACTGCCATGTCCCCTGGGGATCTACCCATGAGGAAAGCTGGAGGATCGTCAGGAATCACAAACATATCGCCGGAACCTATATCTGGACCGGTTTTGATTATCTGGGCGAGCCAACCCCATACTGGTGGCCTTCCAGAAGTTCTTATTTCGGGATTATTGATCTGGCCGGTTTCCCGAAAGATGTGTATTACATGTACCAGAGTGAATGGACCGGTAAAGACGTGCTGCACGTTTTCCCGCTCTGGAACTGGAACCCCGGCGATTCCGTGGATGTGTGGGCATACAGCTCTGCCCCCGAAGTGGAATTATTCCTGAACGGAAAATCTCTGGGGCTGAAACAAAAAGGGCCGGATGACCTGCATTTACGGTGGCGTGTGGCATGGTCTCCGGGTACCGTTAAGGCTGTTTCACGGAATAACGGGAAAGCGGTGCTGACCCGTGAAATCAAAACAGCCGGTGAACCGGCAGCCATCAAGCTGACGGCAGACCGCTCCAAATTGAGTGCCGACGGACAGGACCTCTCCTTTATTACCGTCGAAATCCTGGATAAGGACGGTAATATGGTTCCAACAGCAGATAACCTGGTGAATTTTGAGCTCGACGGATCGGCTTCCATTGCCGGCGTCGACAATGGCAATCCTGTCAGCCACGAGCCCTTTCAGGCCTATTACCGGAAGGCATTCTACGGAAAATGCCTGGTGATTGTTAGAGCACCGTACGAAAAAGGCAGCACGGTTCTGAAAGCCACTTCCGAAGGGCTGAAACCAGCAGAACTCAAGGTAACATACAACTAGTTACTGACTCAAAATCGGATAATAAACAAATAAATTCAGATAAGTATGACAAGAGCTTACTTTTTAAGAGGAAAAGCCTGGCTATGGTTGATAGCCACCCTGATGGTCGCATTGCAGGCAAATTCCCAGCTACCATGGGCTTCAGGGGCACCCAATCAGACACTGCTCAATGAGCCGGTCGATATTCATGAAGATTTCAGGAATTTTGCCAACAATTATTTTTTAGCCGATGAACTGGTGAATTTTGATCCGGCAACCGGCCGGGGTACCGTGAAATGGCAGCGGGCTGCCTGGCGTACCAATCAGGCATTCAGTAATATGTTAGCAAGGATTGAAGTTGTTGGTGGGAATGAGTTTCCGCAGCAGGAGTATGAAATCCATCCGGAGCTCCCTTTTTCGCTTGAATTTGTTTCTCCCCGGACTGTCAGGCTCCGCATGAAAACCGGTACAGAAACCCTTAGTGACGAGGCCTCTCTGATGTTGGCTGAAGGTTTTGCACCCAGGGACAACAGCTGGAAGTATAGTAAAATCGAGGGCGGTCATCAGTACCGTTCAGTGGGCGGATCGGTTATTGTCCGCGAAAAACCCTGGCATGTTGAATTTTATGATCCGCAGGGAAAGCTGGTCACGAAAACCAACCATGCATCCGATAACAGGGGAACCTATACGCCGGTGCTACCCTTCAGCTTTGTACGCCGTGCCGCTGACTACTCACGGAGCCTCCATGCTGCCTTTAACCTGGTTCCCGGAGAAAAAATCTTCGGTCTGGGCGAAAATTTCAAGGGTTTGAATAAGCGTGGACAAAAAGTCGTTCTGTGGACCGACGATGCCAACGGCGTCAAAAATGAAACCATGTACAAGCCGATCCCGTTTTATATGAGCTCGGCAGGTTACGGACTGTTCATGCATACTTCCACGCCCATTACCTGCGATTTCGGCAAATATTACGACGAAGTGGCCTCGTTAATGATCGGAGATGAGGAGCTGGATATCTTTGTTTTCCTCGGATCTCCCAAGGAAATCCTGGATGCTTATACCGACCTGACCGGCAAGTCGCCGATGCCGCCGCTGTGGTCATTTGGCCTCTGGATGAGCAGGATTACCTATTTTTCCGAAGAAGATGGCCGCAATGTTGCTGCCAATCTCAGGAAAAACCGGATTCCGGCTGATGTGATCCATTTCGATACCGGCTGGTTTGAGACCGACTGGCGTTGTGACTATGAATTTGCCCCGACACGGTTTGATGATCCGGAAAAAATGATCGCCGACCTTAAGGAAATGGGCCTGCATACCTGCCTCTGGCAATTGCCCTATTTTGTGCCTAAAAACACATTATTTCCTGAAATTATTGAAAAACGTTTGTTTGTCAGAAATCCGAAAGGAAATATCCCCTATGAAGACGCTGTGTTGGACTTTTCCAATCCGGATGCCGTTGAATGGTACCGTGAAAAGATTGGCAACCTGCTGAGGATGGGTGTCAGTGCCATTAAAGTGGACTTTGGCGAAGCTGCCCCGGCCAACGGAATTTACGCATCGGGCCGTACCGGTTTTTATGAGCACAACCTTTATCCATTGCGCTACAATAAGGTTGTGGCCGATCTGACCAAAGAGATCAACGGTGAAAACATCATCTGGGCACGCTCCACCTGGGCGGGAAGCCAGCGTTATCCCCTGCATTGGGGAGGCGATGCGGCCAATAACAATGCAGCCATGGCTGCCACCCTCAGGGCTGGGCTTTCCCTGGGACTCTGCGGCTTTACCTTCTGGAGCCATGATATAGGTGGATTTGTGAACAAAGTTCCGGAGGAATTATACCGCCGGTGGCTGCCTTTCGGAATGCTCACTTCTCATTCCCGGGCACATGGCGCCCCTCCCAAGGAACCATGGGAATACAACGAGAGTTTCAACGATGCTTTCCGGGCTTCCACAGAACTCAAATACAAACTGATGCCCTATGTGTATGCCCAGTCGAAACATGCCAGCGAAAACGGGCTCCCGATGATGCGGGCTCTGTTTATCGAATACCCTGATGATCCGGGCGCCTGGCTGGTCGATGACGCTTATCTCTTCGGATCGGATATGCTGGTGGCACCCCTGTTTGAGGATAATGTCCGGAGCCGGGATGTGTACCTTCCCAAAGGAAAATGGATCGATTACCAGACCGGCAAGGTTTATAATGGAGGCTGGAACCACATCGCAGCCGGGGATATCCCGGCAATCATACTTGTACGCGACGGAGCCGTCATTCCGCACATCGGACTGGCCCAGTCGACCAAAGACATGGACTGGAGTAAACTGGAACTGGTAAGCTATACTTCAGGGGCCAGTACAGCCACCGGTTTTGTATGCCTCCCGACTGATAATGTGCTCCATCCGGTGACTCTCCAGAAAAGAGGGGGAGGATTTGTACTGCAGTCTGATCCCTTGAAAGGAAAGGTCAGCTGGAGAATAATTTCTTCTGCCCAGAAGAGATGAAGGATATTTGAAATATGGCCACTAAGGCTCTAAGACACGAAGCAACACGAAGCATTTATGATGTATTCAGGCACAACTCATTAAATATATAAAGTTTAATTTTTGTGTGAACTTCGTGTCTTAGTGCCTTAGTGGCTATGTCAACCGACGATAACGAAATCAGCCGTCTGGAATAGTCAGGCCGGATTTAATATACAACGAAACCTGATTATTTAATAACCAAGAAATGAAAACACTATCCTTACCATTCCTGAGAATTTTGTCGACCTGTACCATCTGCCCGAGCCCGTGATCACCCGGATCAAACAGACATTAACGACACAGATACCGGTTACGCTGGAGGCTCCGGGATATACCAGCCTGTTTGTTTATGACAACCAGACCTGTATTGTCGAATCCTTTGCCGATACCACCCTGCAGGTAAGACTGGTGGCTTCAGAGCAGTTCCCGGTACTCCGTAATCTGGAGACGAATGAAACCTATAAGGCGGTAAGGCGTGAAATTCCCCAGAGGGGCAGGGAACCTAAGGTATTACAGGCATTCAGTCTGGAACTGAAACCTCATTCGTTTCTGGTATTAAAGTCTGAAGAATAGCTGCTCGTTGTATAGAGTGGTTTTCTTCCAATGGTGTAAGAAAATAGTTTTGGCATTATTTTAAAATGTAAATAATACTTTTATCTTTACGGTTGAAATTAAATTTTTAAAATACTGAACCATGAAACATTCCATCCTTATTTCCGGAGTTATTGCCTTGCTGTTTTTCAGTACAGTGCAGGCTCAGAACAGGCTCAGCATTGATGCCACCACCGAGGGTCCCCAGATCAGCAAATACATTTACGGACACTTTGCCGAACACCTTGGACGGTGCATCTACGACGGTATCTGGGTAGGCCCCGATTCACCCATTCCCAATATCAATGGATACAGGAAGGACGTTTTTGAAGCCCTGAAGGCTTTGGATATTCCGGTGCTGAGGTGGCCGGGAGGCTGCTTTGCCGATACCTACCAGTGGAAAACCGGCATTGGTCCCAGGGAAACCCGCCCAAAAATCAAGAATGTTTTCTGGGGTGGAACGGTCGAAGACAACAGTTTCGGAACCCATGAATTCCTCGACCTTTGCGAAATGCTGGGTTGTGAGGCCTATGTCTCGGTGAATGTTGGCAGTGCCACCGTGTGGGACATGGTCGAATGGATCGAATACATGACCTCGGATGATGATCTGCCGATGGCCAACCTGCGTCGCCAGAACGGCCGTGAGAAACCCTGGAAAGTCAAGTTTCTGGGTGTCGGCAATGAAAGCTGGGGTTGCGGCGGGAACATGACGCCGGAGTTCTATTCGGATCTTCTGCGCCAGTATTCCACCTATGCCGAACAGTACGGAAGGGGTATGACCCGCGTGGGTTGCGGTGCCAATGGCAGTGACTACAACTGGACCCGCGTGCTTATGCAGAAAGCATCCCGCCATATGGATGCCTTATCGGTACACTATTACACGATTGCCGGACCAGGCTGGAACAATAAAACCGCTGCCACAGGCTTCGGCGAAGATCTCTATTTCTCGGGAATCCGGTCTGGCCTGGGGATGGACAACCTCCTCAAACGTCACATCAGCGTGATGGATGAGTATGACCCGCGCAAAAGGGTTGGCCTATATGTGGATGAATGGGGCATCTGGACCGATGTGGAACCTGGTACGAATCCCGGTTTCCTTTTCCAGCAGAATTCCATGCGCGATGCGCTGATTGCTGCCACTACCTTTGATATTTTCAACAAGTACTCCGACAGGATCAGAATGGCCAATATTGCCCAGACAGTCAATGTTTTACAGGCAATGATCCTCACAGAAGGCAACAAAATGCTTATGACACCAACCTATCATATCTTCAATATGTATAAGGTACACGGCGATGCAACCCTGCTGAACAGCAACCTGGTTACTGAAAAATATACCTTTGGAAATGAATCTGTGCCGGCAATTAGTCAGACAGTTTCAAAAGACGCAAATGGTAAAATCCATATCTCCCTGAACAATGTGAATCCGGGCAAAGAGATGAAAGTTACCATCGACATGGTCGGCGGAACCCTCAAAAAAGTCAATAAAGGCGAAATTCTGACGGCTTCCATTTACAATGCGGTAAACACTTTTGATAAGCCAAATTCCATAAAAACCACTGAGTTTAAGGGATACAGGCTGGTTAGTCCTACAACACTGGAAGTGACCCTGCCTGCCCTGTCGGCAGTTACACTGCAGGTGGAGTAGACATGCAGGTTTGGCTGCAATGCAGCTTTTGTTTTATTGGCAATTTACTCTCCATAAATATTGCCGCTGCGATGCTTTATTTGTAATTACGTAGATCTATTCCTACATTTGGCTTTTGCAAATAAATGAAGCCTGATATATCAGATTTAATTTCCTGGTTTCCGCTCAAGCAAAGCATTGAGCGATTCTACCCTTTTACTTCCGACGAAATGCTGGAATATGAAAAATTTCTTGATTTCGGGAATTTGTCATTTAACCGGAACATTGCATGGAGTGAGTATATTTTACGCGAATATTCGGATAAATTGTGTTGGACTGCCCTGACTTCTAATCCCTCTGTCCCCTGGGATGCAAAGCTGGTACATACTTTCGAAAATTATATAAACTGGCAAGTAGCAGCAAACTGTCCACATTTCCCCTGGACAAGGGAACTGTTTTTCAGATACAAAGATTTGTTGGACTGGCTTAACCTTTACGAAATGCCCGTAAAACTGCACCAGGATGATTTTCGCAGGTTCAATAGCGAACAATTGTCTCATTTAATCCGCTTTGAAAACATTGCATGGACGATGGAACTGATTGAAAGGTACGAGTATGATTTTAACTGGGATCTTTTGGGCAGCAACCCCGGGTTGCCTTATTCTGAGAATTTTTTTAAAACCTTCCATGAGCATTTTTCATACATCCAGGTACTTGGCCATCCATGGTTGATGCACGATGAAAACCTTGCCATAATGGAAAGGATTGCATACATCGAGTATAACCTGCTTTCGCAATACAAAGAATATTGGACAGAGGAATTCATTGAAAGACACGCTGAGCAGTTGAATTGGGATTTGTTAAGCTCCAATCAAAATCTTCCCTGGAGCAAAGATTTTCTTTTGAAATATGAGGATAGGTGGAACTGGCATGAGATGTCGGGCAATATAAAAGTTCCCTGGACATGGGAACTGATAGAAAAGTACGAAGAAGAGTGGAACTGGCAGGTTGACGATGATCCATTTATCAGTTTGATGGGTACTATGTCGTCAAACCGGGCACTCCCCTGGTCGCGGAAATTTGTGGAGCGCTTCGGCCATCAGTTGGGTTTTGGGTCGGTTGAAAAGCTTGGAGAAGATGATTATGCCCTTCTTTTTGGCATTTCATCCAATCGAAAAATTGACTGGACCCTTGATTTCCTGCTGAAATATAAGGATAAATGGGAACTTGAAGCCCTGGGGAATAATGGGGCGGTATATTCTCTTATTAAGTCATTAGTAGGGGAAGATAAATTGTTACAAATAAGTAAAATACTGATTTAGAACTTTCTTTTAAGCAATTAATATGCAACGACCTATTGTTGAAATTTTTCCCATAATTAAACAAGTAGTAATGGATCTTGAAATTGAATTTAAGGAAAATAAAGGACTAATTTTAACTGAGGATGATTTAAAGTGTCACCTTTTCAGAAAATTATATCCACTATTTGGTGAATCTGAGGTCACACTAGAACCTGCAATTAAAGCAAGTCCATTGCATTCCGAATTGTATTTTTTTAATGGCAACGGAATTTTAAGTAAAAAACCTGATTTAGCCATTATCCAGCCCAAAAATCTAAGTATTTACCATTCTGTTGAATTAAATTTTGACTCTACTGGAATAAGATATAAAGAAATGTGTGGCAAAGAATATTCATTTTGTGGAACGTCAATAATTTTTGAACTTAAATTTTGTAAGAGTAAAAATGGTATTACTAGCCGTCATATTGAGACATATAAAAAGGACATAGAAAAAATCCAGGAGCTTCAAACTATCGCAAATACCAACCAAGTAGGCAACAAAATTATTGGAATTTTTATTGTTTTCAATAAAACTAATAAGAAGACCATGGCTTTTAACGAATTGCTTCAATATGAAGATGAAACTTTACGAATTCTTTATGGTACAGGAAATGTAGAGTTTCACAAAGATGTTAATGAATTTTTTTAATGAGAATTAACGGCAATTAGTTGGCTTAAAGAGCGTCATACAATTTTCTTATTACTAAATTTGAAACCTTGAAATAAACACTTTTTATGAAAACTTTAGAAGAATATGCCCGCCAGATTGAAATTGAAAAAAAGCTTGAATCAGATTTTTATCAAAAATTAATTCAGGATGAGAAATCGGGACTGTTGGATAATAATCGGAGATTAATTCTAAATATTTTCAATGCTTTTCATAAAAAAGAAAAAATCGAAATTACAATATTAAAGTTTGGAAAGGGTGGGTTCATAGTAGAATTACTTGGTATTCAAGCATTCCTACCTTATTCCGCCTCATATATAAATAGAAATTCGGAATCTATTTTAGGTTCCAAATTGGACGCAAATGTTATTAAGGTTAAGATTAAACCTCTTAAAATTATTGTTGCCAGACATCTTATTGTTGAAAAAGAATTTAATGGTAAAGAATTACTTCTGTCTCATGATATTGAGGAACTTAACCAAGAACAGTACGAAGATTATAAAAAGCAAAGCGAGATATATTTCTCTGATGAAGAAATTGTTGGGAAAGCCAAAGAAGAGTTATATAATTTGGAAATCGAAAGAAAAAGACGATATAAAGGAGAAGCAATATCTGAAGGGGATATTATGCAAGCATTAGATGATGGTTTTGGTTATCTTTTTGGCTACGATTAGTTGTATGTTAATTTGTTCAGATTTAATACAAAAACCCAAATAACCAGAGTGGAATTTTATTGTGTATAGCATACTCAATATCATCGGCTTCAATGAATGCATTTTCAACACCTGCAATTTGTTTTTGTGTTTTATTTTTTCCACCTGTTTCGATCAGGTATTTTTCATCGTGGATAATTTTAAAAAATTAAAATATATTTTTTGCAAAAAGTACCGAAATGTGGTACCTTTCGCAAAAATTTACGCTTGAAATGAGGAAACAAAATGAAATATCAGTAAATCAATGGCTTGATACATTGCTGGCAAAGGGAGCCTATGGCTTTGCTAAAGAATCCTTGCAGAAGGAACTCCCGGACTATTCTGATATTGCTGTTAAAAGGGTATTGAGCCGTCTGAGCTCGAAAGGGAGAATAGTGTCCATATACAAAGGCTACTATCTTATAATTCCACCTCAATACAGAACGAAAGGCATTCTTCCTCCACAGCTTTACCTGGATGCTTTTATGAAATACCTGCAACGTCCCTATTACGTATCCCTCCTCAATGCTGCTGCTTTACACGGGGCATCCCATCAGCAACCACAGGAGTACTTCGTAATGACCGACTTTCCTGTATTACGGCCCACCTTAAAAAGGGGGCTAAAAATCAATTATATCAGCATCAGGGAAATCCCGCAATCGCTGATTGAAAAAAGAAAAACAGAAGCAGGTTACCTGAACATTTCGAATGCCGCACTAACAGCGGGCGATTTAATCCAATTTGAAAAACGTGTAGGCGGCCTGAACCGGGCAGCAACGGTATTGAACGAGTTGATTGAAGTAATTAAACCTGCTGATTTTACCCATCCATTCTTGAAGCATGTACACGTAACTGCACTGCAACGATTGGGGTATTTGTTGGATAATGTTTGTTTCAATACCCAACTGGCCGATGCTTTATTTGATGCCATGAAGCGTGAAAACCTTAATTTGTTTCGCATACCACTGAAAGCTGCCAAACAATCCAAAGGGTTTTTTTCTGATAACCGGTGGAAGGTAATTGTGAATTCTGAAATAGAAATTGACGAATGATACCACAGGCATATATCATCGAATGGAACCAACAGGTACCCTGGAAATCTAACGAGCAGGTAGAACAAGACCTGGTGATTTGTCGTGCTTTGGTTGAAATCTTCTCAGATGAATGGTTGGCCGGCAGCCTCGCTTTTCGGGGCGGTACGGCATTGCACAAACTCTACCTGCAACCCCAGCCTCGATATTCAGAAGATATTGATTTAGTCCAGATTACAGGTGAACCATTCGGACCAATTGTGGACAGAATCAGAGAAAGACTTTCATTCCTCGGTGAGCCAAAGAGAAGCCCTAAAGCGCATAATTTCTCACTATACTATCGTTTTGAATCAGAGTTTCCTCCTGTTATTAATCTTCGATTAAAGGTGGAAACAAATACCCGTGAACACTTTACTGTGCTCGGATTACAACATCTTCCTTTTAGTGTGAAATCTTCCTGGTTCGATGGGAACTGCCATATTACTACCTACCGGATAGAAGAGTTGTTGGGAACTAAATTGCGGGCATTGTACCAAAGAAGAAAAGGGAGAGACCTTTACGATATTTTCGTTGCACTTACACAGAAACCAGATTTGGATATAGATGCCCTACTTCATAGTTACCGGGAGTATATGAACTTTTCTGTAGGAAAGCCACCAACACAGCGGGAGTATCTGCTGAATTTAGAAGCTAAAATGCAGGACAGCGAATTTTTGGGAGATACCACCGCTTTGCTTCGGCCTGATGTACCCTACAATCCGCATATAGCCTACGAAATAGTGAGAACAACCTTGATTGAACAGATTTGATATAAGCTATAAAATGAAATTAATTAAAGTAGCCTTAATCACTCGACATCATTAATGATACCTCAGCATAAGTCAAAATAACCGGTATTGGGACCCAAAAGAAATTGGTGAGCCAGGCTGCCAGACATCATCCATTCTGCTATTTTTATTCCCTGATTTTTACCAATAGAGAGATGAACAAACATGAAACAGACCGCATTTTTTATTCCGACGGATACCGACTTGGCCAGGCTGCCATAAGCAATGGAGTTAACAGTGAGGCAATTGCAAACGGAATAGGCCAATTGCTTTCATCCATCGACGGGCTTATCGATTCTCTGCTTCAACAGGCTGGCCGGAGCGGGGTAGGCGTTGATTGTGCCAAAGGATGTGCCTGGTGCTGTCATCAGCCGGTTTTTGCCAACACTTTCGAGTTGAAATATCTTGCGGATTATATCCGGAAGACCTTTTCTCCGGAGAGAATAAGCGTGGTGATGGAGAAAGCCGGGGCAAAGAACAGGCTGGTCGCCCCAATGACAGAAAAGCAGATGCTGAACCATAAATCGCCCTGTCCGCTGTTGGAAGAGGGCGCCTGTTCAGCTTATGCCGCCAGGCCAATGGCCTGCCGTATTTACCTGTCTTCCAGCGTTGCCTCCTGTATTCGATTCTATTCCGATCCGGAGGATGCTGATAACTACCCTGCATTGATGGAGTTCCCGCTCCGGGCGGGAAGAATGATGAATCAGGGATTTACTGCAGCCTTGAAACAGCATGGACATCCTTCTTCAGTACATAGGATTGAAGAGGGATTACTGGTCAATATTCTTTCAGGTCCCCGACCTGGGGCCTCTTCAGGATAATAATAAGGGAGACAAGCAGATAATGGTAATTAGTCCACATGAATATATTTTATCTTAGTTATTTATTTTCAGGTCGTTACTATATTGATCCCAATCCCGGAGGGATTACAGATGGGTAGTAAGCTATCTTCCGTTTCCAGATCAGCTCATGATAAAATCACGGAAAGTTTCTATCTTGCAAAAAAAAAATTAACCAGGCTTTTCATGCAAATCAACCATGAACTTACACCCGCCGGGCTATCCTCCAGGCTGGTAACAATGTGGCAGTTGTCTGCCGGAAAGATTGTCGATATTGACAAGCATTTTGACACCTCGAAAGGGGCTCCTGTTTTTACGATCGCCGGAAAGTATTCTACCCGCGGTTGGACTGAATGGACGCAAGGCTTCCAGTTTGGGTCTGCCATCCTTCAATATGATGCAACAGGCGAAGAATGGTTTCTCGGTAATGGCCGGGACCAGACCGTTTCAAAAATGGCTCCCCATGTCAGCCATACAGGCGTTCACGACCATGGTTTCAATAACCTGAGCACTTATGGCAACCTGCTACGCCTGATGCAGGAGGGTAAAATTCCCCGGAATGAATGGGAACAGAACTTCTACGAACTGGCCATTAAAGTTTCGGGAGCGGTTCAGGCTAATCGCTGGACCAACATCCGGAACGGAGGATTCATCTACTCTTTCAACGGACCGCATTCACTGTTTGTGGATACCATCCGCTCCTGCCGCATCCTGATGGTGAGCCATTTGATGGGACATTATCTGCCGGGGGAGAATGACAGGAAGATTTCTCTTCTGGAAAGGGCTGTTCAGCACATGGTCTCTACCGCGCGTTATTCCGTCTTCTATGGCGAGGGCCGCGACAGTTACGATGTCTGGGGACGCACGGCCCACGAGGCGATATTCAATACCAACGACGGAAATTTCCGCTGTCCCAATTCACAGCAGGGCTATACCGGCTTTTCAACCTGGACCCGCGGACTGGCATGGGCCATGCTGGGATTTGCCGAAGAGCTGGAGCTGCTTGCGGCAATGCCCGGAGAGGCATTCGAATCCATCGGAAGCAAAAATGAACTAATGGAGATTTTCCTGAAAGCTGCCCGTGCCACCTGCGATTTTTATATCGCCAACACCCCGTCCGACGGGATACCCTATTGGGATACCGGTGCTCCGAACCTGCACCGGCTGGGTGATTACCTCCTTAAGCCGGCCGATCCTTTCAATGACTGGGAACCGGTCGACAGCTCCGCCGCAGCTATCGGGGCACAGGGATTGCTCAGGCTGGGACATCTTCTGGGGAAATCCGGAGAAGGCCGGAATTACTGGCAGGCCGGACTGACCATCATGAACCGGCTGCTGGAAGAACCTTACCTTAGCACTTCTCCCGATCATCAGGGATTGCTGCTGCACAGTATTTACCACCAGCCCAATGGCTGGGACTATGTCCCGCCCGGAAGCAGGATTGCCAACGGTGAGTCCTCCATGTGGGGAGATTACCATTTCCGTGAAGCGGCCCTGTATCTCACACGCATGATCAGGAATGAGGGGTATTATACATTCTTTGGTAGCGTGAAGCAGCCGGGCCAGTAAGGATGATGATAACCTCATCCGGAGCAGGCCGCATGTAAATGGAATGAGAGTTTTATTGAAAGATTCGACCCGACAGGTCATGTGTTCTCATATATTCCTGGACGTCAGACCCCTGCAATCTTTCCGGAATTGAAAGGTGAAAATTTACGCTCTTTAAATGAATTGTAATAGAAATTACCATTTCCTTTGTGTATCAATGATTAATCAATCTATACAGATAATAAATAAATCGCCATGGACAACTTAAACCAGCTATGTATCCATACCATCACCACCAAACCCTGGGCGATCGAAACTGCGGTTCAGAAATATGCCGAAGCAGGGGTGAAGGGCATAAGCGTTTGGCGTGATACCCTGGAAAACCGCAACATCCAACGGACCGGTGAGTTTATCCGGAGTCACGGACTGGAAGTGGTTTCACTGGTTCGCGGCGGATTTTTCGCCCATACTTCTGCCCTGAAAAGAGACGCCTCTCTCTCTGATAACCTGAAAGCCATTGATGAGGCAGCTGCGCTTGGAGCCCCCATGGTGGTGCTGGTTTGTGGCGCCGATCCGGGACAAACCCTTGAAGCCTCCAGGGAGCAGATCAGAACGGGCATTGAGGCCATCCTGCCCCATGCTGAGGCCTGCAAAGTCAAGCTGGCCATTGAACCGCTCCACCCGATGTATGCCGCCGACCGTTCGGCCATCACCACTCTGGCGCAGGCCAACGACCTGGCAGAAGCCATCCGTTCTCCCTGGCTGGGAGTAGCTGCCGATGTTTACCATCTCTGGTGGGACCCCGGATTAGAGCAGGAGATCAGGCGGTGCGGGGCGAACGGTCACCTGTTTGCATACCACATTTGCGACTGGAACGTCCCGACCATAGACATGCTCAACGACCGCGGACTGATGGGGGAGGGCTGTATCCGGTTAAAACAGATCCGCCAATGGGTGAAAGAGGCCGGTTTTTCAGGATACCATGAGGTGGAGATCTTTTCAAACCGCCTCTGGGCGCAGGATCAGGATATATTCTTGCAAAACATTATCAATGCATATTTAAACCACTCTTAGCAATATGGAAATGAAGATTCATAAAACAGGTATTATCATGAACGGAGTAACCGGCAGGATGGGAACCAACCAGCACCTGCTCCGTTCCATTGCCGCCATCATGAAACAGGGCGGGGTCCAGATCAGTCCGTCGGAATATATTATGCCCGATCCTGTTCTGGTCGGCCGTAACGAGGCAAAACTGAAAAAATTAGCCGAAATGGCAGGAATTTCAAAGTACACCACCGACCTGGAGAGTGTTCTGAGCGATCCGGCCTATACCATTTATTTCGATGCCCAAACTACCGGCCGCCGTGCGGAGGCCGTAAAAGCCGCTGCCAGGGCAGGCAAGCATGTTTATTGTGAAAAGCCGGTGGCTACCGACACCGCAACTGCCCTTGAACTCTACCGGATTTGCCAGGAAGCAGGCGTTAAACACGGGGTAGTGCAGGACAAGCTGTGGCTTCCGGGACTTATCAAGCTGAAAAGGTTGATTGAAAGCGGTTTCTTCGGTAAGATATTCTCCGTGAAAGGGGAGTTCGGGTACTGGGTATTCGAAGGGCATACCGTGCCGGCCCAGCGACCAAGCTGGAACTACCGCAAGGAAGATGACGGGGGAATCATCGTCGATATGCTCTGCCATTGGCGTTATGTGCTCGACAACCTCTTCGGAAAGGTAAAGAGCGTGTCGTGCAAAGGGGCTACCCATATCCCGGAACGGGTCGATGAGCAGGGGAAACCCTATGTGTGTACCGCCGACGATGCGGCTTACGCCACCTTTGAGCTGGAAGGCGATGTGATTGCGCATTTCAACTCGTCGTGGACCACGCGCGTCAGACGCGACGACCTGCTGACCCTCCAGGTGGATGGCACAAAAGGGTCGG
This sequence comes from Prolixibacteraceae bacterium, assembly GCA_030602265.1. GTDB lineage: Bacteria > Bacteroidota > Bacteroidia > Bacteroidales > Prolixibacteraceae > UBA1413. Next base: position 3,791 of record JAUWAB010000021.1, on the reverse strand, counting down.
CGGTGGCCGGGCTCCGCGAGTGCCGGATACAACACTACGGAAACACGCCCAAGCCGGTGTGGAACCCCGATATCCCGCAGCCCATCAATTTCTATGAAGGATGGAGCCTTGTGCCCGATCAGGAGATATACGATAATGCCTTCAAGGCACAATGGGAGCTGTTCCTGAGACATGTGGTACTCGATACCCCATTCCCGTGGAACCTGCTCGAAGGGGCCAAAGGCGTACAGCTTGCAGAAAAAGGGCTGGAGAGCTGGGCCAGACGGGCGTGGGTTGATATTGAGGATTTATGATTGATAATTTATTATTTATAATTGGGGGAGTAGGGAGGTTGGCAGGTTGATTTCGACGGGCTGGCCCGACTGAGCTAACGGGAAGGAATAACTTTCTGCATGGTGTTTACATCTTTTCGCTTCGTTTAGGCTACCTACATGTCATCCCTCCGGGATTGAACGGGAAAAGCTATGGCTTGAAAACAGATCACTATGATAAAATTTCCATGATTGCAGAAAACAAGTTATTATGAATAACCTGACGCATGGAATCCTGATAGCTTTCGGGGCCATCTGGCAAATGAGAAACAAAACAATTATTCAGATGTTAAATGGAAAAACCATTGAAATATAAAAACCAGGAATGCTGATGAGTGGGAATAATAACATAAAACCGGTAGCATTAGTAACCGGGGGATCCAGGGGGATCGGGTTCGGGATTGCCAAAGAGCTGGCTAAGGCTGGTTTCCGGCTGGCGATTAACGGGGTGCGGCCTGAAGAAGATGCCGGAAGCGCTTTGGCTGAATTGCGCGGATTGGGTGCTGAAGTGATGTACGCACGTGGAAATGTTGGACTGGAGGCAGACCGTGAGTCAGTCGTTGAGCAGGTCGTTGCCCGATGGAGACGGATCAATGTGCTCGTGAACAACGCCGGGATTGCGCCGCCCAGGCGCCTCGATATCCTGGAGGCGACCGGAGACATCTACGATGTGGTGATGGATACCAACCTCAAGGGACCTTACTTTCTGACCCAGCTGGTTGCCCGTCATATGGTGGAACAAAAATCATCGGATCCGCATTTCGACGGGTGCATCATCAATGTTTCTTCTATATCTGCAACTGTTGCCTCCGTAAACCGGGGTGAGTACTGTATCTCCAAGGCAGGAATAGCCATGGCTACCCAGCTCTGGGCGGTGCGTCTCGCAGAATACGGTATCAACGTTTACGAGATCAGACCGGGTATCATTAAAACCGATATGACCGCCGGTGTACAGGAAAAATACGACAAAATGCTGGCAGAAGGCCTTTGTCTGCAGAAACGCTGGGGCCTTCCCGAAGACGTGGGAAAAGTGGCAGTTGCCATGGCAACGGGTTACCTTCCCTATTCCACCGGCCAGGTGGTGATGGTCGACGGGGGGATGACGGTCGGGAGGCTGTGACCGGAGTCCGAAAAGCAGTAAACGGTAAACAGTAACCAGAGACCGGAGACCGGAATTGCTTCGTAGGAGCAAAATATTGGTAGAAGAAGAGCGAACCCTCATCTTCCTCTACGCTGAAAAATGAGATAACCGGAAACCTGACATCAATATGAAAAAGGACAGGTTATTCCACAGAAAATATTTAATTGTCCACAGATTACACAGATTCCACAGATTGAAAAATTGGTATGGGGTGCAGGGTACGTGGTGCGGGAGGTAGGATGGCTTTAGCTTTGACATGAAATACGGTAGGGGCGATGTCTTGCCTTGCTCCGTGCGTTACACGCACGGTTATTCACAGAAAATCCCTTCGGGATTCGAAATAAAATGGGTCACCCCTACACCTTTTCATAGCGAGGTCGGGCCGGCAATCACAGTTTAATGTTTGCCGTTTACCAATTTCCGGTTTTCCAGACTCCGCAGGCATAGACCATAAGTCAGCGCCATCATGACCAGCGCCAGACTCTTCACCCTTCACTCTTTGCTCTTCGCTCTTTGCTCTTCGCTCTCTGCCCTTCGCTCTTGGCTCTCTGCCCTTCGCCCGCGTCCCGAGAAATCCTGATGAAAGAATTTCCCTGATCACCTTGGTTTTCTGGCTTTATTTGTAAATTTACCCGGCTTGAAAAAATTAATAGACTTGAACCTTATTACCATTAACAACATAAACCCATATGAATCTGACCAAATCCGGACAAAAACCTGCCATAAACCTTGATAAAGAAGACAAAGCTGCCCTGTACAAGAGAATCTTCGGTTTGGGTGGAGGTTTGTTGATATTTGTACTGATCATCGTCAGCACTCCGCCCGAAGGACTGAGCCGGGAAGGGTGGTACACCGCCGCTATTGCCTTACTGATGGCCACCTGGTGGGCCACCGAGGTAATTCCTATCCCGGTAACAGCACTCATGCCCCTGGTTCTTTTCCCGGTTTTCAATATTTCAGGGATTACGGCTGCAGCCACACCATATGCCAATCCGATGATCTTTCTGTTCATGGGTGGTTTTATCCTGGCCATCGGGATGCTCGAGTGGAACCTACACAGAAGGATTGCCCTCAATATTATTGTCCTGATCGGGTCGAAGCCCCGGTCGATCATCCTGGGATTTATCATTGCCACCGCTTTTATCAGCATGTGGGTAAGCAATGCCGCTGCTACCATGATGATGCTGCCTATTGCGCTTTCGGTGATCGACCTTACCAAAAGTCCCGGCAATACGGAAAGTGACAACCGCCAATTTGGCTATTTCGCAGTGGCCCTGATGCTGGCCGTGGCTTATGCGGCCAATGTCGGCGGACTGGGAACCGTGATAGGCACTCCGACCAACGCCCTGATGATCGGATTCGTGGCCGACTCTTTCCATGTGGAGATTTCGTTCATGGAGTGGATGCTGATTGGCATTCCGCTGGTGGTTTTAGGACTTCCGCTGATCTATTTCTCACTTACCTATATCACGTTTCCGGTGAAGTTTAAAACATTGCCCGGCGGCAAGGAATTTATCCAGAGTGAACTCAGAAAACTGGGTGGCTTTAAAAAAGGGGAAACCATGGTGGCCCTGATTTTCGGATTTACCGCCCTGCTCTGGATGATCCGTCCCCTGCTGGAAAAATGGATGCCTGCTGTGTCTGATGCCAGCATCGCTATTTTCGGCGCTATGCTGCTCTTTCTTGTCCCGTTGAATTTCAGGAAGGGAGAATTTATCCTGACCTGGAAAGCAGCATCCAAACTTCCCTGGGATATCCTGATCCTGTTCGGAGGCGGTCTTTCTTTAGCCGGTGCCATTCAAAAAACCGGCCTTGCCGAGTGGATGGGCGGTTATTTCGCGGCCCTCGACTTCCTTCCTTTCATCATAGTGATTTTCATCGTTACAGCGGTCGTCATGTTCTTTACCAACCTGGCCAGCAACTCCGCCACAGCCGCAGCATTCCTGCCGGTGATGGCTGCTGTGGCCATCGGTATGGGCGAAGATCCTCTTCAATTAGCCATTCCGGTGGCGGTAGCGGCCAGCTGCGTGTTTATGCTGCCTGTCGGGACTCCCCCGAATGCCATCGTATACAGCAGTGGTGTATTCTCGATTCCGCAGATGGTAAAAGCCGGCCTCTGGCTTAACCTCCTATTTACCCTGCTGATTACCTTGCTCACCAGATATCTGTTTATACTGTTCTTCACCGGGTGATATTATCATTATCCTGGATTATTCAGAAAATGGAGAAGTGGTCGGGATTGAAATACTGAATGCTTCCAGGAAAATGGAGCAGGGGAAAGGCATTTTATACGAAGTGGCCTGATTTCCTAAAACTCTGGATAGTTTTCCGGGTTAAAA
>JAUWAB010000053.1 GCA_030602265.1 Prolixibacteraceae bacterium | reverse complement strand
AAGAGAACAGCGCAAAATATAAAGACTCACTCTTCCCTGAATTACAGGGGGCTTACTTTTAAAATTGAAAAATACTGCTACTGAAAATCAGTATATTATAAAATGAATAAATTAAATTTTCCGGTTTACCGGACAACAATGAACATTTTTATCTTCCTCTTTCATTTTGCCCACCTCTTTAAATTGCCTTAGCAGTTCTTCATCCACTAACGAAAGGGAGGCCAATTAGGCTTTGATGCTTTAACAGTAGGAAAAGTTTGGTATAATGGACCCGTTTATGAAGCTGAAATTGGTTTAATTGAAGGCAAAGGGAATAGTTATGATTTTAATGCTGGGGTTTTTTATGGCTTTGGGCCGGGAGGAGGTGGTTTTGCTAGCTATAATTCCCGTGGCATAATCACATGGTATGGTAGCTACGGGTCTGTTGGTTGGGGAATTGGGGGATTATTTGGCTTTGATTATACAAAAACAAAAAGAACTAGAAACAGACGTTCAAAACGCTAAAATTATGAATAGAAAAACTTTATATATATATTTAATTATACTTGGGGCAATAGCTATTATTGTATTTTCAGGCATATTTCTTAGAAGCAAAAATAGTCCAATTGTATGGATGAACCTTCAAATTGATGGGCATATTAATAAGTTTGTCCGTATTGATAAAAGTATTTTTATTGAAGTTAATAGTATATGGGGTGAGGTTCTGTTTAAATCGTATTTTGAAAATAGTAACCCTATTGGTTGTCAATTTGTAAAAATCAAAGGAGAAAGATTTTATTCTATTAATTGCAAGAATAATTTGTACAGTATTACAATAGACTCGAACGGAGGAATAGTAGTAGCAAAAATGCAAGAAACAGTTGGATTGATATTGGCAAGCCTGAGCAACTTATGGAAGCAGAACGGTTATTTGCCGCAAAGCGGGATTAATTTTCAGGATTTTAGCAGCCGGTAATTTCTGAATTCGAAAGGCCTGATTCCTGTTATTTTCTCAAACCAGTACAGCAGCCGGTATTTCCATTTCAGGTTCCTACGGCCGGTATCGATTTCAACCTTCCAGTTCAGGCGCTCAATCCGTTCCTTCATCACTGCCGGATGGCTGCCCGTAAACTTTTTAAGGGAATCGTAGCTCAGGCTGTAGTTGAAATCCTGCACTTTTTTATCGCCGTGTGCCCTTTCGTAGAACTGCCTGACTTCCTCGATTTTATCATTCATATACCGCGGATGGCGTACCCATCCATAATGATAAACAGCTGCATCCACCAGCCTTGCCTTCAGTTTCCGGCCATTCCTGCGGAATCCCTGGGCATCCCGGTACGAGCGGATGGTTTTGTCGTTCCGGATGATCCGCACCTCCCTCCTGTACCATTTTCTGGAATCTGCAACATAATCGAATGTCCCGTAAAAATGAAGGTACCTGAAAACAAGCCCTTCCACCCCGGGATCATTCAGATTCAGCTGCATCGCCTGTTCAATGACCGGGATATCCTTTTCATGCACAACCTCATCCCCCTGAATGTAAAAACACCAGTCATAGCCTGATGGTATAGCATCGAATGCCTTGTTGGTCTCTTCGGCATAAACCGATCCTCCCCTGGACTGGCCCGTGTTCCAGACCGTATGGATGATCCTGATTTTATTGGGGCAGAGCTCCCTGAGCAGTGCTTCGGAATCATCCTCAGAATCACCTGATGCTACGAAAAACGCATCACACAGCGGAAGCACCGACCGGATCGCCTCTGCAACCGGAAAATCATACCGGATGGCATTCCTGATAAAAGTGAATCCGGCAACTTTCATGGACTAACCTTTTTGCCTGTGCTTACGGAGTACGGCCACCAGAATTTCAACACCTGCCACCAGAAACAGGGCATATCCTAACAGTTCGATACCCTCTTCTGCGGCATTTTTTGCCCAGCGGTTATAATCATTCTCCATGATGGCTTCCCAGAGAACAGTCCGCCCGAAAAACCGGCTGAAAACAAAAGTAACCAGGAAACCGACCATAAAATAGGCCGTTGCAGGAAGCTCCAGAAAATATTTCATGGCAGGAACCAGTGCTTTCCGGTTCCGGAAAAGCAGCCAGGCAAATAAAAATATCAACGGAAGGACCAGATAAAACCAGAAATCGATTTGGTTATTGAACTCCCGGATGAACGACATGAAAAAGAAAACGGAAATCAATCCGCTGACAGGTTTAAGCTCTCTGTCGTACCGGCCGGTAATGATAAAAATTACCCCAAGGATAAACAGGATAATCTCCTGGCTGATTTCGGTCATGGAAACCTCCCCGAATTTCCCGGTAACAGTTTCATGGGTGGCGTCGTACATATAAACCGCGTTCAGCAGGATCATCAAACCTGCATAAAACAGTATCCTGACACCATACAACAAAACAAATTTCAATGATTTATCCATATTATTTCTACAAATTTAAGATTCCCATTCCAGTTTTTCAACGATATGCGCGAAAGCATCCTCCTCATTGGTCGGCACAAGCATGAAACTGTCTTTCAGCACATCCGGTGCATTGTCGGTCAGAAAAGAGTGGCCCGTAAATTCAAGCAGGTCGAGATCATTATAATCATTCCCGACCCCCAGGGTCTCAGCCGGAGATATACCAAGCCCGTCACATAAATGCAGTACGCCATTGCCTTTGGAAACCTCCCGGTGAAAGATCTCCAGCCATATATACCCGGTTTCCAGCGGCGATGAAGAGCGAATAACCCGGATCTCCGGAAACTGGGACTCAATTTCGGATTTCATCGACAGAAACCTTTTTTCATCTCCCGGAATGACCACCAGGAACTGGCACAGCCCGGAGGCGGCTTCACCATTTTCAGGCAAGGGAGATGCATAGGAATTGTGAAAAGAAAAATAACGCTCAAACTCACTGCAGGGCTCACTTCCGCGGTGGTACCAGAGATGGTCGTTTTCGGGGACCGGATGGAAGGCATGGAAGTTCAGGTCACACGATATCAGGAACTTAATCAGCTTCGTTGAGGTTTCCCCGGAAATATTCCTGCTGAAAATATGTTTGCCTGAAATCCGGTCATATACCCCTGCCCCCGAAGAAAAGACGATATAATCGAAAGGCACTTCCTCGGGAATCACCTCATTTACCTTGCGAAGGTTCCGGCCTGTTGCCACCACCCTGACCACTTTTCTGGCCCCCAGATAATCCAGGGCGTTCAGGTTTTTCTCACTGATGGACTTGTCGTTCCTCAGAAATGTACCATCAAGATCGGTTGCTATCAGTTTTATATTCTTCATAATCTGTTACCTCCCGGGATATTACCGGAATTTTCAGCAAATTGCATGGAGGCAATCCCGGGAGAATACCCGGTTCGCCCTCCCGATTGCCCCAGCCGGTTACCATTTCCGGCTACCCCCGGTCCGCCAAAGATATAAAATGAAAACCGCCCGGTGATATAATCCGTTTAAATCGAAAATTAAATTACACTATATTTGTCGCTGATTCTGAAAAATCAAGGTCATGGCCGGGAGAAACCGCAGAAATTTGGCCTCCCGGATAAGCCATGGCCATCGAACGTGGTAACTATAAAATTACATTTATGAAAATCGGCCTGATAGGATACGGCAAGATGGGCAAGGAAATAGAGAAGATTGCCATTGAACGGGGACATGATATTCCCCTGATTATTGACATGCCGAATATGTCGGATATGACTGCGGACAATCTCAGGGAATGTGATGTGGCGATTGAATTTACCATCCCTGAATCGGCAGTCAGGAATTACCTGACCTGTTTTGAAGCGGGCATTCCGGTTGTCAGCGGCACCACCGGCTGGCTGCACCAGCGTGAATTCGTGTATGAAAACTGCAAAAAGAAGGATGGAACCTTCTTTTATGCCAGTAATTTTTCCGTCGGGGTGAACCTGTTCTTTGAACTTAACCGGAAGCTGGCCCTGCTGATGGCCAATCATGCACAGTATAAAGTCAGGATGAAAGAAATTCACCATACCCAGAAGCTCGACGCTCCAAGCGGTACAGCCATCAGCCTCGCAGAGGACCTGCTTTCGCTGCTCCCTGACCTTTCGGGCTGGTCCTTAGACGAAAATCCGGGATATGATCAGCTTCCGGTGATTGCCGAACGTACCGGGGAAGTGCCCGGCACACATATTATTACCTACGATTCGGAGGTTGACTATATCGAAATTACCCATTGCGCTAAAAACAGGAAAGGTTTTGCTTTGGGTGCTGTAATGGCAGCCGAGTATTGCATGACTCATAAAGGCATTCTAAGCATGAGCGATTTATTAAAAATCTGACAATTAAAATAATGAGAGAGATTCTTACCAACAAGTGGTTTAAGTTTGCCATCGCGGCAATGCTTTACCTTTTATGGGTCATCTGGCTTAAAAATTACTGGTGGCTGATCGGATTGGGTGTTATTTTCGATATGTATATCACCCAAAAAGTACATTGGGCATTCTGGAAGAAAAAAGACCCTCCCGGAGGAAAACAAACCAAGCTGGTGGAATGGGTCGATGCCATCATTTTTGCCGTGATCGCGGCAACTTTTATCAGGATGTTTTTTATTGAGGCCTATACGATCCCGACATCATCCATGGAAAAATCCATGCTTGTCGGCGACTACCTGTTTGTATCCAAGACTGCCTATGGCCCGAAAACGCCCAACACGCCCCTCTCCTTTCCGTTCGTCCACAATACCATGCCGCTTACCCGGACATCAAAATCCTATGTCGAATGGATCAGCAGGCCTTACAAAAGAATGGCCGGATTTGGCAAGATCAAAAACGACGACATTGTGGTTTTCCACTTTCCCGAAGGGGATACCGTCGCGCTGTACATGCAGAACCAGAGTTATTACCAACTGGTCAGGTCATACGGCAGGGACAGGGTATGGAGTGACGAGCGGAGCTTCGGCAAAGTTACCCACCGGCCGGTCGACAAGCGGGAAAACTACATCAAGCGTTGCGTGGGTATTCCCGGAGATCTCCTGGAATACAGAGAAGGGGTACTGTATGTAAATGGGAAACCGCAGCATCATTATGATGGATTTCAGTACAATTACCTCGTGAAAACCACCGGGACCATCAATCCCAAGGCCCTCGACCGGATGGGCATTTCCAATGCCGACCGCCAGAACTATGCTGTGAACCAGTACATATTCCCACTGACCGAAAAGATGGTATCCGAGTTCGGTACCTTTACAAATGTCACTGAAACTGAGAAACTGCTGGAAAACGCTGACCGGTGGAATCCCGATATATTCCCATCCGACAGCAGGTTCCCCTGGAATGTCGACAATTTCGGGCCACTTACGGTCCCGGCTAAAGGAACTACCGTAAAACTGAATATGGATGTATTGCCGCTTTACGACAGGATCATCCGGGTATACGAAGGGAATCAGCTGGAAGTAAAAGATAATGTTATCCATATCAACGGCCAGGCTGCCGATACGTACACTTTCAAAATGGATTATTATTGGATGATGGGCGACAACAGGCATAACTCTGCCGACTCCCGGTACTGGGGTTTCGTTCCCGAAGACCATATCGTAGGCAAGGCGGTATTCATCTGGCTTTCACTCGACAAGGACAAAAGTTTCCCCGGAAAAATCAGGCTGGGAAGGATGTTCAGGTCAATCCATTAATATGGGGATACGAATGTGAATAATCACTCATGCAAGGCAGGAAATGGTTATCCATTCATTGGTTAGCAAGGAACCCGTGCAGCATCAAATTTATTAAAAGGATGATTTTCAGATCATCCTTTTTTTGTACATTTAACCCGGTTAAAACGCTATTGTAACAACATCTGAATATAAAAGGTTATGAATGATGTCAAGAAAAATCCGATAAACCTGCAGCTTGTCCTGATCCTGGTACTGGCCATTTTCCTGGTCATTTTCACCTTACAGAATGCCGAATCGGTGGCCATAAAGCTCTTCTTCTGGAATGTAAACATCCCGCTGGTCCTGCTTATTCTGGTTTGCCTCCTGGTGGGCTATCTGCTTCCCCATTTCTCCTATATCCCAAGAATATGGAAGCTCAAGAGCGAATTATCCAAAACCAAAAAGGAGAAAGAGCAACTGGAATCTTCCGGGAGCAACAGAGTTAAGGAAAAACCCCATCCGGAGGGTGTGGCATTTGACGATCTCGACGAGGATTATGATGATGAGGATGAAGATGCCTACACAAACCGTTAACCATCCCGGGAATTAACATGGAACATTCCGGAAATGACCGGATACTGTTGTCCTCAGCCTATTTTGCACCGGTCTATTATTATCACCGGTTGATAAGGGCCAATACGGTATTCATCGAAAAACATGAGAATTTTATCAAACAGAGCTGGAGAAACCGTTGCCTGATCCTGGCAGCCAATGGCCCGATGGCCCTGGTGGTTCCGGTGGAGCATGGCCGCAGGCCCGGACAAAAGATCACCGACATCCGGATTGCCTGGCACACCAGCTGGCAGAGAAACCAGTGGCGGTCGATATATTCTGCCTATAAAAACTCGCCCTATTTCGATTATTATGCCGATGAGATTTATCCGTTTTTTCACCAAAAGCATACTTTTCTGTTCGACCTGAACTTTGGCATACATCAGCAAATAACCCATTTATTAAAAATAAACAAGGACATCGGTTTTACGGAAGAATTTGAAGTGGTTGAGGCTCCGTTTGATAATCTCAGGGAAAAAATCTCCCCTAAAATAAGCATTGAGCGTTTTGATCCCGGTTACCGGCAGCCTGAATATACCCAGGTATTTGAAGACAAATACCCTTTTATGCCGGGACTGAGCATCCTGGACCTGTTATTTTGCAAAGGCCCGGAATCGTATGGCTATCTCCGGTAAAAAATCGGCGGCTATGACATCGTGATCAAAGGCCAGTTCCGGTAGCTGACGGACACTGAACCACCTTGCCTCGGCGGCATCATCGCCTCCCAGGACCTCCGGGATACCATCGATAAAGGAATAAAACGCCACAGAAATTGTGCGGTGCCTCGGGTCTCTGTCAAGGGCGTCATAAACCCTGAACTGACTCATGGCCGGGAGTACCAGCCCGGTTTCCTCCTGAAGTTCCCTTCGGCAGGCCTCCTCCAGGGTTTCATCCATATCGGCAAAACCACCGGGAAGCGCCCATTTCCCTGCGAAGGGCTCCTTTTCCCTTTTTATCAGCAACACCAGAGGATATTCCGGGTATCCGGAAATCACCAGGGCATCTACAGTCAGTGCCGGCCTTGGGTATGCATAGGTATACATGATCTTATATTTTAGCCTTTGTTACCTGTCTTCCAGTACCTGATCACCAGGATAACCACGGCAACAAAAATGACCAGATAGATAAAAAGCTCAGTCCTTTCCATGATCAGATCAGTTTTTTAATCACTCTCATCCTGTGGCTATACCGTCTGGTATCCACATTAAAAATACCATACTGGTCTACATTGTCAATTCTTACCTTGCCGGATGCATGGATAATCTTTCCCTGTTTCCAGATGATACCGACATGGATGATCCGGCCTTCTTCGTCATCAAAGAATGCAAGGTCTCCTGGCTTGGTCTCCTCAATAAAACTCAGCATGGTTCCCTGATGGACCTGTTGTGAAGCATCCCTGGGCAGCCAGATGCCGGCGGTTTTGAATATAACCTGGGTAAGTCCGCTGCAGTCAACTCCGAAAGGGCTCCGTCCTCCCCACAAATAGGGCGAATTGAAATATTTGATGGCCTGTCCGATGATCAGTCCGCGCGGGTCCTTCACCTTACCAGAGCTTACATTTCCCGGCATCTTATAGGTATCCCCGTCCAGGGTGAATTCTTTCAGATACGGCCTCCAGACCGGCAGTGAGCTGCCGGCAACCAGCATGACAAATTGTTCCTTTGAAACCGGGACAGGCGTAAAAATATCCGTGGTCACTGCAGATACCGATTTCCCGATTTTCTGGTATTGCCTTTCAGTCAGAAGGGTGATCATTTTCTGGTCTATCCATCCCTGATATCCGTCATAATTCATCCTGATATGGCACCAGCCCGGCAAATACTCTAAAATTTCAAAATGCTCACCGAAAAGAACCTGGGTAACCATCTCACTTCTCTCCGAGGGCTCTTTTCGGACCGGAATTAAACTTAAACCGGAAATACCGTATCTCATTGAAAATTTTTGTTATTTTACGAAACCAAATATAGAATTTCTGCAACGATTTTTGAAAATAATTTACAGAATGTAATCTAAAAATATGAAGACTCTGAAAGAAAAGGTGTTAAGCTATTCAAAGATTATACTTCGGGTAGTTATCTTCGCCACCGCGGCATTTGTCCTCTATATGGTATTGCCTTCAGAACCGAAATTCAAATTTGAATATCAGAAAGGCGCTCCCTGGAAACATGAAAACCTGGTGGCCCCTTTCGACTTTGCCATCCTCAAATCGGCTACAGACCTTGAGGCCGAGCGCAAGGAGTTGCTGCGCAGCTTCAGTCCCTATTTTGTAATGGATTCCATCACACTCAACAATATACTTTCCGAACTTCAGAAAGATCTGCAGCAGATCTCTGAAGATGACTATCCTGAAAAATCCTCGTTCATTTCGGAATTATCAGGTGAATTAGCCCTGCTATATGCGCAGGGTATTATGACTTCTTCGCCTGAATCGCTGGATATACTCCGTGATAAATCAGACATCTACGTAATAACTGGAAACCTGGTCGGCAAAGTTTCCACGGCTGACCTGCTTTCAGAAAAATCAGCCTATAATCTTTTCAGGGAAAAAGTAACCCGCACACGGGAGAAATACAGTGCCTTAAGCCGTGCCCTCAATGGATTTGATCCCGGGAAGTATATACGGAGCAATCTCCGGTACGATGAGAATTATTCCAGGACGGAATTGCAACGAATGGAGTCGGGACTCTCAACCGCCAGGGGAATGGTGCAATCGGGCGAAAGGATTATCCTGGAGGGAGAGATCGTCGACGAGACCAGGTTCCAGTTGCTGGAATCCCTGAAATGGGCCTATGAAAAGAAACGCGGGGAAGGGATTAACAGCCAGCTGATTTCTATTGGCAAACTGACCCTTATCCTTGTATTTCTTGCCTTGTTGTTCTTCTATTTATACATTTACAAGCCCAACATTCTGGAGGATTCGCGTAAGCTGACCTTCCTGATGCTTTGGCTGGTATTTGTCGTGTTTGTCGCGCAAGCCGTCAATTCGTATGAAAATCTGCACATCTATATGGTACCGCTGGCCATCCTTCCGGTGGTGGTCAGGACTTTCTATGATCCCCGAACCGCCATATTCACCCTGATTATCACCTCATTGCTGATCGGGTTTTACGCTCCCAACAATTACGAATTTGTATTGCTTGAAGTAACGGCCGGTATGGTTGCCGTTTTCAGCCTGAACAAGATGCACAGGCGGGTTCATGTGGTCATTGCGTCCTTACTGGTAGCCCTTACCTACGGACTGGTATTTACCGCAGTAACCCTGATCAGGGAAGGTACGCTGATCACCTATAACTTCATCATGCTGCAATGGTTCGCCTGGAGCAGCCTGCTGATCCTCGTCGTCTACCCACTGATATACATTTTCGAGAAATTATTTGGATTTATTTCGGATGTAACCCTTATCGAACTGTCGAATACCAACCAGCCGCTGCTCAGAAAACTGGCAGAAGAGGCTCCCGGAACGTTCCAGCATTCGATGCAGATTGCCAATCTGGCCGAAGAAATTATCCTGAAAATCGGGGGCAATCCGTTTCTGGTCAGGGCCGGCGCTTTGTATCACGATATCGGAAAAGCGGAAAAACCAACTTATTTCATTGAAAATCAGGAAATGGGAATGAACCCGCACGACCAGATGAGCTATCGTAAAAGTGCAGAAATCATCATCGACCATGTAAAACACGGTATCAAAACGGCCAGAAAATACAAACTTCCAGAGAGTATTGTCGAATTTATCGCCACACATCACGGCACTACAAAAGCCAAATATTTCTACCTGAAACAGCTACAGGAGAACCCGGAAGAAGAACTAAATGAAGATGATTTTGCTTACCCGGGACCTCTGCCCAGATCGAGAGAGGCTGCGGTGGTTATGCTTGTCGACGGTATCGAGGCCGCATCAAGAAGTATGAAGGATAAAACCGTCGAAAACCTGAGAGACCTGATCCACAATATGATCGACCAGAAACTTCAGGACCGGCAGCTCGACAATTCCGATCTTACGTTTGCCGATATCGATAAAATCAAGGAGGTTCTCCTTAGGAAACTAATCAATATATACCATGTCCGCATAGAATATCCGAAGGAAAAAGAGGACTGATGGGAATTACTCCGGCTTCATGTACTTCATGCAGTCATTCCGGAAATTATCCAGCAATTGTACATACCGCTTTCCTTTATAGGTGTATATCAGCTGGTCCGGCAAATCTGAAGGAACCCTTCTGCCTAATTGGTCAAAACCTGATATGAGATCTGCAGCACTGAGCATTATCTTTTTGCCGGATTCTTTAACGGTTAAGGGAAATGCCCCTCCGCGAAAAACCAGTGAATCGTAACGAATATCCTTTCCATAATCTGTTATATGGATCTCAATATGGGTACCTCGCACCTCCTGGCCGGCAAACCACGTGTAATAAAATGCATCCTGTACCCTGAAATGTTTCTGATGAAGTTTCCCCGCAGAATTGCACCCTCCGGCCATTATTAAAACAAAACCTGTTAGGATTGCATATTTTTTCATAATCCTGTTTTTTGTAACCATTTTCTCAGTACACTACACAAACCAAACCAAATGTAAGATTTTGTTTTAAATTTGCATGAAAATTGTAGTAGAAGGATATAATCTGTAAAAATGTATATGAACTTAAGATATTTACTGGCAATATTCGTGCTTCTGGCCATTGCTGCCGGTTGTAAAAAGGACGATCCGGATCCGGATCCGGCAGACAACAAAGATCCGAATGGACAGGTTGTTCCGATCCCTGAAGCCTCGGCTGTTAAGAAATTCATATATAATGGATTGTCGACATATTATCTTTGGGAAGCCGATGTACCCAAACTAAACAATGCGGTATACAACAAAAATAAAGACAGCCTGAACGCATTTCTGAACCAATATGACGATCCGGAAGCGCTTTTCTACAGTCTTCTATATAAGTACCGGACTATTGATAAATGGTCTTATATAGTTGATGATTCCAAAGAAATTGATGACTGGATTGCCGGAATTTCGGAAACCATGGGGTATAATTTCGGTCTGGTCTATATCAGTGCCAATTCGAGCAATATCCTTGGGTACGTTCGGTATGTGATCAAGGGCTCTCCGGCCGACCAGGCAGGAATTAAGCGGGGCGATCTGTTTATGACCATCAACGGCACCCAGCTGACTGATAAAAACTATCAGGAACTGCTTTTTACCCAGAAAACCTATACGATTGGATTTGCAACGGAAAGCGGTGCGGGCAATTTTGTCCTGAACGGAAAAACAGCTACCATGACCGCTGTTGAATTGCAGGAGAATCCTATTCACATGGATACCATATTGAACGTAAACGGATTAAAGGTAGGATACCTCGTTTATAACAGTTTCAACGGATCATACGACAAAACCATCAACACTTCCTACAATCTGGAACTGAACAAGGTGTTCGGCAAGTTCAAGAATCAGGGGATAGACAAGCTCATAATCGATCTGAGATATAACCCGGGGGGCGGTGTATTGACGGCAGCCTATCTGGCAAGCATGATCTATTCTACCGATCCGGCAAAAATATTTGCCAAGTATAAGTTCAACCAGTTTTTGCAGAACTACTACCTGGACAGATATGGGGAGAGCTATTTCAACGAATACTTCGAAAGCAAGATTGCAAAAACAGACAAAACACCGGAGCAATCGATTAATTCTCTGGGCCTTAATGAGGTATATATTATTACCACCGGCAGGTCGGCCTCTGCAAGTGAGCTGCTGATCAACAGCCTTAAGGTTTACCTGAATGTTATTCAGGTGGGTGAGCCAACCTCAGGGAAATACGTCGGGTCCTTTACCATAAAGGATTATGATAACGCAGGCAATTTAAATACCACCCATAAGTGGGCCATGCAACCCATTACCCTTAAAATCAACAATGCCAACAACGCATCCGATTATGTCAACGGATTACAACCTACCCTGCAGAGTCAATATGTTTTTTACAGGCTGCAGCCATTCGGGGATCCGGAGGAGCAACTGCTGAAAGTATGCCTCGACCATATCAAAGGTCTTAAATCCGCTGCTGTAAGCCCGGGTGTCAGGCTCAGAGAATATCATATCCCTGAAGGAATTTCACCGGATATGAACCTTATGTATGTGGATCCGGAAAGATTTGAACTTCCCCGGCTTGAGGAAATCAGCCGGTTTGGCCAAAACTGACGGGATACACGCAAGGCATTGATTCAGTGCCTTTTGTTGTTCAGGCAGTAATAAAACGCTGCAGTTAGTGTGTATTATGATTTTTTGTGCTTATACACCGGGAAAATTACAGAAATGAAATTCAATTAAACTTTACGGAAGAAATTCTGTCATATATATCATGAAGAAGAAGATCGTATTAATTGTTGCCGGCATTGCGGTTATCCTGGCAGCATTTTTCCTCCTTTCAGGTTCAAGGGAGAAAATTACTTATTTAACAGTCGAGGCTAAAAGAGGCCCCTTTGAAGTTCTGGTGTACACAACAGGACAGCTGGAAGCAGAAAATTCTGAAAATATCCTGATCCCCGAAGAACTTGGTGGCAGAAATGTCAGGATTTATGAGATCAAGATTACCGATCTTATTGAAGAGGGTTCCCAGGTTGAAAAAGGTGACTATGTAGCCTCCCTTGACCATAAAGCGGTTGAAGAGGTATTAGCCAGTGCCTTGCTTGAACTTGAACAATCCCTGAATGAATTCGAGGATGCCAAGATGGATTCAAACCTCAACCTGAGCAATGCGCGTGACCAGATTGTGAATGCACGTGAACAGGTTGAACAGATGCAGATCATCCTGGAAGAATCCCGGTTTGAATCTCCGGCGGTTATTCGCAAGGCCGAAATGGACCTTGAAAAGGCAAAACGAACTTTAGACCAGGAAATCAAAGGGTACGCCCTGCGTCAGCAACAGGCAGCCACCCGGGTAAACAGGTCGCAGGTAAACCTGAGCCAGAGGGAAGCCAGGGTCAGGGAACTGGAAGAAGCTTATAAATCATTGAATATATATGCCCCAAAATCGGGTATGTTGATTTATGCCAAGGATCGTTTCGGCCAGAAGATAAGAATCGGTGCAACGGTAAGCCGCTGGATGCCCATTATTGCCACTTTGCCCGATCTTTCACAAATGATTTCTGTTACCTATGTCAACGAGATTGACATTTCCAAGGTACAGCCGGGTCAGCAGGTGACGTTAGGCATTGATGCCTTCCCTGAAAAAGAGTTAGCCGGCGAGGTCATCACGGTGGCTAATATCGGTCAGCCCATTCCGCGAAGCGATGCCAAGGTTTTTGAGGTCAGGATTCGTGTTTTCGGCAATGATCCTGAATTAAGGCCGGCCATGACCACCAGTAACGTAATCCGTACCGGATCCTACACCGACGAGATTTACATCCCATCTGACGCCATATTCCAGAACGACAGTGTCCGTTATGTTTATCTGCAGAAAAACAATACCATAACCCGGCAGATCATTGATGCCGCCGATGAAAATGAGAATTTTACCATTGTCAGAAAAGGCATCGGTGAAGGTGACAAACTTTTAATCAATCGGCCCGATCATTCAGAAGAACTTCCTATTGCGGGCCTCGATATTCTGGAAGAAATCCGCAAGCGTGAAGCAGAGCAGGTCAGGGAGGACAATCAGGCCCGAAATGACAACCAACCCCGAAATGAAACGAGGAGAAACGGCAGACCGGGAAACAGGGCGAATAATCAAACGACTGCAGGACAATGATGAGAATACTTCAGAGATACCTTCATGACATAGTTATCGGGATTGAAGCAATCCAGACCAACAAACTCAAATCCCTGCTAACCGCACTGGGGATTATTTTCGGCGTTGCAGCCGTTATCAGCATGTTAGCCATCGGGAACGGTGCCCAGCAGGAAATCTTAGACCAGATAAAAATGGTTGGCGTTAACAACATCATCATTACGCCTTCTTCGGTAAGTGTATCAGGAAACAACGAAAACACGGCCGCCGACCAGGAAGGGGGCGCCAGAAACCGTAAATTCTCCAAAGGACTTACCCTGCTCGACGCCCAGGCGATCGAGGAGGTTATCCCTTCCATTTCAAAGGTCTGCCCGGTGATATCCTTCAATTACTCGGCCATCCATAATGGACGCAGCAGGCCTATTACACTGGAAGGTACCAACAATCACTATTTTGATCTTTTCGGGATCAACCTCCAGGCAGGTGAAGTGTTTTCAGAACGCCAGGAGGATGCGGGATATCCGGTTTGTATCATTGGGGACAATATCCGGAATACTTTTTTTGCCAAAGAAGATCCTATCGGTAAATACATCAAGACCGGCGATGTATGGCTTCAGGTGATCGGAGTAATTGAACGGCGTGATTTTACGGCATCGGCAAGCGATGAAATGGGAATCAGCAGTACCGACAATAAAATATTCATCCCTGTAAAAACCATGTTGATGAGGTTCAGGAACCGTGCCCTGGTAAGGGCCGATGAAATCGAGCAGCAGGCCTCCACATCACAGTCATCTTCCGGGGATAATCTTAATCAGTTGGATAAGATCATCGTACAGGTCAATGAAACGGAAGAGCTCACCGCAACTTCGGAAGTACTCAGCAGAATGTTGCTCAGACGGCATAACGGCCTCTACGACTTTGACATTACCATCCCTGAACTGTTGCTGAAGCAACAACAACGGACCAAAAACATCTTCAATATTGTATTAGGCGTTATTGCCGGCATTTCCCTGATCGTTGGTGGTATCGGTATTATGAATATCATGCTGTCGAGTGTAATGGAGAGGATCCGGGAGATTGGCCTCCGCCAGGCCATCGGGGCTACCAGGAAAGACATCATCGTACAGTTCTTAGCAGAATCTACCCTGATCAGCGTTTCCGGGGGGATGGTCGGCATTCTGCTGGGCGTTGGGCTTTCCATGACCATAACCGCCATTTTTGATATAAAAACCATAGTTTCCCTGTTCTCGATCGTAATTGCTTTCGGTGTTTCGGTACTCGTCGGGATATCTTTCGGATATCTGCCTGCCAAACAGGCCTCCGACCAGGATCCGGTAGAGTCATTACGTCAATAAAGTATTATTATCATGAAGAAATTGCTCATTTTATTTTTCCTTACCCTGATTGCCGGAATTAAATCCGAAGGACAGACGGAAGTTAAATACCTCACCCTTGATCAGGTTATCGAAATTGCCTCACAGCAGTCGTTAGACGCCTTCAGAAACCGGAACATGTACCTGGCGAGTTACTGGGAGTTCAGGAATTTCAAGGCCGACAACCTGCCCAGCCTGTCGATGCAGGCCACACCCCTCGACTTTAACCGGTCCATGCAGAGGGTTTACAATTATGAACTCAACCGGGATGAATACCGTCCGAGAGAATTTCTGAACTCAGACCTTGCCCTTTTACTGAACCAGAACGTAGGATTCCTGGGCGGGACCATCTTTGCCAGGTCGGAATTAAACCTCTCCCAGAACCTTGGGGGCGACAAACTGACCACATGGAACTCTACGCCGGTGAGTATTGGTTACAGCCAGTCCCTTAACGGTTTTAACCAGTTGAAATGGCGGGCAAAAATTGAACCTGTAAAATTTGAAAAGGCCAAGCAGCAATATATCCAGTCGAAAGAGCAGCTTGCTATCAATGCCACCCGAAGGTTTTTCGACCTGGTAGATGCCCAGATAGAAGTTTCCATCTCCACAACCAACCTGTCGAATGCCGATACGCTTTACCGTATTGGCATGGGCCGTTTTCAGGTGGGAACGGTTACCCAGGATGAGCTGCTCAACCTGGAACTCGGATATATGAATTCGAGGCTGGCCCTGCAGAGGGCCAATCTGAACCTGGAAAGGGCCCGTGCCGACCTTAACTCCTTCCTGAGTTTTGACAAGACAACAAGAATTGAATGTATCATCCCCGACAATCTTCCCAACCTGGAGGTAAACCCTGCTGAAGCGCTGACTCTGGCCACTACAAACAATCCCAGCATACTGAACCATCAGCAGAGGTTATTAGAGGAAGACCGGAGAGTAAAACAGGCCGAGGCACAAAGCGGCATCAACGCCGATTTGTATGCACTGTACGGGCTAAACCAGAATGCAGAGAAACTCTCGGATGTTTATGTCGACCCGCTGGAAAGGCAACGTCTGCGGATCGGACTGAATATTCCCATACTTGACTGGGGCCGGCGCAAGGGAGAGCTCTCCATGGCCAGATCTAACCGGGAAGTTCTCAGGATCAGTGTAAACCAGGAAAGAATAGATTTCGAACAGAATGTCCTGATGAACGTAATGGAATTCAACATCCAGAAGGAACAGGTGCAAAATACCGCAAAGGCCGATACCATAGCCCGGATGGGATATGAGGTTACCATGCAACGTTTTCTGATCGGCAAACTGGATGTAACCAAACTGAACCTGGCCCGGAATGACCAGGAACAGGCCAGACGAGCCTATATCAGGGCGCTCAGGTCATACTGGTCGTATTATTACACCCTCAGGCAACTGACCCTTTTCGACTTTGAAAAGGGAGTCACTTTGTCGGAAGATTTTGACCAGCTTTTAAATAAATAAACTGCGGAATATGACAGTATTTAAAAAATATAAATGGACATTTATCGGCATCGGTGCCCTTTTCACCATTGCACTGGCCTTGTGGATATTCAACCACAGCCGGGAAGTCCATTCAACCTATGTGGTCCGTCGAACCAACTTCGAGAAATATATTGAAACCAAAGGTGAAATCCATGGAAAAAATGCCCTCTTTATCACCCTCGACGACATATTCAAGGATAATGATCTCCGCTTGTCGGGCCTCCGGATTAAGGATATGGTCCCCGAAGGAACCATTGTAAAAAAGGGCGACTGGGTGGCAACCCTGGATCAGGCTTCCATCACGCAAAGGATTCAGGAAAACCGGGATGAGCTGGAAAGACGGCTGGCTTTCCTGAACGATGCAAGAATTGACTCTACCATTACTCTGACCAACATGAGACAGAGAATCAATGAGTTGCAATACGACTTGCAATACAACGAGCTCGACCTTCAGCAGGCAAAGTATGAATCACCTGCTTACCAGAGGAGGATTCAGACTGCCTACAACCAGAGAGTCAGGCAGATAGACCGGGCCAAAAGGGATTATGAACTGCGACGGCTCGACCTGAGCAACCGCTTGCGCAGATTCGAAGAACGATACAATACAGTTGCCGAAATTGATAAAAAACTTCAGCTTGCCATGGAAGCCAGCAATATCGCCTCACCTCAGGCCGGAATGGTGATATATGCCCGCGTACGGGGAAACCGAAAAATCAGGGTAGGCGATGAAGTCGGGCCCTGGAGACCGGAAATCGCCAGTATTCCCGATCTCTCGGTACTGGTTTCGGAAACTTACGTGGAAGAAATTGATATCTCCAAAATATCCGTCGGAGATAGTGTTCAGATTACCATTGATGCCCTCCCCGGGGAAAGATACCGGGGCAACATCATTCAGATCGCAAATGTAGGACAGGAGCTGGCCGGGTTTGAATCCAAGGTATTTGCCGTAACTGTTGAGCTTGCCGACGCCAACAGCAAATTGTTGCCCGGTATGACCAGTACAAATCAGATTATTCAGGAAAGAATACCTCAGCAGCTGATTATTCCCAAAAGCAGCCTTTTTACAGATGGCAACCGGAGTTATGTATATCTGAAAAAGAGCGGAAAAATCTGGAAACAACTGGTTGAAACCGGTACGGAGAATAATGAATTTATCGTGGTTTCCAACGGCCTGGAAGAGAAAGACCGCATTCTGATCAGTGCCCCGGCAAATTCTGAATCTTTGGCATTCCTGAATTAAGCAGATTACCGGTTTCCATTTTTACCAAGAAAATCGTCAAAGGCATTATACACTCCACCGGTTTTCTGAAACTCCTGTGTGTCCCGCTGGTTTTGTTTCCATTGACTGGCCAGCAGCTTCAGACGATCATCGGCATGGGCAAAAAACATCTTGTAGGACTGGCAGAACCTTGGCTTCCGGTTATCAGCCGGATCTTTTATCCTGTCTTTGGTGCATCCTCCGTAACATTTGGTCAGCCACGGGCACTTGCGGCATTCACCCGGAAGCACCGCCTTCGCCGCCCCAAAGGTATGTTGCTGTTTTGAATTCAGCATGGCAGAAATTCTGTGGGTCATGATGTTTCCAAATTTCCATTTAGGCTCTACAAAAAAGTCGCAGCTGTACACATTGCCATTATGCTCAATCACCACATAAGGACCACATTCCTTCATCATGGTACATTCGGGCGCCTGCATATTAACATATGTGTAAAAAACCGACTCAAAATGCCTTACAGAGGTCGTAGGTTGACCGTTCCGGAAATCCGCCATCCACAAGTCAAAAACCCGGCATAAAAATTCACCGTATGCTTTTGCAGTTACCGAATAAGGAGCAGCCCTGGAGGAATCTTCAGGATCAGTCTCCACCACCGGAATAAACTGCATCCAGGTCAGCCCTAATTCTTTATAATAATTATACAGTTCATCCGGAAAACGCACGGAATAATCGGTAAGACAGCACAACGCATTGGCCGCAACATCATTGTCGAGCAACATCCGGGCGTTATCCTCCACCCTTCCGTGGGTGCCCTGGCCTCCCCTGTCGAGACGGTAACGGTTATGAATATGTGACGGTCCATCCAGGGACAAACCAACCAGCCAGTCGTATTTCCGGAGAAACCTGGCCCACTCCTTGTTCAGCAGTATGCCGTTCGTCTGAAGGCCATTACCCACCGTCTGTCCTCTCCCGTATTTCTTCTCCATTTCAATCGCCCGCTCATAAAAGGGAAGCCCCATCAGGGTGGGCTCTCCGCCCTGCCAGGCAAAACTGACCGATCGGCCGCTTTGCTGCATTACCTGCCTGATCAGCTCCTCCTGAACCTCCTCATTCATCCTGTGCACTGCCGTTCCGGGGAACAACTCCGACTTTTTCAGGTAAAAACAGTAGGTGCAGTCCAGGTTACAATCCGGACCAGCAGGTTTGATCAGAACAGAATTCAGCGGTTTGAATGCCTTTGCCATATAACGCTATTTATTGTAACCAACATTAAAATCCATATCGGGATAATCTGACCCTTAACAACCATTTACATTCAGTCAGATCACTGTGGCAAACTTAACAAAATCGACAGTTAACATCCGGTTTTTGATAAAAAAACTGATATTTCTGCCGGCCGATGATAATAATTCCAGATTCATCTGTATAATTGTTTTGTTTTCCATATCTGATAATTTTGGTTCAATGAATACAGTTTCCGGAAGAAAAAGAAGGCGAAGAAGATTGAAAAAAAGCGTAAAAAAAGGACTGATCCTGATCGGGGCCGCCATACTATTACTGATATCCGTTCCCCTGACAATCAAACACCTTCGTCCGGAAATACCCGGGGATAAAGGGGTAGTCAGGGTGGATCGTTACAGGGACCTGAATGCCATTCACCTGCAACATGCAAAGAAGAACGGAATTTCACCGATAAATCTGGATAAGGAAGTTAAAGAGGTTGCCGCCAACCTTATGGAGGAAAGCAGGCTGGTAAAAATTACGGATACCCGATATTACAAAGTGGACCACCTTACCCATTCCCATCCGTACCTTACTCCCGGGACTGCAGAACTGCTTGATTTGATTGGCAGGCGTTTCAGCAGCAAACTCAGGGAAAACAACATGGGAAATTACCGGTTCAGGATCAGTTCGGTTTTAAGGACCCGTGAAAGCCAGAAGCGGCTGAGCAGGTCGAACGTCAATGCCACCAACGAATCTTCCCACCTTTATGGTACCACCTTCGATATCGGATGGAAAAAGATTTACAAACAGACGTTTTGGGGTAAGTCCCATCTGGTGGCCGACGGACCGGCCATCAAACTGCTTTCGGAAACCATTGGTGAACTGCGCAAAGAAGGTCACCTGGTAGTGGTTACCGAAATGAAAGAAGCCTGTTTTCATATAACCCTGGTTAATAAGAATTAGTCTTTAACACAAACCATATTCCGATAAATTACGGAAACAACTATCGGAAGGCAATATTAAAAGGCCGGATGTGTTTATAAAGCAAGTGTTTTTTTAGTTTTGCAAAATGATTCACCGATACTTTATCCCGACTGTAATCTTTATACTGTTTTTGGCTGTTCAGGCCAGCGGACAGAGTAACAACGCCACCCTGTCGGGAAAAGTAACAGACTCTTCAGGACAACCCGTAGAACTTGTAAACGTGGCCCTTAAGAACTATCCCATTGGTACCACCACTAACCGGCGGGGTGAATATCTGCTCAGGATACCGGCCAGGCGTGAAGTAACTGTCGTATTCTCATCAGTCGGGTATGTCACGGCTGAGCACGTCCTGCAGGCCAATTCAGAAGAAAGAATTACCCTGAACATAACCCTGCAGTCATCAAATCTTGAAATCAGTGAAATACAGGTCACTGAGCAACGTCGGTCCGGAGGATCGCTGGTCAGGATCGATCCCAAACTGACCGGAAACCTCCCTTCGGCTGGCAGTGGTGCGGTCGAAGCCATCATCAAGACCCTTCCGGGTGTATCCTCCAACAATGAACTGAGTTCCCAGTATTCGGTCAGGGGCGGAAATTTCGATGAAAACCTGGTATACGTCAACGATATAGAAATCTATCGTCCGGTTCTTATCCGGGCAGGACAACAGGAAGGCCTCAGTTTTATCAACAGCGACATGGTATCTTCCATTGAATTTTCTGCCGGAGGCTTCAGTGCCCGGTACGGTGATAAAATGTCGAGCGTTCTGGATATCAAATACAGGCGGCCGGTGGAGTTCAGAGGTTCTGCATCGGCAAGCCTGCTGGGCGGCAGCGCCCATATTGAGGACCTGGTCCTGGGAGGCAGGCTGTCGCATATCACCGGAGTCCGGTATAAAACGAACCGTTACCTGTTAGGCACTTTAGATGAGAAAGGGGAATACAATCCCAGGTTTGTTGATTTGCAGACCCATATTACTTATCAGGTTTCACCTGCTTTTGACATTTCATTCCTGGGAAACATCGCCCAGAATCAGTATGAATTTATCCCCCGGACCAGAAAAACCAGTTTTGGCACCTGGAATACACCGCTGAATACCACCATATATTTTCAGGGAAAAGAGACGGACAACTACCGGACCTATTTAGGTGCGCTGAGTGCCAACTATCATCCGGATGAAAACCTCAGCCTAAAATTCATTGCTTCTGCCTATGTGGCCGCTGAGGCAGAGACGTATGACATTTTGGGCCAGTATTACCTGAACCAGCTGGAAAGGAACATGTCATCGGAAGAATTCGGCGACAGTGTACTGAACCTGGGTGTCGGGACTTTTCTTAACCACGCAAGGAATTATCTGGATGCCACAGTTTACAGTTTATCACACCGGGGTGCATTCAATTCGGAAAAACACCTGCTGAACTGGGGTGTGAAGGTACAGCATGAAAGAATAGACAACCAGATCAACGAATGGATATACAGGGATTCCACAGGATATTCACTACCCTACTCCGACTCACAGGTTTTGTTGTATTACACCCTGAACAGCGAAGCAGACCTGAGTACAAACCGGGTTACCGGCTATCTTCAGGACACCTGGCAGGTGCCTGTTTCCAGGGGAGATCTTTATCTGAACGGAGGTTTAAGGGGCCATTACTGGGATTTTAACCGTGAATTCGTCATTAGTCCGAGGTTCTCGATAAACTATTTCCCGGACTGGGAACAAAACATCTCCTTTAAACTAACTGCCGGAATATACAGTCAGCCTGCTTTTTTCAAGGAGCTTATCAACCGCCAGGGAGAAATCGACCGTACAAACAAATCGCAGCGTTCATTCCAGGTACTGTTTGGGACCGATTATCTCTTTACCGCCTGGGACAGGCCATTCCGGTTTACTTCTGAAGCATACTTTAAACATATGACCCGGCTGATACCCTATCAGGTCGACAATGTCAGGATCAGGTACCTGCCCGGCCAGCAGGCCGAGGGGTATGCCACAGGCCTGGATATGAAAATCAACGGTGAGTTTGTCAGCGGTGTGCAATCATGGGCCAGCCTTTCGCTCATGAAAACTGAAGAGAACATAATCGGCGACGGCCACGGATATATCCCTAGGCCAACCGACCAAAGGTTCAATTTCAGTCTGTTTTTTCAGGACTACCTGCCTGGCAATCCGACCTGGAAGATGCATCTGGCCGCATTTTACGGTTCAAGACTGCCTACAGGGCCGCCAAGATCTGAAAGATGGCAGGATACCTTCCGGATGCCGCCTTACCGGAGGGTCGACATGGGTTTGTCCAAAGTGCTGATCAGCGAGAACACTATAGTCAGCAGCCGGTTGCTTAAACCGGTGAAAGATCTTTCTGTAAGTCTGGAAATATTCAACCTCCTGAATATCAATAATACCGTATCCTATTTTTGGGTAGCCAGCAACTGGGGGGACATGTTTGCCGTTCCCAATTATCTTACCTCCAGAAAAATCAATTTCAAAATTTCGGTTTCATTCTGACCGTCCTCGCCTGCATAATACCGGGATTGATTGATTTTTTATATCTTTCCCTTCAAAAACCGACACCATGATGAAACGATCGATTGCAGTACTGTTTTTGCTTTTAGGCATTTCCACAGGAATTTTTGCCCAGGTTACCGATTTGGGAACGCTCAGGGAGCAGCTGAACACTCAGGAGCGGAACCTGAACCACCGGTTGGACCGGCTTGAGAAATTGGTGGATGATGTTTTATGGGAGCAAAAAGTGGGCGATGTAGCCTGGGTGGATAAATTATATATTTACGGTCCGCCATTGTGGAAGGAAAAAAACCCAACAGCCATGGGAGCCGGGAGTCCGGTAAAATTCTGGACCTACGCCTTTTTTCCCAAAAATCTTAATCCCGACGGAAAATATCCGCTGATATTGCTGCCACATGGTGGGGTGCACGCCGACTTTACCACCTACTATACCCATATTATCAGGGAACTGGTCAGTCAGGGCTATGTGGTAGCCGCACCCGAATACAGGGGAAGCACCGGTTATGGCCGTGCGCACTATGAAAAAATCGATTACGGCGGTCTCGAAACCGAAGATGTATATTATACCCGGAACTATATGCTGGAGAACTATTCGTTCCTGGACAACCGGCGGGTAGGGATAATCGGATGGAGTCACGGCGGACTGATTACATTGTTGAATATCTTCGACCATCCCGATGATTACCAGGTAGCCTTTGCCGGTGTCCCGGTAAGCGACCTGATCGCCCGGATGGGATATTATCCCCAGAGCTACCGTAACTATTTCGAAGCCGATTACCATATTGGCCAGTCCGCTAATGAAAATGTGGCGGAGTATCGCAGAAGGTCACCTGCATGGAACACCCACAGGTTCAGAAACACACCCCTGCTGATCCACACCAATACCAATGATGATGACGTCAATGTACTTGAAGTAGAACATTTGATCAAATCACTGAAAGCTGAAGGTAAAAAATTTGATTATGAAATTTTCCAGGATATCCCGGGAGGCCATTCATTTGACCGTATGGACACCAGGATGGCCAAAGAGATCAGGGTAAAGATATACCAGCACCTGGCTAAAGTTCTCAAACCGTCGACTCCGATCAGAAACCTCAGCGAGCTCCAGAAGGCAGGATACCGGTTCTGACCGGGAGGATTCAACACTTTTTTATCCGGTCCGGAGTAGTTTTATCCGGACCAGGTAACTTTTTTTGCCAAAAAATGATTTTTTTTATGAGAACAGTTCCCATATTGGGAATTTTTATCTAATTTTGAACAGAATTGTATGGTTTACTGTTCTCATTAACCCGTTTAAATTGAAATAACCAAATATAAATTGGCGCTAAAATATTCTTTTCATTATGAAAACCCCGAATGGAAAATCAGTTTACAGGATTTTCATTGTTGAAGACAATGAATTATATGCCAAGGTGCTTAGAAAACAGCTGGAAGTAGAAAATTTCAACGTGAATGTTTTTACTACCGGGATTGATTGCCTGAACAACCTTGACAAGTCTCCCGACATTATACTTCTTGATTATACCCTGCCCGACATGAACGGGGATGCGGTCCTAAAAGAAATAAAAATCAGAAAGCCTCAGATTCATGTAATCATTATATCTGGTCAGAACGACATCAGTACGGCTGTGGAGTTGCTGAAATCAGGGGCATACGATTACCTTGCCAAAGGTCCGGATACCAGAGAAAAACTGAGTCGTACCATATATAATATATACCATGCCGACCAGTTAAGGATCGAGAATGAGACCCTGAAGGAGGCCGTAAGGCAGAAGTATGATTTCAGGAAGCTGATCAAAGGCAACAGCCAGGAAATGGAAAGGATTTTCGAACTTATGGAGAAAGCAGCTTCGACCAATATTTCGGTGTCTATAGCCGGAGAAACAGGAACTGGTAAGGAACTGGTAGCTAAAGGGATACATTATAATTCAAAAAGAAAGACCAAACCATTTGTGGCCGTCAACGTATCGGCCATTCCCGAAGGATTGATTGAAGCGGAATTGTTCGGTCACGAGAAAGGGGCATTTACGGGAGCTGAATTCAGAAAGACAGGAAAGTTTGAGCAGGCGAACGGAGGCACATTATTCCTGGATGAAATTGCTGACCTGGACCTTCATCTTCAGACCAAGCTGCTCAGGGTAATTCAGGAGCGCGAACTGATAAGGCTCGGTGGAAGCCAAACCATTCCGCTTGATGTAAGGATCCTGACTGCAACTCATAAAGACCTGCAGTTACTGGTCGGCGAGGGAAAATTCAGGCAAGACCTTTATTACAGGCTGTTGGGCCTTCCCATTGTACTGCCGCCACTGAGGGCCAGAGGACATGATGTATTGCTCCTGGCAAAGTTTTTCATTGATGAATTTTGCAGGGAAAATAACTTATCGCAGAAAGTATTATCCGAAAAAAGTATTGATCTGCTACTCTCCTACCCATTTCCGGGAAATATCCGCGAGCTGAAAGCCATTGTTGAACTGGCCTGTGTAATGAGTCCCGAAAGAATCATTGAACCCGAACACCTTAATCTTATCGGTAAGGATAAGGTAACGCATCTGCTGGCAAATGAAAAAACACTGAACGAATACACCGAGGATATCATTTACCACTTTCTCAGAAAATACAACCATAATGTGAAGGTTGTAGCCGACAAGCTGAATATCGGGAAATCGACCATATACCGCATGCTGCAGAGTAACCAGAATTAAAACAGGCTGCCATTTAGAACCAGACAGCCTGTTGAATTATTTATGTTTAATTATTCCGGGATAAAACTATCGAATCCGGACACTTCTGCATTCCTGACTATCTTCTTCACCAGTCCCTGCAGAACCTTACCAGGCCCTAACTCGATAAAGGAAACTGCACCATCGGCACTCATATTCATAACAGTCTGGGTCCATCTTACCGGGGCGGTCAGCTGGGCTACCAGGTTCATTCTTATGGTTTCAGGATCAGATACCGGGAGTGCATTGACGTTCTGGTAAACCGGGCATACAGGCCGGCTGAACGGAGTATTCATAATCGCATCAGCCAGTTCCTCCCTGGCAGGTTCCATCAGGGGAGAATGAAATGCGCCTCCCACTACCAGCTTAAGGGCCCTTTTGGCTCCCCTTAGGGTAAGCAGTTCGCAGGCCTTATCGATACCCTCAACTGAGCCGGAGATAACCAGCTGCCCCGGACAATTATAATTGGCAGGTACCACAACATCTTCCACCCCGTTGCATACCTCTTCCACCACCTCATCGTCGAGGCCAACAATCGCAGCCATCGTTGAGGGCTTCGCCTCACACGCCTTCTGCATGGCCAGTGCGCGCTGGTAGACCAGTCGCAGCCCATCCCCGAAGGAAAGTGCGCCATTGGCGACCAGGGCTGAGAATTCTCCCAGGGAATGGCCCGCAACCATGTCTGGGGCAAAATCCTTCAGGGTTTTCGCCAATAACACAGAATGCAGAAAAATGGCAGGCTGGGTAACTTTCGTCTGTTTCAGGTCTTCAATCGTACCGCCAAACATGATGTCAGTCAACGAAAATCCAAGAATTTCATTGGCCTGGTCAAACAGTTCCCTTGCCACTTTCGAATTCTCATATAAATCTTTGCCCATACCCGGATACTGTGCTCCCTGGCCTGGAAAAACATAAGCTTTTTTCATTTTCGATCAGTTAAATAATTAAAAAGTAAACAACTTCCACAGTATGCTTTCAATTTTTAAAGCGCGGTAAATATAACAGAACTTTATTTAATAAACCTGGTCACCTTTCATACCCTTTGCATAGTTAACATACAGAACAGCCAACCAATCCAATAAGAGATCCGGTTGTTAAAAACCTTCGGACTTCAAACGTAATATTACTTAATTACTTAAATTTCAAAATATTACAAGTGCTGAAATGACAGCAGAAATTTGTTAATAAAAAAAGTCAAAAAAAGCTTTTTTAACTCACGGAATTGTCATAACTTGTAGATGTTTAATTTTATTATTGTCATACGGGATTTAAAGGATGCATATTCAGTAAATATTGCAATGATTATCAATAATTTAAAAAAGTTAATTCAAGTTTTATTAAATTTAAAATTTTAGGGACTATGAAAAATTTCTTACCTCTGATCAAAAATGGACTGTTGCTTTTTTTCCTGTTTGCAGGATTAAACGCATTTGGACAGATTCCCTGTCCTATCAATTGTAGCTCCTCCAACGACTTCTTTGTTGAAAAACTCTATTTGGGCTATGCAGACAAAACTCCCCTCCCTGCCAATTATAACTGTGAGCTGGGGGATGTTGAAGAAGTCCATATCTGGGCAATTTTCGGCGGAAGTACTTCTGCCGGAAGGTACTCACTTAAACTGTTTTACCAGATTGCCTTCGACGGAATTATTTATTCAAACGTGAATACGTGTTTGTTCGACAAAACCGCGATTCCTGTAGGTACTCCGGTGGATTTTGGAAAAATCAACTGGGCTTGCGGCACATCGGTTAGTCTTGAAAATTATTACATGTCATGGCAAACTGCCCAGAATAAAGGTTGCGACTGCAACAACAAATGTTACTCACCAGGCATACCTTTGGCAGTAGCTGCGCCCCTGACAGCCGATTTCACCTATTCGGC
Organism: Prolixibacteraceae bacterium; assembly: GCA_030602265.1. Lineage (GTDB taxonomy): Bacteria > Bacteroidota > Bacteroidia > Bacteroidales > Prolixibacteraceae > UBA1413. The sequence goes on along the minus strand of JAUWAB010000053.1, from coordinate 3,023 downwards.
AAACTGCGGAGTGGGCAATTTTGAAACCATTACCTTTACCGCAAGTGTAGATGGTGGAACCACACCCTATACCTACTCATGGAATTTTGGTACTGACGCAAGCCCGGCAACCGGTTCAACCATGAGCCAGGCTGTTAATTACAGTACCGGAGGTGACAAAACCGTTACCCTGACCGTTACTGACGCTGACCTGGTATCAAGAGTAGTTACCAAGACCATTACCGTAAACGGATGCTGCCAGCTTGCAGTCAACTGTTCGGCAATCAGCACACAAACCAGGAATACAGATCCGGGTATGGGATACTATACCGTCGTAGGAACCGAATTCCAGCCAATGGTTACTGACTCAAATTGCGGTACAGTTACTCTTACCAACGATAAGAACGGAACCAATTCTCTCGCGGGTGCCACCTTTAACATAGGTACACACACGATTGTCTGGACAGCCACAAACGGAGACCAGACTGCAACCTGCAGTTTTACCCTGACAGTTACGGACAACCAGGCTCCGACAGTTAACTGTCCTACAACAGGTTTGACTGTTGACGCGGACAACGGCTTATGCACAGCCTCCAAAACATATGCAGCGACGGCTTCAGATAATTCAGGAAGCTATACCCTGGCATATGCAGTAAATGGTTCTCCGATAACCTTCCCGTACGCATTCCCGATTGGCACCACTACAGTAAACGTAACCGCGTCTGACCAGGCCGGCAACTCAGCTACCTGTTCGTTCAATGTTACAGTCGAAGATACCCAGAAACCGGTTATCACCTGTCCAACCGTTAATGCATCTTATGCTGCTGATAACGGAAAATGTTATGCTGAACGTACATTTACAGCAACAGCAACCGATAACTGCGGTACGCCAACCATTGAATACTCTATCGGTGCAACCCCGATCAGTATGCCTTATCAGTTCCCGGTAGGCAGCACAACCGTTACCGTCAAAGCAACAGATGCCAAAGGCAATTCTGAAACCTGCTCATTTACAATAAATGTCGTCGACGACCAGAAACCGGTTGTAACCTGTTTCGTTCCTGATCTCTCCTATCCAACGGATGAAGGTGAAGATTTTGCAACCGTATCATTCCTTTCTTCGGCAATCGACAACTGTGGGGTAGCCAATACCAAATATTATGTTGGAACTGATGAGATTACCTCACCGTATGATTTCCCGATCGGTTCGACCACTGTTAAAACTGTGGTTACTGATGTTAATGGCAATACAGAAGAGTGTACGTTTACCATTAATGTATCAGATGCCCAGGGACCTGTTCTAACCTGCCCGACGAACGTAGCAGCGTCTTATGAGACAGATCCCGGAGTTTGTTATAAATCACTCAGCTTTACAGCAACAGCGGTTGATAATGATGATCCCAATCCTGCCATTGTATACAAAGTAGGGGTAAACACAATCACTTTCCCGTACAACTTCCCGGTAGGGACTACCACGGTTACTGTGATTGCAACCGACAACAATGATAACAGTTCTACCTGTTCTTTCGATGTTAAAGTTGTTGACGTGGTTAAGCCGGTTATTACCTGCATTACCAATCCGGAACCAATTATCCTGCTGCCAACAGATGAGTATTATGTTGTTGATGGAGCAGAATTTGATCCGACTACCTTCTCCGACAATTGCAGCGTAACCATTAAAAACAGCTTTAACAACCAGGCTACCCTGTCGGGTGCCCAGCTGCCTGTCGGTACACACGAGATTACCTGGACCGCTGAAGATGCATCAGGCAATATGTCTACCTGCAAATTTACCGTTACGATTTTTGAAGGTGACTGTATCGAAATCGGTGCATGTGGTCAGACGTATATAGTTGAACTGAAACCCATCAGGGTTCGTACTACCACGGTTTACAGAGGATACCTCAACGAGGCAGAAATCATTCAAACCATTAGCAGTAATTGTGGTGAACCGATTGGAAATCTCACCATTAAATTTTCGAAAACCGTATTTACTCCTCAGGACTGGGGCGAAAATAACTGGGTGACCATTTGGGTTACTGATCAAACCGGAACGACGGTATCCTGCACATTCAGGGTTATTGTCAGGTATCCGCTGAAGAGTGGAGATATGTTAGCCGATGGTTTTGGCGGACCAGGATTCGATAACCTGGACCTCGATCTGCAGATATTCCCGAACCCAACTACAGGCAAGCTTAAAATAGAGTTATGGAACCTGAATGATCCAAGGGTATCCGCAGTGGTTTACAATACTACCGGCGCCGTAATCATGCACAGGGAACTGACTACCGAAGGCCAGATCGAAATTGACCTGACCGGAAATGTCAGCGGTCTCTATCTGTTGCGCCTTGTCGCTGACAAAAAAGAATTCTTACATAAGATTATCCTGGAAAGCAGGTAGTCTGATTTTTAAAAGGAGGTAAATTTCAGTGAGGCTGGATCCAAAGTGGTCCAGCCTTTTTTTTTATTTTTTTTTAGTCTGCTATTGGTAATTTATAAATTTATATGTAAATTGATGCATCGTTTATCGACGCTTTTTGGGAAGAAAATTGAAATACAAGTTATTAAAACACAACTATTTAATTCAATATTAAATTGAAATTTACCAATTAAATTATGTAATTATGAGACGAATTTTACCTCTTTTCAGGAATAGTATGTTGATACTTACCCTGCTTCTGGCAGTCTCTGCCGCTAATGGACAATCCTGTCCGACCGGCAATTGTGCCGATCTGAACAATCCCCAGTCTGCCAACTGGTATATCAATCAGTTGTATCTGGGAGATGTAAATGGTGTTCCACTGAGTCAAAGCACACTATGTACAATTACAGAAGTTTATCTGTTTGCCCAATCAGGTGGCAGCGCGACCAATGCCTATACCCTGAAGGTTTACTATGAATTCTCTAAGTACATGACAAAAATTTGCAACACTCTTTAAATCTATTTATATCATTGCTAAATAGCATGTTAGCAACATAATCCAAGCCGTATTTGAATAAGCTCTTGGCTCTTCTCCCATGTCGCTTGACTTTAATCGGGATTA
>JAUWAB010000073.1 GCA_030602265.1 Prolixibacteraceae bacterium | reverse complement strand
GGCGCAGGCCTGTCTTTACAGTTTACCAACAACAGGGTAAGCAAAAGAATGAACAATGGGTTTCTCATATGATGGACATTAATTTCTCTGTTAACTGTTAGATATTCATTTGCCGGCAACAACCGGCCTTCAATTAAAATTAAGAGATTGACCTAAAGGCTTTTAACAGGACTTAAAAAGTCAACCTCTTAAAATTTATTCAAGCTGCTACCACTTAGGGTTCTGATCCAGATTAGAGTTAATAAGACGATCGGCGTCAGGTACAGGCCACAGGTAATCCCTGGTAGCATCAAACTTACGTTCACTTGCCACAACAATATAACCGGCGTCGACCATACTGCTGAGATCGGCAATCCCATTCTCATCAATCGGGGGAACACCACCAATAGGATAATTCCCATCTTTCCAGTTTTGAATCAGTTGACGGTATTCAGCAGATACAGAAGCTTCGTTACCATTCCACGAGGTAGAACCAGACCATGCACGGCGCAGGAAGTAGCTTGGACGATTGTAAACCTTTTCGGCAAGTTTCCAACGGATCAGATCGGCATAACGATGACCTTCCCATGCCAATTCGATAAATCGTTCGGTACGGACTACAGTGCGCATTGCGCTCTGTGTTCCAAGCAAAACCCTGGGATAAGCAATCCCTGTTCCGGCATAGGCTCTTTCACGCAATTTATTGACTGTCAAGTCCAACACTTCCTGAGTACATTGGTTAAGTTCGATCATTGCTTCGGCATACATCAGCAACACATCACCATAACGCAACATGGGGTAAGTGGTGGGTGCTCCCTGCCGTCCATTATCAAGGAAGGTATTGTCAATATACTTTTTAAACAACAAACCGGTATAAGAAGCATGTTCTGCACGGGCTTTCGAGTCGGTATTGCTCACCTGAACGCCGTCGGATGCACGCATAACAGTCGTACGGTTAGGGGCGGGAGAATACTCATACCCAAGCCACACATAATCCTGAGGGTTATATGTACCATCCAGGACACTCTTGTTATGTGCCGTTGCGAAGGGTACAATGGTCATAGCCAAACGGGGATCGCGATTCTCGAAAATATCCTTTGGATTATAAAGTGGTGATTCGTCGATAGGTTTTCCGTCAATACATGGATAAGCACAAAGCAATTCGTATGAAGGAGCCTTTTGGCCACCCCATCCGCCTGCCAGACGGGAAATACTGTTAAGAACGTCTCCGGCAGCCCAGTAATACCTTTTCAGGGTTACATCGCCACGGAAAAAGAATATCCATTCGTCCGACCATGCAGCGGTAAATAAATTACGATAATTATTATGAAGTTTGTAGACATTTAGGTCCATACATGCTTTAGCAGCTGCAGCAGCGGTCTCATAATCGCTGTTTCTGAGGGCTATACGCGCTTTGAAGGCAAGAGCGGCGCCTTTAGTTGCCCGCTGTTTTCCTGAGTATGTGTTAGGCAACCGCTTTGCGGCCTCGTCTAAGCATTGGTAACTATAGGCTAATACTTCAGCTTTTGGTGACCGTGAAATAGAATAGGCCTGATCAAGGGTCATTCCTGTTTTATCAAGAATCGCATCCCCCCAGTGAAAGGCCAGCATTCCGTATGCATAACCCAGATAGAAATAAGCCTCACCCTCATATTGGGTGATATTTGCCTGGGATACGCCCATTGAGCGGGCATTATCCATATTATTCAGCAGGCGCAATGCACGGGCAATTCCTTTGTAGTAATTTTGCCAACGGTTGGCAACAGTCCCATGTTCAGCGGTCATAGTACCATTTTGCACCATTGAGGTAGTATTTCGGATCGTTACATCGTCACCCCAGTCCATACCGTCGATGGAGAAAAAATCAGTGCGGTAGAAATCGTTCACCGACATTTCTATTTCCTGTTGTGTCGAATACCAGTTTCCACTCGATCCTTCAGACAAGGGGTTAAGGTCAAGATCAACGCAGGCTGGAAAGGTGATGGTTAAAAATATGGCGATAATTAGAAATATCTTTTTCATACGATTGAATTTTTAGAATTTAACATTAACACCCAGGATGAAAGACGTTGATATAAAATCTGACGATGAGCCAACTTCAGGGTCCCATCCTTTAGGATAATTGCTAATAGCCGGCAGATCATTTACACTTAAAAAGCATCGCATATCCTTGATTCTTGCATTGCTTATCAGGTTCTTAGGCAACGAATAGCCCAATGAAATGTGCTTTATCCGGAAATAGGCACCATTAAAGAGCCAATAGTCCGAACCTGAATAAGTGTTGGTAGTATTGGTATAAGTAAGGCGTGGATACTTTGCCTTAAGGTTCTGTTCTTCTGTATTGTGCTGGCTCCAAAAGTTACCCAATAATAGTTGAGGAACCGCACCCCATTGCTCCTTCAGTGGTTGTATCCAGGCTGTATTGAATAGTGCACGCTGATGTCCGATGCCTTGAAATGACAGACTAAAATCAAAACCTTTCCAACCCATGGCCATATTACCACCATAAAGGTATTCCGGCATCGAGTTTCCAAGGCGTACCTTGTCGTCGGAATTGATGGTTTTACTGTCATCTGTATCTATGTACTTAATATTTCCCGCTTTATCATTTGGGGTAAGGGTAGGATATTTGACACCATTTTCATCGTACAGGTCGGCACTTGTCTGGAACAAGCCAGCAGTCTTGTACATAAACCATTCATTGTAATATGATCCCTTTTCAATTATATAGTTCCCGTTAATGGTACGCTTATCGCCCAGATAACCCATTTTAGAACGGTAATCCGACAGGTTAGCCGATATGTTATACCAGAAATCACCGATCTTGTCGGACCAACCAATTTCCAGGTCCCAGCCCTTGGTATACATGTCGCCTGCATTTTGTTGAGGCGCAGAAAATCCGGCATATGACGGAAACCCAAGTGTCAGCAACATGTCGCTGGTCTTTTTGTAATAGTAATCTCCGGCGAAACGCAATTTACTGTCGAAGAGCAGGAAATCAAGGCCGCCGCCATAAGTTGTGGTGGTTTCCCAGGTAATATTCTCAAAAGCATAATATACCTGAGCAGCATTCTGTACGGCTGTTACCGACTGAGTTGCCTTATCGTACATATAACTATTTCCAAAGTTAATGGCAGCCTGATAGGGAAATTCAGAACCAATACGTTCGTTTCCAAGCTGGCCGACTGAACCACGTAACTTCAGGTAATTAATTAGCCTGTTTTTAAACCACGACTCCTCCGACATAACCCAACCTGCAGAGGTAGAATAGAATGTACCCCAACGGTATTTTTCCGAGAAACGGGATGAACCATCAGAGCGAACGTTTCCCTGGATCATGTACTTGTTATTAAATGAGTACATCAGTCGCCCGAACACGGACTCGTATGCGTTGTGTCCTGCACTGCCTGAATTATACTGATAATCTTCAGGACCAATATTCAGATAGGGATATGTATCGAGCAGATAGTTTGTGCGGGAAGCCCCGAGGTTCTCCCATTTATAAGCGAATCCCTCGTAACCGGACATAGCACTGAAGGAGTGATTACCCCATTTCTTTTGATAATTCCCGTAAAACTGGGTCGTAAAACTGTTGTTATCATTACGGGACTCCTCAAGGCTGGTAATCTTGTGTGACTGCATATTGGTGGTAGAACCGTTCTCGTAGTAAACCGGTACAGCGCGCGAAAATCTTTTGCCCTTGGTAAACGAGTAACGTGGTGCAAAAATAGCGGTCAGTGTCAGGCCATTTAAAGGCATTATATCAAATTGCGCCTTACCTCCAAACTTAAAATAATCGACATTGTTTGTACCCCCCTGCTCGAGACCTGCGAGCGGATTAGCCCCATCCTTCACGTCGGCGTATCTACCGTCCTCCCATTTAGGAGTGTAATAGGGTGCTACAAGATACGCCCAGTAAATAGCATTAATCTGAGAGGGAGAAATTGACGTTGATTTTGAGAAATCGATATCGAAGTTCGCATTAAGCCAGCTCGTTACTTTATAATCATTATTGACACGGCCTGCATAACGTTCATAAGACCGGTTGATGTAGTATCCGTCACCTTTCTGATAGTTAAAAGTTGATTTCGTCCGCAATTTCTCAGTACCTCCGGAAACACTCAACATATGTTGCTCATTTGAAGTTGTTTTGTTGAGCAACAAATCGACCCAGTCTGTATTGGGATAATGCCAGGGATCTGTTGCGTTGTTACTGAGCCACGAAGAAATGGTTTCCTGTGAGTATTGGGAATAGGGACTAGCAGCCCCGTCATTCCATTTTACCTCATTTTGGACGTTCATCCAGTCAATTACGTTCCCATTCTTTGGTTGTGTTGTAGGCCGGTCAATGCTGTACTGGTAATTGTAATCGAATGAGAACTGGTTTTCTTTGGCACGTTTGGTAGTAATAAGGATAACCCCTGCCGCCGCACGCGAACCGTAAATGGACGCTGAGGCTGCATCTTTCAGAACAGTCATGGTTTCTACATCAGCTGTAATAACATCGTTAAGTGATGAGGGGACACCATCTACAATTACCAGAGGATCATTGTTCGACAGCGTAGTTATACCACGAATACGCACTGTGGCCGATGCCCCCGGTGCACCTGAAGAGCGGGTGACCTGCACGCCTGCCATCTGACCTTGCATAGCCGTAGAAATCATTTGAGTCGACCGTTGCTGCAAGTTTTCTCCTTGTACACTTGCCACTGCCCCTGTCAGGTCGCTCCTCCGGGCCGTACCATAACCGATGGCCACGACCTCTTCAATACCGAAGGTCTCGTCCTGAAGCGTAACATTAATAGCTGTCTGGTTTCCCACCACAACTTCCTGTGTCTTCATCCCTACAAATGAAAACACCAAAACTGCATTCGAAGAGATGTTACCCAGAATATAATTTCCATTCTCATTGGTTATTGTCCCGGTGGTTGTTCCCTTAATCACTACTGTTACCCCGGGTAATGGAGAGCCGATACGATCAGTAACCCGTCCGGTTACCTGATTGGGTTGCTGCACTTCGGTCTGACGGCGGTACTCCTCGCTACCCGGCTGGGCCGTTGTAAGTACTATCTGCCGGTTCATCACCAGATAATTAACATTGGTACCGGAAAATAACTCACTCAGAATATCATCAATTTTGCGATTATGAACATCAATGTCCACCTTGCGCTCAACATCGACCAGCTTCTGATTAAAAAGAAAGAAAAATTCGGTTTTATTTTCAATTTCTCCCAGTACATCGATTACCCGGGTGTCTTTCAGGTTTAATGAAAGACGGGTAGTCTGGGAGTAAGAGTCGAGCGCCCAGGTCTGGACTGCCATCACACATAGAAAGAATACACTTAAACGCATAATTCTCCAGGTTTTAGTTAGACACGGAAAAGGCTCCGTATGCCAAATCCACTTTTTTTTCATACTTTTGACAGGTTAAGTAGTTAAACAATTTATTGATTCACTAGCTGCTTATTTGAACAGGAGAGTGGTGCGAACACTTTCCTGTTTTTTTTTTTTATTCTTATTTGAACTGGTTGATTTTTTTCGGATTAATGGTTATTACAATTTTTCTTTTGGGATACAGCCCATCTTTGGAAACTTCACGTATTTCTTCACTGTAGGCGATTGGCGTGGTAATGGCCAGAAGTTTTAAAACTTCATCCAGCGGTTCATCTACAAATGTGGCATAAAAGGTAAAATCCTCCAGCCGTTTGTCAGCGATAACAATTTCGGCATTGTACCAGCGACTTAATCGCTTAGCCACCTGAGTCATATCTTCATTTCTGAAGATCAGTTTTCCTTCGGTCCAGCCGGTGTATTGCGAAGAAATCACCATGCTTCGTTTTGCAGTCCGATCATCATGGTTTACTGTTAATCTCTGGTCTGGATTCAGTTCAGCTACTGTTTTTCCGGTATTGTCAAGCACTTCAATTTTCCCCGTTTGAAGGATAATCTCCTCTGTAGCTTCACCCGGATAAGAAATCACGTTAAAAGAGGTTCCCAGCACTTTTACATTCAATTTTCCGGTTTTTACGGTAAACGGCGATTTTTCATGGTGCACCACATCAAAAAATGCTTCGCCGGTAAGCTCAACCTGCCTGCCTTTACCAAAACCAACCGGATAACTTAATGTTGAACCACTGTTCAGAAAACCGGTGGTACCATCAGGTAATGTAAATTTTGTCCGAACACCCATCGGGCATTGTATCTCTGCATATGCTTCAGGAAATTCAGATTTTTCAGGCTGAAAATAGAGGTAAGCCAAAAAGGAGAGCAGCAAAGGAAATATAAGAATAGCGGCCACCCGCTGGAAGACTTGTATAAACCTGTATCTTCCGGCTGCTCTGTTCTCTTCCAGACTGATCTTATGCTGAAGTTTATCGAGGATATGATCGACATTGTCATCAGGAAGCCGGATACTGTCAAACTCCACCCAGTGCGACAGCATCAGCTCCCTGAATTCGCGATTATCTTCCTCTGAAAACAACTTCTCTCTGATGGCTATATAATCCTTCCGGGAGTAATTTCCCTCGAAGAACCTTTTTAATATATTGATGTCGAATGCCATTGCTTGTTGTGAATCCGTTATCCGGTGTTTTACCTTGACTGTTTTTTCGTTTGTTTCTGTTAATATATAGGGATGAGAAAGAGAAAACCCTTAGCCGGAATAGACAATTTATTAATTATTATTGATGATTGATTATTGGGCTGCATGGAAGGTACAGAGATTTGGTGAAAGGCTAAACCTTCTTTACAAAAAACACAAAAAACAACAATCCGGCAATGCTTTCCGGATCCAAACCTGCTTTAATATTTTTGAGTGCCTCTGTAATGTGGTGTTCTACCGTTTTGGGCGAAATATCCAATCGGACAGCAATATCGGCTACGGATAATCCCTGAATTCTGCGGAGTACAATAATTTCCTTCTGTCTTTCAGGGAGTTTCTGAATCAGCCTTTCAACCAGTTCGAGCAAAGACCGGTAATTGGCCCGCTCATCCATTTCAGCCGTAAAATCAATTGATTCGGAGGCAATCTCATGGAGGTATTTTTTTTCCTGGTCAGATTTTCTGAACCTTTCGGCAATAAGGCGGTAGGCGATCTTAAAAATGTAGGCATTAAAGGAGAGTCCGGGGTCTAAAGATGCACGGTTATGCCAGATCTTCATAAATACTTCCTGCACCACTTCCTCGGCATCCGTTTTCGATTTCAGGTAACCCAACGAAAAATGGTAAAGGCGTTTCCCATACAAGCGGAATATTTCGTCAAAGGCCAGGGTATCGCCGTTTTTTAATGCGGCAACCCAACGGGATTCCGGATAATGGTCTTTGAGATTCATGAAGCTTAAGTTTGACTGGCGAAGATATAGAAAAAAAAATCTCTCAAAGAATTTGGAGATGTCTGGCAAATGGGAATAACAGATAATTCTCCGGCAAATATGCCTGGTCAAAGACCTGCAACTCCTTATCCGGAGGACAGAATGGACTACCGGTGTAGCTATCAAAATTCAGCCTGGAATACAAACATTACCGGATAATTTCCCTGGTTAGAAGAAAACTTTCGCCCCAGAAAAGCGGCATATTTCCGGATAATACCCATTGAGGATGTTGCGCACGACAAAGCCCGGCTGTAATTCCCATCAGCAGAAAAATGGAGGTGAAAGACTTTATTATAGGATGCATATCGATGGATGTTTCTTAGATCTATATAAGTAAAGGACCTGTAAGTCTTCCGGTGGACATCAATAACCGCTTTTTTTTCAGAAAAATTCAGATCAACTATGCACTATTGGATTTCTACACTATATTTGCAATAACACCATTGTATTATAACATGAAAAGAGAGATTATCCAATATTTTAAAGAATGGAAAAGCCGTAAGGACAGAAATCCATTAATTGTCAGGGGAGCCCGGCAGGTTGGAAAAACCTATGTTATTGAAGAATTTGCAAAAAGTGAATTTAAAAATTGTCTGAAAATCAATCTGGAAGAAAAACCTGAACTAAGAAAAATTTTTTTCGACAATGATGTAAACCGAATCCTTACAGAATTGTCAATTATAATGAATGAGAATGTCATATACGGGGAAACGTTGTTTTTTATTGATGAAATACAAACCTCACCTGAGGCCATACTCTCACTGCGCTATTTCAAAGAGAAACTACCTGAACTTCATGTCATTTGCGCAGGTTCATTACTCGACCACACATTGAATGAAATGAAATTGCCCATGCCGGTCGGGCGCGTCGAATTTCTGTATATGTATCCACTGAACTTCAAAGAATTTTTGCTGGCTATAAACCAGGAAAAGCTGGTTACATACATTCAGGAATTTGATTTTACTAAACCATACAGTGAAGTTATACATGCTCAGATTGCACAACATCTCCGTTTTTACTTTTTTATCGGAGGAATGCCTGCGGTGGTGAAAAATTTTGCTAAAAACACAAAATTACCAGATATTCAAAGGATTCAGAATAACATACTGACTTCAATTCAATATGATTTTGCAAAATACGGAACCAGAAGGCAACAGGAGTACCTTCAAACCGTTATAAGGTATTGTGGCCGTTATCCGGGAAGAAAAATCAAATACAGCAATATTGACCGCGAGATCAGGTCAACCTATCTGAAAGAGGCAATAGAAAAACTTGTATTAAGCAGGGTAATCCATGCCGTAAAACACAGCAATGCTACAAAAGTACCTGTTGCAGAACTCGTTAAAGAAGATGTTTTCAAAACATTTTTCCTGGATATTGGTTTTGTAAACCAGTTAAACCAGATTGAACTTACCGGTCTTGATGATCTGGTTACCGCCAACGAAGGGATGCTTGCAGAACAATTTGTTGCGCAGGAATTACTATGTATTCAGCCGGCCTGGTCGAATCCCGAATTATATTACTGGTCGAGAGAGGAGAAAAATTCCAATGCTGAAATTGATTTTATTTTTCAACATAATAACAAAATTTATCCGGTTGAGGTAAAAGCAGGTAAAACCGGCACTTTGAAATCAATGCAACTATATCTGTATGAAAAAAAACTGGACACTGGAGTCCGGTTCAACATGGACATTCCAAGCCGGGGAGCTTTCAACACAAAGGTAAATGCACCGGCAAAAAATGCAGAAATCTCGTGGAATCTAATGTCACTGCCTCTGTATATGGTTTCTGAGCTGAAAAGATTGATCGCCCTTTAATAATCAGCATTTTATCTGATCAGTAAAACCCGGTTAAGGCAGTTCAATGATCTGAATATTCCGGAAATGGATCTCTGCGCCTTCGGCTTCCAGGCAGATATAACCTTTCCTTTGCGTGGAGCTGGTAATGCCGTTTACGAATTTCCCGTTCACGGAAAGTTTGATGTTCCCGTCAACACAAACCACATCATACGTATTCCACTCGCCGGTGCCAAGCACCCTGTTCTCCCTCGACATGCTTCGCTTGCCCCTGGGATTTTCAGGAACGATTTCAACACCGCCCACACCGAATAATTCACCATGAACATAGGCTATAGGAGGTTCCACCCCATCGCGGGCATTCAGTTTAACCCACTGAAGATCCAGCATCTGAACCTCCACCCCGTCGGGAAGCCGGTTCTGTCCGGGCACCGCCGTACTCCAAACGAAGGTACCCGAGTTACCGCCCGGTTCTTTATGGGACCATTCAATGTGCATGATGAAGTTTTCATACTCCTTTTCACTGCGGATCACGCCGATAGGCAGTCCGGTGCATTTCAGGATATCTCCGTCCACTTTCCAGGTATCGGCCTTGGTATTCACCTGAAACCATCGGACCGGCTCAGCTGCCTGCATATTACCTTCAAGAACTTTATTCCAGTGTATCTCTGTACCAAAAGTCGCCACAAGTTCCTGTCCGGTGCTTAATTCTGTGCCGGTAACGATTATCAGGAGGGTCAGGGAAAAGAATAAGATTCGCATCTGCATTACGTTTAAGTCTGTGCCACTAAAGTAAACAAAAAAAGTAAACCTTAATGATCCGGATTTTATTTACGTTTTCGTTTGTATATCCAGAATAATCCCAATCTAACAGAATGGGAATTAATTCGGGTAACGGAATAATAAGGAATGGCCAGGAGACCGGCAACAAACCGAAGATGGCAATCCAGTGAGAATCCGGCAGAAAACCACCTGCCTACAATCCGTACTCAGAAAGGATAAACTTGCTCTGATCGAGCATGGGGAGCATCATTTCCACGAAACGTTCCTCGTCATCGGGGATCGACTGTAGGTCATCGCGCAACAGGGGCAGCCAGGTCAGTTCCATCTCCGGAAGTACCATTTTCCCTGAAGTATGGGCCTCCTCAATGATATCCAATGCCTTCAATGCGCCGTTCCTGGCATTGGCGACATAGGAATCACCGGTTAGAAGCGCCTTTGAAATGGCAATGACGTTATCCGGGGCCAGCACCAGTGCCTGTGGATCGGTATAGATATCGGATGAGACCAGCAGTTGCTGCAGGATGTCCCGGTGCAGGGTTCCGGCTTTAAGCGCCTCATTCATCAGCCTGACATCGTACTCCAGCTGTTCCATATAAGCCACCGGAGCCATTCCCGAAAGCAGCTTGATGTTCTGTACCGACTCGTTGCTCCAGAGATCGGCGCAGGCGCAGGCGATATTGCCGATCGGACTGAGGTGGGCACAGGCCGCGGTTTTCCCTTCCATGGAAATCGGAATACCGGTGATGGCCTTAAGATAGGGACCTTCGTAACCGCAGTCCTTGTCGGGCCCGACTGCCCCCTCTTCCATGGCCACCACAGACCTCACAACAGAAATAACCCGCACCAGTGCAGCAAAAACCCTGGGTATATACTTCTTTTCGGCTAAAACCATGGCTGTATTGGCGAAACCACAGGCCGAATCACCGGCTGCAATTTTGCCCTGGCTCCGGGCCAGATCAACGATTTTACGCCACAGGAAACGCATATCGCGAACACCCAGCACTGCCAGCGCAAACAATACTCCCTTGATGTCGCACATCATCAAAGCCTCGTCAGACACCTCCTTCCCGCCGGTACTTTCGATCGACAGAAGGTCACCGCCCGCGGTCATTCCCTTTTCGAAAAGCTCCATCATGGGATCCAGTAACTTTGAGGTACGCTGAAGGGCCGGCCGTTCAAACTCCCTGAGATCGTTGGGGGTAAGCCTGATTTCAGTTGGCAGGCCATGCTTCACAAAATAATCCTCACATATTTCATTCATCCTTTTGATGATTTCTATGCCAATCTCCGGATAACGGGTCATTTCCAGAAGGGTCTCAAACTCGATGATCACACCTGCTGAATTCAGGTGGACTGCCCGGTCCAGCGCACCCTTCACGGTTTCGGTATAGTGACCGTAAACCTCCTGAACCGTCGTTTGGTTGATGCGCATTTCAGGAAGGGTAAAATTCAGCTCCGAGTAAACTTTACCGCCCCCGATGACCAATCCGCGTGGCGTGCTTACCGGCTTGGGGGCGAGCCCAAACATCAGGGCAGAAGGATCTTCAATAATCAGTTTCTTGTATAGCATATTTATATATTGTAGACATTAGAGAACAGACAGTAGACAGTAGACAAAAATGGTGAAAAAGCATTTGTAACTTAAGATACTGAATATCCGGGATAATAACTGGGAAAGCTCATCAGCGATTTCCCTTTAACACCTATGGCCGAAACAACAAGGCTGGCCGGTTGGCTTGCTATATCCTGTATTCCTGCTGAAAAAGCAGGGCTGATTGTTGTGGATTATGCCGCATATCTACAGTTCCGACAGAGGCTCAGGCAATCAGCCTGTTCAGGTAATTCACAGCGCCCTGGGGGTCCGGACTGTAATGATCGGCACCAATTCTCCTGCAGAAATCAGCATTGACGGGAGCTCCTCCGATCAGGATCCGGGTATCGGAACTGTATTCCCTGATGCGGCTTACGATTTCACCCATGCTTACCATGGTAGTGGTCAACAGGGCAGAAAGACCCACCACGGCACCTGGATGCTGTGTGAGCGCCTCAATAAACCTTTCGGCCGGCACATCCACCCCCAGGTCGACGATCGTCCAGCCACCACCCTCTACCATCATGGATACCAGGTTCTTGCCAATGTCATGAAGGTCGCCTTTTACTGTCCCGATAATAAAGGTACCCTTGGTTTTTACAGCCCCGGAAGCGAAAAATGGCTTCAGCTGCACCATGGCCGCTCCCATGGCTTTAGCAGACATCAGCATCTGGGGAACAAATATTTTATTCTCCGAAAACTTCCGTCCAACGATTTCCATAGCCGGAATAAGGGACCGGTCAAGTATTGCCTGCGGAGGCACACCCGCCTCTATGGCCCGTGTGGTCAGTTCAAAAGCTCCTTCCATACCCCTCATCTGCGGGGGGAACGGCGATTTCTGGTCCACCTTGCCCACCTCCACCGCTTCAAGAATTTTTGCAATAAGTTCTTCCATAATGCTGAAATAAAAAGTATTAAGCTTATTCACAAAGTTAGCTGCCAGCGAGGGAGATTTATTCATCAATATTGACTATTTTTGATGCTATATTAACCTAATATCGTTTATCTGTACATAAAACATTACCATGATTGGACATCCGCTGGGGGAGAACAGCAGCAGAACCGCTTCACTGAAGACCGAAGTTTTTCAGGATAACCTGGAGAAAAGCACCTGGCATTACCACAACAACTATGAGCTCAGCTTCATCCTTGAAGGCACCGGGAAGCGGATTGTGGGAGATTCCATCATGGAATTCCATCCGGGGGATATGGTTCTTATGGGTCCTGACCTGCCGCATGTGTGGATTTCGGACCGAAGCAGCAGCGGACTAACCAGCCGCACCCTCGAAATGGTGTATGTACAATTTAACGGAGAAGATTTTGCTGGTAAGGTTACCTCACTGCCCGAGGCAGAGGGTATCCGGATGGCCATGGAACAATGTGCAGGAGGCATTCAGATTACCGGAGAGACCCTGGACCGGGTGAGTGAAATCATGCTTCAGCTACCCTACCTGAACCCCTTCGACAGCCTGCTCAGCTTTCTCCGGATGATGGACCTGATCGGAAGAAGCGAATCCAATTTGAAATTAGCCGGCAATGATTACCTGCTCAGTCGCTTCAACCCCGGCAACCGGAGGCTGGCGGCCGTGCATGATTACCTGATGAAGCACTACCGGGAAGATATTGACCTGGACAAACTGGCGAAAGTCACCCATATGGCCAAAGGATCGCTTTGTCGCTATTTCAAGAGTACAACCGGAATCACCGTCTTTGATTACCTTAACCGCATCAAGATTGACCTGGCCTGCAAACTGCTTATGGACCAGGAGTTATCCGTTCTGGAAGTTTGTGTGGACAGCGGATTCAATAACCTGAGCCATTTCAATAAACAGTTCAGGAGGGTTACCGGACTTACCCCCACCATTTTCCGCCGGCAGTTTCAGGGGCTTTCCGTAAGGTAGTTTTATCGTCATTTACCCTGAAGTAAAATGCCTTTGCGCGCTTCAAAGCAATCAAGGGATAGTCGGCCGGAGGTCATAGTGCCTTATTCATAATGCAGGTTGAAAATAGATTAACTCAGACTTTTCGAAGTGGTCTCAATGTTTTGAATCACTCAGAATATCTGGCAAAGCCGAAATCAAATAGAAAGGCAGACTGATTAACCGGAACTCCTTGCCATTTAACGCTTTAACCCTGTCAATACTATACCTTCCCGACCAAATTCGAATGGCAATTTCGTGATTGGTTTCGTTCATAAACTGATGTATTGATTTAAGATGTGCATTGTGGCCCGACTTTACCTCTATCGGGATTATATTGCCATCAAACACCATTATAAAATCGACTTCGGCAGTACTTCCTCTTTTATTTCGCATCCAGAAATTGCGTTTCAATCCAACTTCAAAACTCAATGCTTTAAGTTTCTGTGCTACAATTTGCTCAGCCGCCATTCCGCGCCATGTATCCATCAAATCCTTATTCAGAAGATATTCCTTCTGGATCCCGGAAGCATAATTTACCAATCCGGCATCAAGCCATAAAAGCTTTGGCGACTTTTTCAGGTCTGAAACCCCAAGCATGATAACATGGGTGGTTGGATAAACCAATTCGAGCAGCATGGCCTTGTTCAAAGTCCGGAATGCCTCACCTGTTTCCCTTGCTTTATATGCTGAAGCAGCAAATCCTCCAAGCGTAATTGCCTGACCAGCAAAAGCCCAGCCTTCGTCAAGGATATACCGGATTACCAGTGCCTGCTTATTGGTTTCGGCATATTTCTCAACATCATTTTTATAACCGTTCAGGATTTGATTATAAATTCTCGATAGCGCCACAATATCTTTGTTTGCAGCATATCGCGCTACAACTTCTCGCTGACCGTAAAGTGTCCAGGCAATTTTCATGTTATTTCGAGAGACGGCTGGCCCTTCATCCATATATTCACCCAATGAAACCGGATATTGATTTTAACATTTTAGGGAATCAGTTTTTTAGTAAATTCCCGAACTGTGATCGTAACAATATCCAGATGTTTTCTTAAAAATATATTTGGATTTCGTCCTGTAATGCTAAAGTTTATATTTGTTTTCTATCCTATTATTCATTATTTTATATTTGGATTTCATCCATTAATATCTAATTTTGTCTTTGGATTTTATCAATATAACATGAAGAGAGATATTATACAGGAACTTAAATTATGGAAAGATTCTGAGGAAAAAAAGCCTCTGATTATAAGGGGTGCCCGACAAACAGGAAAAACCTATGTCATCCGACAATTTGGGGCCGAAGAATTCCAAAACACCATCTATCTGAACCTTGAAAGAAACCCGGAATTGAAAGATATTTTCAAAACGCTGGTACCCTCAGAAATTAATGAGCGGATTACCTTGTTTACCAATATGAAACCAGAACCAGGCAAAACGCTTCTGATTATCGACGAGATTCAGGAGAGTACACAGGCTATTTTGTCGTTACGCTATTTCCACGAGGAAATGCCAGGCCTGCATGTAATTGCCGCCGGATCACTGCTCGAATTCGCCTTAAAATCGGAAAACCTCCGGATGCCGGTAGGGAGGGTCCAGTACCTTTATTTATACCCGATGACTTTTGGCGAATTTCTTGACGCCCTGGGAGAAACCGAATTGCGCAGCCACCTCCGTCGGTTGGAAAATCTCACAGAACTGCCTGAGGGCTTGCATCTAAAACTACTCGAAATGGTGCGCAGATATTATTACACCGGAGGAATGCCTGAAGTGGTTCAAGCCTATGTATCGACCGGTGATATCAAGAAATGCATGCGCATACAACGCTCTATTATCGATACTTTTATAGATGATTTTGGCAAGTATGCAAAGGATGCGAAACATGAAATGCTAAAGAAAGTTTTTGATGCAGTGCCGGCAATAGTTGGGCAAAGGTTTGTATATACCCGGATTGATCGCACAGTAAAAGCAGGCAAGATTAAAGAAGCTCTCGAATTGCTCCAAACTGCCGGGATTGTGAAGCGTATCAGGCAAACCAGCGGTGCCGGGCTGCCATTATCGATCAGTGTGCATGAGTCGATTTTCAAAGTTTTGTTTCTCGATGTGGGATTGATGCATGCTGTTTGTGGAATATATGCCGAAACTGCCCGTGAAAACGATTTCACAACCATTTTCAGAGGTGCTGTAGCCGAACAGTTTACCGGTCAGGAGTTGCTTGCCAACCAACCGGCTTACACCAAACCAGGCTTATACTACTGGGGGAGAAATGCCAGAAACAGTCTGGCAGAAATAGATTATCTGATTGAAAAAAACGGACAAGTTATTCCGCTCGAGGTTAAATCAGGATCTTTGGGTAAAATGAAAAGCCTGCATTTGTTTATGGAAGCTTACCGGACAAAAAGGGCACTGAAAATTTCACAAGCCCCTTTTGAAAATGGTTCTCCGGTGTTGTCGCTGCCCTTTTATGCCATCGAAGGTTTTTTAAAAAGGGAAGTGGAATAAGGTTATTTTGAAGGGGTAAAACAGATAGTGTCAGAGGAAAACGCTACAGCCGAAATAAACTCAAATCTCCAATAGTTTTATCATGGTATGCCGCACCTCCGGATCACTCTCGGATATGGCGGTAAGCCTGACGGCAACCCGTCCGCTGATCTTGCCACTCCGGGTCACATATACGGGCACATTAACCGATTGACCGCTTCTTACAGAAACCAGTTCACTCAGGATAAGCGCTTCATATCCTGAACCTTCCACTTCTACGCTCAGCCGGTAGATATCACTGGTCAGGCAA
>JAUWAB010000118.1 GCA_030602265.1 Prolixibacteraceae bacterium | reverse complement strand
AGCTTCACAAAGCTCGTTTCCTAACAGTGTGTCAGGCGGTCTTCAACCTGAACGGCTAATTGGGTTGTAAGGTTCTTTCATCCTTATAGGTATTTGATTAATATTTAACGCACGCCTCGTGGCGCACCGAATGCACGAATGAGTATTTTATACGAATATTGATTTTCATCAATTTTACGAATAAAAAAAGGGTAGCTACGAATGTGCGGATGGGTATTTAAATACAATTATTTGCCACGAATGCACGAATAAATATTTTCCACGAATATTGATCTACAATCAATAACACGAATAAAAAAAGGGTAGCCACGAATGTGCGGATGGGTATTTAAATACAATTATTTGCCACGAATGCACGAATAAATATTTTCCACGAATATTGATCTACAATCAATAACACGAATAAAAAAAGGGTAGCTACGAATGTGCGGATGGGTATTTAAATACAATTATTTGCCACGAATGCACGAATGAGTATTTTATACGAATATTGATTTTCATCAATTTTACGAATGGGAAAAGGATTTGAATGGGGGGATGAAGAATTAAAAAGTATCAGGTATCAAGACTGATTCCTGGTACCTGATACCTGATATAAAGAGTGTGTAAATTGGACGCTCTGTCCGGTAAAATTAATCCATACCCAATATCTTAAACTCTGTCCGGCGGTTCAAGCGGTGGAGGCGGTCGGGACAGTTGACACCCTCGGCACAGTGGTTCAGCAGCTGGCTTTCGCCATACCCTTTGGCTATAATCCGACCGGCATCAATTCCTGCAGAAACGATGTAACTGACGGCCGATTCGGAACGCTTCTGGCTCAGCCAGAGGTTATACTCATCCGTACCCCGGCTGTCGGTGTGTGACCCTAACTCTACTTTCCACAAAGGGTTGTCCTTCATTACCTTGACCAGCTTGTCCAGTTCCACCTCCGATTCCGGCAGGATATCCCATTTGTCGAAATCGTAGTTGATATTCTCCATGACGAACTTCTGTCCAACCTCAACCTTTTCGATCCGGATAACCTGACGGATCACCCCTAACGGTGCATTGCGGGTTGTAAAGGTGACCGATTCGTTCATATAACCCTCCAGATCTGAAGTGGCTGTGTAATTGGTTTCCCTGGCCAGCTCCATCCTGATCATTCCGTCGCTGCCGGTAACCTTCGAAGTTCCGTCGTTGAAGACCACCTTTACCCCGGGCATCGGTTGCATCGTTTTTTTATTCTGAACCATCAGCTCGAGCTCGTATTTCCCCTCGGGTTCCTTATCCGCAAACACTACTTTCCAGATGTCGTCATCACCCAGGCCGCCCGGTTTTCGTGAAACGAAATACCCTAACCGTTCATCGGGATGGACAATCAGGCCGAAATCGTCTTCCGGAGAATTAAGTTCGGTAAGGTTCTTCGGTACCCCGAAGCCATTTTCTGTAAGGAGGGAATAGTAGATATCGAGGCCGCCCTTGCCGTCTGTCTTTCCGTTGGAGGCAAAAAAGAGCACCCTGCCGTTGTGCAGGAACGGAAACATTTCATCGCCCGAAGTGTTGATGCGCTCACCTAAATTGACCATATCACCCCAATTACCGTCCTTTCGCACAGCCATATAGAGGTCGGCACCTCCCCTGCCCTTTCCCGGAATATCCGAGGTAAAAAACAGGGTGTCGCCGGTAGGGGAAACCGCCGGGTGGCCAACGGAATAGGAGGAGCTGTTGAACGGCAGCTCTCCGGCTTTGGCCCAGCTGTTGCCACTTTTTTTGAGGAGGATGATCTTGAGCGGGATATTAGCCTTACGGAATACCACATTCCTGATCTCAGGATTCTCAAAATTACTCAGCGTCATGTACAACTCATGGGTAGCCCTGCACCACGAAACCGGTCCGGCGTGATACCCGGCACTGATTTCAGGCAGACGGATACTCCGCACACCCCGGATTTCGCCATCAGCATCCACCGGTGCGGAGTAGAGCTTATAAAATACCTTTTCCGTACGGCCCGGCTGCATTCTGGCTATACCTTCCTCTGAGAAAGCCGAAAACCAAAGTTCATTTTCGACAAACTCGGGCCCAAAGTCGCTCGCAGTAGTATTCACCCCGGTTTTGTCCACCCTGATGGTCACATTCTCCGGAAAAATCCCGGTGTTCTGGGCCATCGTCCAGTATATCGGTAAGCATATGATTATCAGAAATACTCTTTTCATTTGGACTGGATTTTAAAGTTTATATCATCCGTTTTTTCATTTTTCGGGATTCCGGTCAGAAATACCTGGGTGAAACAATTCTTTCCTTAAGGGCCCTCAGTTCATACGATACCATAACTTCATGGGTACCATTGTGATAGTTCCGTAATTTACTGATCGAATAATCGTAGGCATAACCGATCCTCAGGTCGTTGTCGAAAACCCACTGCGCGATGATGCCCACGGCATCGCCGGTCCTGAACATAGCCCCTAACCAGAATTTCTCATTAAACAGGAAATTGGCGGTGAGGTCGACCTGTACCGGAGCACCGGTGGTGGCTTTGGTGAGGAAGGTAGGTTTAAACTTCATACTTTCGCCAAGATCGATCACCACCCCGCCTTCGAAAAAGTAGTGGCGGATATCCGACTGAAGCGAAAAGTTATTGGGATTGTCGTTTGAAACGATTTCCTGGTGCATGATCTTGGGCACCGAAAGTCCCAGATACCAGGTCGGATTGTGGAGATAAAGCCCTACCCCGAAGTTGGGGACAAACTTGTTCTCCATATTGCTTTGATAAAGTGGGTCGTTTACCCCGGGCAGGAGCACATAGCTCAGGAAATTATTGGAATAGTTGGTAAAACCGGCTTTCAGCCCCATCCGAAGGCTGGTGATTTCGTTTATCCTGATTTTGTAGGCATAATCGCCCCACACCCCGAATTTCTTCTCACGGCCCACATTATCGGCAATCACATTGAGACCTAAGGCTACATTGTGCCTGACCGGCGACTGCACCGAGAAGGTGTAGGTTTCGGGGGCGCCGTTCCAGCTCACCCACTGGTGGCGGGCCAGCGCCAGGAAACCCAGCGAGTTCCATGTCCCCGCGTAGGCAGGGTTTATCGTTTGCGAGTTGAAGAAGTACTGCGTGTACATCGGATCCTGCTGTGCAAAGGATGTATTTGTCACGATCAGCATTACCAGAATCCCTAACCCTCTTATCATATTTAATTTGAATTTCATTGTCGTCATTTTTTTCAGATTAAACATATTTATTACCTGTTAAGGAATACAAAGCCGGTAATCGGATCGTTTCCATCGTTTTTGTAGAGAATGTAGAAGTAAGTACCTGCCGGCAGGATTTCCCTGTTGACTGCCCAACGTGTATTGGCACGGCCGTCCCACCAGGCCTCCGTGGAGCCCCATCGGTCTTCGTTTCCGTAGTTGTCCTGCTCGTAGAGGAGGTTCCCCCAACGGTTATAGATTTCGATACGTGCATCCGGATAATTCTCGCTGACACAGAGCATCCTGAAATAGTCGTTGATACCGTCGTTATTGGGTGAGAACCCTTCGGGGATGAACAACTCACACCCCTCGACCGTGACATTGACCCTGCCCACATCGCAAAGTCCGCCCGGGTCGCAAACCTGGTATTCAAAGAAGTCACTGCCCGAGAAGTTGGTATTGGGCGCATAGGTAAATGCCCCGTTGGCGGAGATGGTGACGATGCCGTTGGCGGGCATGGTTACGAGCGTTGTGACAACAGAAACAAGATCGCCGTCAGGGTCGGTATCATTGTTCAAAACATTTCCTGAAACCGGGTTATTCAGAATGGTGGTGACATTGTCGTCTACAGCCACCGGCGGGCGGTTGACCCTAACCACCGTAACGGTTACCACGGCCTGGTCACACAATCCGGCGGCATTGCATACCGAATAAGTGAACTGTGCGGTCCCGGTGAAACCGGATGCCGGGGTATAGGTAACAGCTCCTGAGGTGGCGTTAATGGTCACTGTACCGCTGGCTGGCTGGGCCACAAGGCTTACCGATCCGGGTACCAGTCTGTCGCAGCAATCCTGGTCGTTGGCCAGGATGTTGATATTGACCGGCACGGACTGCGGTGTAGTGGCGGCATCATCGGCAGCCACCGGCGGAGCGGCAGGTATGGTGAAGGTTGCGCTCTTCACGATTTCGTCGTCGCAGATACTGCTCAGGGTCCATTCTACGGTGGCCGATCCTCCGCAATGCGATGGTGCGACAGGGCTGGAAGGCGAAGTGGTGAGCAGCGGATTGCAGCCGCCCGTGTAGGTTACTTCGTCGAGCCAGGCCGCAAAGGCGGCATCAACGGCAGCTTGTGTCGGACAGGTTTCCGTGCCGGTATAGTTTTCAGGAATTTTCAGATCGGCTCTTTCGGCAGGAACAACGGTGAAGGTGGCGGTACAGAGGGCTCCTTCGCCGCAATTATTGGTGACCGTCCAGGTGACCGAAACCGATCCACCGCAGGCATCCGGGGCAACCGGATTTTCCGGGGTTATCGTGATTCCGGGATCGCAGCCACCAACTATACGTACCGAAGCAAGCCATTCAGCGAACGCCGTGTTGATCTGTTCCTGGGTCTTGCAGGCCGGTTCGGTATGCTCATCCGGACAGTACAGAATAACCGGACTTCCCGGCCCTACGGAATAGGTAGCCGTGCAGGTAATGGGTTCATTGCAGGCATCGGTAAGGGTCCAGGTTACCTCCGTGGTTCCGCCCAGATAAGAGGGCGCCCCTGGATCATCGTGGGTCAGCACGGCATTGCAACCCCCCGCATGGGTGGCAGATTGCAGCCAGGCCTGATAACGGGCATTGATTACCTCCTGCGTCAGACCCGGCGGGTTGGATGCATTTTGCGGGCACTGCAGGGTCAGGGCCGGAGCTGCCGGCACCGTGAAGGTGGCGCGTTTCACGACATCGGCCCCACAGCTGCCAGCAAGGGTCCATTGTACGGTGACACTGCCGCCGCAGGCATCCGGGATTTCAATGGATGCAGGGCTTATGGTCAAACGGGTATCACATCCACCGGACCATACCGCCTCTCCAAGCCATTCTTCGAAAGCCAGATTAATAGCCTGCTGAGATAAGCAACTGGTCGGGACGGTATAATCGCCAGGTACTTCCAGTACCATTACAGCCGGCGAAGGAACCGTAAAGGTAGCGCTGCAGGAGGCGCCTTCACCGCATTCATTGGTGACGTTCCAGGTGACGGTGACCGATCCGCCGCAGGCTTCAGGGGCAGCCGGAACGGCAGGAACCATGGTCATCACCGGGTTGCAGCCTCCCGAATAGGTCGTCGAGGCCAGCCAGGTGGCAAACGCTGTGTTCACCTGGTCCTGTGTGCGGCAGGCCTGAACAGTCAGGTCGGAAGCACAGCGGAAAACCAGCGGCGGGGCATCGGTAACCGTGAAGGTGGCGCTGCAGCTGACTGGTTCGCCGCAATCCTGCGTGACCGTCCACGTGACCGTCACACTTCCACCTAAATAAGACGGGGCTCCGGTGCTGTTGTGGCTTATTTCTGCACGGCACCCTCCGGAAAAGGTGACCTTATCCAGCCAGCCGGCAAATTTTGTATTGATGGCGTCCTGTGACTGCCCGGAAGCTTCGACTACCGGATCGGGACAGGTGAGCAACACTTCAGGGGCCGTTGGAACAGTAAAGGTGGCGCTTTTGACTACCGGGGCCTCGCAACTTGTGGTGAGCGTCCATTCAACGGTAACGCTGCCACCACAAGCCGACGGAGCAACAGGTGTGGCCGGGACTGTGGTCAGCACTCCGTTGCAGCCGCCGGTATGATTTACCTGGTCAAGCCAGGCGGTAAATTCGGTATTGATGGCTGTCTGTGACAGACAGCTTTCAGCAACGGTATGGTTTTCCGGAACATTAAGCGTGACTGCAGGGGCTTCGGGCACGGTAAAGGTGGCCGTGCAGGATGCAGGCTCACCGCAGTCGTTGGTGACATTCCAGGTAACGGTAACCGATCCTCCGCAGGCATCCGGGGCAACCGGATTAGCGGGCGTCATGGTCATCACCGGATTACATCCTCCCGTATAGCTTGCTGATGCCAGCCAGGCTGCAAAGGCGGTATTGACCGCATTCTGCGACTGGCAGGGCTGTACAGACTGGTTAGGCGCGCAGGTAAGGACCAGCGGTGGGGCTTCCGACACGGTAAAGGTGGAACTGCAGGTCACAGGGGCCTGACAGTCGCTCGTGACGGTCCAGGTTACCGTGGCACTGCCGCCCAGTCGAGATGGGGCTCCGGTGCTGTTGTTGGTCAATATGGAATTGCAGCCACCTGGATGGGTCACCGAGGCCAGCCAGGCTGCATATTTGGTGTTGATGGCGTCCTGAGTTTGTCCGGCCGCTTCGCTGGCGGGGAGCGGACAGGTCAGCGACACCAGCGGTGCACCTGACACGGTAAAGGTGGCACTCTTCACTTCATCCGGGGCACAGTCGCTGGAAACCGTCCAGGTCACCGTTACACTGCCCCCGCAGGCGTCCGGGGCAGCCGGATTGGCCGGGCTCCGGGTGAGGGTGGCGTTGCAGCCGCCGGTAACACTGACATCAGACAACCATCCGGCAAACATGTTGTTAATGACGTTTTGCGTCGGACAGCCAGCCAAAGTGGTAAGGTCGCCCGGGATGTTCAGGACAACCGCCGGGGCGTTGGGGACAGTAAAGGTGGCACTCTTCACTTCCTCCGGGGAACAGTCGCTGGAAATCGTCCAGGTTACCGTAATACTTCCCCCGCAGGCTTCCGGGGCAGTCGGATTGGCCGGGCTCCGGGTGAGGGTGGCGTTGCAACCGCCGGAATAGCTTATATCGCTCAGCCATCCGGCGAAGGCAGTATTTATGGCACCCTGCGACAGACAGGTCCCCTGGGCGGTATAGTTGGCAGGGATGGTCAGGACAACCACCGGGGCCGTTGGTACTGTAAAGGTGGCGCTTTTCACCTGATCCGCGGCACAGTCACTTTTCAGGGTCCACTGCACGGTGAGGCTTCCCCCGCAGGCCGACGGGGCTGCCGGATTGGCAGGCACCGTGGAGATCACAGCGTTGCAGCCACCCGTATAGCCCACCTGGTCCAGCCACTCACCGAAGGCTTCATTTACTGCAGCCTGCGAAGTACAGGCCACAGGCACAGT
>JAUWAB010000010.1 GCA_030602265.1 Prolixibacteraceae bacterium | reverse complement strand
GAGCGTTCCAAAGGTCATCTAAAACAATAGTGCCTAAGTTTCAATTCCACGCTGGTACGATTGATAGAGCAAGTTTTTCGGTTAATAAAATGACTGATAAATTGTTTCAATTCCACGCTGGTACGATTGATAGCATTTACGACTATAACCGGGTCGGGATCGGTTACAAGTTTCAATTCCACGCTGGTACGATTGATAGTTTTCCATCTCGATATCGTTACGATATTCATCGATAGTTTCAATTCCACGCTGGTACGATTGATAGATCCAAAACAGAATCAGGTTCTATCGAGTGTATATGTTTCAATTCCACGCTGGTACGATTGATAGCCAAGTCCCTGGGATATCAGAATCATAGCGTCATGTTTCAATTCCACGCTGGTACGATTGATAGAGCCTTTTCGCATTCATTCCCTCGATGTGAAATATGTTTCAATTCCACGCTGGTACGATTGATAGTTATGATCCTTCAGTACATACGTCGCCCCCAGGGGTTTCAATTCCACGCTGGTACGATTGATAGCCCGGCACCGCTCCGCACCTGGATCAATGGATCGAGTTTCAATTCCACGCTGGTACGATTGATAGGGATCCAGGTAATATAATATATAGAGGTGCCTGGGTTTCAATTCCACGCTGGTACGATTGATAGAGCGCCCAGAACGGTATGACAGCAGCCTGCTTTTGTTTCAATTCCACGCTGGTACGATTGATAGAATTCCGCCACCCGGTCAAATTCCCGACGTCCTCAGTTTCAATTCCACGCTGGTACGATTGATAGCCGGCACCGCTCCGCACCTGGATCAATGGATCGAGTTTCAATTCCACGCTGGTACGATTGATAGATGCGGCAAAGGCGGAGATGCCATCAGCTTCATAAGTTTCAATTCCACGCTGGTACGATTGATAGCAGTAGGGAAGTAATGATATGTCGATTGTAGTAAGTTTCAATTCCACGCTGGTACGATTGATAGTTAGCAGCAGCTTTCGCAACAGCCAGCGGGTTCAAGTTTCAATTCCACGCTGGTACGATTGATAGTAAACCCCAGCAAAAAAAGAATTCTCTGGTTCAAGTTTCAATTCCACGCTGGTACGATTGATAGTTTAATACGGTATCACCTTGTGCATCAAACTTTTCTGTTTCAATTCCACGCTGGTACGATTGATAGTGGCGTGGATTAACAGAGTACATCATCGCTTTCGGTTTCAATTCCACGCTGGTACGATTGATAGTTGATCGATGACTGGATATTCTTATAAGTCTGCTGTTTCAATTCCACGCTGGTACGATTGATAGTTGAGGGTGGCCACCAGATCGGCCAGGATCTCGGGTTTCAATTCCACGCTGGTACGATTGATAGGGGAAAGAATCGAACAATCTGCGTAAATGTTTATCGTTTCAATTCCACGCTGGTACGATTGATAGTCCCACTCTCCAAGCAATTTTATCAGTCGATACTGCGTTTCAATTCCACGCTGGTACGATTGATAGTACGATCTGTTACAACGATGGCACCGGCTTAACCGGTTTCAATTCCACGCTGGTACGATTGATAGAATATTCCCAACCCGGAATCGGCCTGGTCGCCAGATGTTTCAATTCCACGCTGGTACGATTGATAGCTGAAGGGTATGCCTGGTGCGCGGCTTTCGTTACAGTTTCAATTCCACGCTGGTACGATTGATAGTGGGAATATTTCATGGCGGTGAACTTGCAGGCATGTTTCAATTCCACGCTGGTACGATTGATAGTTACCGGGAACTCGATCCCCAGGCCCACGTCGCCCGTTTCAATTCCACGCTGGTACGATTGATAGGTCATAACACACATCTGTGCATTCCATATTATCATGTTTCAATTCCACGCTGGTACGATTGATAGCACTCAGGGCGCAACAGAAGTACCCGCCGACTATGTTTCAATTCCACGCTGGTACGATTGATAGAATGTTGGGATAATGTCATGACAGTGAAACATGAAAGGTTTCAATTCCACGCTGGTACGATTGATAGGCATGAACGTTACCTGAACAAACCGGATGCATCTAGTTTCAATTCCACGCTGGTACGATTGATAGGCCATCTGCAAACAGCACATGGATACGCATTGAAATGTTTCAATTCCACGCTGGTACGATTGATAGTCGTTCGACGACTTAAAAAAATAAGCTGACCATAAGATGGTTAGCTTTCTCAAAAGTAGGAATTTTTTGCTGAAAAGTTGTCGATTGAATTGAACGCATTTTTGCCTGACTATCGACAACTTGAGTTATGTAGTTGAATTTCAGTATGTCAAAGAACTTTTATGTAAGAATTATAACCTGTAGTTACTCTCAAATCCTGATTTCGCTGCGGTTCGACGACCCGGCTACAAAAATGTATCGAGCGTTTGCCTTTCTTTGCCAACAATTTCCTTGTCGAGCCATTTCTCCTGCCTCGTTTTGAAAATAATCAGACTATCGGTTTCAGCATCCATTATCTCAAGTGACTTATATTTGAGTTCCAAAAGTTTAGCCTCGCTGATTTCTCCTTCAAATACTGAATTCTGTATCCAGTTCAGATACCTCCTGAAGAGCCTGAGCATTTTGCCTACCCGTTTTTCGCCTACGTCATACATCGCGATTATGTACATCACCACCACATTTTAAACGGTTTGTATTCTTCAATTTCCAATAAATGCTTCTGGATTTTGTAACACTCCAGCTTGATCAGATGCTTGTAACTGACGGAGCGGTTAAGCGTCCGGTGCGCGATGGTTTCGTTCAACCGTTCTTCAAACGCCTCAATAAATGTTTTCCTGCCATTGGATTTAAGAATTATCCGGTTCAGGTTTTCTTCAAAATGATGCAGCTGGATCATTTTCTTATTGGTTACCTTAAATATGGTCCGGTCAACCAGAAGTGGTTTAAATATTTCGGCTACATCCAGCGAAAAAGAAAACCTGCGCTCGCCTGGCTCGTGAAGGAAGCTGATGGCCGGATGGAGTTGGGTTTGGTGAATGGCTTTCAAACACTGACTGTAACACATCATGTTCCCAAACGAGATAAGCGCATTAATTTCACTGAGTGGCGGCTGATAACTACGCCTGCCCATGGTAAAGTCATTTATAATGAGATTGAAAGCGTCGTAATAATTTTTCCGGATATTCCCTTCGATCCCCATTAACTCCGGAATTGATTTCGTCAGCGGAATTTTCTTTTCCAGATCTTCAATAGTTTCAATCAGAGGCATGAGGTCTTTCCCCCGGCTGTTATAATACTTCAGGTTTTTCAGCATATTATGGCTTGCCCCTTCAAGTATGCGTTGGGCCAAATCTATCCGTTTTCTCATGTTTTGCTGGAACTTGACCTGGGCTATCAGCATTTTTCCTGAGATCAACGATTCCCGGGGCATAAATGATCCGGTGTAGTTTTCGTAGTAATCAAAAAAATGGACCGGTATCTGTTCTTGTCCCAGAAAATTATACAACGCCGAATTGGCATCAAGAGCCCCGAAACAATACAACTCACCTACATTTTCAACCGGCAGGAAACGTGGCTTTTCCTCCTTTCCCTCTTCGTCGAAAGGTGTAAATTTTAAGGTATTGTCTTTCCGTTGCAAGCGCCCGGGATTGAGCAGGTAATAGGTTTTCTTCATTGGTTATGTCTGTTGTGTTGAAAGTTCAGCCCAACGTTGTAAAAAGACATCATAAACACTGTAAAACGAAACTCCTTGAGCGTCGAAGTCTTTGATTACAAGCTCATAGCCAGTTAACGTTTTTAGCGAGCGCAAAGCAGTTGCCGATGTCCCCAAATGATACTTGGTTAAAAAACCTTTTGCGGTTGGCTGATAAACTATTTTTTCATGTGCAATGGCTTTAAGCATTTGCCATTGAGGATTCGTAAGCATATTCCGCAGGGTGAAAAAAACCGGCTGCTGTTCTTTCAGTAACAGGAGTGCCTGATGTTTCCATAGCTCCGGCGTGACTTCCTTTATTGTTGACGCGAACACCCGGTTACATAATTGCTGTACATAGTAAGTGTGTGTGTTGGTCCACTCAATCATTTCCTGTGCTGTCTCCGGAGCGATAATCTTCTTGTGCCTTTTAAAAGTGGAAACAATAAAGTCACGGTAAACTACCTGGTTCAATTTTTCAAGTTTCATAATTAATGTACTTCTGAAAAAAGGCCGCTGCGGCGAAGCGAACAACTCGGTCATAAGATGCTGCTGACTGCCGGAGAATATGAAGACCACGTTCTTTAATTGCTGAATCCTTGATCTGAGCCAGGCATCAGTGTTTTTCTCCGGATAACGGGTTATTTGCTGAAACTCATCGATGGCTATAACGATTTTAAACTTTTGATTCTCCAGAAACTGAAGAATGGCCTGGATGTTATTCTCGACCTCGTGTGTTTTAATGTCGAATGAAGCCTGGGGGGAGCCGGTGAGCGCATCATAGCTAATAACAGGTCTCAGCGACTTCAACAGGCTCCAGAAGCGACGGCCTAAACTGCTTTTTTCCGGAATAGTGGTTATTATAGATGTTGCAAGCAAGTTTAGAAATTGGTTCAGGGTTTCTGTTTCAAGAATATCTATGTAAATACCTTTCCATTCTGGCGGAAGCTTTCCTAACAAATGGTGAATAAGTCCGGTTTTACCAATACGTCTGAGTGCGATGACAGTTGTCGAACTTCCGTTTCTGATATTGCTGATCATTTGAGACGTCTCGTCTGACCGGTCGCAGAAGTAATCAGGGCCGAGATAGGTTGTCACCGGAAATGGATTTACAAATTGCTTTTTTCCCATACTTATTTTTAATTAACTTACATTTTATAACTTACATTTTGTAACTTACTAAATGTAACATACTAATTTTATTACGTGAAACATTTTATATGGTTTCTTCGCCGCTCCAGCAAAAATCGAAATAGCTGCAATTTTTGCACAGCGACTTTGAAATCCGGTCGGGGCAATTTTCCTGATGGATGATCTTCTCAATGTTATATGTCATTTCCCGGATGACTTCCCGGTCGGGAGTAGTCAACAACACCTCGGCAGTCTTGTGAAGCCTGGGATATTCGAGTAATCCGGTAGCACCTTCAACTCCGTTTTGTTCCAGGACAAACAGGTAATATTTTACCTGCCACTCGTGGGCTTCCTCGTGTTTGTCCGACTTCTTGATTTCGTGCACTACCTTATTTCTGGGGTCGTAATAGTCGATTTTGATGCCATCCAGCTCTATTTCCTGGTACTTCTCCGAACGCCGCGGGTAGCTGGTTTCGTGCACTAATTTGCCTTCGTAAACCAACTCTGAGGTATTTTCCATCCTTATCCCATTTGCAAACAACCAGAGTTTCCGGTGGCAAATGAGGTAGTAGTTGAAATGGGTTCCGGTGGTGAGCATGATGAGATAATAAATTTGTAGCCTGACTGGTAAAAATACCAATCAGGCTAAGTTTAGTTCTCATTTTTTTTTACAACTGATTTTCGTAATCGAATGCCATCATTAGGTTGATAAGCTTTTGTTCTGCCTTTTCGAGAGCATCCGCACTTTCGTTGACTGTAACCACATAGTTTGAACATGGAAGGGTTACAAAAACATCGGCTCCGGCAGTTTCATCGATAATTGGTTTAGCCTTTGGTTTTTCACCATCTTCGATCAGTTTTGCACGGATTGCCCCAGCCAGTTTATTGGCATTGTTACTGATTGCAACTGCCAAGGTTTCCATCAAGCTGAAGGTGCGGGCTTGGTTCGAAGTAATGCGCCAATTTAGCAAAGCACTTGCCAAGGCTGGGATCACTTTCTCACGTTCTTCTTTTGGAAGAACCAAACATTTACCAAAAACATTTTCACTTTCGACCCAGCCTTTTGCTTTTAAGTCTTCAATTTTATCTTTCGACAATTCGGGCTCATGTTGATTGGTTGAAACCGAAAAGAGGGTGCGCAGGTCGATTGCAACATCGTAAACGAACAAGCCACCCGTACGGACATTGTCAGGAATCCAATTTCGACGTGGAAGTGTACGGTTATTGGTCGCCAAAAATTCGTCAATTTCTTCATCGGTCATCAATTTATCTCCCAATCTCACATTCACGGGATGTCTGTCGGGTTTATCGCTTCGGTCGAAAGTAAGATTCTCTTTGTCGGTTCCGGCAAGCAATGGGTGAATGGGGCGCATGGCAGAAATAGATAATGGACTCCGGCGTTTTACAGTGATGCCATCTCCAGCGCGCATCCAACCACCAAGCAACTGATCTACATATGAAGGATCACATGGAGACCATGGTTCTTTATTTTCAAGCTCCTTCTTTGCATTCACATTATAATTGAATGTAATGGGTGCCATTTGGACATTCAAATTTGAAGTGAGTGAATCGAGGATCGACCGTTTTACCTGTTGTCCACTCGAATAAGCGACAACCCGATTAAACTGAGAATCGAAATAGGTTTTCTGACCTTCTTGTACACAAAAGACTGTGTGTTCTGCGTGTTTTAACGCTCTTAAATAAATGTAAGCATTCATAGTTATTCGTTTTAAGATTTTTTATTTACTACTGCGTATTGAAAACGGATTAAGGTTAGAAAGTAAGGCACATTATCGACAGGCATTGAGTGGATGATTTCTGCAATTTCGGCCAGCTGATCGGTTTCCAGACTTCCTTTTACAATTTCGATTAATGATTCGATAAACTGCTTTTTATTCACTGAAGCCAAAAGATTTGTTACTTCTTGACTTTTCACCTTTTTTGCATTTTTATCGCTCAAAGAATAAGAGTTGAGGGTAGTCGCAATCTGTTGCGCCTTTTCCCATAATTGTTCATTGTTCAACATAGCTAATAACCATATTTGATAAGTGTTAAAATTGATTGTTTTTTCTTCATCGGTAGGATTGTATTTCGGAACGACCCCTTTGTTCATACTGTCCCTAAACCCTTTTGGTTCAAGGGCATTTACACCAATTGCCCCCATCTGGCAAGCTTTGGTAAAGCCTATCGCTGTCCCAAACAATTGCTCAACTTGTTCTCGTTTGGTTGTACCGAAATACTTGTCATAGAGTTCGAACGGCTGCCGGATGCGAGGCAAATTAAATGGAACAAAGCCCACGGTAATATTCATTTGTCCCAAGCTATAAACATACGCTGTTAACGATGTTTCGGGAAAATTGCGGGCGATACCAATTAGAACTTTTGTCCACGATTGGGTATTTACCTCCATCCCCCCGTCTTTCATTGCCCCAAATGGATTGAATAATGCCGTTGGGTTTGCCGCATCATAGCTCAGTTTGTCGTAACGATGAGCAATCCATTGACCGTTCCATGTGTTGATTTGGTTTCCTCTTAGGCCGGGTGTACTGTTTAAATAATCGCGATAAACCTGCCAACCCTCGAACAGATCAAGCAAAATTTGTTTGTTGCTGAATAGAAGCGACAACCCACTTTGTACACCAATTCCCAAACCACTGCCAATCCACGACAAATAAATATCATCGGTCTTAATTGGCAGATCGAGGTTGGTTACTTGTCCCGATGTAGTGGCTGTTAAATCCAATGTTGGAAAACCAATGGCAATGCTGGCATCAGCCGGCCCCGCATCAATCTTATCAACCGTTTTAGTAAATCGATCATTTCTTTTCTCAACCGTTTCATAAGGTATCTGTCCTGTTCTCATCTTATCCCAACTAATTTTGGGATTTTCTAAGGGAGAATTGCCAGCAGACATCATGTACTTATTGTGGTTAAAGAAGATCTTGTAATACTTCTCAACGAAAAACTCTTTTGCTGAGTATTTGCTTTGATACTTTTCGTTGTAAGCATCCAGAAAGATTTTTCCAATATTTGCTGCTATCATATCTATTGTTTTTTATAGAAATCGTAATGAAACATTGTAAAACTCGGGTTTGGCAAAGTCAACAAGAAAACCCAATTCATTATCGTATGCCTTCGACGGAATGACAATGGGTTTTGAGCCGTTGGTCGATTTGTCCAAGCCCCGATAGCCCACCGATCGGTACGAAACCGGAATTTCCATTTTTGCCTGTTCTTCATAAGACGAAGAGTCGTAGAGTTCTTTGTCCGCTTCGTCAATACAGGCAGCCGAATCAATATCCAGTGTTTCCAGTAATGCAGATTTGGAATTGTGCCAAAGCTCTTTGATCATCCATTTTCCATCTTTGAACACGGTATTCAAGTCGATGTTAACAAATTCAATAGAGGGATAAACGGTATCGATTATCGATTGCGCCTCACGTTCTTTCATCAAATTGCCATTGGGCAATGCTTCATAAGTTCGTTGTAATACTTCCAATCCATAAGGCATAGCACCGGTTTTGTCGATGGGCGGTGCAAGTACATAAATGGGTTTGTAGTGACCAATTGTTTCAGTAGAACGCTTGCGGTTGATACGTCCAAAGCGCTGAATCAACGCATCGATTGGGGCACACTCAGTAACCATCAGGTCGAAACTAATGTCCAGGCTCACTTCAACAACTTGGGTTGAAACCACCAAGCAAGCCTCAGTGCTGTTGTTGTAAATGTTTCGCAGATCGGATTCTAATTGGCTTCGCCTTCCTCGTTTGAAGCGGCTATGCACCAACATGCGTTCAACATGAGGATACTTTTCAGATAGATCTTCAAATAGAGACTGAGCACGTTTTACCTGATTGCAAACCAACAGGATTTTTTGATTTTGTTGAATGGCTTCGTCAATAACGTTGCTCAACGCTTCTACCGATTCTGCTTTGTGGATGATGTGCCTGTTGAAAGTATCCAATACCTCATCGGTTAGTTTCACCTCGTAAATGTTGTCGGCACCACCCAGTATTTCAACCAACCGATCGTACAAAACCGATGGCATGGTAGCTGTTCCAATATGCACGCGGCAACCTATATTGCAGAGTATTTCAACAATCTTTAGAACGATGGCCTGTGTTGTTTCGGAATATGTGTGGATTTCATCGAGTATGATATCACACCCTTTGATGTCGGCAATCATGGCTTCGTAGCCTTTTGTCCCAAATACCAACGAAGCCATTTGGTGCGGAGTAAGCACCTTAACCGAAGCTCCAATATGTCGCTGAAGTATCTTTTCTTCAACCGTTCCATTCTCCAACTTGATGCTTGAAGCCGCATGCAACAAGCGAACATCGGCATCGGTATTTTTCAAATCGGCTTTAATCCGTTCGTACATGGCGTTAATCGATGCTTGAAATGGCAGGGTGTAAAACACGCGCCCGGTGCAACGACGAATCAGAAAGTCGGTTTTCCCTGCTCCGGTTGGAGCCGTAACCAAGGTGTGTTTGCGGGTATCATCTGTCGAAATCAAGGATAACGGATACAACTCGCTTTTTCGGGAGTGGTAATAGTTCAAATCAGGTATAACGAAAAGCTTTCGTTCCAAAGGTTTGATATAGCCACTCATTGCCGAGGCCAAATGATCGGCAGCAATCAAAACGCCTTTCCATTGCGAATAACCATACTTTTTGGAGTGGCAATAATCAACTACTTCGTAAAAACTTTCTTTAGCTTGATCAACAGATATCGGCTTGGTTTCAATTTTGAGATTCTCCAAAATCGATAGGGCATCTTTGCTCCAAACATCAAAACCTTTGATATGCTTCTCAAAAACCTCTGGTTCGTTTTCATCTAAATCGAGTAAGCCTTTTCCGCCCACATCCTTATAAATAGATTTGTGGTGAGCCACAATCATGTCAATTACAGGATACTTTTCTTCTTTATTTAGGAATGAAATGAAAAACAGGGATGCCAATTCATGCCGGAACAAGTATCCGGGTTGCCGTTGAAAATTCTTCTTCAAAGTATTTTGAAAAAGAGAACTCGCCTTGCCAATGTCGTGGATAATAGCACCCTTTCTGGCAATGGATGTATCTAAACCAAGATGCTGTGCTACTTTTTCAGCGAGCGTTGCAACTTCTGATAAATGCTGAACCAACGTAACACGTCCGTTCTCTTCCCCTTTGGCTAATATGTGGTCGAGGTTTTTCATTACATTCCACTAACGGGTTTACCTGCAATTTCCAACCATCCGTACATAGGTTCTGCATCGTTGAACCGACTGAAGCCTACTAAAAACGACTTGTCACTTTCGCCAAACCGCAATTCAAATCCGGTTAGTTGGTCAAATTCCTTTTCGTCCAATTTGATTATTTCAGGATCGGGGAAAAGCACATCTTCATTGCGGCACAAGCAAATGTGCTGCGTTGCGCATTTATGAGCTTCTTCCTCTTTCGGGAATGCCAAGTAAAGAATCGGGTTGATCATTACGCCACGTTCAAGAATTGATTGGTTGCGCACCATTATTTTCTGTTGGGTTTTCTTCTCCCAACCACGTGTTTGCGTTTGTTCTTGTTGAACACTAATTGACGAATAAGTCAACTTGTGTCGAACGATGGAACTAACTTCCAATTTTTGTCTTATTCCTTCAATTATTGATGGCGTAAGGAATTGTTGGCTGAATGTTTTGCCATCACGTACTGCTGTCCAGGGTTTGATAAACCCGAACGGACCTGAATATTTTACGACGTATAACATATCACTTGATTTATTTTATTGCTCCAAACCCAATTCCTGTTGAATTTCCAAGACCCACATTCCACGCAAACAACTTTGTTTCGGGTTTGCCTTCGATAACTACTGGGCACCAATTGGCGCGGTTTTGTACACCGTTGTATGTAATTTTCTTTGTGCCTGCTTTCGGATAATCAATCTCAAACGTGATTCGCAAAGTTTCATCGTTTATACCGGCTTTTTGCATCTTTGAAAGTAAGGTCTCCTTGAGGCAAGCATTGGCTCGTTGGTCATTATAGATAATGTGGTCAACCTTTTCGCCATTTCTTCTTTTAATGAAAATTGGACTTGCAACAAAGAATAATTCTCGATTAGTAAAATCAGGGTCTTCTTGAATAATAATCTCAAGTACGGTTAATCCATGAAATAGGGTTGGATCGGCTTGTATGCCACCAATCAATTTCTTTATCAAATCGGAATTGTAGGTACTAAAGAAAAAGGATGTTCCTCGTTCAAAACGCAATCCCTTAGGTGTTGCCTTTCCGCCTTCAAGTTGAGAGAAGGAATACAAGGAAACCTCGCCATGTTCATCATTCCAGCCCAACCACTTGTGGATTGTTCCAGTCAATAAGGGTTGATGGTCAAAAGGAATGACCTCGTTTGTTGTTTTGATTTTTAAATGTATTCGCATATTATTTCGCTTTTATATTTTTTGTCCTCGCATGTTTATATTTCTATTTTAGTTAGTTCTCTGATAATTAGCTTGTTAAATAGCATTGAATTTGTATTGGTTATTATGACCGATCATTTAATCTCAGTAATTTCCAACTTGATTTTAACCACCAAATACGGTAGTAACAAAAACAATAAAAATTTCCTAGTAGCTGACGGTTCGAATGGTATAACATAACTTGTATATTTTTCGGTTTTCTAAATATTTTCGGTTCCCAAATGTCAGTATCCAAACTGTCAACTAATGTCAGTTAAAATTTTTTCTGCTTTCTTTTTGATAAAAATTTTCAGATCTTCCGGATAAATTATCTCGATCTCACCGGCCAGGCCCATAATGAACCTGCCAACACCTTCCAAACCGCTTACGGGCCCTTCAAATACAAAACTTCCGTTTTCGCCGGGCATTATGCAGGTTTCGGCAAGGGGGTATTCCTCCTTTAAAAGTTCGCACGCCCGGATGGTAAGGTTAAGTTTGACCATTACCTGCACGGGATCATCGATACGGAATACGTCCAAAGGCATCGCTGCATGGTATTTTTCATGTTTCCACGGCTCACCGGTAATTAATACAGACCCAATACGGGTATTCTTGAAGGTTTTACACTGACCGTCATCTACGTCGTAAGCCCAGATAGCCACATAATTGGTCGTAAAACCAAATGGCTCCACCAAACGGTCCCTGGCCTCGTTGCTGTTGGCCGACTGATAATCTTTCAAAACTACCTGCTGCTTCTGCTGGATAGCCCTTATCAGCTGATGGATGTTCTCCGAATGCTCCTGTTTTACAATCGTATCGGCTACCCGCTCAAAATCATACAGCGCATACAATTTTCTGATCAGATTCTGTTTCAGCAAATTTTCATTACTGATGGAATGAATGGCCTTTTGAAGGATAAAGGCCTCTTCCTTCGAAAAGTGGAGTAATTCATCCAGCTCCCGGAAATAAGGCGAATTTTTTTCAATCTGATAATATCCGTTTCTTGGCCGCGATATGATAAATCCTGCCTGCCGGAGGGTCTGAAGATAACGGAGGGCAGTCCGTTCCGAGATTTCAAATCTCTCTGAAATCTCTTCCAGTGTTCTTCTGATTCCGCTTGATAAATATAAGATAAGTTCGAGCAGTTTATAAAGTTTAGGTTGTTCTGTCATTTGAATGATTTTGGTTTACAGGTGCTTGCAAGGTACAAAAAATAATCATTCGCTGTTTATCAATATGAAATTATTTTAAATAATTTGTAATCCCCCTGTAGTTCAGCAACTTGAATTATTTTGAAATGGAGTTTTGGTATTATAGAAAATATAAAAACAGGATAATTATCCCGTTTTTGTTTTTAACAGCATCCTTAAGTTTCTTAATTCGATCAGATTTTAGGTAATAGGCTGTTAACGAATCAGTTAAAGATACAAATGGCTCCCTTCGGTCGCCACCCTTGTGAGAGCCCTGTTCCTGTTCAAAGCAGCTTTTAAGAGTTGAATCTTGGAGAAAAATATTACATTTGAAATGAATGAAAAATACCACCGGACAGAGTTCAATTTACACACCAAGTTCAGCTTCCATTTCGGCAGCATTCTCCATGGCCACTTTGAGAATCTTCTCCATTTGAATGTCTTCGGCACTGGGTACCGATTTCATTCACAAAATTTTCCCAAGCTCTGTTACCTGCCCTGCAGTATTTGCAGGTGCAATAACAATTTCTTTTCCCATATCACTTTTTTTTGCCAGCAACAAATTGGTTATACTTTTTAGTTAGAGCTTCATCTTTACCTTTTCCAATTACATCCCTGTCTCCTGGATATAATTCAAACTTTACGCCGGAATCTTTTAGCCTTTCGAACTCCCGCTCAACCAGCCTCTCAATCATGTTACTATTGCTCCTGCTCTCCATCTCTGCCAGTTGTGACAGATAATGAAGAAGCCTCGGGCTTATGGTGAAAGTTGACTTTACCTTATTTTCTCTGCTCATATTACAATTTTTATATCGCAAATATGCATACTATTTATATACAGCTGTTAATCAACCCGATAAAAATACAAGTGAGTAAGTACACGGATAATACATTCCTTCATTTATCTATTCAATCTTCTTTTTAATGGAAAATTTTTCTTTATATTTTTATATCGGTCTATCTATTTGCTTAAATCAAAAATATTTACGAAATTTGTAGTGAATCTGAAATTAAGCTCGTCTTTAAAGTAGGATTCCCCCGGTGGTTTCGACCACCTTTTTTTTTTACTCAAATCTCAACAATCCCATAGTTGTTTTTTTTACTTACATGTTTCGTTGAAACATTAAGCAGTCTTTTGTAAAAGTTATGCCCACCTTGTTTTTTCATGTAGGCGTTTGGCTCATATTTTTGCCTTACACAATATGCCACTACGTCGTTCATTTGATGAATAAGCGAATTCTGTGAATCTCTGAATATCGGATCTTCAATTATATATTCAAGCTTTAAATTCCGGTAACCGCTCTGGTAATACTCTTTCTTATTTGGGATGGTGTTAAAATGCCTCATTTTCCGAATTAGCTTCGTGAGTTTTTCTCCATTCGTATTATCGGACAATATTATTCCTCTTTCATCGGGATTTCGTGGGCCAGAAAAGTTGTTCGAGCGAATTGTATTTTCAAACCTCATTATTAAGGTATTCCATGCCAATTCAAAAATGTCATCTGTTCTGCTTTTCTTATCTACAACCACACTAAAAACATTCATGAATTCATGACCGTTTATCCAATCAACGCACTTTTTCATTATGTCCAGCCTGTCATTTCTTTTTATCCGTATAAGCTTTCCCGGCCGGTTGATAAAGTCTGTGCAATGAATTTCTTCACGAAGCTTTAATCCCTTGGTAGCTCTGAGCATTCTTCTGAAACTGACTAGACTGTCCAGTGATGACCTCCACTTTAATTCGTGAAAAACTATAGCAGAAAGTACAAAATATCTTGTGGGACTATTCGCACATCCTACATCACCACTCTCATCAACATACATTAAATACATACTATAAGATCGATGCTTTAAAAAGTAAATAGTCAATTAAATTAAAATGAATGGATCGAAAAAGCAGGCGCATTAACCTGAATGATTTGTTATCCTGGGGCATAACTCGTGGTTTTGGTTCAGGTTTTAAAATTAATAAAAATAATTTTTTTGATTGTCAAATAATGAAATAAATTTTTGGCGATGGTTTAGGCTGGTATGCTTATCACTTTTACTTCAGACATGCTAATGGATTTCGACAACATTGAATCCTTCCTGAAGGGTTTCCATAGCATAGGTTCGTTTACCTCCGGCGATAAAAAGAGTCCTGTTATTTTTACCCATTCCGAAGCACAAATTGGTAGCCTGGTGTATTTTGATCTTAGAAAGTAGTTCTCCTTCATACCGGTGACAATGTGCCCGGTATAATACTACATCGTCAAAAGTACATAAGATATTCACGGATTACCCTGAGTTGGTCTGATGTAATGCTTCCATTATCACAGAGGTATCTGTTGGAAATGCATTCCGGAAGCAATTCATATTCCGATGATGATTTCCTCCCACTAAAGAGCATAAATTGTTGACCGAACAAGGTGGATGTGTTGATTATATGAAGATAACCTGGCAGCCAAAGAAGCCATTCCGACTACCATAACTCTCCCCAATCCCCATCATTCAAATACTCTGATATTCTAATATTCTGACATTCCAAAATCTGGTTGATTCATAAAATGTTGCTCAGGCTTTTATGCTTCACTGAATATAATACTACTTTTATACTCCTGAAAATTTTAAATCATGAAAAACCTGACTATTTCGCTGCTCGCATTGCCGGTATTGTTCTCCCATCAATCGCTTGCCGGGAACCGGGAGAAACCCGTAAGGCCCAATATCCTTTGGGTGACAATCGAAGATACTTCCCCGCAGTTTATTGGCTGTTACGGGAATAAATACGCGAAAACACCGGTTATCGACCAGTTGGCAGCCGAAGGCGTACGGTTTACCAATGCTTTCTCGACCGGAACGGTATGCTCTCCAAGCCGTACCGCGATTATCACCGGTGTGAAAACCTACCAGACGGGCACCGGCAACCACCGGAGCAAGTTTCAGGTACCCGGTTTTATCAAGGGATTCCCGTATTACCTTCAGCAGGCCGGATACTATACATCCAACAATGCAAAAACCGATTACAATGTAGCCGGTGAGGAAGCCTTCATCAAGGAAGCCTGGAATGAAAGCTCCAATAAGGCGGGGTGGTGGAACAGAGATCCCGGACAACCTTTCTTTGCCGTCTTCAATTTCATGGAGTCGCATCAGTCAAAAACCATGACTGAACCCTTCGAATGGTATCGTAACCAGGTCCTTAATCATCTTTCGCCCGACGAAATAACAGGCGACAATGCATTTGAAATGCCTCCTTTCTACCTCGATACACCGGAAATGCGGAAACAGTTTGCCAGGGTTTATAATTCCATAAGCCTTACCGATAAAAGGATCGGACTGCTGTTGGCCCGTCTCGAGGCCGACAACCTGAAGGACAGTACCATTATCTTTTTTTATGCCGACCACGGCGAAGGAATGCCCAGAGGTAAAACCAACGGTATCAATTATGGTTACCGCGTGCCGTTTGTCATCTGGTTTCCCCCGGCCTTTGCACACCTCTCACCCTGGGGAACCAGTGGAGTGGTTACCGATGAGCTCATTGATTTTACTGATCTGGCTCCCACCATCATCAGCCTGGCGGGCGGGGAGATCCCCGGACATCTGGAAGGCCGGCCGTTCCTGGGTGACAGACGCTCCGAACCTGTTGACCACCTTTATCTCTCAAACGACCGCTCTGATAACGGAATCGACATGGTCCGAACCGTAACCGACGGTCGCTTTGTCTACAGCCGGAACTTTATGCCGTACATCAATGAATTGCGGTTTATCCGCTATATGGAAATCGGGGAAATCAAGCAACTGATGCGGCAGGATCTGCAGGCCAACCGGCTCAATCCTTTGCAGAAAAGCCTCTTTGAACCCCGTCCCGCTGAATTTTTGTTCGATATTGAAAACGACCTGTGGGAAACCACCAATTTAGCCGGTGATCCGGAATATTCAGGGATTTTGGAGAACATAAGGAAGCTCTTGAGAGAAGAAGTCCTGAGATCCCGGGACGTGATGTTTCTTCCGGAATATGAAATCGCCAGGATATCGGCTTTATCAACACCTTATGAATTCCGTCTTGATGATGAGCAATATCCATTGGAGGATATTTTTGAAACAGCCTCCCTCTCTGGTTTCAGGGGTGCGGAAATCGCAGAACGACAAATGGAAAGGCTTTCAAACCAAAATCCTGTGGTCAGGTACTGGAGTATTCTCGGATTGAGAAGTCAATCGCCTGAAATCCTGATGCCTTACAGGGATAAGATTTTACAGGCGATGTCTGATGAGTATCCGCCGGTGGCTGTTCTGGCTTCGGCCATAGCTTTTGGATCTTTCGGGGATACAGACGCTGCTGAGAGCCTGAAAATCTTCTGCCTGAGCAATAATCCACACCTGGTCCTGATGGCCGTCAATTCATTACTATATATCGAAAACCAACAGCCTTTTGTGGAGACTATTCAGCAGACCCGCGAAAAATACAAAGGACAGTATGACGTCAGTGCCGCCTGCCTTGATTTTTTAGGTAGTGTAGGTCTGGTCCCGAACACTCCCGATTACAGGGATTGATACAAGCGAATGCGGCAGGGTATTAGCAGCTGAGATTTATAGGAATTTTACCGCTTTCAGCCAGTCCATAAACAGCTCGGGCCACCGGTCGGCCGGCAGATTGTTTTTTCGCATACCGAAGCCATGGCCTCCCTGCTGAAAAATATGCATCTCTGCCGGTACGCCGTTGACTTTCAATGCAGAATAAAACTCCACGGAATTTCTTGGGACCACCGCTTTGTCGTCGTCAGCCAAAACCAGAAACGTGGGAGGTGTTTCCGGTGTTACATGCAACTCATTGCTGTATAAACTGATCATTTTCCAGTCGTTGGTTTCCCCGATGAGGTTTTTCCTGGATCCCATATGGCCAAACTCTTCCTTAAAGGTGATAACGGGGTAGAGGAGGAGCATAAAATCGGGTCGGCTGCTTTGCCTGTCGATCACCTCAGCCGCCTCCGGATTGCCCGTATCGAAGCGGGTCCCGACTGTCGAAGCAAGATGGCCTCCCGCCGAAGAACCGGCAATGCCCACTTTCTCAGGGGTGATTCCCCATTCCTTTGCGTGGGCCCTTACCATCCTGAGTGCCCTGCGGGCGTCTCCCGCCGGAACCAGGTGATGGCCGTTTGGCAACCTGTACTTCAGTACGATCCCGGCAACACCCCGTTCGGCTAACCAAACGGCCAGGTCATAGCCCTCGTGGTCCATGGCCAGCATGCCATAGCCGCCGCCCGGACAAATCACGACGGCCACACCGGTGTTGATTTCAGATTTGGGCAGAAATACATACATCTCCGGATCGGAAACGTTTCTGACCCTTACCCCGTCGAATTTCTCCTCGGGCACGGTAATGCCGTTCGAGTCTGGAGCACCCCCCGGCCATAATTTCAGGGTATGGTTCTGTGACCAGCCCGGTATCGATAATAGCATCATAGTCAGGGTTATAAGTGTTTTCATTTAAATGTATTTTATCTGCGTTATTTATTATCATTTCGTTGCTCTTGCCCGTTCAATCCCGGAGGGATTGCATGTGGGTAGCACAATAGGTACAGAAATGAACTACGATTTCGCCCCGACAAAATAGTCCTCCTTATCGGCAAACAGAATATTAAATGTGGTCAGCGATCCGTATACCCTGGTAATATATTGCTGAAGGTTGACCTTCTCCTCGTCTGTCAGGCGCGGATGGGAATTGATATTCTGTTCAAGTACGCGCATCCGGTCACGGATCATTACGATTTTGTGAAAAAAGGTCTCGATCGGGATCTCTTTTGATTTAAGCTCAGGATTGGCCGGCTTGAGGTCCATCGTGCCCCCGGTCCACTTCTCACCCAATTGTGATGTATACGAAAGGCCGTTAAAGCGGTCCAATACATCCACTAAAACCTGCTCCACTTCCTGGAGCGTCAGCATGTTCTTCGGGCGGGTTTCCTCTTTTAGTTCGATGACAGTCAGGTCGTTACTGCGTTTGGTAATTTCAACTTTACCGCCACGGGCAAAGAATACCTCGTAAGCAA
Organism: Prolixibacteraceae bacterium; assembly: GCA_030602265.1. Lineage (GTDB taxonomy): Bacteria > Bacteroidota > Bacteroidia > Bacteroidales > Prolixibacteraceae > UBA1413. The sequence continues at coordinate 65,639 of JAUWAB010000010.1, read as the reverse complement.
CCAGATTGACGCGACTGATAATTCCTTCTCCATATCTTGGGTGGTCTACCCTTGTTCCTACGGTTAATTCTTCCATATCATCAGAAAATTTTAAATAAATCCCGAAAATAGCCATTCCGGTGAGGATTTAGAGTATTTGAAACAAAAAAAATTATTTTTGAACTATGTTTTTCGATTTACTGATAACGGGTATTGTAATAGGTTTCCTGGTGGCTATGCCGGTGGGGCCTATTGGTATTCTGATCATCCAGAGAACGGTCAACAAGGGAAAAGCCTCAGGCCTGATGTCCGGCCTGGGTTCTGCCCTGGCCGACCTGGTATATGCGGTTGTTGCCGGCTACAGTCTTACCTTTATCATTGAGGTTATCCGGGTATACCAACTCACCTTCCAGGTGGTCGGATCCGCTGCGGTAGTGGCACTTGGACTGTACATTTTTTTCAAGAACCCGGTCAGTGATTTCAAGAAATTCAAAAGGAAGGGATATTCACCATTTCAGGATCTGACATCCACGTTCTTTCTGACCCTTACCAATCCCATAGCCATTTTTGCATTCCTGGCTCTTTTTGCCAGCTCCGGAATGAGTTTCAACATCGATCATCCCTATCAAAACCTGTTTTTGGTTACCGGTGTGTTTCTGGGAGCCTGCGGATGGTGGTTCATGCTTACCGCCCTTGTCAATGTTTTTAAGCACCGGTTTAACCTCAGGGTATTGTGGTGGTTCAATAAAATTGCCGGTATCTCTATACTTCTTTTTGTCCTGATCTCATTATTGGTTACTTACTTAACGGGAATATCAATATAAACCGGGAAAGGCTGGCTATTTTATTTTACACATCATCAAACCATTCTTCTCACCGGATGTTTTTTAGGATATCTGTTGATGAGGTAAAATTCAAAAAAATATCTATGAAACGAATGATTTTGGGGATTTTATTATCCATTGTGGTAATAATATCCGGATTTGAGCTTTGGGCCCAGGATTCGATGGATGCCATGCAGCCCCGTCAGGTTGTACTGACATGGCAGAATGACCCTTCCACGACCATGACCATCACCTGGCGTACCGACAGCCAGATGGGGTCCAATATTTTAAGGTATGCAGAATCGCCTGATGCGAAACCCCGGAAGTGGAAATATGTCCAGGCAACGACATTTACATTTGACGAAACTTCCGGATGGATCCATACCGCCGAGCTTACCGGGCTTAAGCCGGACCGCAGCTATTACGTGGTGATCAACCATCCCCAAAGTCCGGATAAATTTCATTTCACGACCATCCCTGACACCAGGGGCAAGCGTGACCTGGTCATTCTTGCCGGCGGTGATTCCCGATCCAGAAGGGAAGTCCGAAGGGAGATGAACGAACTGGCGGCCAGACAGAATCCCGATTTCGTGATTTTCGACGGCGATTTTATCGCTACTGCACTCAGCGAACAGCAATGGGACGAATGGTTCGACGACTGGCATGAACAGATGATCACGGCCGACGGCCGAAGGATCCCGGTAGTCCCGGCGATAGGCAATCATGAAATTGACGGAGGTTACAATCAGACCAGGGATAAGGCGCCTTTCTATTTCAACCGGTTTATTGTCCCGGAGCCACGTAATTATTATGCCCTGAATTTTGGACAGGATCTGGTACTGGTTACCCTGGATACCGACCATGCCACCAGTGTGTCGGAGCAGACCGGATGGCTTGACCAACAGCTGGAAACGAACAGGAATGTCAGGTGGAAGCTTGTGCAATACCATGTGGCTGCCTGGCCAAGTGTACGTGATTTTGACGGGGAAATCCCGGTGAAGATCAGAAATGAATGGATTCCTGTACTCGAAAAACACAACGTTGATCTGGTCATTGAAGCCCATGACCACGCCTATAAAAAAACTGTCCCGATCCGTAACAACCGGCAGGACGATGAAAACGGAATTGTTTATCTGGGAGACGGAGGATGGGGGGCACCCGTTCGTGAAACCAAGAATGCTGATGATTACTGGTGGCTTGCTGAGGCGGTTACCATAGATCATTTCTGGAAAATTACCCTGACAAAGGACGCCCGTACCCTGATTGTTGAACCTGTATTCAGGCCGGCAGGTACCGGATTTACCCTGAGTAAATAACACTTATGGCATCGGTTATGCGCTGAAATGCCATTGGTTTTCCGGGTCAGTCCTCTTTGCCCTGACCAGCTGCTGTCACTAATATTCATTACTTATTTACTGAATGCCAGGGATTAAAACAATGGGACGATAAAAAATGGTTGATTACATTTAACTTTCAGGCATAATATAAGTCAAACAAATCTGTTTGAACATTTATTATACCTTTAGGTTTTTAAAATAAAATAATCAATGGCATTGAGTAGTAAAAAGTTAATCAGAATAGCCATTACGGTGGTTCTGATTATTGTTGTTCTTGGGATTATCCTGTATCCCAAGCTTAAACCTTTAATGAATAAGCCGCAGACTGAGGCAGGGCCTCCCATGAGGGGGCAGGGTTTGCGCGGGGGTGGTCAGGCACTTTATGCCAGTGGTTATGTAATTGTACCTACCCGGATGAATGAACTGATCTACAGCACAGGATCTCTTATTCCTGATGAGGAAGTAGAACTTGCATTTGAGACCTCCGGGAAAGTAATAGGCATATATTTTAACGAAGGAACCCGGGTAAAAAAGGGTGACCTTTTGGCTAAAATAAATGACCGGCCACTCCAGGCACAGTTGCTCAAGCTACAGGCCCAGAAAAAACTGACGGAGGAGAGGGAATTCCGTCAGCGGCAGTTACTGGACCGGGATGCCATCAGCCGTGAGAGTTATGACCAGGTAGCCACCGAACTGCAGTCGTTAGAGGCTGATATCCTGCTGATTCAGGCCAGGATTTCGGAGACAGAACTTCGGGCTCCTTTCGATGGGATTGTCGGTCTGCGGATGATCAGCGAGGGGGCTTTCGCCACTACCCAGACCAAAATTGTCAGGCTGGTCAAAATCAGTCCGCTCAAAATCGAATTCTCCGTTCCCGAAAGATACGCCGGTGAAATTACCACCGGATACCCTATCACCTTCGTTATCGACGGAATACCGAAAACCTTTACGGCCAATGTATATGCCATTGATCCCAAAGTTGATATAAATACCCGTACCATTATAGCCCGGGCACTTTATCCGAATACCAATGAGGAGCTGAAACCAGGCCGGTTTGCCAGTGTACGGTTGTTGTTGTCTCAGATAGAAAATGCAGTTTCCATTCCTTCAGAGGCAGTCATTCCGGAAATGTCGGGTGAGAAAGTTTTTGTCTATTCAAATGGCAAGGCAGAAGAACGTCTGGTAAAAATTGGCCTCAGGACTGAATCACAGATTCAGATCCGGGAGGGCCTTGAATTCGGGGATACACTCCTTACTACCGCCATTTTGCAGTTAAGGCAGGGAATACCGGTTCAGCTGGATACCCTGGTTACCAATCAGAACATTGAAAACAGAATGCAATGAGTCTTTCATCCGTAAGTATAAAACGACCTGTTCTGGCCACGGTTTTCTCCCTGGTTATCCTCCTGTTTGGGGGGATCGGGATGACCTATCTGGGGATCAGGGAATTCCCCAGTGTTGACCCACCCATCATTTCTGTGGATACTTCCTATCCGGGAGCCAATTCCGACGTAATCGAGACACAAATCACAGAACCTCTGGAACAGTCCATCAACGGAATTCCCGGCATCCGGACGCTTACCAGCCGGAGCAGCCAGGGACGAAGCAGCATCACGGTGGAGTTTGAGTTGTCGGTCGATATGGAGACGGCAGCCAACGATGTTCGTGACAAGGTATCCCAGGCACAGCGGTTTCTGCCGCGCGACTGTGACCCGCCGACGGTTTCGAAGGCCGATGCAGATGCCAGCCCGATTATGATGATCGCTGTTAAAAGTCCGAAAAGAACGCTTCTTGAATTATCCGAAATAGCTGATCTTACCTTTAAGGAACAGTTGCAGACCATCTCCGGCGTTAGTGCAGTGATGATCTGGGGTGAAAAGCGCTATGCCATGCGTATATGGCTTGATCCGGCCAAACTGGCTGGTTACCAGATGACTCCTCTGGATGTTCGGAATGCGATCCTGCGTGAAAACGTGGAACTTCCGGCAGGAAGTATTGAAGGGACAGCCACCGAACTGACCATCCGGGCGCTTGGACTGATGACTACTCCTGAAGAATTCAACAGTCTTATACTGAGACAAACGGGCGACCAGATTGTCAGGGTCAGGGATATTGGCCGGGCAGAGCTTGGGCCTCAGGATCTGCGCGGTATTGCCAAGATGAACGGGATTCCCATGGTTTCTACTGTTTTGATCCCACAGCCTGGTGCCAATCATATCGACATCGTGGATGAGGTCTACCGCAGGTTGGAATTTATAGAGAAAGACCTTCCGGATGATGTGATGGTTGATATCGGATTCGACAATACCTCTTATATCCGTTCCTCCATCAAGGAGGTGCAGAGTACCATTTATCTGGCCTTTTTCCTGGTGGTTATCATTATCTTCTTTTTCCTGCGTGACTGGAGGACCACCATAATTCCGATCCTGGTTATCCCGGTTTCCCTGGTAGGTTCCTTCTTTGTCATGTATATTGCAGGCTTTACCATTAACGTACTGACACTATTGGCCATTGTGCTCTCCATCGGTCTGGTGGTTGACGATGCCATTGTGATGATGGAGAATATCTATGTGAAAATTGAACAGGGGATGACGCCTCTGGAGGCCGGTCTTAAGGGATCAGATGAAATATTCTTTGCCATCATCTCCACGACCATCACCCTGGTGGCCGTGTTTTTCCCGATTGTTTTCCTGGAGGGGATGACCGGACGGCTTTTCCGGGAATTCAGTATTGTTATCGCCGGTGCGGTGGCCATTTCTTCTTTTGTGGCCCTGACCTTTACGCCTATGCTCTCTACCAAGTTGCTGAAGACCAGGCATAAAAGGAGTAAGGCTTATAATTTCACCGAGAAGTTTTTTGTAGCCATCAATAATATCTATCAGAATTCACTCGACAGCTTTTTAAAAACCAGGTTTATTGCCCTGGCGATTTTAGGTGTTTCCTTTGTATTGATTTACACCCTTTGGAGAGTAATTCCGGCGGAAATGGCCCCACTGGAAGACCGGTCCCAGCTTAATGTCAACATTACCACCCAGGAAGGGGCGACTTATGAGTTTACCCTGAGCTACATAGAAGAAATTGCCGAGCTGGTGGAGCGGACCATCCCGGAGTATGATAAGGTTACTTCCATGATCCGCGGAGGAGGTGGTTTCGTGCGTGTATTGCTGGTCGACCCTGCTCAGCGGCAACGCAGCCAGCAGGAGATCGCCAATCAGCTGACTGCGGAGTTGCGAAAGAAAACCCGCGCCCGGGCCAATGTGATCCAGCAGTCAACCTTTGGCGGACGACGTGCCGGACTGCCCATACAGTATGTATTGCAGGCTCCCAACATTGAGAAACTCCGGGAAATCCTGCCCGAATTTATGGCCGAGGTAAACAGTAATCCAACCTTCGTTATGGCCGACGTCAACCTCAAGTTTACCAAACCTGAACTTCAGATTGTGATTAACCGCGACAAAGCCAACCTGCTGGGCGTTTCCACACAGAATATTGGTCAGACACTGCAGTTAGCACTCAGTGGACAACGATTCGGCTATTTTATTATGAACGGTAAACAATACCAGATCCTGGGTGAGCTTGCCCGGGATGACCGCAATAAACCCCTCGACCTGAAATCATTGTATGTCAGGAATAATTTCGGGCAAATGGTACAGCTCGACAATTTTGTGGAACTTCAGGAATCTACCGCTCCACCACAGCTTTACCGTTATAACCGTTTTGTGGCAGCAACCATCTCATCGGGCCTCGCTGAGGGCAAAACCATCAGTCAGGGCCTGGAAGAAATGGACCTGATCGCCCAAAAAGTGCTTGACGACTCGTTCAGAACAGCGCTTGCGGGTGACTCCAAGGACTTTATGGAAAGTTCCTCCAGTCTGATGTTTGCCTTCCTCCTGGCTATCGTACTGATCTTCCTGGTGCTTTCGGCACAATTTGAAAGTTTCAAGGATCCGATCATTGTGATGATGACCGTACCGCTTGCCTTGACGGGTGCCCTGTTATTTATGTGGTACTTCAATATTACCATGAATATTTTCAGTCAGATTGGTATCATCATGCTGATCGGACTGGTATCGAAAAACGGAATTCTGATCGTGGAATTTGCCAACCAGCGTAAAAATGCCGGATATTCGAAGGGAGATGCCATCCGGTATGCCTCGGCGGCCCGTTTCAGACCGATCCTGATGACCAGTTTGTCTACGATCCTCGGTGTTCTCCCATTGGCATTAGGCTGGGGAGAAGGCGCCCAGAGCCGGGTAGCCATGGGGGTTGCCGTTGTGGGCGGGCTGACCATCTCTACCTTCCTGACCTTGTATGTCGTACCGGCCATTTATATGTCGGTTTCCAGTGAGACCAAAATTATTACCGAATCACATGTTGAACCCGTTGAATCCGAGAAAAGCAATTAGTATGAGACTTCAGATTTTGTTCCTTTTGCTGATATCCTTGTTTGTTAAGGCGGAAGCTCAGGAGGTATATGACCTTAGCAGGTGTATCGCCACCGGGCTGGAGCGCAATTATTCCATCCAGGTGATCCGCAACAGGGAAGATATTGCTGCGAACAATCTTTCCAGGGGAAATGCGGGTATGCTTCCCGTTATAACGACTACCAACCGGTTTGGGGGTACAGTAAACAGTACCACCCAGAACCTGCGCGAAGGAGGCAGTAACCTGTCTTCAAACATTCACAATACATCAGGGTCTGCCGGTATCAATCTTGGTATGACCATATTCCGGGGATATCAGGTTCAGACAACCTATGAGAAACTGGGTGAGCTGAAGAGGATGGGGGACCTCAATACCCAGATGTCGGTGGAAAACCTGGTTTCAGGAATTGTTGCCGAGTATAACTATTATATCCAGCAACTTACGCTTTATAAAAACCTCGCTTATGCGGTTTCCCTTTCGAAAGAGCGGGTGAGGATTGATGAACAGCGCTATCTGCTGGGAGCGGCCTCCAAGCTGCAACTCCTTCAGTCGCTTGTCTATCTGAATGCAGACAGTTCCAGGTATGCCCGTCAGAATGAGGTTCTGCGCGCATCGCAGATCCGACTGAACGAGCTCATGGCTGCTGAAGATGTTGGCGTCAGTTTTATCCTTCAGGACACCCTGATCCGGATCGATGAGAACCTGGTATACGAGGAATTGCTCGATCAGACCCTTAACTTTAATACCAGTTTGCAGATTGCCTCAAAAAATCAGGTTATTTCCGAACTGGACCACAAAATCATCGAATCGCGGTCTTATCCCTATATGACGCTTTCTTCGGGTTATACCTATAACTACAGCGGATTCGGAACCGGAAATACCAGCAATCAGCATGTCAGGGGGATGAACTACGGACTGACCATCGGCATGGATATCTTCGACGGATATAACCGGAGAAGGGAGAAAACCAATGCCCTTATTGAGGTGGAGAACCGAAGGGTCCAGTATCAGGAGGTGGAACAGGCCATCAAGGCTGACCTGCTGACGATTTATTATGCGTACCAGAATAATATCCGCCTGCTGAGACTTGAGGAGCAAAATCTTGAGGTTGCCCGTGAGAACCTGGAAATTGCGCTGGAACGATATAAGCTTGGGAACCTGGCAGGCCTCGAACTCCGTGAGGTCCAGAAGAGCCTGCTCGATGCTGAGGAACGCCTGATCTCTGTTAAATACCAGACCAAAGTGGCAGAAATTTCCCTGAAACAGATTTCCGGGCAGATTCTGGATTATATATAGGGCTTTTCTCTCCTGAATTTTATCTCTCCTCCTGAAACATTATTCAATATTACTGCAGGATATTACTTTTGCAGTATGAAGATACTCGATGCCGGCAGGTTATTTACCGAAATGAATGAATTGGGACGCAGTGGTCAGCCATTTGTTTTCCTTACTGATGCATTTGCTGAAAAGGGTATCATTGAACCTGTTGGCCAGCCGGAATGCAGCATCTGGTACAAAACTTCCCGGAACGGAAATATGCCGGAATCCGACTATGCCAAACCATTAACCGTATGGGATATCCAACCGGTTTCTCCGGAATTGTACACGAAAGGATTCCGCGTGGTCATGGACCACATCCTGCGTGGAGATACTTTTCTTTTGAACTATACCCAGCCGACCCGGATCAATGCCAATCTTTCCCTGAAGGAACTGTTCCATATAAGTAAAGCCAGATATAAAATCCATTTACCAGGGGTATTTACCTGTTTCTCTCCGGAAACTTTCATCACGATCAGCGAGGATGGTGTAATCTCCTCACATCCGATGAAGGGCACGGCCGATGCAACTGATCCGGATGCAGAGACGCTATTGTTGGAAGACAGTAAGGAAATTGCGGAACACCATACCATTGTCGACCTGATCAGGAATGATCTGAGCCGGGTGGCTGACGAGGTAACTGTTGAACGCTTCCGGTATACGGAGCGACTGCACACCAATCGCCGGGACCTGATCCAGGTCAGCTCGGCCATTACCGGTAAGTTGAAGGATGGATGGAAAGGCAGGTTGGGCGATATTTTCAGGGAGTTGCTGCCTGCCGGCTCCGTCACTGGCGCCCCAAAACCCAAAACGGTGGAGATCATCCGGAAGGCTGAAAATTATGACCGGGGATGGTATACCGGAGTTTTCGGGATTTTCGACGGCAAAACAGTCGACAGTGCCGTTATGATCCGGTTTGTTGAGGATACCGGTAACGGACTGGTGTTCAAAAGTGGGGGAGGGATCACTTTTCAGAGCGATGCCCGGAGTGAATATGACGAAATGATAAAGAAGGTGTATGTGCCGGTTGCTTGAAACCATACAGGTTAAAGAAGGGCGGCTGGTAAACGCCGGATGGCACAGCCGGCGGTTTAATGCTTCCCGCAAGGAGCTTTTCGGCATTGAAATGGCTGAAAACCTCGAGAACTTAGTGCAGGTTCCTGAAGAATGCCGGCTGGGTCTTTACCGCTGCCGGGTCATCTATGGCGAAATGATTCACTCTGTGGAATTTATCCCTTACCATTACCGCAAAATCGAGAGCCTGAAACTGGTGGAAGCGGATACCATCGATTACCACCTGAAATTTGCACAGCGCGACCAGCTGGAAAAACTTTTTGCACAAAGGGGGGATTGCGATGATATCATTATTGTACAGAATGGGTGCCTGACCGACAGCTTTGCCTCCAACCTGGTTTTCAGGAAAGGACAGGCCTGGTATACTCCGGATACACCTTTGCTTCCCGGTACCCAAAGGGCAAAATTGCTCGGTTCAGGTGAAATCTCCATCCGCAGGATTACCCTGGAAAATTACCGGGATTACCATTGTGCCGGACTGATCAATGCATTCAGCGACCTGGATAATATGCCGGTAATCGCCATAGATAAAATATTCCGGTGAACCGAATGGTTTGCCGAGCTATTTATCTGAACAGTCATTACTATCATCCGGAGATATTCTGGTATATTTGAATTGAAAATCCATAATAACCTGGTATATGGAATATTTTAAGCCGGCAGGTGCATTTAAACTACTCAACCGGAAAAAGACTGATCCGAACAGTTTTGTATTTACCGGAAGTCAGTCGGATGAAGGTGTTGATATACAGTTATTTGTATATAATAAAGATAATTTCTCAGAATTTGAATCTGTGAAGGCTGATGAGGTCGGATATTTTGATGATCGGGACAAGTATTACTGGCTCAATATTTACGGACTTTCAGATTCGGAAACGATTGTCAAAATTTGTCAAAAACTCAACATACACCATCTGGTTATCCAGGATATACTGGATGTCAACCAAAGGCCCAAATTCCAGGAGTTTGAGGAATTTTCGTTTGTTACCATTAAATCAACGGTACCGGCAAGTAAGGATATGAGTACAGAACAGATCAGTTTTGTATTTGGAAAGAATTATCTTGTGTCCTTTCAGGAGAAGAGGTCAGACCATTTTGGTCACTTGCGTGTACGGTTGCGGGAGAATAAGGGGATTTTAAGACAACGGGGACCTGATTATCTGCTCTTTACCATGCTGGAATCCATTCTGGATAATTATTTCAGGACGCTGCAGTTGCTTGATAAGGAATCGGAAATGTTAGGGATGCAGAATCCGGAAAAGAGTTTGTCCACTGCTTTATTGTTTGAGATTGAGAAAACAAAAAAAATAGTCCATATCATCCGCAAGGCAATCCAGCCCATTAAGGATTTTTCCATAGTTGCCGGACGCGAAGGGCTTCATTTTGTTGAAAACAGGCATAAAAAGTATTTTGATGAGATCAAGGACCTTAGCCTGACTTTACTCGATAATTGTGATTTTATTGCCGCATCGCTGGAGAGCAGTACCAATCTGTTTTTCTCCATACAAAACCAGCGAATGAATCAGGTGATGAAAACACTGACCATTGTTGCCACCATTTTTATTCCGTTGACCTTTATTGCTGGAGTATATGGGATGAATTTTGCCCATATGCCTGAACTTACCTGGAAATTTGGCTATCCGGCCATCTGGCTGGTAATGATCATGGTGGCGCTCGTCATGTTATACTTTTTCAGGAAAAACCGGTGGTTGTAGCTACTACAGTTCTTTTTCCCAGATCCTGTATCGTTTGTACACCTTGCCACCCATTCGTTCCATTTCAGCCCTGACTTTAAGGTTGGTTTCCAGTTCGAGATGGGAGTCCATTACGGTTTTCCCCGCTTTTTTAGCCGATTCCAGGAGCCTGGACCCCATCAGCATATCCAGTCCCCGCCCCTGGTAATCAGGCCTGATGGCACCTAACAACAGGTTCAGCTGACGGCTTTTTTTGGCAGCAATCAGCAGGTGGATCAGTCCGAACGGGAACAACCGCCCTTTTGCCTTCCGGAAGCCTTCGCTGAGGTCGTCCATGCCAAGTATGAAGGCCACTACTTCGCCGGCGGCATTCACAATAATCTTGATATACCTTGGGTCAATTAGGTAGAGGTACCGGTTGGCCATATTGTCCATCTCCTTTTCCGTGAAAGGAAAAAATCCGTAAATGCCGGTGAATGTTTCATTAACCAGCTGAAGTACTGGTCGAATATATGGTTTTACTTTCCGGCGTGAGGTAAATTCCAGGACTTTCAGTTCCCCATTCCGTCTGGAAAACCTTTCCAGCACTTTGGCAGCGAAGGGTGGTAATTTCTCCGGAACAGGAATCTGGTAGACGACCAGGTCCAGTTTTGGAGAAAAACCGCAATTCTCCGTCAGGTTAATCATATAAGGAAAATTACAGGTAGTAGCAATGGTTACCGGCTGTTCGAATCCCTCCACCAGAAATCCCTGGGGATCTTTATCTGAAAAGGCCAGAGGCCCGACGATATGGGTCATGCCCCTGGATCTTGCCCAGTCTTCCACAGCGGTCATCAGGGCATTGAAAACCTCCTGGTCATTAGGTGTTTCAACCCATGAAAACCTTGCATGCTGCTCGTTTTGGACACGGTTGTATTCATGGTGAATGATCCCCATGATCCTGCCAACCGGCTTTCCTCCGTCATATGCGAGCAGTCTTATGGTGTCGCAATGTGCGAAATTCGGATTTCTGTCCGGATCAAAATATTCAAATTCATCCAGGTAAACAGGTGGTACCCAGTTTTTGTGGTCTTTATGTAGTTTTTCCGGGAGATAAATAAATTCCCTTAAATCTGACCGGTTAGAGATTTCCCTGATTTCGACAGGCATGTGGTATACTTTTAGGATGAATCTATGGTTACTATAACTCAATTTCAGGAACGGCCGGAGCTGAATAGAGCCTAAGCACTCCGCTGGCATGCCGGTAATAATGGCCGCGTAAGTCCTTGGAATAGGTATCAAGGATCTCTTTACCCAGGCCGTTTTTGTCGCCGGTCCGGAACAATGCCCGGCCAAGGATCAGTTCCCGGAGTGAATTGTTCCTGGTGGAAGTATCCACATGACTTTTGGGCGTAAGTTTCCGGGCGGTTTCGATATCGGTCATGGCATGACCGGTAATACCCGGCAACCGGAGCAGCTGGTACAAAGCTTCTGAACCGCTTTGGTTTCCAATGGTTTCCAGTGCAATAGCTACGGCGTGGAAATGAGAGAACTCACTCTCCGGAGTAAGTTTTTTGGCCATCCGGACGATTGAAGGAATGGCTTCGCTTTTTTTCGTCCTGCCCAGGGCGATGATCAGACTGTCGAGGTAACTCAGGCTCCTGCCGAACTGTCCCATCCCGGTGAAATTCCATCCCTCGTCCCATTCGTCATATTGGTCCACTGCATTCTTCAGGACTTCCCATCCGGCAGGGTTGAAGATCATGCCCAGGATTCTGGCGTACACGAGTTTATGTTCCTCATTGCGACTCATGTAAAAGAAGTCCTCCATAACGGGTATCGAACGTTCGGTATCCCACAGAAGAATTTCAAGGCCTTCGAGATCATTGACCACATTTTTGGCTGCTTCCTGGATTTGCAGTATGGATGGTGGATAGTTATCTGTATAATCGCAGGCACCTTCCGGCAGGTTTTTTATTCCGACCAGTTTCTTCTGAAGTTCTTTCAGGTTGATTTGGCGGATCAGCTGTTTGTTTTCTGCAGCGATGGCTGCAGCCCAGCCCATGGAGTATCCCTGGTTCTGGAGGCAGGGTTGCATGCGTATGACCGGCATGGCATCCCGGTGGGCACTGGCACCCAGCCCGGTTAAGGCTATTCCCTCCAGGCCCTTTGGCAGCAGTGCCCTGAAAGGCACCAGCGCGGTTATATGTTTGGTGCTTTCATCGGGCCATCGCAGGGAAAAAAACGGATCTTCGGTAAATCCGTGGGTATCGAATGAACTGACGTGTATCGAGAAAGTATCCGGATAGGTCCTTTTGTTATAAATGTCTAATACGGAAACGGTATAATCCCCGGTCATGCGCCGTCTTTCCCTGGTCTGAGGGAGTTTCCCGATATCGTAGTGTTCGGCGAATTTATCCCTGGCTATTATAAAAGTACGCCACACGTCCAGCATATCCGTGTCGTTGGTGAAAGTCCAGTCGGTATTGTTATAATGATCGTCGGGATTTTTAAACGGCATACCGGAGCCCTGTACGGCCACCGATAATCCATCGGTATATTCATACCCGGCACCTGCGGCGATAGCGATATCGGCGCTTCCGGTGGAGTCGATAACGGTATGGGCAAGCACAATACCTTTGCCTGCCGGTGTGGCCACAACCACTCCCTTCACGGTTCCGTCCGATACGTAAGCCCCGATACCCAGAACGCCAAACCAGATCTCACCGCCGGTGTTTCGTATTTCACGCCTGAAATATTCCGTTTTCCAGTCGAATACCCATTCGTCCAGTCTTTTTTTCTGTCTTGGGTGATCACCCCCGATGGCCCGGACGCCTGCATCCACTTCCAGGGTATAACCTTCCCGGTAGCCATCCCAGTAACGGCCGATCATGCCCAGGGTACCCATGCCTCCGAGGCCGTGCAGGTATTCCAGGACCAGGGTTTTAGCGCCGTTCCGGGATGCGCCGACCCCGGCCGGGGCACCGGCGGTACCGCCTCCCATGACCACCACATCGTAGGTGCCTAAAACAGGCAGAGCGGTGCTTTCAGCGCCTATAGAACCCCGGTTCAGCGACGGCCGGAGTCCTTCAAGTATTTCCCCGGTATCGCCTGAAATCAGGTCAGACCTCAGATCCCCCTTCACATAGTGGAAATCCGACAAGCGGATCGATCGGGCCAGTTCAGCAGTACTGGTTCCGATGGATTCACCAAACCGGACCAGTCCGCAGGGTTGCAGCAGTAAAGCCATGGTTTCCCGGTGGATATCGGCCATGCCGCTTAACAGGAAAATATTATCGTGGTCAGCTGGCTGAAATGCGCCTTCAGGTATGATCTGATTCTGTATCCGGTCATATGGCGTTTTGCCAACGACCGGATCCGGCGGAACCTGAAACAGCAGGTCCGAAGCATCCACCTGGCCGGGGTCCCAGGTAAGGTCGCGCGCTTCATTTTCTGCCCGGCAGAACGACTTCCAGGAGCTGTCTTTCATATACAGGTTCAGGGTGTATTCCAGGGCCTCGTATTCCTGGTCCCTGACTTTAATCTTCTGAGGCATCCGTTTCACGGTTGCACCGTTTATTTCCCTGGGTTGATTACCGACTACAATGAAGCTGAACGGATGCTGGCCTACGGGATATTCCCGGAATTTGCTTCCTGCCAGTCTGGCTGCGAGACCCCGGGCGGTTGCATCAATGATAACCTTTGCTTTTACAGCCTGGCGTCCCGACCGGTTGGCTATAACTACTCCGGCAGGTCTTCCGGTGCTGTCGGTAATGATATCGGTCACGTAACTGGAATAAAGGAAGTCGACCTTGTTCGCGATCAGCTCTTCATCCAGCGTTTTCTTGATGTGCATGGGAGTTGGCAGTTCACCGGGAAACAGTTTTGCCCCTAATGCAGTTTCTCCGGCAATCCGGGCATCAGCCCACAGCTGGTAAGTTCCGCAAATGTCTTCGCCCAGATATGGTTCAGGTGCGGCAAGGAATACAGAAGCACCTTGTTCCCTGGCAGTTACTGCAGCGGCTATGGCTGCTGTGGTCCCCCCGATCACTGCAATGTCTGTCTCGTAGGCTACCGGGATCAACCGTGCCGACTGCAGTCCGGCAGTGTATTCGCCCGGCTCAGTGGCAGGGGAGGAGTTAAAGATCAGTACACCCGATGTGGTCAGTAAGGCAGTACCGGCTGCCGCTGACCTGATAAATTCCCGTCTTCTCATCTTTGGTTTTTGGTTGGCTGATAAGGTTATTCAAATTCCAGTTTGCCGAAAAATTCCGGCCGGTGATAATCCGGCTGCTCCGTACCTACCGGATTCCACGTCACAAAATGCGGCTCCGGAAGTTCATCCCCACACTTGTAAAAATTGGCGGTAGCTTTCAACTGGCTTAACCGGATTCCCGGATGGTGGATGAAGGTGCTTACCGGGATGACAGCCGTCAGCTCCCAGGCAAAATCTCCCGTTTTAGTTTCAAAAGGTTTATCCCCGAGTGAAGATTCTATCCTAATCTGCCTGATTACCTCTTCAGGAAGATACTGACGGTTGTGGCGCCCTTCACCATATGCGATATGAGGTGTTCCTATGCAGCTGAATTCAAAGTTGTAATAATGCTTGCCGTCTATGGAAACAAAAAATTCGACACAACTGTCTTTATAAACCTCACCGTTTATTCTGGTTTCGACTGCCCTGACTGCTTTCTCCCTTACATTGAACTTCAGGATGATATGGGATTCCGTATGAGCAATACGAAAACTGACTTCAGGAGAGTAGGGGAATGATTTCCAGTTGACGACTGATATCGGATGGTTAATGGCCTGCTTATCAATGATTGCAGATCCTTCCTTTATTTGCACGGTTCCGGATTCTTTTAACCGGACAACCTGGATAAATTTGGATTCCATATTAAAAAGATTGATTTGTGGTTAAATGTAGGCAAAGTTTTGGAACCGGAAACAGTTGTGGCCGTGATTTCCGGTAAAATTGAAAAAAATTGCACAAACGTTTGCGCCATTCGAAAATCGTTTTATATTTGTATGGGTTGAAATGGAAGGCAATGTAAGTAATATTAAGGAGCTTGCCGGCAGACTGGGACTGTCGGTTACCACTGTTTCGAGGGTGTTGAACGGAAAAGCTGCAGCACACCGGATCAGTGAAGCTACCAGCCGGCGTGTTGTCAGTGCTGCCGCTGAATTTGGTTATTCTGTAAACCGGATTGCCCGTGGCCTGAAGCTTGAACGTACCGAAACCATCGGGCTGATCGTTCCCGATATTTCCAATCCTTTTTTTGCCTCAGTGGCCAAAACCATTGAGATGGAACTGCGAAAGCAGGGCTATTCGCTGATACTGTGCGACAGTCAGGATGATCCGGGATCCGAAAAGGAACTGCTTGAGTTATTAGCAGGAAGGAAGGTTGATGGAATTATTTTAGCACCGGTTGGTTTAAGTTGTGACCATGTCTGCCATTTCCGGAACCGCAAAATTCCTGTAGTGGCCATCGACCGCTATTTCCCCGGATCTCCGGTCCCCTATATTACATGCGATAACTATCTGGGGGCCTATATGGCGACTGAGCATCTGATTAAGTCGGGCCACCGGCGCATCGCTTGTATTCATGGCCCTGAAGGGGTCTCCAGCAGTCAGGACCGTATTGCCGGCTATATGGCCGCCCTGAGGAAATTCAGGATCCGGATCAGGCATCAACTGGTTGGCGGTCATGATTTCGGGGAGGAGAATGGATACCTGGAGACACTCCGGCTGCTGAAGCTGAAAAAGCGGCCAACCGCCATTTTTGCCCTGGGTAACCTGATCTCCCTGGGTGTGCTAAGGGCATTACAGGATTCCGGACTGAGCATCCCCAAGGATATTTCGCTGGTCACCTTCGACGAACAGCCTTACTCGGCTTACCTCCGTAGTCCGATGACCACCATTGAACAACCCCGCGAGGAGATTGCCCGGAAGGCCGTCAGTATACTTTTAGAAGCTGTCACGGCTGGCGATATCATCGACAGCACCATCGGCATTCAACTGTCTCCCAGACTTATCGTCAGGGATTCTGTCAGGAATATTAAACCAGTGAAATCATGAATCAGTATATAAATTTCCATTTACTGTGGACCTATTCCATATGGTTGCTGTTCCGGCTCATATCAGGTCTGTGATAAAAAAGATTAAACCATTCAATAAACCAACTTAAAAGATAAAACTATGATTGTCATTCATTCCTACACCTGGGCCGTAATACTGGCAGTTGTTACCATGCTCTGCTGGGGTTCGTGGGCCAATACCCAGAAACTGGCAGCGAGATCGTGGCCGTTTCAGTTGTTTTACTGGGATTATGCCATCGGGGTTCTGTTGCTTTCCCTGTTGCTTGCCTTTACGGCGGGCAGTACGGGTACCGAAGGCCGTAGTTTTACGGCCGATCTGGCGCAATCCGACTTCAAGTCGCTCTCGTCCGCTTTTTTAGGCGGGGTAGTATTCAATATTGCCAACATTCTGCTGGTGGCTGCCATTGCCATAGCTGGTATGGCCGTAGCCTTTCCGATCGGGATCGGGCTGGCATTGGTTTTAGGGGTGGTCACCAACTATCTGGCAACCCCATTAGGCAACCCTGTACTGCTGTTCCTGGGGGTTGGACTGGTTACTGCTGCCATTGTGATTGATGCGCTGGCCTACCGGAAAATTCCTGGTTCCTCGGTGAATTCCACCACAAAGGGTATCCTGATCTCCCTGTTAGCCGGATTTCTGATGGGTTTTTTCTACCGTTTCGTGGCCGCCTCCATGGCACCCGATTTTGCAAATCCCGAAGCTGGCAAACTGACTCCCTATACGGCATCGGTGGTTTTTGCCGTCGGACTGCTGATCTCCAATTTCCTTTGGAATACCTTGTTTATGTACCGCCCGCTGGCTGGTGAAAAAGCTACTTATTCCGACTATTTCACCAAAGGAAACACCCGCCTGCACCTGATTGGCATTCTTGGCGGGGCCATCTGGAGCCTGGGTATGACCTTCAATATTATTGCTGCTGAACAGGCCGGATTTGCCATTTCGTATGGCCTTGGACAGGGCGCTACTTTGGTGGCTGCTCTCTGGGGGGTGTTTATATGGAAAGAATTCAGGGGAGCTAAGGGCGTAACCGGGCTCCTGACTGCCATGTTTTTGCTTTTTGTGGCCGGACTGGCACTGATTATTGTATCACGATTATATTAAGCGATCATGTCACCGAAAATTGTTGTTGCAGGTAGTTCCAATACCGACATGATTTGCAGGGTCCCCCATATTCCGAAACCCGGGGAGACCGTTTTAGGCGGAGACTTTTTTGTGGTTCAGGGCGGTAAAGGCGCCAACCAGGCGGTAGCAGCCGCCAGGGCTGGCGGGAATGTAACTTTTATAGCCTGCGTGGGCGACGATCTTTTCGGCAGGCAAGCACTTGAATCCTATAAATCAGATAGGATTGATACCTCCTGCATTGAAATAACCAGTGGCGTCCCTACCGGCGTTGCCCTGATCAATGTGGCTGATTCCGGGGAAAACAGCATTGCTGTAGCACCGGGTGCCAATGCCAGGCTTACACCTGAGATTATTGACCATTACCGTAATATTATCGCAGGTGCAGATATGGTTCTGGTCCAGTTAGAGATACCCATTGAAACCGTTTACCGGATTATCAGGATTGCCTGGTCGGCCGGTGTTCCGGTGGTGCTAAACCCGGCTCCGGCCGCGACCATCGACCGGGAGATTCTGTCGATGCTGACGCTGGTAACTCCAAATGAACATGAAGCATTGTTGCTTGCAGGCACGGGTATGGATGGCTGTTCAGTATCCACTTTGGCTGACCGGATTCAGGATATTGGGGCCGGGTCTGTTGTTATAACTACGGGCAGTGAAGGGGCCTTTTTCCGTCAGGGAAGCCTTGAAGGCCACGTTGCGGGCATACCTGTTACTGCTGTAGATACCACCGCTGCAGGAGATACCTTCAATGGTTATCTGGTGGTGGAACTGGCCAGAGGGAAATCATTGGCTGAGGCTATTCAGGTGGCCAACAAGGCAGCTGCCCTTTCTGTAACCCGTATGGGAGCGCAGCCTTCCATACCCTGGCTTAATGAATTAACTGAATTATAACCAAATAACAAACGGAAATGAAGTCAAATAACCTTATTCTTTTAGCAGCAGTCATTCTGTTTTCATGCCATGCGGAGAAGAACGGCACGGCAACCGGATTTCAGGATGGACAAATTGTCCACATGGAGAAATCAGTCCTGCAGGACAAGATCATGGGCGGCTGGGCCGGACAGGTGATCGGCTGTACTTATGGCGGTCCAACAGAATTCAGATGGAACGGTACCATGATTGGCGACCATGTACCGATCCCCTGGGACGAGAACCAGATGCTCTGGTGGTATGAAAATTCCCCGGGATTGTACGACGATGTTTACATGGACCTGACTTTCGTGGATGTATTTGAAAAGCATGGCCTGGATGCTGCCGATTCACTGCATGCCCTGGCTTTTGCACATGCAGAATATCAGTTGTGGCATGCCAACCAGGCTGCCCGTTATAATATTCTGAACGGAATCATGCCCCCTGCATCGGGCCATTGGAAGAACAACCCGCATGCCGATGACATCGATTTTCAGATTGAAGCCGATTTTGCCGGATTAATGTCGCCGGGAATGGTGAATTCCGCTTCAGACATTGGCTGGCGCATTGGCCACATCATGAACTACGGTGACGGCGTTTATGGCGGTATATACGTGGCTGCCATGTATGCGCTGGCATTTGTTCACGATGATATGGAATTCATTGTGGAAGAAGCCCTGAAAACGGTACCGGCTGAAAGTGAATTTTATCAGTGTATAGCTGACGTAATCCAATGGTACAGGCAATATCCGGATGACTGGAAAAGAGCCTGGTTTGAAGCCCAGAAAAAGTGGACTTATGACAAAGGTTGTCCCGACGGGGTTTTCAGGCCGTTTAATATTGATGCAAAAATCAATGCGGCTTATATCGTTATCGGATTACTGTATGGAAACGGAGATTTTGGGGCTACGGTGGACATCAGTACCCGCTGCGGTTACGATTCCGACTGTAATCCGGCCAATGCCGCCGGAATTCTGGGGACCATGATCGGGTACAGCAACATCCCTGCTTACTGGAAGCAGGGAATAGACAAGGTGGAGGATATGAATTTCCGGTATACCGATATGTCGCTCAGGAAAGTGTATGAAACCGGTTTCCGGCATGCAGTGGAAATGATCAGGCGCAATGGCGGCAAAGATAATGGGGAAACCCTGGATATCCTCTATCAGGCACCGAAATGCGTTCCGCTTGAAATTGCCTTCGAGGGGATTCATCCGAAAGAGAGAACTGGCCTTCAGCGCAGGCTGAACAATGAAAATCCTGAAATTTCCTTTGATATTTCCGGATGCGGCTATGTGGTGACCGGCAGGGCAGCAAGGGAAAACAACCTTCCCGATGCAGTTCTTGAGCTTGAAGTATGGGTGGATAATCAGTTCGTTGAAACCATTGGCATGTCCACGGCATTTCGTGACCGCCGCCATGAAGTTGCCTGGAAGTATGACCTGCCCGAAGGGAATCATACCGTCAGGCTGGTAGCGAAGCGAATTCCGTCAGGGTACCGGATCGAGACCAATGACGTGTTGGTCTATACAACAGAAAAACCAGCACCCAGGGTCTACTTTAATGCAGAAATATCAATTTGAAATAATGGGTGGCGCGGTTTGGAAACCACACCACCCAAAAACTAGAACCTCAGCTGCCTCACGGTTTCATCGCGGGGCATCAAGGATCCACTATGGAGGCATGTAATAAGTCCCGCAGGGGTGACATGTGGGAAGAACAGAGCTATCAACAATAGGTTTGACCCCGGCCAGAGGTCTCCTGTTCTCTCCAGGCCGTTTTTGCTACCCGCATGCAATTCCTCCGGGAGTGAGCGCATCGCGGTAACGATCTGATAATAAACAATGAAGATATAAAAGATTCCAGTGAATATTTCAAAAGAATTATACCTGCTGCTGGTATTATGTATATTACTGGCTGGCTCAGCCTGCACACCAGATGCAAAGCCGGTTAAACCGCGGGTGGTTATCCTGACGGATATGACCCACGATGATGGAAACTCCTTCATCCGGTATCTCTATTACAGTTCATATTTTGATCTGGAAGCACTGATAGTAACCAACCAGCTGCCCGATTTTAATTATAACGACGAAGGCCCCTGGGCGAAAGCTATGGGTATATTGGACGCCTACAAGGAGGAACTTCCGCAGTTATTAAAACATGACCCCAACCTGCCCGGATATGATGACCTCCTGGCTGTCACCAAACACGGCAGGGGCGCCATTCCCATTATCTGGCTTACCAACACGCTGAAGTTTGCCGGGAAAATTGCCGACAGGTACGTGGAAAGCTCGTGGGACTCCATCTCTTTTCATGACTGGATCGGCGAAGGCCTGAACCCTAACGGCGAGCCGAAGGATTCAGAGGGAAGCGAATTTCTTATCCAGATCTTCGAAAAAGAGGATGACCGGCCCATTTTTGTGCAGGCCTGGGGTGGTACCATTACTTTTGTCCAGGCGTTGTACCGTTTCCGCCAAAAACATGGGGAAGAAGCGTTTTTTAAATTACTTCCCAAAATCCATCTGTTTGGAATCCTTTTTCAGGATATATCGTTTGAGTATTTTGCCGGTTTCAGGCTTATGCAGGAGAAAAGCTGTGCTGGATTTGGTACGGCTATCCCCACCTATGGAAAAGATCCTGTAAGCCTTGGAAGTGTTATTTATGACAATGGCCATTTCTGGTACTATGTATGGAGCAGGGATCCGGATTATAAGAAACCATTGACATCGAAAGATGTGAACGGGCACGGCCCCATGTCTGAAATTTATGACGACGGGGGAGAAGGCGATACTCCTTCGTTCCTGTACCTCTTAAGCGGAGTTTTTGGACTGAACGATCCGGCTGATCCAACCCAGGGTAGCTGGGGCAGCATGTTCAAGCCTTTTGGGGAAGGCTTCCCAGGCAGTTACTATTCCACTTGCGAGGTGGATCAGCATGAACTCGTCAGATGGGTCCCTGCGGCTACCAACAGTTTTAAAAACAGGTTGCTATGGTCAGTGAAAGAGCCGGGTGAGGTAAACCGCGAGCCGGTTGCCTTGGTAAACGGAGACAAAAGCAACAGAATTCTTGCCATTTACGGTATTCCAGGAGAACAAATCAGACTGGATGCTTCCCGTTCGTTTGACCCGGACGGTGACAAGCTGAAATTCAACTGGTTCCGGTATCGGGAGGCTGATACTTATCAGGGGGATATTTCATTGGAAGATAGTGACAAGGCTAAGTTAACGATAGCCTTACCGGATGACCTGGGTGACCAGAACCTGCATATCGTTCTGGAAGTGCGCGATAACGGCACACCTGAGCTGGTAAGCTACCGGCGGATGATTATTCAGAAAAAACCATAAAAAACAACATGATGAACAAGAAGAATTTATCCATTATTTCTCTCTTTGCCTTTTTTACGGTGTTAATTTCATGTCAGCCGGCAAAGCAGGGGACATCGTTTCAAAAAATTCCGGTACTTTTTGATACCGATGCCAACAACGAAGTAGACGACCAGCATGCTTTGGCCTACCTGCTTTTCAGCGGTGACCATTTTGATGTGGTTGGGGTTACGGTGAATGCCACCAGTGCACCCACCGGGTATTCCGAAGAATCGGATGTAAGTGACCACTATGAGGAAGCCAAAAGGGTGATGCAATTGTGTGGTGGGTTTTTCGGAAAAATTCCGCTTAAGACAGGCGCCAACGGTTCGTTCGAAGAGATTAAAGCCCATATAAGCGAAACTGACTTTGATGGTCACGAAGCGGTTGATTTTATTATTGAAGAGGCCATGAAAAAACGGGACCAGCAACTGGTTTTATTGCCTGTCGGAAAACTGACCAATATCGCTTTGGCCTTGCTTAAAGAGCCTGCTATAGCTAAGAATGTAAGGATTGTCTGGCTGGGCTCCAATTATCCCGAACCGGGAGAACACAACCAGGATTGGGATATCCCGTCTATGAACTATATTCTTGACGTGGACGTACCTTTTGAAATGGTTTTGGTTCGCGGAGGAAAACCTTCGGGAACGGCTGCTGTAATGGTTTCCCGCGATCAGATCCTTCGCCGGATGCCCGGTAAAGGACCAAGAATTTCTTCTCCCGTAACAGGCCGGAATGGTGGGGAATTCCACACCTGGGGTGACTATTCGGTGAATCTGTTCGAGAGTTACGGTATGTGGGGCAATCCTCCCGGAAGGGCCCTGTTCGACCAGGCAGCCGTGGCTGTGGTTAAAAATCCATCATGGGCAGAAACCAGGGAAATCCCTGCACCCGTATTTACCGATGGTCAATGGGTTGAGCGTCCTGAGAATCCACGGAAAATCATCATCTGGGAATGGTTTGATATTTATGGGATTATTAATGATTTTTTTGTTACCATGGAAAATTATGAATTGGTAAAACCTTGATTTTCTATTATATCTGTATTGACTGCTTTCGGGTTCCGGAGTTTGTAGTTTATTTTGAACATAATGTTATGGAAATTTGTTAGGTTTTATTTCCACTATTTTTCTATTTTTGTGTCCCGTAAAAATGAATCCGGTATGACCTGATGGTTGGACCGGTTTGTTTTCGGAATAATCTTGCCTTATATGTCAGATTTTTTTTCAACAGGCTGGTTAAAGCCATAACTGGCCCGGGAAGAATCGGTATGTGGCAAAAATGCGGTATTACAGATGAGGCACTTTCGGAGGAGAATTTTTTTTATTCTGGTTGCAGGATTGATATTTTCTGGCACAACAGTTAACGGACAACAAAAAAATATAAAGGGCAGGGTCACCGATGCTATTTCGGGAGAGCCGGTTGCCGGTGCAAACATCTTCAGGATGGGAACCATTACGGGGACTGTTTCGAGGATTAACGGCGAATTCGCCATTACTGTCAGCGAAGGCCAGGTGCTTTTAATTTCCGCAAAGGGTTACCATGATCGTGAGGTGGAAACGGGAAATGCTGATAACTACCGTGTTAAACTAAATCCAATAGCCGTTTCATACAAAAAGACACTGGATTTGTATCAGATGAACGCGGAGAATCCAACTGCCTCTTTTGAGGAAGTTCAGGAGAATCATTTTAATCAGGGATTGATTACCGCACCTCAGGGGCTTATAGCGGGTCGTATTGCCGGGGCACAGATTTCACCGAAGAGTGGCGCACCAGGCGATGATGTTGATTTTTACCTGAGGGGAAGATCTTCGCTGCATACAAATACTCCATTATATATTGTGGATGGGATTCCTCTCGATCTTGCAGGTGTATCGGGTATAAGAAATCCGCTAAGTATAATACACTCATCTGATATTGAGTCGTTTACTGTTTTGAAGGATGCTGCTGCTACGGCGATTTACGGATCAAGGGGTGCAAACGGGGTGATCATTATTACGACCAGGATGGCCAGGGATGGTGATCCTTTGAAAGTTAACTACAGTGCACTGGTATCCGTCGGACAGCCTATCCGTTCAGTCGATGTTCTGACTGCTGCGGAATTCAGGAGACTCGTTACCGACCGTTTTCCGCAAACCGGTGTTCCACTCCTGGGTAATACAGAAACGGTATGGCATGATGAAATTAACCGGACAGCCATCAGTACTGACCATAACCTGAGTCTGAGCGGCCTGCAGGGCGGTGTCCCATTCAGGGTTTCGTATGGTTTTACCAACGAAAATGGTATTCTGGATACCGATAAGTTTTCAAGGGTGATCATGTCATTAGGGATCATGCCTACACTGCTTGATAACCACCTGCAGCTGAGAATCAATATGAAAGCCATGCTCAACAACAACCGGTTTGCCAACAAGCAGGCGCTCCGGTCGGCATTTCATTTCGACCCGACCCGACCGGTCCGTGATGACAGCTGGTTTGAATATTTTACCTGGACAATGCCGGGCGGTGAACCCAATATGCTGGCTCCTGTTAATCCGGTTGCCCTGTTGAACATGACCGAGGATTTCTCGAGGATTGTGGGCAGTATCGGGAACATACAAGCCAGTTACCAGTTTCACAACATGCCAAAGCTGAGGGCTAATTTGAATCTGGCTTATGATGCGGTTAATGGTGCGGGAGAAATTATCCAGCCTGAAAATTTCCCGGGAAGGGCAGACCTGGAAAACGGTGGGGGAACCTTCAGGAATTATAAGCAGACCAGAAAGAATAACCTGGTTGACCTGTCGGTAAACTACACAACCGGAAATAAAGCCGGGACCAATCATTTTGCGTTGACAGGAGGTTTGTCAAGACAGCATTTTGGAAGCCTTGGAGAAGACCGGGATATGAATTATTCGAAGAGTATAGAATACCTGTTTGCGGCTGATCAGTCTGACCGAAACCTCATTTCCTTTTTTGCCCATGCAGGACTGGATCTGAATGACAAGTACTTTTTTGCTGCTTCAGTAAGACAGGATGGTCTTTTGGCGGTTTCCGACAACTACAGCTGGGGCACTTATCCGGCGATATCCATGGCCTGGAAACTGAACAACGAGCCTTTCCTTAAGGATTCCCAAAGGATTCAGATGCTTAAACTCAGAGCCAGTTACGGAATCTCCGGAATTCCGAATTTTGCACGGTCAACCGACCCCTATATGACAGGATTCTATTCGGGGCCGACGGCAGGCTTGCCGGGTTTTGGCGACAGGTGGCACTGGCTGTACCGGGAGAACCTTCCTGCAGCTGATGTTATGCGTGAAAAGATTCATGAATATAATGCAGGTCTCGATTTTGCGGTTTGGAGCAACAGACTCAGCGGAACCATTGATGCGTACAAACGGACTACCATGGACCTGCTTGCCTGGATGCCTGTAAATATGGGTCAGGAAATGGATTGGCAGTCTGTAAGTGTTGGAAATATTGAGAACAAAGGGATTGAGGCAAGCCTGAAAATGTTAGCTGCAGATACCCATAATTTCAGATGGGAAGTTGGCCTGAATGGTGCATGGAACAGGAACAGTCTTGGAAATTTGCTTATTCCGGGGGATTCAGGTCTGCCGTGGATTTCTGCCGGCAGTATTCCGGGAGAGTATCCGGCCTATGTACAGGTACAGGCAGGAGGACATCCTGCCGGTTCATTTTTTCTGAAAAAGCAGGTTTATGGTTCCAATGGCCTGCCTTTGGAAGGTGTCTATGAAGCTACACCCGACAATCAGCTGAATCCCTCTGATGAAAGATATGCCGGAAAAAGTTCACTTCCGGAGTTTATTTTTGGCTTACATACCGGATTGCAATGGGGGTCCCTTGACCTTGGAATGTCTGTCAGGTCTCATACCGGCCAGTATGTATATAACAGCACCTGGGCGATATCAGCTCTCAGCCAGGGAGTTTACCACCCATCGCAATTCCTGGGCAACATCAGCAGGAATGCGCTTATAACCGGATTGGAGACTTCTCAGTATTTGTCGGACTATTATCTTTCTGATGCTTCTTTCGTAAAACTTGACCATGTTACTCTGGGTTATTCCATTTACAGTCTGGCGAGAAATGTAAGCAAGGTGAGAATTTTTGCAACCATGCAGAATGTTTACACCTATACCGGCTATAAGGGAACAGATCCTGAAGTCCGTTTTGGCATTGAAGGTTATACTTATCAGCGTCCGCGCAATCTGGTTTTCGGCATAAGCATGGACTTTTAGCAGCACTTCAGGGGCATCGGGGATCAGTGGTCACGGCCCGATTCTTCATCGTCAGATGCCGGATTGTCCCAGGCATAGTCGGTATCATGGATAGAGAATGCCTGTTCGGTTTGCAGCAACTCATCCAATTGTTCCGAAAAACGCCTTGTTTCCTGAATGAACCGATTTTCATCCTCAAGCCAGTGCTGGTATAGTTCATACATGATATCATCCTCATGGTGCTTGAAGGTCCGGGCTGCCCTGTATGCCTGGTATCTGGTAAATCCCATATAGGATAAAATTTTTGAACCCAGTTCAACGGCTGAATTGAAAGTCTCCCGCTGTACCATATTCAACCCAAGCTTGTAGAATTCAAACGCGTGAATCGTGTCCCTTGCCCTTGCGGCGATTTTCAGGTTTGGATAGTGTTTTTTAAGATATCCGGCAATTTTCAGTGCTTCGTCATATTCCGCCATGGTCAGGATAAGCATTTTAGCCTCCTTTACCCCTGCAGCTTCCAGCATTTCGGGCCGGGTAATATCCCCGTAAAATAATTTAAAACCATGTTTTCGCAGAATTTCAACATTGGCCGGATTCCCGTCCAGAATGGTCACCTTAAACCCGTTGGCCATCAGTAACCGGCCAACCACCAGTCCGAACCGGCCAAATCCGGCGATAATGATTTTATTATTCCGTTCCGTG
Organism: Prolixibacteraceae bacterium; assembly: GCA_030602265.1. Taxonomy (GTDB): domain Bacteria; phylum Bacteroidota; class Bacteroidia; order Bacteroidales; family Prolixibacteraceae; genus UBA1413. The sequence goes on along the minus strand of JAUWAB010000010.1, from coordinate 38,598 downwards.
ATTTCATCGGGAACCTGCCTGTTCCGTCTCCTGATATACCATGGCCTGATATATTTCTCATTCAGCAAAAGCAGAAACGGGGTAATAGCCATACTTAAAATGATAATGATAATCAGCATGGAGGCGGTAAAATGATCAAAAAGGTTGAGCTGCTGAGAAAATGCCACCAGAACAAATCCCAGCTCGCTGGCCTGAGCCAGGGCAAGCGAAAACAGCATTTCACGTCCGTGTTTCAGTCCAAAGATCTTGGCCACTACCCAGAGTACCATAAATTTTATTGAAACCAGAAGCAGAACGAATGAAAATATCTTAAACGGATGACTGACAAGCAGCAGAAAGTTAATGCTTGCCCCTACGGAAATAAAAAATAATCCCAGAAGCAATCCTTTGAACGGTTCAATGGTAACCTCCAGTTCATGTCTGTATTCATTGTCGGCAAGAACCACTCCGGCAACAAATGTCCCCAAGGCAGGAGACAATCCAGCGTATGATGTCCCCAGGGCTGCAGCAATTACCAGCAACAAAGCTGCGGCTGTAAAAATTTCACGCATGCCGGTATCTGCCAGATACCTGAAAATATGGCGGGCAAAAATCCGTCCGAAATATATAACCGCCGCACCTATGGAAACAATAAGGCCAACCTGAACTATCGCGGGAAATGATGTAAAAGCACTTGAAGAGATCTCGCTATCCTGGACAAGTGTACTTCCTCCACCCAACATGGCCAGTACGGGTAACAAGGCCAGAATGGGAATGATGGTAAGGTCCTGGAACAGGGTAACGGCAAGAGCAGAACGGCCGGCTGAGTTTTTCAGCAAGCCACGTTCGTCAAGTGTTTGTAATACAGTCCCGGTAGAGGAATTTGAAAATATCAGTCCTATGGCAATGGCCTGAAACCAGTTAAATCCTGCAAAAAAGCTTGCAATGGCAAGTAGCAGACTGGTCAGCACCATTTGTGAGCCTCCCATTCCGAATATGGTTCGTCTCATATTCCACAGCATGGAAGGCTGCATTTGTAAACCGATCAGGAATAACATGATAACGACCCCGAACTCTGCAAAATGCATTACTTTTTCTCTTTCCTGGCCTACCCATCCCAGGACAAACGGTCCGATTATTATGCCCGCAAGTAAATATCCTGCAATAGACCCTAACCCTATCCGTCGTGCAATGGGTACGGAAATAACTGCAGCCAGAAGATATATCAATGCATGTAAAAAGAAATCTTCGCCGTACATACCTATTCCCCCGTAATTAATTCATTCAGATAATTACAGCTTGCTATCGACTCTTCATTAAATACATTATCCCTTAGTCCGGTAATAATCTGTTGGTATTTGGTTATATCAAGCCTGACTTTAACGGAATCATATTTATGTGCCCCATGTACCACAAAAGGGGGCAGGTACTGCATGCCGCACAACAGTGCAGTCTGATGAAAGGGAGCCAGCAGCTGCTTTATCGAATACTGGTTTTTACCCGGATGATTATAGGCAGAAGAATCTCCTCCAGTGGTGACAACATTAAAGATTTTCTTTCCGTGGAGCTTTGTGCCATTTCTTCCATAAGCAAATCCATGTTCCAGGACGAGGTCCAGCCATTCTTTCAATAAGGCCGGACAGCTGTACCAATACAATGGGTGATGCCATATAATAATATCATTTTCAATAAGTTGTCTCTGTTCGTGTTTTACATTTATAAAGAAATCCGGATATTTTTCGTATAAGTCACAAATGGTAATCCCATCCATGGTCTTTAAACCTTCGATCAGCCGGCGGTTAATTTTTGATTTATGGGATGCCGGATGGGCAAATATGATCAGGATTTTTTGCATCATAAAAGGGAGTTAAAGAACTCGGTTACCTTTATCAGATCTTCCGGCCGGTTGTACCGTACCTTGTTTTTTTTCAGGAATTCGTCCACTTCACTGCTTTTATCTCCCATCAGCTGCAGCAGTTCTTTCCGGTTTGAAATTTTATGTGCTTCGGATGGCCCGATTTTAAGATAATATTCATCAGCCAGTTTGATAAATCGGGCAGGCTGGGCGTCTTTATAAGGGGCAGGAGGTTCAGGCTGCTTGAGATTGATTGACTGTCTGACCAACAGGGTTGCTTTGCCTTCGGTTGCTACCCTGAAAAAACCACGAAGGATTCTGTTGCCCATAGAATAAGGTACATATACATACTTGTCTTCTCCAATCTGAACAAAATCGATTACCTCGGGTGCAGCCAGAAAGAAGATGACACCTTCTTCAGTTTTGAATTCAACGGCATTCTCATGTATATTGAACCTCAGGGGAACATTTTCGTATCGGATATCTGACCTGGTGGCCACTGTGCCTTCGATGAATTCATCCCTCTCGTGTGGTGAACCCTCAATGGGATATTCAGGTATTACAATTCCCTGCTGGTAGCGGGAAGCCTGAAACTGCCTGTAGAATTCTGACAGGCTGTTTATTGTCTGTGCCCCTGAAAATATCGCAACAAACAGCAGAAGGAGTGTGGCTATTGAATGCTTCATCTGAATTTTCCTTAATCTCTTGTAAAAATAATTAATTTACCCATTGAAATGTTATTTTAGCCATTTCAAATTTATTTCAGATATTGTTTTTCAGGATATGATATCACGCCGAAATTTTATACAGACCCTATCCGGAGTTTCCGGAGGAATAGCCCTGTCGGGTCCGGTAATGTCCGTGCCGTTAATGACTTCGGAAGTTCAGTTGCCCATTGTGGTTTCAACCTGGAATCATGGTATACCGGCCAATGAGGCGGCCTGGGAGATACTCCGGGAGGGAGGGTATGCCCTTGATGCCGTAGAGGCGGGTGTCAGAGTCGCTGAAGCAGATCCGGAAGTTATTACGGTGGGATACGGCGGGCTGCCGGATGCCACCGGTAAGGTGACACTGGATGCCTGCATCATGGATGAGCAAGGAAATGCCGGATCGGTTGCCTTTCTGGAACATATCAAGCATCCTGTTTCTGTGGCCCGAAAGGTGATGGAACAGACACCGCATGTTATGCTGACCGGCAAGGGTGCCCTCTCATTTGCCCTGAAAAACGGGTTCAGCCGTGAGAATTTGCTCACGCCTGCGGCCAGGAGTGCATGGAAGCGATGGAAGAAGACCGACCGGACCTTCAAGCCGGTGATCAACATCGAGAACGAAGAGATCTGGAACCATGATACCATTGGGATGCTTGCGCTTGACAGCCGGGGAAGGCTTTGCGGGGCATGTACCACCAGCGGAATGGCATTCAAACTTCACGGAAGGGTAGGAGACTCACCGATCATCGGGGCCGGATTGTTCGTAGACGGAGATATTGGGGGGGCAGTGGCGACCGGTTCCGGCGAACTGGTTATGAAGACACTTGGTTCTTTCCTTGTTGTGGAGCTGATGCGGCAGGGTTTAACTCCGGATGAAGCCTGCAGGGAGGCTGTAATGCGCATTGCAGCCAAAATTCCGGACCATCAGAAACACCAGATTGGCTATCTTGCCCTGGACATACATGGAAACACCGGCAGTTTTGCGATGCAGCCCGGATTTGATTATGCATTACGGACTTCCGGTAAAAATGAGCTGGTAATGGCGCCCCCTTTAATGAAATGAAAAGGGGCTGTCTGTATCACCCAGACAACCCTTTTTCTATAAATCATACAACGACCGGATCAGGATTTCGGGTATAGGATCCATTTCCGGATGTTGTTTAAATGGATCAATCTTTAGTATTTGCGGTTTCCAGAGCCTTCTCTCCTGTCCTGGTATCCACCTCTCCTGTCCTGGTAACCACCCCGCCTGTCCTGGTAATCTCCTCTTTTCTGAAAAGATTTTCGCGGAGCTCTGCTTTCATGTTCCTCCCTGGGTTTAGCTTCTTTTACAACAATCTGGTTGCCGTTAACTTCGCTGTCGTTAAGCGCTTCAATGGCAGCCCTGGCTTCATCGTCATTTTTCATTTCGACAAATCCGTAACCTTTTGAGTTTCCTGTTTCCCTGTCAAAGATCACTTTGGCAGATACAATTTCACCGTACACTCCGAAAAGTGCTTCCAAGTCCTGTGCAGTGGTTGCAGGACTCAGTTTTGCAACAAATACATTCATAAGTAATAAGACATAAAAAATTATAAAAAAATACAATTTTCGTCAGATTGGTTATAAATCTGTCCGTAACTGTAAAATAACAAACTATTTATGAATTTTCCGGCCTTTTTTTTACTTTTTTAAAGAAGCGTACAGATAAAAAAAACAGTCCGTCAGAATTGACGGACTGTTCCTGCGTATTTTGAACGATAATTCTTATTTCTGGACTTTTACGTCGAATTCTGCCCTGCGGTTCAGTTTCCTGTTGGTAACTGATGTATTTGGCTGAGCAGGCTGAGTTTCACCATAACCTTTAGCTCCTACGTATGCGTTATTGATACCTTTTGTGGTCAGATACTTGACAACTTCCTGGGCGCGCCTTTCAGATAAGCCCTGATTGTAACCTTCTGCACCGATGTTGCAGGTATGACCATTGACAACCACTTCATATTTTTTGGCTGCATTCAGAGTAGAGACCAGTTTGTCCAATTCTGCCTTGCCTTCGGCTTTCAGAACAGATTTGTCGAAATCAAAATATACAGGCCCCATATCAATTTCGATCAGGCCTACCGGGCAGCCTTTGTTTTCTTTTGGGCCAGGTTCATTCGGGCAATCGTCTTCGCAGTCGATAACACCGTCACCGTCTGAATCCAGAGGACAGCCTTTTTCGTCAACCGGACATCCGCGGGGAGTATCCGGACATTCATCCTTATGATCCGGCACGCCGTCACCATCGCTGTCGGGGCAACCGTTGAACTTCTTCAGTCCGGGTACATCCGGGCATTCGTCAAGGTGATCCGGTACACCGTCGCCATCTCTGTCGGGACATCCGTTAAATTCTTTCAGACCTGGGGTGTCAGGACATTCGTCAAGATAATCCGGCACGCCGTCGCCGTCTCTGTCGAGCGGACAACCGTCAGCATCAACTGCAACTCCCTTTGGTGTATTCGGGCACTTGTCCCTTCTGTCCGGCACACCGTCACCATCGCTGTCTTTTCCTTTTCCAAGGTTAAATTCCAGACCAATGGTTGCTTTCATAAAATCGTCCCTGTCGCGGTTGCCTGATTCGGGTTCAATACCTCTCAGGTAACCACCTTCAAGATAGAGCGATGTAATGTCGCCGAGAGGGAATTTGAAACCCACACCACCATTCCAGTTTGCACCTGACTTGTCATGGTCCTGAAGTAAACCTGCGCCTGCAAAGAAATAGGGCTGTACCTTACTGTCAGCCGAAAGAATCTTGTCATTAAATAATTTATACCTCAGATTGAGCATGTGGTTTGCAACGTCGAGATCGTTCACCACGGTTGTGCTGTTCCATAATCCGATGTTGGTTTTCAGATAAGCATCGAACGAAGGACTGAGATACCTGCTGAGATAAAGCTCCGGGGTGAAACCGAAACCGTTGTCCAACCTGTCATTGGTGGCATTTACAATGTTGGTGTAATAGCCTCCGGCACCCAGACCAATTGCCCACTTGTTATCGGCGTTCTGTGCAAAAACACCGAGAGTCAGCAGTAAAGCCAAAGCGATAAATGTAAATCTTTTCATATTACTGATTTTAAAGTTAAATATTTAATGGCTGTTTAAAAATAAAAATTATTTTCAATACTTAACTCCAAAAAACGGAATTAAAGATTAAATGTTTAATTTTCCATCCTGTTAATTATTACAAAAATAAACAATTTTTCATAAGTGTTTGCAGTTGTTGATATAGAAACTACCGGAAATTTCTACAAAAACGGAAAAATTACCGAAATAGCAGTGGTTTTGCATAATGGAACGGAGGTAACCGGGGTATTTGATACTTTGCTGAATCCTGAAATGGATATTCCTTACCCGATAACCCGTCTTACCGGAATCACCAATGCAATGGTGGAAAATGCGCCTAAGTTTTATATGGTAGCGGCGAAAATTGTTGAACTCACTGCGGGCCGGACCTTTGTTGCGCATAATGTCAATTTTGATTACAAGTTTATTCAGGAGGAATATGCGCGCTTAGGTTATGAGTTCCACAGAAAAAAATTGTGTACTGTACAATTGTCCAGAAAAATTATGCCCGGATACAGCTCATACTCTTTGGGAAACCTCTGCAGTGCACTTGGAATTATGAATGAAGCCAGGCACCGCGCTGCCGGCGATGCTCTGGCTACAGCAAAACTTTTAAGTATTCTTCTTGAAAAAGACCGTTTGGCAGGGATGGCCAGAAAGCCTGGTAAAACCTCAAGGCTGTTCTGACTGCTCTGCTTTCTCTTCCGTACCGGTTTCTTCTTCCGGTTCACTGAAGTCAAGCAGCTGATGTTCATGTAGTATGTTGTACCATAATATGATTTTTTTGATGTCCGACAGATAAACCCTGTCTTTGTCATATTCCGGTACAATGATTTCAAAATATTTCTTCAGTTCATTATCTGAAGATTTTGCACTGATAGCTGCATTGCCTGATTCGTGTCCGTGAATTTTTTTCAATACATCTTTCAGGGAAATTTCACTGCTTTGGGTGTAAACGGCAATGTCTTCCAGCGAACTGATCTTGGCCGAAGGGTTTGCCGGCATGCGCTTTCCTGTCAGCAATGATTCAACAATGATTCTGTTCTTTGCTTCAGCAACCAGCTTAAACAGTCCTGGTTGTCCTGAAATGGCTAATATTCCTTTTAACATCTTTGAAAAATTTTAAGCGAATATACTACATTTCGGATAAATCAAAGAAGTCTTTTGCAGATCAAAATTATTCCAGACTGAAGGATATCCCTGCTTTTATCCATCGTCCCGGCTGCGCAATACTGCCAATATCACGGTATTTCCTGTCCAGGATATTGGTGATTTCCAGATTGAAGCCGATCTTTCCGGGGCTGTAGTTCAACCTCCAGTCAGCCAGCCAGAAAGGGGAATACTCTTTTTCCTCCGGACTGCCATTCCGGTAGTCGGTATAGGTTCCGTTGCGGTCCTGGTAACTGATGGTCCACCAGGATGAAATATTCCGTATAACCTTATGCTGAAGGCTAAGGGTCAGTTTGTGCCTCAGATAGTCCAGTGCATAATAGGATATGTATTCAGACTCCTCTTTCTTCAATTGCGTGGTATGATATCCTGCTGAAACCGAAGTTACCGGCGACCTGCCTGCGGTGAGGTCTGAAATCCGGAAATCGGTATGTATCTGAAATCCTGTAGTTCTTATAGCAGTGTGATTTTGAGTCTGCCATATATCATTCCCCGGAAGTTTTACCCAGTCTATCAGGTTTTTGCCATTCTGGATAAAATAACTGATATGGCCGTTAATCCCCCTTTTTGCATATTTTAATCCTGTTTCCCGGTGAAATACCTCCTCGGGTTTTAATTCAGCATTCCCGATGTTGGTGGGCCCTGTATAATATAAGTCGGTAAATGTAGGAAGCCGTAAGGATTTACCTGCCGTTGCATATAATTTTAACTCCGGAAATAGCTGGTAGCCAACATCCGCACCGGGATATAACCTCCATTTCATGTCCAGGTCTGTATTCCTCTGGGCCAGGATCCCTGCATTCACATATAGGTTATACCATGTCCAGGTATGTTCCGCGAAAAGCGAAAAACCGGTCCTCGACCTGAACCTGGTAAAAAGAGCGTCCTCTCCCGGAACTTTTACCGGTGTTTTTAAAGGGTCCCCTAATACATTGCTCCAGATGTTTTCATTTCTGATTTCCGCACCTGCTGCCGTCTTTCCCAGTTTGGATTCGAACCAGGAATTGACGGTCATTCCGAAGATGTCTGTCATGTGATAATTGTGACCCGCATACCACGAAGGCTTGTCGTTCCTGAACAGTTCAAAACGGTCGTGGTGACGCCTCCAGTAAATGGCCGGACTAAGGTGGATTGGAGAGGTACCGGTCCATTTGAGTGAAGTGAACATAGTCCCCGTTTTTTCGAATTGCTCCGGAAACCTGGCGCTGTAAAAGGAATTTGCTCCAAAAGCCTTGGAGGTCAATCCTAACTGAAGATCTAACATTCCCTCATCGAAACGGCCAACCGTCCGGGTATAGAGATTCCGGACCTCAAAATCGGTATTGTCTGTATAGCCGTCAGACGACTTGGTATTGACCGAAATGGTCTGAGAAAATTTACCGCTGTTCAGGGATCCCGACAGGTCAATATCCGAAAAGCCGTGACTGCCTGCGGTATATCTTGAGTGAAAATGGTCTTTGAATCCTGCTTTAGTGATTATGTTCACCGCTCCGGAGAAAGCATTCGGTCCGTAAATCCTGGATGCGGGCCCCTCAAGGACTTCAATCCGGTCGATTTGTGAAAGGCTGACGGGTATGTTGAGGTTGTGGTGTCCGGTTTGCGGGTCGGTTATATTGATGCCGTTTAATAGAATCATGGTCTGGTCAAAGGATCCGCCCCTTAATGAAATATCTGCCTGAATTCCTGCGGGGCCGCGTTGTCTGATATCAACTCCCTGGATATACCTTAATACTTCCTGCAGACTGGCAGCAGGCATTTTTTGAAGTTCTTTTGCAGCAATTACCGTTACGATCCTGGCTGCATCAGGAAATACCAGGGGAGTACGTGTCGTGCCCACAATAATTTCCTCTAACTCGACAGACCGGGAAACCGTGTCGGAAGTCAAGGTCACCACTTCCGGGTTGACCCTGGCACTGGCCTGATGGTATACGATAGCGAGCACTCCGATGTGGACTACGTTTTTCAGCATCCTGAACAATGAATAGCCTTTCCTGGACCACTTTCTGAATGTGAAAGAACCTGTTCTGTTCCCTGTTTTTCTTTCCATTTTTCTTTCTGTTTTACAACCGTCGCAAATCTATTAAATAGCTTTTATTACGGCTTATTTTCTGCCTCAAGGTTGATGTAAATATGATATTTGAATGCCTTATGAATATTTTCAACAAAATTTCTGAAAGCGAAATTATAATAGGTAAACTTATAAACACCTCAAATTCAGTAGCTAATAAAGAGTATAAATGCTTTCTATGAGATATAGACAAAATCGACCGATAAAAATATCTAAAAATCTTTTTATTCTGTTCTGTTTGATGTACTTTTGTCTTAAACAAATAAAAACTAAAAGCGATGACTCAAGTACAGTTCAATAATGCCTTAATGGGTTTGAGTGACAAACTGCATTATTACGCACTTAGCCTTACCGCCGACAGTGAGAAAGCGAATGACCTTCTCCAGGAGACATTTCTGAAGGCTTTGACCTATCGCGATAAATTCGCTCAGAATACCAACTTTAAGGCCTGGATCTATACCATAATGAAAAATACGTTTATCAACGACTACCGTCGTGGTATCAAAACAAAAAATACCTTTGAAGGTTCAACCGGCGATTATCACATTACCTCTACCAGGGATAAGGTTTACCCTTCACCGGATTCATTTTACAGTACGCGTGAAATAAACAATACGATCCAGGACCTGGAGGATGACTACCGGATTCCTTTTACCATGTTCCTCGAGGGTTATAAGTATAAGGAAATCGCAGATGAGCTTAATCTGCCGCTTGGAACGGTCAAAAGCCGGATATTTTTTACCCGCAAAAAACTTGAAAAATCTCTTAGTGAGTATGCTCCGAATTAATTTATATTTTCACTCCAATTCAGAAAAAAAGATCCTGCCGGGATCTTTTTTTGTTTCTGAACTTTGCCTTATTTTTACTGAAATCAAATATCCTTAAAATATGAAGAAGGTTATCGTTCCTCTGGCCGCGGGATTTGAAGAGATTGAGGCCGTTACCGTCATAGATGTGTTGAGGCGTGCCGGTATTTCCGTAACCACTGTTTCCATTTCCGGCCACATCGAGGTGGAGGGATCGCACGGGATTACGGTGAAGGCCGACAAGCTTTTCAGTGAGGCCGCATTTGATGAGGCCGACATGATCGTCCTTCCCGGTGGTATGCCCGGATCTGCCAATCTTAACAATCATGAAGGATTGCGCGGAAAAATCGTTGAGTTCAGCGAGCAGGGGCGGTATTTGGGGGCAATTTGTGCTGCCCCGCTTGTATTGGGCGAACTGGGATTGCTTAAAAACCGTGAGGCTACCTGCTATCCGGGTTTCGAAAGTCACCTTAAGGAGGCCATAGTAAGCACAGAGGCTGTGGTTCAGGATAAAAACATTGTCACCGGCAGGGGAGCAGGGAAAGCGTTGGCGTTTTCGCTCAGGCTTACCGAAGTACTGGCAGGTAAACATGTTGCAGATACCTTGGCGGCGAAAATGATTGCAGGATGATATCCGGAGGGTATTAAACCCTTTTAAGGCCGGCGATGGTTTTGGCCGGGTTTTCTGAACCGAAAACAAAACTTCCGGCAACAAGGACATCTGCACCTGCCTTAAAGAGCTCTGCACCTGTTTCAAAATTAACGCCACCATCAACCTCAATCAGGCATTCCGGATTTTTTTCCTGAATCAGCTCTTTTAGCTTTTTTACCTTGTCGTAGGTTCCCTGAATAAATTTCTGACCCCCGAATCCCGGATTAACCGACATCAGCAATACCATATCAAGATCAACGATAATGTTTTCCAGCAAACTGACCGGTGTATGCGGGTTAAGGCAGACACTTGCCTTTGCACCGTTATCCTTAATCTGCCAGACCGTCCGGTGCAAATGGGGGCAGGCTTCATAGTGAACGGTCAGCAGGGATGCACCTGCTTCAATGAAGGGTACGATGAATTTGTCGGCATCAATGATCATCAGGTGAACATCGAGCGGTTTTCCGGCAATTTTTGCAACATGCTCAATAACCGGGATTCCAAAGGAGATATTCGGTACGAAAACGCCGTCCATTACATCAAAATGAATCCAGTCTGCCTCACTTTGGTTGATCATTTCAATGTCGGCACCTAAATTGTTGAAATTTGCCGCAAGTATGGATGGTGCTATTAATCGTTCAGACATGTTTCTTAAGTTACATCCCGAGATAACTTCTGAGAAGACGGTTACGGTATTGATTTTTTAATTTTTTGATGGCTTTCTCCTTGATCTGTCTTACCCTTTCACGGGTAAGGCTGAATTCGGCCCCGATTTCTTCAAGGGTATATGGGGGATATCCGTTAAGTCCGAAATAATATCTCAGTATATCCGCTTCCCTTTCACCCAGTGTGGAAAGCGATCTTTCAATCTCCTTACGGAGGGAGCTGGTCATGAGTTCATTGTCGGGACTCGGTGAATCGTTATTCAGCAGAACATCGTAAAGGTTGTTGCTTTCATCATCGTTAATCGGAGCATCCATCGAAAGATGCGAACTGGAAACGCCAAGTGAACTTTCGACCAGGTCGATGCGGGTTTCTAAAATTTCGGCCAATTCTTCCTGGGTAGGTTCTCTCTGGAATTCCTGCTCTAACTGGCTGAAGGTTTTATTTATTTTATTGATCGATCCTATTTTATTGAGGGGAAGCCTCACAATACGGGCCTGCTCGGCAAGCGCCTGAAGGATGGATTGCCTGATCCACCATACGGCGTAGGATATGAATTTGAATCCCCGGGTTTCATCAAACCTTTCTGCAGCTTTGATCAGTCCCATGTTTCCTTCATTTATCAGATCGGGTAGACTAAGTCCTTGATTCTGATATTGTTTAGCGACTGAAACTACAAATCTGAGATTGCCTTTTATAAGGGTTTCCAGTGCCTGGCGGTCGCCTTTTTTTATGCGCTTTGCCAGTTCAACCTCATGGTCCGGTGAAAGCAGCTCCACTTTACTGATTTCATGCAGATACTTGTCCAGCGACAATGTATCGCGGTTAGTTACCTGCTTGGATATTTTCAGTTGCCTCATTTGTAAGTCGGAGTTAGCCGGAATTAATAAACATTGAGCTTCGTTAGCCGGTGTGAAAATAGGTAAAAAAATCAGATTCTAAAAAACCTATGTCGGTTTCAGTCTGGTTTGTTATTAAAAATGTCTGAATTTTTATAAATCATTAACATTATCTTAGTGCGATGGTTTGCCGGTTTTGGGATGTTTTTGTAAATTTGAAGCAGATTTGAATTTTTTGAGACATATTAAAGTTTTTTCTTTGCAGGCAGAAAACTTTTTTTTAATATTGCAGCCTGTTAATCAGTCAAGTTAGTAACCCCTTTCAATAATCCGTATTTCAAAAAAATCAATTGTAATTAATCAATTTCAGTATGTATGATATTTTAGAACTCAGCAAAAAGCTGCTTCCTGAATTGAGGGAGATTGGCAAAGAGTTAAACATTAAAAGAGTAGAATCATTCAAGAAGCAGGATCTGATATATAAGATTTTGGATATCCAGGCGATCAGGAATGCAGAGAATAAGACTTCTCCGGATGAAAACCGGGCAAAGCCGGCTATTGTTAAAAGGGATAAGGCGCCCAAGCTCAGTAAGGTGGAGCCCTCAGAGCTGAATTCGTCACCGCGGAATAAGAGAGGCAGAAAACCCAAGCAGAGCACCAAGCCTGCTCATGGTAAACCTCCGGTTCAGGCTCAGCAGACAGACAACCAGGAGAAAACGGTAAAACCGGCTGCTACGGAGGTTCCTGCACCCAGGCAGGAAGTAAAGCAGCTTTCGAGGCGTGAACAGCTGAAAGCCATTATCCAGGAATTTTCAAAGGACAAGCCGGGACAGCCCGTCCATATCAGGGATACCCAGGAAAAAGGGAAAGAAGAAGCCGCCGTTGAATTGGTTCCTCCTGTTAAGGTGGAAAAACCAGCCGTTGAAACCCAGCCGGAGAAAGTAACCGTTCCTGTGCCTCCTCTTGCAGAGAAAAGGGCAGAAACTCCTGAAGAAAATGAGATTGTCGGGGAAAAACCCAGGCAGGAAGAACGCTCCGGTGAAGAGCGAAAGAAATTTGTGCGGAATGAGAATGCCGGGCAACAGCAAAACCAGGGCGGGTTCCAGCGCAAGCTGAGGCAGCCTGACTGGCAGGTAAAACGGGATAACCAACAGCAGAAACCGCCTGTCAGGCAACCCGAGAAACAGCCCGAGAAACAACCGGAAACTCCCGTTTTTGACAAAAACTACGAATTCGACGGTATCGTCACAAATGCCGGTGTACTTGAAATTATGCCTGAGGGATATGGTTTCCTGAGGTCAGCAGACTTTAATTACCTGAACTCTCCCGATGATATATATGTTTCACAATCGCAGATCAAGCTTTTCGGACTGAAAACCGGGGATACTATTACGGGTACGATTCGTCCGCCGAAGGAAGGTGAGAAATATTTTCCGCTGATCAAGGTGCTTGAAATCAACGGCCGCTCTCCTGAATATATCCGTGACCGTCTTCCGTTTGACCACCTGACCCCACTTTTCCCTAACGAAAAGTTTGAACTGGTCAGCAAAGGGCATGACAACCTTTCAACGCGGATCGTCGATATGTTTGCTCCGATTGGAAAAGGTCAGCGGGGTTTGATTGTTGCCCAGCCCAAGACCGGTAAAACGGTTTTGCTCAAGGAAATTGCCAATGCCATTGCTGCAAACCATCCTGAAGTCTACATGATCGTACTTCTGATCGACGAACGCCCGGAGGAGGTTACCGATATGGCCAGAAGCGTAAATGCCGAAGTCGTATCCTCAACATTCGATGAGCCGGCAGAAAGACATGTAAAAGTTGCCGGTATGGTATTGGAGAAAGCAAAGCGCCTGGTTGAATGCGGACACGATGTAGTTATTCTGCTCGATTCAATAACCCGTCTGGCCCGTGCGTATAATACCGTACAGCCTGCTTCAGGCAAGGTGCTTTCCGGTGGGGTTGATGCCAATGCCCTTCAGAAGCCGAAAAGGTTTTTCGGTGCAGCCCGTAACATTGAAGAAGGTGGCTCTTTGACTATCCTTGCCACAGCCCTTACTGAAACCGGATCCAAAATGGATGAGGTGATCTTTGAGGAGTTTAAGGGTACAGGTAATATGGAACTTCAGCTCGACAGAAAGCTTTCCAATAAGCGCATTTATCCGTCTGTGGATATACCTTCTTCCAGTACACGTCGCGAAGATTTACTGCTTCCGAAATATATTCTGGAGAAAATGTGGATCCTGAGAAATTTCCTGGGTTCCATGAATTCTCTCGAAGCAATGGATTTTATGAAGGACAGGCTGATGAAGACGAGGTCTATCGAAGAGTTCCTGATTTCCATGAATGCCGATTCTTAAAATATAATGGTAATATACAGGCAGAGGCTGTCCCAATGAACAGGGACAGCCTTTTTTATGTATATACCCAAACAGAACTGTTTTCAAATGACGAATTCTCAACGAGATAAATTCACTTTTCCGGCAGCCTCTTTTTTTACCCGTTCCTCTTTAAAATTATAAGCCGGATTTGACAAGTGGCATCCGCTTGTTATTTTTACTAATTATAAATTACAGAGAAAAACAATTTTTGCTATCTCTACATGACAGGAATTTGCATAAAGTGGTTAAATTTGCTCTCACCATAAAATGATATTTTGGAATTCTTATACAACATACATGCTTCGCTGATAGATAGTCCGGATAAGTCACTCGGGCGGCAGCTGCGTGAACAGATTGACTGGAGCCACCGGTTAATCTGTATTAAAGGTTTCAGGGGAGTTGGCAAGACTACCTTCATTCTTGACTTTATCCGTCGGGAGTTTGGCAACGACCGCAGTGTCCTGTATATAAACCTGAATAACTTTTATTTCACCAAACGGAAACTTTTCTCCTTTGCTGATGAATTTTCCAAAAGGGGAGGGCAGGTGTTGCTCCTGGACCAGGTTAACAAATATCCCGACTGGTCGGAGGAACTCAGAAAATGTCATGATGAGATACCCGGGCTGAAAATTGTATTCACCGCCTCTCCGGTACTGAGGGTATCCGACGAAAATCCGGATCTCAATGGTATCGTGAAGTTATATCATCTGGATGGGCTGTCTTTCAGGGAGTACCTGCAGTTCAGGACAGGGGAGACTTTTTCCGCAGTATCTTTCAATGATATTCTTACCGGTCATATTCCCATAGCCCAGGCAGTGGTCGATAAAGTTAAGCCCCTGGCTCATTTCAGTGACTATCTGAAATTCGGGTATTATCCGTATTTTATTGATAATCCAGGTTTTTATGAGAATAGTTTGTTAAAAAACATAAACCTGGCTTTGGAAATTGACATTCCCTATATCAACCAGGTAGAGCTGAAATATCTCTCCAAACTCCGGAAACTGCTTTATATTATAGCCTCGGAAACGCCGCTTTCGCCCAATGTGAGCAAGCTGGCATCTTCCATAAAGACCTCCAGGGCAACGGTGATGAACTATCTGAAATACCTTAAGAATGCCCGCCTGATCCATTTATTGTACCAGAACGGCGACGATGATGAAGCCAGAAAGCCGGACAAGGTATATATGCATAATACCAATCTGTTGTATGCCATTATGCCCGAAAATACCTCTTCGGTGAATCTCAGGCAGACCTTCTTTATAAATCAGCTGAGCGGAAGGCATGATATTAAGAGTTCGACGGGGGCTGATTTTTTGATTGACCATCAGTACCGTTTTTTGGTTGGTGGCCGCAAAACTGAACCTTCGGGAGATATTTTCGCAGCAGCCGATATGATTGAAACAGGAGAAGGGAACAAGATCCCGCTCTGGCTTTTCGGTTTTCTCTATTAGAATTTGAATAAGAAGTAATTAAGAATAAAAACAAATCACTTAAAGTCATGTCAAAAGAGAAGAAATTTATTACATGTGATGGTAACTATGCTGCGTCGCACATCAGTTACATGTTTAGTGAAGTGGCCTGTATTTATCCCATTACGCCATCGTCGAATATGGCTGAAAATGTGGATGACTGGGCTGCTCACGGTAAGACCAATATGTTCGGCAGGCCGATCCGCCTGGCAGAAATGCAGAGTGAAGGGGGTGCCGCAGGTGCCGTGCATGGCGCCCTTCAGTCGGGTGCGCTTACCACCACCTATACCGCCTCTCAGGGGCTCCTGCTTATGATCCCGAATATGTACAAAATCGCCGGTGAACTGTTGCCTACGGTTTTCCATGTTAGTGCCAGGGCCGTTGCCGGCCATGCATTGTCGATATTTGGAGACCACAGCGACATTTACGCCGCTCGTCAGACGGGTTTTGCCATGTTGGCCGCCGGTTCAGTGCAGGAGGAGATGGACATTGCCACTGTTTCCCATTTGTCAACCCTTAAATCCAGGGTTCCTTTTGTGTCGTTCTTTGATGGCTTCCGTACTTCGCACGAGTTGCAGAAGATCGAAATGCTTACCACCGAGCAGGTAAAACCTCTCGTTGACATGAAGGCCATTCAGGAGTTCAGGGAAAGGGCCCTTAACCCGGAGCATCCGGTAACCCGCGGAACTGCCCAGAACCCTGATATCTTTTTCCAGGCTAAAGAGGCATGTAACCGTTTCTATGATGCAGTCCCGGATATCGTGGCGCATTATATGAACGAAATCACCAAAATTACAGGACGTGAGTATCATCCGTTTACCTATTATGGTGATCCCGAGGCTGAAAATATTATCGTGGCAATGGGTTCTGTAACGGAAACCATCCGCGAGACCATTGATTACCTGAGAAGCCAGGGCAAGAAAGTAGGTCTGTTGGCAGTTCACCTTTTCCGCCCATTTTCCGATGAATATTTCTTCAGGGTGTTCCCGAAATCAGTAAAACGGATTGCCGTACTCGACCGCGCCAAAGAACCCGGTTCAGAAGGAGAACCCTTATTGCTGGACATTAAATCCATATTCTACAACAGGGAGAATGCCCCGGTTATCGTTGGCGGACGTTACGGACTTGGTTCCAAAGACACCACTCCGTCTCAGATTCTTGCCGTGTATGAAAACCTGGAAAGGAATGAACCCAAGAACGACTTTACCATCGGTATTGTTGATGATGTGACGTTCAAATCGCTGCCACTGAAAGAGGAAATCGATATTTCTCCTGCAGGTACATACCAGGCTAAGTTTTACGGACTGGGTTCCGATGGTACGGTGGGTGCCAACAAAAACTCCATCAAAATTATCGGTGAGGAAACCGACAAATATTGCCAGGGTTATTTCCAGTATGACTCCAAAAAATCGGGTGGTTTTACCTGTTCTCACCTGCGTTTTGGCGACCAGCCGATCCGTTCGACTTACCTCGTAACCACTCCCGACTTCGTAGCCTGCCACGTTCCGGCATACATCAATCTGTATGACGTGCTCAAAGGCCTCAAAAAGGGTGGTTCCTTCCTGCTGAACTCGATATGGGATGTTGAGGAAACCAAAAAGCGACTTCCCGACCATATGAAGAAATATATGGCATGCAACGATATTCAGTTCTATATTATCAATGGTACCCAGATCGGTGAGGAACTTGGTTTAGGTAACCGCACCAATACCATCATGCAGTCGGCTTTCTTCAAGATCACCGGGGTTATTCCTTATGATCTGGCCGTTAAGGAAATGAAAAAGGCGGTTGTTAAATCGTATGGCATGAAAGGGGAGCAAATCGTCAACATGAACTTCGCGGCTATCGATGCCGGTGAAGCTGTAGTTAAGGTTGACGTTCCTGCTGAGTGGAAAGATATTGTTATTGAAGAAAATGAAATTGATGAGACCCTTAGGCCGAAATACATCACACAGTTTGTTGATGTGATCAACGCACAGAAAGGTGATGCTCTGCCGGTTTCCAAGTTTGTCGGCTATGAAGACGGTACATTTGAAGCAGGTACAGCTGAATACGAAAAGCGCGGTATAGCGGTTAACGTGCCTGTGTGGCATGCCGATAACTGTATCCAGTGTAACCAGTGTGCCTATGTTTGTCCTCACGCTGCCATCCGTCCGTTCCTCCTTTCGAAGGAAGAAGCAGAGAACGTTCCCGCCGGAACTGACCTGAGAGACGCAACACCAACCAAAACATTCCCCGGGCTCCAGTTCAGGATCCAGGTGAGCGTGCTCGACTGTACTGGTTGCGGTAACTGTGCCGATGTATGTCCCTCCAAAGTCAAATCGCTCGAAATGGTGCCACTGGATACCCAGCGCGACGAAATCGAAAGGTGGGATTACCTGGTGAAGAATGTCAAAACCAAGGAGAACCTGCCCGACAAGATGCTCAACGTCAAGAATTCACAGTTTGCCCAGCCGCTCTTCGAATTCTCGGGCGCCTGTGCCGGCTGCGGAGAGACACCTCACATCAAACTGATCACCCAGTTGTTCGGCGAGAGGATGATGGTTGCCAATGCTACCGGTTGTTCATCGATTTACGGCGGGTCGGCACCTGCCACGCCATATCGCAAAAACAGCGATTCGGGTCGCGGACCGGCATGGGCCAACTCTTTGTTCGAAGATAATGCAGAATATGGTTTCGGTATGGCGGAAGGTGTTCAGGCTCAGCGCGACCGCATTGCCATGATTATGGAGAATGCTTTGCAGAATGGCATTTCCGAAGAAGAGAAAGAGGCTTTCACAGCCTGGCTGAGCGGTAAAGACAACGCCAAGGAATCTGAGGTTGCCACAGCCAAAGTCCTTGAGGCTTTGAAAGGCAAGACCGGCGAATATGCTATCGATATTGTCAATCTGAAACAGTACCTGATCAAAAAATCGATCTGGGTATTCGGAGGTGACGGCTGGGCATATGATATCGGCTTTGGCGGCCTGGATCATGTAATGGCCAGCGGACAGGATATCAATGTTCTGGTTGTTGATACTGAAGTTTACTCCAATACCGGCGGTCAGTCATCAAAAGCTACCCCAACGGGTGCAGTGGCCAAGTTTGCTGCTGCAGGAAAACGGATCCGCAAGAAGGACCTGGGAACCATGCTGATGTCTTACGGCTATATTTATGTAGCCCAGGTCGCCATGGGTGCCAATCAGTCACAGTTCCTGAAAGCCATCCGCGAAGCTGAGGAGTTTCCCGGACCATCCATAGTCATTGCTTACTCACCTTGTATTGCCCATGGTCTCAAGAACAGTATGGGTCAGTCACAGGAAGAGATGAAACGTGCGGTGGAAGCCGGTTATTGGACCTTATACCGTTACGACCCGCGTTTGGAAGAACAGGGCAAGAATCCTTTCCAGCTTGACTCCAAGGAACCCGATTGGTCGAAGTTCCAGAGTTTCCTGAATGGCGAGGTTCGTTACAGCTCTCTGAGGAAGTCATTCCCGGAAGCTGCCACCGAATTGTTTGCAGCTGCCGAAAGCAATGCCAAGTGGCGCTATAACTACTATAAGCGTCTGGCTGAAATGGAATTCAGCCAGTAAAGGAAGATAAAAATACCTGATCTTTTAAAATCAGGAATCAACCAACAACATGAGGCTGTCCCGAATCCGGGACAGCCTCTTTTTTATGCGCAGTACATGGTATTAAGTCAATAGGATGCAGTTTCCAGTATGTGTCGGGTTGATAGGAAACATCAGCGAATGGCAAGGGAGGTACAGTGAATGCACATCTGAAGGATGCCATCAGCAAATGAAAAGGGGACATTTAAAAAGGTAATTTCACTGTCCCCGGACCGTGTCGAAGTTTTTGATTGCGGGACAAAATAATCTTCCTGAGAGGGTGGTCTTAATGAATCTCCAATACGACAGGACCGGCAAGTCCCGAAGGCATGATCTTCCATCCTGAGGCATCAAAAGGCTTGTAATCGATGTTCACAAAGTTGATTTCATGGTAATTCCGCCATGCAATACCCTGCTGGTCCATCCATCTGATCCGGTTAGCCGGAAGGTTGGCAACTTCAACTTCAAGAAGGTTGAGTCCTGGCTGTATGAAAGCGGTAACATCAAGAATAAACGGGTGGCTCCAGCAGTAACCTGCATCCACACCATTCAGCTTAATCCTGGCACTTTCGTGAACCTTGCCAAGATTAAGCAAATATTTAGCGTTCTTTATCCCGTCCATTGTAAAGGACGTTGAATATATGGCAGTTCCGGAGAAACTGGCCGCATCCTCATCGCCTATGTCTGTCCATAACCTCAATGAATCTGTATCCTGATGCCGTGGAATGACGGGGCCGCCATCCCTGAATTCAATGTTCCACCGGTTTCCAAGCTCCATTCGGTAAGGATCTTCCCTGAGATACACCCATTCTTTCTCAACATCCTTTTTAACCCCTGTGTAGACAAAAAGGGACTCACCAGATTTCAGCTGTATCCTGATACGCATTTTTCCGGTGATTTTTTTTGTTTGCGGCTTGCCTGTCCTGCCCGACAGAGGATCATAGAGATAATTATATTTCCCGGCACTTTCAAGTTCAACGAACTGATCAATGGTGCCGCCAGTATGGTTCACCAGAAAATACCAGGTTCCATCTTCTGTTTTCCTGCGAAGGAATTTCAGTCCGTTCTTCACCAGTTTTTCAGGCAAAATATTTTTGGAGAGCAGTACTTCCGGAATATTGCTGCTTACCTTAATGTCTGTATGTCCAGGAGCAGCCTGTTCATAAATTTCCAACAAGGTCTGCCGCCTTTCGGTAATATTCCAGGCTCCGGGGATATCCTGGGGGATATTGCCGAAAATAACGCTTGCGCCCGTTTTGGACAGATTGACGGCCTTCTCAAATGTCTTTTCAGGGATATAGGTAAGCTCCGGGAAGATAACGGCTTTGTACTCTTTTCCTGAAGGAGTTATTAGCCGGCCATTGCGGGTATTCAGGTTTTCAAGCAGCCGGTCGGAGATAAAGTCAATGCTGTAACCTTCGTTGATAAGTTCTTTGGTGAGTTTGTAAAAACCAGTGGGATGAAGCCATTTGTCGATATCATGTATGGTAAGCATGATGTTGGGATGGCTGGTGGTCATCCAGTAGTCGTGAAGGGGCCAGTAGAGTAAAATTTCATTGTCAGGTTCTCCTGATTGCAGTATGGACTGGCATCGGGCGACATAGTTGTTCAGGGCCGGCAGGTGCGTCCAAAAGGTATTGGACGGGTTGAAATTCACCGATGCGTAGAACAGCCAGCCGGGCCATCCCGCTTCGCTTGGGGAGTAGGTTGTACCATGGTAGAATACATGGTTTACCCCCGACAGGAACACCTGGTCAACCTCCGGTTTACATTGGGCCAGCGAGGTTTTGAAATGTTCGCCAAGCCAGGTAAAGGTTTCACAGGATATACGTTTTTTTCCGGTAATGTTCGCTGCCGACGTGGCAAATTTCATCATAACCGGATCGGGATCCACATTGCGGACGTCTGCACTGTCTCGTCTCAAATTGGGAATCGGGAAATAACTGGATCCGAATGTTTCACATTCAGGAATGTCTACCGCAGCATATAGGTCAATCAGGTTTCCTGGTGATCCGTGTGCCTGGTTTCTGGTCTGCGCCTGATAGCGGTAGGCCCAGCTGGTCCATGGGCGTGTGAAGTTCTCAAGCAGCAGGTCTGACAACGTTTCCCTGAAATCGGTATGTACCCTTCGTCCGAGTTCTTCATATGGGGAATACCCGGCAAGCTCCCTCAGGTGGTATCTCAGATCGTATCCTCTTCTCTTTTCAAACTCCCGGAAAAAGTTATCGGTCCAGTTGGTCCCATATACTTCATAACTGTCGTTAAAGAATGCCCTGATTCCCGGATTGGTATTTCCGAATGCCCTGTTAAAGCGGTCCAGATATTGGTTTAGTGCATTTTCTGAAAAATGATCAAAGGTAAGCCCTTCTCCACCGGGTGCCGCTCTTTTTACCATTTGCAAGGTCCGTGCAGTAAAAGCAGCATATATCTCCCAGTCTCCACTGGCCGGTTTCCATTCGAGCGTCCTGTCGGCCTTAACGTAACCGGTCAGGTCGATAACCTGCCCTTCCGGGCCGTAGCCGGTCAGTGCCTGAAGACCTTTTACTGTATTTCTCAGGCGGCTATTGCTTACTTCAATTTTCAGCGGGAGTTTTCTCCCTTCTTTAAGCTCAAATCTTTCTGTAATCAGCCGGGTTGCCGAAATATCCTGAGTAATGTGGGGTCCGCCGAATGGCCAGCCGGTTCCCAGGTTCATATCAGTTCCCATTCCATATTCTCCTGCTTTTTCCGAGGTAAACAGCAGTACCTTCATCCATTCTTCGGAAAGGAAGGACAGATACTGATCTTCATAACCTTTTGCGCCATAAATAGGCGTAATCTCAATCCCTCCGAATCCAGCTTCCGAATAGAGCTTCAGTAACTTAGCGGTTTCCTGTTCATTCACTGCGCTTCCCATCCACCACCAGCGGGTCCATGGTTTATGCAGGCGGGAAACCTCCGGAAGGAGCTCCTGTCCGGTATGAAAGGCACAGCCTGCAATGGAGAGAATTATGCATATTGCAGTTAAACATCGTTTCATAATCTGGGTATATCAGGTATACGAGCCTAAAATAAACATTCTTTGTCAAAAGAAACCAGGTTTATTTAAAATTCCCGGTTTCTCAATCTCCTGAAATATTTTTCTGATTCTTTTTTTACATGAGGAGATAGCAGGATGACCGAGAGTATTGTCGGGATGGCCATCAGTGCAAATGCGATATCGACCAGGGATACGATAACCCGCAAACGGGCGACCGCACCGATAATTATAGCACCGATAAAGAAGTAGTTGTAAAGGTGCTGGTATCTTGCCCCGGCAACAAATCCAAGGCATTTTGCACCGTAATAGGGAAAGGCGAACATGGTCGACATTGAAAAGAACAGAACACACAGCGTCAGGATATACTTGCCCCAAAATGGCAGCACCGATTCGAAAGCGTGCGTGGTAAGGGTAATGCCGTCGTGGGAAGTTTCTCTCCAGACGCCGGTGATGATGATGGCGAGTGCCGTCATTGTACATATGATAATGGTATCGATGACAGGTCCCAGCATGGCAACCAGTCCTTCCCTGACGGGTTCGTCTGTTTTTGCAGCGCCATGGGCCATTGGAGCGGTACCCAGTCCGGCTTCATTGGAAAAGGCAGCGCGTCTGACCCCTGTAATGATTACAGTGCCGACAGCACCTCCCAGAACAGCATTGCCGGTAAAAGCGTCGATTATGATCAGTTTCAGGGAGGGCAGGATCTCTGCAGGTTTACTGAATATAATGACCAGAACCGTTGCCATATAAAGGATTACCATAATGGGAACCACCCGTCCTGTAACATTTCCGATACGTTTGATCCCACCCAAAATTACAAAGGCCACAATTACCGAAATTATGATTCCGGTAATCAGGTTGGTTGTGAACGTGCTGTTGATGTGGTTGGATTCAAGCACTACATCCCCGATGATCCGGGTAAGCTGATTAGCCTGAAAAAGGGGGGAGACCCCGATCATACCCACTACGGAGAAAAACAGCGCCATGGGCCTCCAGCGCTGCCCCAGGCCTTCTGTGATGAAATACATCGGGCCCCCCTGCAGTTCGCCGTTACTGTCACGGCCTCTGAACATCACTGCAAGTGTACATTCAAAATATTTTGTACTGATGCCAAGCAAAGCTGATATCCACATCCAGAATATGGCACCCGGCCCGCCCATGGTAATGGCAATGGCGACACCGCTGATGTTTCCCATGCCCACGGTTCCGGCCAGGGCTGTCGACAAAGCCTGGTAATGGTCAATCTGGCCCTGCTCACCGGGTTTATCATACCTGCCGGTAAGTATGCCGGCAGCATGACCGATATACCGCATGGGGGCCAGTCTGGAATAAATCAGGAAATAGAGTCCGCCTCCCAACAGCAGGATCAGGACAGGATAACCCCAAATGAGGTCAGCAGACCGGATAATGATATCCCCGGCTTGTTCCAGTATATTGTTCGGCATAACTCCAGGGCTATCGGCTGCAGACCAATGCTGAAAACCAGTTATTTTTTAAAGCTCAGGCTGACAATTACAGGCAAATGATCTGAAGGATACCGGTTGTCCCAACCATCGGTCAGGGCAGCATATTTATGTATGTTAACCTGATCATTCACGAAAATATAGTCAATCCTGTTATTGAGAGGATGATCTCTCCTGAACGCATTAAAAGTACCCACAGGTCCGTACGGGGGCATTTCCGAAATTTCATAAGCGTCTCTCATTTTTTTCTTCATCAGCACGACAGGAAGGGTTTCCGGGGTTAAGTTAAAATCACCGGTTAAAATTACCGGCAGATTTTTTCCGGCGGTCAGTTCTTCCATTTTATCCTGGATCAGGATGGCTGATTTTGCCCTTGCGGTATCACCGATATGGTCAAAATGGGTATTAAATACAAAAAATTCCTGTCCGTCTGACAGCGATCTGAATTTTCCCCAGGTGCATATCCTTGGCAGGGCTGCATCCCATCCTTTAGACGGAACATCAGGTGTCAGCGACAGCCAGAACTGTCCATTCTCAAGTAAGGTAAATTTTCCGGTATTATAAAAGATCGGGGAGAATTCACCACCCTTCTTGCCGTCATCCCTGCCGGTGCCAAACCATTTGAACCCTGGCATGTGCTGCCCTATGTCCTCAATCTGCCCGATAAGCGCTTCCTGAAGCCCAAAGATATCTGCCTCATGAAACTTCAGTAGTCCGGTAACCATGTCTATCCGGTTCGGCCATGCATTTATGCCGTCGTTTGGGTTATTAAACCTGATGTTGTAGGAGACTACATTCATGGGCTGGGCATTGAGCTGTACACTGACGAAGATAAGAAATAGAACTAACAGATTTTTCATAACGATTACCAATTAAGAATTCAGGCAATAAGAGCCTGTTCAGATTTTCTATCCAAAAATAGTGATATTTGCCAAATCGGGGCTTCCGGAAGTAACAAAAAAAAGATGGAACCAATATATGATTCCATCTCTCATAGTCCCATTTTTCTTGCAATTTTTTCCTAACAAAAGGAGGTCTTTATCTTCATGCCAGTTTCCTGTTTTGAAGATATTCTTATGATACAAATATTAAACCGGATTATCAAGTGATTAAAAATGAATTTATTGTGATTTGTGGCATATTGTAAACTGTTTCAACTTGGAGAAATTTTTCCCAAAATGGGAAAGTGAACTGTAGTTTTCGGTGTGCTTTTTTTTGTTGTTAATAAATCTCGTACCGCCCGGAATTCTCGATCATAGAAAAGATTTTTGCATTGAACTCTTCATGATCCATCAATTGTTCCAGGTCAACATGCATGCGGTAACACCAGTAATGATTCGGATTGGCCGGCTGATTTATTCTTTCGGCATGCGGATCGGATAAACGCAGTGATTCATCTGTGCCCAACAGGTCCTGTATAGGAAAAACAGCCCACATACTTGGGCAGAACAGATGTTGGTTAATAATCTGTTCAACAATTCGCGGTTCACATGTTGCTGGCGGTTCACCAGGATTTCCAAGGATTTCATTGAAGAATCTCCTGGTTTTGGCCTGATTTTCTTCCCACCAGCCCCGAATGGTGGAAGTGTCGTGTGAAGATGGCGTTGCAACCGACAAGTATGGATATTCCGAAGGATTTCCAAACTCTGTGGCTGGGTTTTTGGGCATTCTCTGCACTTCAAGGCTTAATATGCCCAGATTGCTCATAACATGGGGCACACAAGCGGGGACCATACCAAGATCTTCTCCGCAAAGTAACATTTCTGTTGCATTTTTAATTGCCGGAAGTTTTGACAGGGATTTTGCTTTCCAGAATTCCTCATTTCTCCTGTAGAAGTATTCTGTGTAAAGGTGGTTAAGAACCTGCCGGCTTTGAAAATCGAGTTCCCTGTATGAATTGGTAAAATGCATTCCGTTTCCTGGGAACCAGCCATTGCCTCCGCTATCCGGGGCTTCTAGGAAAATGACTTCGGAAATGAGTGAGAAAAGGCCTTTCTTTAACGACTGAGCCTGGTTTCTTTCTTCGGGAGTGGCATCCGGACCAGGGGTAAGAAATTTTTCCACTGCCCTCTGGGTTGCAAAATCTTTTTTCAGTGCATAGCATCCGGTAGCCGTTTCGTCTAAGAACTCTTTTTTCACCCTTTCGGTAAGGTCTCCAAACCGTTCCTTCAGAAAATGGTCCCTGATATAGGGTTTGCATAACCTTTCCTGGTCGAAACGGAGTCCGGCTATTCTGAGTTCTTCTGATGTATAAGGTATACTCGGATTGAAATATCCCATCAGTCCTTCGACCTGATCATCAGGAATTTCCCATATTCTGAAGAATCCGAGTATGTGGTCAATTCTGAAGGCATCGAAGTAGGTAGCCATCTGTTTCAACCTGAGTTGCCACCAGGAATAATTGTCGTGTGCCATTTCTTCCCAGTTATAGGTGGGGAAACGCCAGTTTTGTCCGATGGGGGAAAAGTCATCCGGCGGCGCACCTGCCTGACGATCCATGTTGAACAGATTGGGATAAAGCCAGGCATCTACGCTGTTTCTGTAAATCCCGATCGGGATATCGCCTTTCAGGGCAATTCCCTTCGAGCGGGCATAATCTGCAGCATCTGACAATTGCAGATGAGCATGGAACTGAATGAAATAGTGGACCGCAATATCGTCGAAGTGGGGGGCATCCTGACTGGTCAGCTGATCCAGGATTTCTTCGCTTGGGGTACTGAAATCGCCCCATCTGTTGAAATCTGCAGTATTAAACAGGTCACGCAGATAAGAAAAGGCAGCATAAGGTTTTAGCCAGAAGCTGTTTTTAGTGAAGAAATCCTTAAAGTTTTCATCCTGGAGAAATTGCTCCTTTTCCTGATCATAAGCCAGTTTGAAGAACCTGGATTTCAACACCATGACTGCTTCGTAGTCGATCTTGTCCAATGTGTTGAGATATTTTGCCTGCGACCGGATAATTCGCGCGGTAATATCAGAGGTCAGGGCTGCCATTTTCGACAGGTCAATATAAACCGGATGCAGGGCAAATACTGAAATTGCAGCATAAGGATAGGAATCCTGCCAGGTATGGGTCGCAACGGTATCGTTGACCGGCAGTATCTGGATCAGTTTCATGCCGCTCTTGCATGCCCAGTCAACCAGTAATTTCAAGTCACTGAACTCTCCGATGCCTGCCCCGTTTTTTCTGCGGAGTGAGAAAACAGGGATGGCTACGCCAGCACCTTTCCAGGGGAATCTGGGGTAATCAAACTTTTCATCATTAATTTCTATGACATCGGGGGTAAACTCTTCCGGAAGGTAGATGACTCTTTCTGAAGACTTCTCCCAGAATTCGGCAGACCCGGAGCTGTTTTTGATTAAATATTTATAGTAGACAGGGAAGTCCTGACTTTTCAGCACAACATCACCTTCCCAAACGGGATGAACCGGATTTCCAAGGTCAAGGGAACGCTCTTCATGCCACATGCCCAGAGCTTCTGCGTTTCCGCATACCGAAATGTAATGTCCTTCCTTTATTCTGCTAACAACAGGTTTGAACCTGAGTGTGATTGATTTTTTTTCGGGTTTCCGCTTACGTCTGGGTACCGGATGCCGGTAATTGTTTCTGAATATTGCCCTTCTGAAAGCCGAACTGAGAAGGGCATAATCCGGATCGGCCATACTTCTCCAAAAATCGACCTGTAATCTGCTGGAACAGCTGCTCCCGTCATCTGAATATTTCCGGTCAGGGCCCCATTCTTCAAGTGCGAGGGGCTTGTTGTCCTCTCTGATAAAATATCTGTATGTGAATGCCTTACCGGGTTCAGCGTCGATGGAAAACATCCACAATCCGGTTTCCGGTTCAATCAGGTTCATGGTAACCGCTTTATCTCTGTCCCCGTTCCCGAGAGAGGGGTGCGTTCCTGTCAGCATGACCTGCTGGCCAAAATAGGTTTTATATTCTATCTGAAAATAGAGCAGCATGGAAGACTATGTTTAAGGCATTGAAAATAGTAATTATTCATGCACCAAATGTACCAGCTGCGGGAAAAAAACAAAGGTTGATTATCCGCAAAAGAAAACTGCCCCTTTTGGTCATTGCTGACCTGCCGGGGCAGTATCTTCATGAGTTATCATTTATCGGGATAAAAACCCGGAAGGTCAGAATCGTTCTCTTGGTAAATACTTTGTATGTAATAACTTATGGGAGATTTCCCCCAGCGGTTCTTTAAGGAAGTCACGGTATAGTTTCTGAACTTCAGGATTCTCGTGGGATTTCCGGATTTGCATGTGGGAATCTTCCGCATAAATGGCCTCTGCCCGTTTTTGCCTGATTTCCGGACTGGTAGGAATTGGTTGTCCGCCACCTCCGAGACACCCGCCGGGACATGCCATTATCTCAATGAAGTGATAAGAGGCTGTGCCCTTCTTTACAGAATCCATGACGGTTTTTGCATTGACCAGCCCGTGGGCTACCGCACATTTCAGCTCAACCCCGTCGAGGAATTTCCATTCCGGCTTGGGATTTTCGATTTTTATGGATGCTTCGCGAACTCCCTCCATTCCTCTGACTGGTGCGATTTCGAGATTTTTAAACGGTACTTCCCGTCCGGTTACAATTTCGTAAGCCGTTCTGAGGGCTGCTTCCATAACTCCTCCGGTAGCGCCGAAAATGACGCCTGCTCCGGTGGATTCTCCCATAAGGCGGTCAAATTTCGATTCCTCAAGGGCTTTAAAGTTGATCCCTGCCTGTTTGATCATGATGGCAAGTTCCCTTGTGGTGAGTACGTAGTCGACATCTCGGTAGCCGCTGTCGAACATCTCCGGCCTGTTGGCTTCAAATTTCTTGGCGGTACAGGGCATTATGGAAACGGATACGATCTTGTCAGGCTCTAGATTCCTGGCTTTTGCATAATAGGTTTTCACCAGGGCACCGAACATCTGCTGGGGTGATTTGCAGGTGGACAGGTTGTCGAGGTATTCAGGATACATGTGCTCGATGTATTTTATCCAGCCAGGAGAGCATGAAGTGGCCATCGGGAGTTTTACATCAGCATCCTTGTCGACCAGCGCTTTTTTCAGGCGCGTCAGTAATTCAGTACCCTCTTCTATGATAGTCAGGTCGGCCGTAAAGTCTGTATCCAGGACCGAATCGAATCCCAGACGTTTCAGCGCGGAGACCATTTTCCCGGTATTTCTGGAGCCAGGTTCAAAACCAAGTTCCTCACCTAATCCTATACGGACAGCTGGGGCAGTCTGAACGACCACATGCTTGCTGGGATTGGCAATGGCTTCCCAAACTTCCTCGATGTAGTTTTTCTCTACCAGGGCGCCGGTGGGACAGTGATTGATACATTGCCCGCAATTGGTACAAACCACTGCATTCATGGCTTTCTCCATGAAGGTTGAGATCTTCATATGGTCTCCCTTATGGGCCACAGTCAAGGCATTTACCCCCTGAAGCTCGGCACAGGTCCTTACGCACCGCTGGCAACGGATACATTTGCTGTCGTCCTTGATGATAGAGGGTGAATACATATCAACAGAGTATGTTTTATAGGGCAGCAACTCTATAAAATCCTGAGTCATGATCTTGTATTCCGAGGCCAGTTCCTGTAATTCACAGTTCCCGTTGCGGTAACACTTGGTACAGTCGGCGTTATGCTCCGAAAGAAGCAGTTCGATGATGTGCTTTCTTGAGTTTCTTACCTTCAGGCTGTTGGTGAGAATCTCCATGCCTTCTTCGCAAGGAGTGGCACAGGCCGCGGACAATCTTTTCTGACCCGCAACCTCCACTACACAAACCCGGCAGTTTCCGGCCACGCAAAGGTCCTTGTGGTAACACAGGGTAGGAATGATGATGCCATTGTCACTGGCAGCATCCAGAATGGTGATTCCGGGCTTAACCTGCGCCGGAAAACCGTTGATCGATATATTTATTTTTTTAGTCGTCATATCCCGAATGTTTTAATAGTTAATAGATCATCTCTTCTCTGAAGTTTTCAACGATTGAGGAGAATGAATTGGCGACAGACTGACCCAGTCCGCATTTGGCGGTATACTGCATGGTTTCAGTCAGTCTAAGTAGCTTATCGAGGTAACTGGCAGGTTTTTCAGCCCTTTTTACGGCTTTGATACCGATCAGTAATTGCTGGCAGCCTACCCGGCATGGGGTACATTGTCCGCAGGATTCTTCACGGAAGAATTCCAGGTAGTTGTCGAGGACATTGTACATCGACCTGGAGCTGTTGAAAAGCATCATGGAACCTCCGGTTGGAAGGGAAATTCCGGTAAGTTTTCCCTGGTATCCAATGGCAGTGTCGGCAAATTTTTTCCGTGGGACCAGAAATCCGGAAGCACCGCCAACCTGGACTGCCTTGGTATCGCCATCACCGAATTCATATACAAAGTCCTGAAGGCTCATCCCCAGTTCAAGCTCGTAAATACCGGGTTTGGGTGTATCTCCCGAAACGGAGAATAGTTTGGTTCCCCTGGAATACTGCACGCCCAGGTCGTAGAACTTCTTGGCTCCGTATTTAAAAATGGTGTAAGTATGTGCGAGGGTTTCTACATTGTTGATTACGGTAGGCTTACCCAGATAACCCCAGGTAGTGGGGTAGGGTGGTTTGTTTCGCGGTTCGCCCCTTTTCCCTTCCATGGATTCGAAAAGGGCGGTTTCCTCGCCGCAGATATAGGCTCCACTCCCCATGAACACTTTTATTTTGAACTCCAGGTTAATCTCCTTGCAGTAATACTCAAACTCATCGATGACCTTTTCGAGCTCGTTCCTGAGGAACCAGTATTCATTACGGAGGTAGATGAAGCCTTCCCTTGCCCCGATCACATGCGCGCATGCCACCATGGCCGTAAGTACTTTATAGGGTACTCTCTGCAGGATCTCCCTGTCTTTGAACGTTCCGGGCTCTCCTTCGTCTGCGTTGCAGATAACATATTTGGTGTCGGAAGGCTGTTCGGCGGCCACCTTCCATTTCAGACCGGTCGGAAACCCTGCACCCCCACGGCCTTTCAGCTCTGAACTGATCAGTTCATTGATCAGGTCCTGTGGGTTTTGGCTCAGGATCTTGCCAAGGACCTGTTCCCAGTCATTTTCATTTTTGAAGATGAAGTCAGCCCTTTTTAATTGATATGATGTTGCCATTATTTTTCGGTATTAAATTTATTTTGCCATGTATTCGCTAAGAATTTCCCTGACCCGCTCAGGTGTCAGGTCAGTATACACTTCATGGTTGATCAGCATTGCGGGGGCTTTGTGGCATAACCCGAGACAGTTGGTCTCCAGAAGAGAAAAACGGCCGTCGGCAGTGGTTTCACCGACATTTACCTTCAGCATATCCTGAATGGCGAAAACCACCTGGCTCTTCCCTTTCATCGCACAGGAAATGGTCTTGCATATGCGGATAATAAATCTGCCCATCTTCTTTACTTCAAGAAAAGAATAGAAGGTGGCTGTACCATACACTTCAGCCGCAGGCAGATCCATTTCCCTCGCGATTTCAACCATAGAATACTCCGATAGGTAATTCTCCTGTTCCACTACGCCTTGCATTATGGGCAACAGGTTTTCTCTGTTCCTGCCGTATTTGTCGGCCAGGTCTTTGATCAGTAATTGTATTGGACTCATAAAGCTGAGAATTGATGATTAATATGGTTTATAGTTAATTGATTTTTCCGCTAAATCCGGAGAACTTGTTCTGTATATCAACTATACACATTCCATGCTGAAATACAGATCAATTTATTTAATGCTAAAAATAGATTTAATAAGCGGTAAAAACCATAACTTTTTACTTAGAATTACCTGTTTTACAGCATATATGTTTATGTTTTAGGACATATTCGGAAGAGATCCCCGATGCGATGACGGAATTGGCCTGCAGGAGTAATTTCGGCCAATTGTCAGGATGTGGAATTTATTAATGATTTGTTAAAGATTTTTGGGAAAAAATTGCAACCTTTTTGTAGTGTTTTCTGTCTATACAGTATAGCCAGAAAACTTTTTGCCATGAAGACGTTAAATGCTTTTTTACTTCTTATTTTTATTATTTCCGTCCCACTTGTGTCGGAAGCCCAACGGTTTAATATTACCGGAAGGGTAAGTGATACAGACACTATGCAGCCTGCTGTCCAGATTTCGGTTCAGGACAGAATGTCGGGCACGGGAACAATTACCTCTGAACAAGGAAATTATTCTTTGTTGCTGAATCATGGACCTGTTGAACTTTTGTTCAGTGGTAACCATTATGAGCCGTACCTGGTCTCATTTGAACTAAAGCGGGATACATTGATTGATGTCAGGCTGACCCAGGTAATTCAGGACCCCAGGAACAAACGCACGCGCAGGGAGGGCGGATTTGCCTTCATCGGACCGGTGAGGGGAAAGGAGCAGTCGGAGAAATAATCTGCTTAAGATCAGATTCCTTCAATTACTCTCCCACGGCTTTTATCCGGAGGCGGAATCCTCAGGATTTCCGAAAGGGTAACTGCCAAATCAATGGCTTCATAGGGTGTCTTGACAAATTTTCTCTCTATTCCTGCCCCGTAAAATACTGCCGGGATGTGGATCTGATCGGTGTAGTTCACTTTTTTGAATTTATACACCGGTTGCCATCCTTCGTTAAGTATATATAGCACATCGCCGGAGCGGTTGTACATGTAATTCCGGTATAAGCCGGCCAGGGCACCGTTGTCTGATCCGCCCTGTTCGAGTAATTGTGCTGGCAGCGCTACCTTCACACCTTCGAACTGAGTAAGGAAACCTGCAATTTCATTTCTGATTTCATTCAGGTCAATGTTGTTTTTTTCCACCAGTTTATGGTCAATGTATACCTGTTGCCCGGAAAGGTGTTCAATCCACTTGGCATCCCCATAAGTAATGTTCAGATATGAGTTGAGCAGGGCGAAGGCGCTTTCCGGGGAGAATTCTCCTACGGGCATATTGAAAGTTTCTTTCAGGTAATTAACCGGGTATGAAGCTGAGGTGTTTGCGGTAAGAAAAAATGTGACGTCCAGTTTTCCGTACTTTTTTTCAGCAAAACTGATCAATTCGGCAATTTCCTTGTCCAGCCGCAGGTACAGGTCCTGCATTTCAAGTGAGGCCGGACCAAATCCTCCGTTTTCGTAATCCATGGAAGAAAACACTACCGTCACCAGATCGGGAAAATCATCTGTCCCAACCGGTTCATTTTCCAGTAATGTAATGGCAAATTCCCTGACAATGGCATTGGCAAAAGGGGTGGTTTTTATGGGATTGAAGGATTCGCTGCGCCTGACGAGACGATTGAGGTTGTGGGGGAAAACGTTGGCTTTCTCCCCGTAGCCCCTTTCCAGCGGATGATTGTCTGGAAGGCTTTCGGTATATTGGTTTTCGGGAAACAGGGTGACCCAGTTCCGGCCTGAATATTTTTCACCCTGGCTCACCAGATTGTAATTTCTGGCCCATTCAGGAAAGGTATTGACGTAGAATGAACTGCTGATCATCCGTCCGGATACCGGATCGAACCACCACGCCGCATCAGCGGCGTGACCTGCCGATAAAACAGCCGATTCGGCATTCATGGCAATACTGTACACCTTCGACCTGTTCATGGAGAACAGTTTAAGGTTGTCTCCAATGGTACTGGCAGTGAGTCGTTTGGGGGAAGCGTTCCCTGATTTTGAATCTGCACCGACGGTGAAATAGTAATCATCTGATACGCAGCCGACCTCTTTCATGCGGAACCGGTCGTACCAAACTTCATCAATAATTCCGTGGCCCGAAGGATAGACTCCGGTGAACAGAGTGGCTGTTCCGGAGGCATAATTTTGCGCCTGTTGGGAAATCTTCATATTGCTTACTACCAGGCCCTGTGAGTAGAGCTTGCGGAAGCCATCTTCACCGAATTTGTCCCAGTACCGGTCGACATAGTCGGGACGCATGTTCTCAACCACAATGCCAATCAACACTTTGGGAGGCTTGTTTGGACGGTAACTCCTCCCCTGGGCGTCGATCTGAAGTGTAAAACAAATCGCCGCCATCAATATTATAAAATGCTTAATCATTTTCCTTCAGCTTTAAAAATCCAAAAATAGAAAAACATTTCATAGCCTGAATCATTAACCGTTCAGACATCCGGATTAATCATTCGTCAGCAGTAATCCTGATCAGGTCATCAAACAGGCTTGCATTCTCAGAAATGATCGTTTCATTGCCGTAGACGCAAAAATTGTTCTGGCTTAAAACATCGCTGATCATGGGAGCCATCTTCCTGATATCTTCAGGAGATGTGCACAGTATCTTTGACCGGTCTGCGTTCAGTTGCTCCCGGCTGATCTCTTCAAAATACCCGTGCATGGCGGCTGCGCCTTTCTGTGAAGGGGTCTTCGGCTGGTCGGTTCCGGCAATTGCACCAATGATGTAACGGGTCATTACGGCCTCAGAAGCTGAGAATTTTCTGATGTAATCAGGGGTAAGGTCAAATACCTTCAGCGTTTCCCTGAGATTGGGATCGCGGTAACTGGCAAAATATACCAGTCCGCCCGGAGTAATTCCACTGAACCCCCCATAGGCGCCCCCTTTCACGCGGATCTGGTTCTGGAGCCAGTCGGTACTCAGGATCTGGTTCAAAACCGTCATTGATCCCGACCATAGGTAACCAAGTTTTTTAAAATCGTAACTCTTGACAACGTACTGTACCTGTGAGGAGGATAAAATGGCTTCATTTTTCAGATCAAGACTGAAATTCCATTTGTTTTGACTGATATTACCCTCCGGAATTCCTGTCAGGCTGTCACGGAGTAACCGGTTGAAGGCTTCCGTATCCTTTTCAGGACAGGTCACGTGGACATGCAGGTTGCTGTTCGTAAAAATCCTGGATGCGGTTTGTTGCAGTTTCAGGATCAGGGCATCCAGCTGGTCATCGGATTGTTTTACGATCTGGGTAATAAAACGGTAATATTCAATCCCTGAGGTCTGTTCATTGAACATTCCCCGGTTTGAAAAATGGGAATTTGCACGGGCCAGGGCATAATTCATCCCATTCTGTCTCACATTCGACTCTACCTTTGCCTGATGGCGTTTAATGAGCGTTTTAAGCCGTTCTCGGTTATCAAAGCGCGTCCTTAAAATGATCTCGCCAAGCAGTTCCACCATTTTACCGGTTTTTGCCAATGTCGATTTGGAGGATACCACCATCTTAGCGATCATTTGGTCATCAGACCGCTGCCGGAGAAAGGTAGCCAGGTTAGTGACGAATCCTCCTGTGTGAATATTCAGCTGATTATCGAGCTGACTGTAGGAAAGGTTTTCGGTATCGAGTTTTCCCAAAAGGGCAGGTAAAAGGGCAGCATATGGGATATCTTCCTGAGGAAGGCTGCTGAGGTCAAAGTAGAAACTGGTATACACAATCCCATTGGTAAACTGGTCGTGGTGATAAATCCTGAATTGATCTGCCTTGATTTCATTCACTTCCCAGAACTGGCTTTCACCCGGAATATCCGACAGTTTCAATACGGGAATGGTGGCTAAAGCTTCTTCGGAATCTTCCTGCTCCTGATATTCAATAAGTTTTTCTGTTTCCCTGATCAGGGAAATTTGTTCTTCTTCCGTGAGGGATGTTTTAAGGTTCTCGAGCGCCATGGTCTGCTGTTTGTCGCGTCTGGACTGAAGTTCGGGATCCGGAACAAGGGTTAGCTGCAGGCTGTGCGGATTATTCGTCAGGTACCTCCGAACGAGATTTTCCAGCAATGAGTCAGCCACCTGAAGCCTTAATTCCCGCAGTGGAGACTCGTATTCCAGTCCGATGAACGGATTGCCTCCAAATAGCCAGTCTTCGGAAATCATTTCAAGGTACATCAGTCCTTTATGCGGAGTATCTCCCTCCTTCAGATGAAATTCAGTACGGTTCAGGATTCCTTCGGTGATTTGCGGATCAAACCCTGTCGCAATGACCTTTTCAAGGGTTGCCTTAAAAATTTCTGAAAAACGAGGCAGGTCTTCCTCATTGGCGTTCGAGACGATAATGGTTATGGTATTCTGTCCGGATTCTGAAAACCAGCCGGTAATGTCCTTTCCTATACTGGCTTCCTGCAGTGCGAGCCTGAGTGGTGCCGATTCGTGGTTGACGAGGGCATTAAGCATCAGTTCAAGAGCCATAGCCGTCATGCGGTCTGTTTTACCCTCTGTTACGAAGCTGACGGTCAGATAAGTGTTATGGTCTGTTTCACTACCGTAAGGCACCGGATATGGTTCAATAATTTTCAGCATTTCCTTAAACGGTTTCTGAACCTCGACTTCAGGCAGTTCTTCTGTCCGGTTAAACGCTGACAAATAATTGCTGTCTAAAAATTCAAGCTCCTTTTCCAGTTCTGCGTCTCCGTAAAGGAGGATAAAGCTGTTGGAAGGCTGATAATATTTCCGGTGGAAGGCAATAAAGGCTTCATCGGTAAGAGAGGGTATGTGATCGGGGTGACCGGCCGATGATTTGCCGTAGAGGTTATCAGGAAAAAGATACTTGTTGATAAGATGATAGATCAGGTAATGTGGACTTGAAAAAGTTCCTTTCATCTCGTTATAGACTACCCCCCTGATGGTCAAAGGTGAATCGGGGCTGCTGAGTTCGTGATGCCAGCCTTCCTGCCTGAGGATCCGGTTGTCGTTCAGCATTGCCGGGTAAAATACAGCATCCAGGTAGACGTCCATCAGGTTGAAATAGTCGGTATGGTTCATACTGGCCACCGGATAATCGGTATGGTCTGCCGAGGTCATCGCGTTCAGAAAGGTATTGAGTGAGCCTTTCAGCAGTACGTCAAACGGGCTTTTTACCGGGAATTTCCGGGAGCCGTTCAGTACAGAATGTTCCAGAATATGGGGAATCCCGCTGTCATCAGGCGGATAAGTCCTGAAGCTGATATTGAAAAGTTTGTTGGGATCGTCGGCTGCTATTTTAAAAAGCCTTGCCCCGCTTTGTTCGTGGATGAAATAGTGGCAGGGAGCATTGACTTCCTTTACAAACCTGGATTCAATAAGGCAAAAACCGCATAACTTTTCCGGAACTTTATCTTTGTTCATATTCAATTCTTATGTTCTTTTTTTCAATCTTCCGGCAAAGATGCACTTAAATCATCAAAAAAAAACAGGCTGGCCTGATTGGCCGAGCCTGTTTTTAACTTATGAATAATTTTTCCCTGGACTATTTTGCCTGCAGGATGATTTTCTCGAGGAACTCGCGTTTGTCTGCAACAATACGAAGCAGGTACAATCCGCTGACTTTCCCGGTCAGGTCAATCTCAATCTGGCCCTCGGTAGTCAGTTCCTGATGGAACACAACTGCACCGTTGGTGTTGTATACTACGGCGCTGACCCTTGGGTCATTCAGGTTATAGAGTTCGATTTTCAGTTTACCGGCTGTCGGATTCGGGAAGATCTGCATATCGAGATCCAGGTTACCGGTTATGTCAAATCCATCTGATGAGGCAAACAGATCACCACTCTTGAGCGGATAGCGGACAATTACATTAAACGTACAGGAAACGGGATTCTGATTTGGTGCAGTAACCGTGACAGTTACAACATTCTGGTTCCCCCAGTCCTGCGGAGTAAAGATGGTCTTTGAGAATTGGATATTAAGATTCGATACCGCAACCCCGCAATTGCTGCTGATGGTGTTGATGATTGCCTGAGTATTCAGGTATCCGCGGTAAACGGTAGTTGTCCGGACACGCTGGGGGAGAAGTTCTACAACAACACTCTTTCCGCATACACCAATTTCGATACATTCGATATCCTTTACCGTAACCGTAAAGGAACATGTGGCGGTATTGTCTGCCTCGTCTGTTGCAGTTACATTGACTGTGGTAGTTCCGATCGGGAAGACAGTCCCTGATTCCTGGGAGTAACTCAAGGTTACGTCACCGCAAAGATCACTTCCAGTGGCTACAAAGTTGACAATAGCTCCGATCTGGCTCTGGGCTTTAACCTCAATGTTCGCCGGGCAGTTGACTACAGGTGGCTGGTTGTCGGTAATGATTACGGTTTGTGCACAGGTGGCGGTATTCCCTGAAGCATCGGTTGCTGTCCATACCACTGTGGTTGACCCAAGTGGATATTCTGTCGGGGCATTGTTTGAGAGGGAAATTACCCCGGTACAATTATCGCTGGTTACCGGTGTTCCCAGGGAAACTCCGGTGGCGTCGCAATAACCGATATCAGCAAAAGCGGATACTGGTCCGGGACAGGTTATTGCCGGTGGTTGATTATCAACTACCGTTACATCAAATGAGCAGCTTTCAGAATTATTACTTGGGTCTGTAGCCGTAACATTAACAGTGGTAGTTCCTTTGGGAAAATTATAGGGAAACGTAATGGGAGAGCCGCCTATACTGTAAACTACGGTAACACTTCCTGAGTTATCTGTTGCTGTAGCTGTATACGTTTGGGATGAGGTACATAAATCCTGGTTGGTGAAAACGGTCAGGTTGGTTGTCGGGCAGTTTACAACCGGAGGCTCATTGTCAACCGGGGTATACAGGCTGTATAATGCTGCGAAGTTACAGCTGTTGTCCCGGCAACCGCAGGCAGCGTTTGAATTGGTTTGCCATGAGAGATATACATTCTTGAGTTCAATCTTTTTACTGCAATCCCATTCGATTAATCCCAGGTTGATTAATTGCGGAATTTTTTGTCCGGTATACAGACATTTATCAACAGTTTCCTTTAGAATACCACCGGAATAGAATTCATCTTAGTACATGACAAAAATATATAACTATCAGATAGTTAATAACTTATGTGTTTAATGTTAATAACAATGCGTTCCAATATTTGGATAAGTCCTTGACATTCAATTGGTTTGAGTTGTGTTACCAATACAATTCCGACCA
>JAUWAB010000104.1 GCA_030602265.1 Prolixibacteraceae bacterium | reverse complement strand
ATCTTGAGGTCCGTTGTCGACACCATAATCAAAAAGGGTGGAAATCCTCCGGAATCTATAAGGTTTGCGATCAATGTAGCATCCCATAAGAATCAAATGTACCTCAAGAAAAAAATTAACTATTAGGACCTGAGTAGTTACGATAGATATTGTAAAGCTTGACATAGTTGAAGCTTTCTTGTCGCTTGATTACGCACTAAAATTGAATGGCATTCTGATTACAGGTGATGAATTACTGCGAAAAAAAGCACGATTTTCAGGCGTCGAGGTCAGAGGAATAATTTTTATCATTGAAGAAATTAAAATCCAGGAAAAGTTACCATGCAACCAATGCATTCAGAAGCTGGAAGAATTGAAAAGCATCAACGACAGACTGCCAGTTCAGGAAATTGATAAACGAATTCTGGATTGGGTCAATTCTTATCCCTAACTTTTAGGTAAGCATCCGGCTACACCAGTATTATCACATAATCTTGCTCAAACCTTACCCAAACAAAAAAGAGCTACGAAACTTAATTCGTAACTCTTTCATTTATAAGTGGGAACAACTGGATTCGAACCAGTGACCCCCTGCTTGTAAGGCAGGTGCTCTGAACCAGCTGAGCTATGCTCCCAATCTTTTCGTGAACGTTGCTCTGTTAAAGCGGTGCAAAGATAAATTCCTTTTTCAGTTCTGCAAAAAATTATCTGAAAATTTTACAAAATTTCTGCCACCACAAAGGTACTTCCCCCGACAAATATAAAATCTTCAGGCCCCGCTGCAGCACACACCGCATCAAATGCCTCTTTAACAGTGGGATATGCATCACCCCTTAATCCTGCCTCCAATGCCCGGTCGCGGAGCGCTCCCGAATCCATCGCCCGGGGAAGGGCAGCCTGACAAAAATAATAGGTCGCATCCGATGGCATCAGGGCCAAAACCTTACCCGGATCCTTATCGGAAACCACCCCGAACACCACGTGCAGTTTCCGGTATGGCGTCTGACTGATCTGCTCAACCACCATCCTGATCCCGTCCTCATTATGTCCGGTGTCACAAACCATCCTCGGATGGGCTCCGATGACCTGCCATCGCCCCATCAGTCCGGTTAACGCCCTGACCGACGATAACCCCTCACGTACCGCCTTCTCCGGAATATCCCAGTTTTTCCCGCGGAGCAGCTCAACCACCTTCAGTACCGGCAGGATATTCAACCGCTGATAATTCCCCGGCAGATCCAGCTTCAGTGCCGGCCAGGCCATCTCTCCGTTCTTCCTCACATTCAGCACCTGATTGCCCGCCTGGTCGAACATGCCGTAGTCTGCCGAAAATTCGTCAGACGCAAAAAACAACGGGGCCTTCTCCTGTTCAGCCTTTGCCACAAAAACTCCGTCGGTCGCAGTCTGCCGCTGCCCTATTACCACCGGGACACCAGGCTTGATGATCCCGGCCTTTTCCCCAGCAATCTCCGGAAGGGTATTCCCCAGTAAAGACATATGGTCGTAACTGATATTGGTTACCACGCCCACCTCAGGTGTGATGATGTTGGTGGAATCGAGCCTGCCGCCCAATCCGACCTCTATTACGGCAATATCCACCTTTACCCTGGCAAAATAATCGAAGGCCATGGCGACCGTCAGTTCAAAAAACGAGGGCTCTATCCCCTCTTTACGGTTCCTCAGCCGAAAATCCTCCGTCCAGCTGGTGACAAACGCCTCCGGGACCATCTGCCCGTTAACGCGGATACGCTCCCTGAAATCCTTCAGGTGCGGCGAAGTGTACAGTCCGGTTTTATATCCCGCCGACTGCAGAATGGCTGCCAGCATATGGGAAACAGAACCCTTGCCGTTGGTCCCTGCTATATGCAGGGTACGAAACCTGGTGTGGGGATGTCCATACATCTGGTCGAGCCTCAGGGTATTACCCAGTGAGTGTTTATAAGCAGCCGGCCCGGTGCGCTGGAACATCGGCAACTGTGTGTACAGGTACTCAAGGGCCATTAAATAGCGATCCATAAAAAACTTATTAACCGGTGCAAGTTTATATATTTATTGAGGACGGAAGACAGAAAACACCCAATTTTTCTACATTTACCCAAAATCAATCCTTCTGGATATGCCAAAAAAGAAGATCGCATCCAAAATTTTTATCCTCGACACCAATGTGATCCTGCATGACCATACATGCATCTATCAGTTCGAGGACAACGACATCGTGTTACCCATTACGGTACTGGAAGAACTGGATAAATTCAAGCGCGGGAATGACCTGATCAATTATCAGGCACGCGAGTTTGTGAGGCTTCTCGACGATATCGTGGGGGATGAACTGTTTAACGGAGGAAAAATTCTCGGCCCCAATATGGGCAAGCTGCGTATCGAAACCGGCAAACCCTTTTCCGAAGAACTGAAGAACTCATTCCGCGAGGATATCCCCGACCACCATATCCTGGCCATTGCAGAGTGGACGGCCAATAAAAATCCCGACCGGAAAACCATTCTCGTTTCCAAGGACATCAACCTGAGAATGAAGGCCAAATCGCTTGGCATTCAGGCTGAAGACTACAAAACCGACCAGGTGCACGACATCAACCTGCTGGATAAAACGGTGGCCACCTTCGACGACTTCAATCCTGAAAATATTGAAAAACTGTACCATGAAGGATCGGTAAGTCTGGCGGAAATGAACTGGAAACATGTTCCTGAGGCCAATGAGTGCTTTATCCTGAGGGGCAACAATTCAAGCGTGCTTGCACGATATGACGTCTCCGCAAAAAGGATTGTCAGGGTAGAAAAGAAAACCGCTTACGGAATAAAGCCGCGCAATGCAGAGCAGACCTTCAGCCTGGATGTGCTGACCGACCCGGAAATCAAACTGGTCGCCCTCACCGGCAAGGCCGGAACCGGAAAAACGCTCCTCGCCCTGGCTGCCGCGCTCGAGCAGCACAAGCATTTTGAACAGATCCTCCTGGCCAGGCCCATCGTGGC
This sequence comes from Prolixibacteraceae bacterium, assembly GCA_030602265.1. Lineage (GTDB taxonomy): Bacteria > Bacteroidota > Bacteroidia > Bacteroidales > Prolixibacteraceae > UBA1413. Next base: position 6,817 of record JAUWAB010000104.1, on the reverse strand, counting down.
GCTTAGCAACCGCGACCTGGGATTCCTGCCGGGCGATGCCATGGAAAAGATAAATCCTTACATGCAGCCGCTTTACGACAATTTAGGGGTAATCAAGCATGTATTCAATCCCAGAAGCACGGAATACCAGAAACTGGAAGAACTTCAGAAGGAAGACCGGCTGGTCATCACTCCCCTGGCCTACATTAGGGGGAGAAGCCTTTCCAATGTTTACTTCATCATCGACGAAGCCCAGAACCTGACGCCCCATGAGATCAAAACAATCATCACCCGCGCAGGCGAAGGGACCAAGATGATTTTTACCGGCGATCTTCAGCAGATCGACTCTCCCTATCTGGATATCAGGTCGAACGGATTATCGTACCTGACCGAAAAAATGAGAAACCAGGACATCTTCGCCCACATCAACCTGTTGAAAGGCGAAAGAAGTTACCTGGCCGAACTTGCCAGTAATTTGCTTTAACCGGCCCTCCTGCCGGAATCAGAATTAATAATCTTCAATCCGGTACTGCCCCGGGCAGTTGCCTCGAAAAGCAGCCACTTTTTAGGTGGTTGCTTTTTTTATCAGAACCTGGCAAATTTATCCCATGGAATGCGGCTCAGCACCAATAAAAGCGCAACGGTGAGAAAAATGGCGGATACTTTGTGCTTTCTCCAGCCTGCAGAAATCTTTTTCATTTTTGACCGCCCAACGTGTATCAGGGCCAGGGCGATGATCATGACCAGAATATGCTCCACCGCATAAAAACGGAGCATGGAATTACCCATGGCTGCGCCAAAATCGGCGAAGGCGGCTTTGGTCAAGGGACTGAGGAACCCGTATAGGATAATCCCGACAAGCACCTGGATATCAAATAAAATGGTAAGCAGCAGACTACTCTTTCCGTCTCCGGATGTCCACTCTTTTCGGCCGGTGAAACCGATCCACGAACGGACCACAGCATATAAAAGGGCAGCCAGCACCAGCCAGCTGAGATAATGATGAACCAGTGTGAGAAAAACGTACATAATGCTCAATTGTTAGTTAAATAAATCGTCATTAACCCTATTAACAAAAAAGCATGCTGCCGGTTCGCTCCCGCATTCAAATTCCTGCGGCCCCGAACACCTCATCCAGGGTGTAAATCCGGTAACCCGTAATCCGGGCATCCAGAACGGTCCTGATCATCGCCCGGGCAACCACAGCCCCTGGTATGGGACGGTATTTCCTGAAAATATAACGCGTCACTAACTTCATCATGTGATTGGAAATATGCTCCGCCGGCCGTTTTTTCTCCCGCTCACCATCGAGAATCGACGGCCTCAGGATGATACATTTGCTAAACGGCAGCTGACCAACCGCCTCATCAAGTTCGCCCTTGATCCGCGAATAAAACAACAGTGAACGGGAATCAGCCCCTGCCGAGGAAACCAGGGCATACGACGCGACACCGTTAGCCGCAGCGGCCTGGGCAAACCGGTACTGGTAAGTGTAGTCAACCTTGTACTGGGCAGTCTTCGACCCGGCCTGCCGGAGTGTGGTGCCCAGGCAGGAGAAAAGGACATCCCCCGTGACCAGTGGCTCCCAGCTCTCCCTACTTTCAAAATCCGTGAGCAACTCCTCAATCTTAGGATCATTAAAGCCACTTTTCCGGCGGGAAAATATCCTGATTTTGGACACTTCCCGGACTTCCAGGAGTTGCCTGACAAGTTCCCTGCCGGTCAGGCCGGTTGCTCCGATAACATTTACGGTGATACTCATTTATATAAATTTTTGATTAAACACTCATTTACATCCCGGGGCCCTCAACCCTTCCTTTTTTTGCCGGCTTGTAATCTTATTCAGTCATATCCTTTTATCGCATTTTCCTTAAAATCAAAACCCTTTCATTTATATACCACTGTTGTACTGATCCAGTCTGATGAATGCGAATTTAAGCAAAGAACACAAGGATAAGTACATAACACCCAGAATCAGCTCTCTGAAAAAAACAAATTCTTTTACAGCAGATTACTGAAGCAATGAACGAAATAAATAGCTACTTTTATTGTGCTGTTTATAAAACCAAAGGTCGAACCAAAAGGTTTAACCTTTGCCCGGGTACTTATCCGGCCATGCCGGAGCAATTTCAAGAATTTTTAAGGGACTATTCAATTTTCTGACCATGCTGAAGATAAACAAGCCAACATTTCTGATTGACAAAGCCATATGCCAGGGGAATATCCAAAGGATGGCCGAAAAGGCAGGGAAGCACAAACTCCGGTTCAGGCCCCATTTTAAAACACACCAGTCGGCCGCCATTGGTGAATGGTTCAGGGAAGCCGGAGTAAGCGCCATAACGGTTTCCTCTGTGTCCATGGCTGCTTATTTTGCCCGGCACGGGTGGGATGATATTACCATCGCATTCCCTGTAAATATCCTTGAAATCAATCACATCAATGAACTTGCAGAGAAAATTACCCTTAACCTGCTGGTGGAGAATGTGGCAGCCCTGACGATGCTCAGAAAAAACCTCACCCATAAGGTCGGTATTTTCATTGAAATAGACACCGGATATCTCAGATCGGGTGTCGAAGTCAACCGTATCAACCAGGTCGATGAACTGCTATCGCTTATGCGGGGCTCAAGGCAGCTGGAATTCAGGGGATTTCTCAGCCACACCGGGCAAACCTACTCTGCCCGTTCCATAGAAGAGATCATGGTCAGGCACGCCGATGCCCTCATGAAAATGAGGTCACTGAAGGAACATTACCATTTTAACTGGCCAAATCTTGAGATATCATTAGGCGATACCCCTGCCTGCTCGGTTTCCGACCGCTTCGACAGTGTAGATGAAATCCGGCCTGGCAACTTTGTTTTCTACGACCTGATGCAGGAACAGTTAGGGGTTTGCGAGCGTGAGGACATCGGAGCAAAACTGGTATGCCCTGTGGTTTCCAGACACTTATCAAGAAACGAATTCATCATTTACGGTGGTGCGGTTCACCTTTCCAAGGAATTTATCATCAACCAGTTTGCCAAAAGATGTTATGGTGTAGTGGGCAACTGCAATCTGGAAAACGGTATCCGGGCCGGAGAAGAAACCTGGGTCTCCGGGCTATCCCAGGAACACGGGATTATCCGGGCCGGATTTGAAGATATCCGGGAATTTAAAATCGGCGGACTTACCGAGATCATTCCCGTTCATTCGTGCCTTACTGCCGACCTGGCAGGCTACTACCTGACCACCACCGGCGAACGCATCGAAAAAATGCAAAAGAATTAAAAGCCGTATTCCCGGTGCATCAGCCTTTCGCACCGATCCACTCCTTGAATGCAGTAACTTTGTCGAGGCTGACAAAAACGCCATTCTCGATTTTGGGCTTTACATCAATCTTTAGCCTGCTCTTCGGATATACATGAATTTCCTGGATCGAATCGATATTGATCAGCATCTGACGGTTAATTCTGAAAAACACCCCGGGATCCATTTCACCGGACAACTTTTCCAGGCTGATATCAAGGGGCAACCGGGAACGGTCCCACAGGCACGCCGAAGTATAACCCTCCTCGCTGATAAAATAGGCAATATCCCTGGACGTAAAAGTCTTTATCTTGTTCCCGACTGAAACCGAGAAACGCTCACGGTATTTCACATCCTTGGTGATCAGAAGGTTGTACAACGACTGAAGATCGGCACTGCTGCTCCTGGTACCTGCATAATCTTCAAATTTCTTCAGTGCGGCAATCAGCTCCTCCTGCACGATCGGCTTCAGCAGGTAATCAATACTTTTCAACTTAAATGCCTTGATGGCATATTCGTCGAAGGCAGTGGTGAAGATCACCGGACTGCTTATTTTTACTTTGTCGAAAATGGCAAAACTCAGGTCATCTTCCAGATGAATATCCAGGAATATCAGGTCCGGATCAGGATTTGAAGTGAACCACTTCACCGATTCAGCAACCGATTCCAGTTCTGCAACCACCACAATGGAAGGATCATAATCCAGGATCATCTTCTTCAGTCTTAAAGCCGCAAACGCTTCATCTTCAACAATTACTACCTTCATATCTTTCAGAATTTATTATTGGCCTGAATATGTGGCTTCAGCAAGGGAAGCCTGGCGATGAAATGGGAGTCCGTTTTGACAAACTCGGGTACCCGGCTCGATAAAAGCTCATAACGCCGGATAATATTCTCAATCCCAACACCGGTCGACGCAAACTTGGTTTCCCGGAGTTGTAGGTTATTAATAATATTGAGGTTCAGCTGATCATCCACAAAGATCTCAATCTTCAATGGCTCACTCTTTGAAAAGGTATTATGCTTGATGGCATTCTCAATAACCAGCTGAATGGCAATAGGCAAAATCTGCAGGTCAATGCAGGATTTATCTATCCTCAAATCAACCACGATCTTGTTCATGAACCGGATCTCTATCAGGTATAGATAGGCATTCAGAAACCCAAGTTCGGTCTGCAGCGAGACCAGGTCCTTTTCCTTGTTTTCCAGAACATACCGGTACACCTTCGAAAGATTCTCCGTGAAACCTTCTGCCAGGGCAGGATCAATCCGGATCAGGCTGGAAAGGACATTCAGGCTGTTGAACAGAAAATGCGGGTTTACCTGCTGCTTGAGCACTTCAAACTGCGACTGCAGATTCTCTTTCTGAACCTTCAGCAGCTGGGTGTTGGCCATGGTCAGCTCCCTGGTACGCTCTTCCACCTGTTGCTCAAGCTTTTTATTCAACCTTTTTTCCTGTTCTATAAGCTTTTGTGCATACCGGTTTTTCTGTTCCTCCATTTTCACCTTGGCATCCAGACCCGCTTTTTCGGCTGCAATGGCAACCTGTTTTCCCAGAAACTTTGAAATGGCAAACTGGAGATAAACGCAAAGGAATCCGATGAACAAGATGTATATGCTCTTGAAGATCTGCGATAAAGGGGTCAGCGATAACGAACTGTTGAAAAGCTCAGTGTCTTTGGGATACTGCAGAAAATAATTTACATTGAACATGACAAGAGCAAGCAAAACCGTAAAAACCAGCAACATGCGGTTCAACCGGAATGTATACAGCAGAAATATGATGGGGAACAAAAAAGTAGTCGCTGCGGCAGTCGAAGCGATCAGGTCAAACTGGACGGACAAATAGTACAGGTGAAAAGTAATGATGCCAATATCCAGCACGGCACTCAGGTATCCGAGGTAAAGCGGATCATACTTCCGCCTCACGGCATACCACAGACCGATATTGGCCAGAAAGTAAATGGTTATCAGCTTTATGGAATGAACCGACTCCCCCTTGTATCCTGAAATAAGCTGCACGGTCACCGTAAAAACAAGCATGGCAATGAAGATCCAGCGGAAATAGACGCTTATCCGGGCTCCTTTGATCCGCTCGGCTTCTATGGATTCTGATGGTAATGTTCCTAAAAAATCTTTCATGAATTAACTATAACCAGGTCAACAAAAATATTATATATATCAGACTTTCCTGCGTAATTTGGCATGAACAGGCTGTTTCAGCCTTTAACCGGACAATTTCAGGGGATGAAGGCAACAGCTCAAAAAATATTGGTTAACTTTCGGAATGAATTTTAAAACTTGATCCCATGTACAACAAAGCCATTCTCAACATCCAGCCCCTGGGCTTTATGTGGCCAACCAGCGACCCTTTCCTGTTTTGTGTCCATCATCAGGATTTCTATCCGAAAGGCAACGACCAGTTTGGTCCGGCCGCATCACTGAAGGGTCGTAACCTCGGACAAGATTTTACCATCAAAGACGGTTGGCGCATGTACCATGGGGAAACCATCCCTGGTTTTCCGGCACACCCGCACCGGGGCTTCGAAACGGTAACCGTGGTACTGAACGGCCTGGTCGACCATTCCGATTCTCACGGAGCTGCAGGCAGGTATGGCAACGGGGATGTCCAGTGGATGACCGCCGGATCAGGGCTGCAACACAGTGAGATGTTTCCCCTCCTGAAACAAGAGGAAGAAAATCCCCTGGAACTTTTTCAGGTCTGGCTGAACCTGCCGCGAAGCAAAAAATTTGCGGAACCGCATTTTACCATGCTTTGGGCAGATACCATTCCCATCGTTATCCATACCGATGAGGAAGGCAGAAAAACGGAAATCCGCCTGATAGCCGGAAAAATCGGCGACACGACTGCCCCGCCGCCTGCTCCCGATTCCTGGGCTGCTGATCCGGCCAATGAAGTGGGTATCTGGGTTATCCGGATGGAAGCCGGCGCTAAATGGCAGATCCCGGCAGCTTCCCCCGAAGCCCGGCGCACGCTCTACTACTATAAAGGCCCGGAAATCAGGATCGCAGGCATGGAAATCAGTACCTACCAGTCGGTTGAACTGCTTCCCGACACAGAGGTTATTGTCGAAAACGGCAATGGGGATGCTTATTTCCTGTTGCTGCAGGGAATTCCCATAGCCGAGCCGGTGGTCCAATACGGCCCTTTCGTCATGAATACCCAGGCCGAAATCCACCAGGCCTTTGCGGATTACCGCCGCACCCAGTTCGGGGGATGGCCTTGGTCCAGGTACGATAACGTCCATGGCCGCGAAGAAGGCAGGTTTGCCCGGTTCGCCGATGGCAGGGTGGAGAAAAGGTAAACAGTAAACAGTGAACAGTAAACAGTCGAAGTCGGGATCGTAACCTGCCTCTGAAAAACGACGTTGGGGCAATCCTCGCGGTCGCCCTGCCCCGATGAAAGGTAAACGGTAATCGGGACCAGCAGGAAAGAATACGTTACCTGTCAACTACGATCCGGAGGATCGATATATGGGTAGGCAAGGCATAAGATGCACACCGCTCCTTCCCTTAATCAGGTAAACGGGCAA
>JAUWAB010000135.1 GCA_030602265.1 Prolixibacteraceae bacterium | reverse complement strand
TGGAGATTATATCATAAGCGCCAGTTTAAGCCCGGAAGGAGAATTAGATAACTACGACATCACTTACAATACAGCTATATTTACTATTGTTGGTGTCACCATCGATGCATCTGCCAGCAGTACGCCTGTTCCGGTAGGTTCTTCTGCTACGCTGAAGGCTTCTGTTACACCTGCCGTTGCCGGGGTTTCAGTAACATTTACCGTTACGGATGAATCAAATTTAGAAGTATTTACTGCTACCTCAAGTACCAATTCGAATGGAGAGGTAACGGCTACAGTTCCGTCAGATAAGATTAAACTTATGGCTGTATATAAAGTTGTCGCGACTGCCGGAAGCGGATGTGACATTTCAACGGCTTATATCCCGGTCTTTGATGCAAATTCCAACTTTGTTACCGGTGGCGGATGGATTGAATCTCCAATAGTGACTAACGTTGAATACATGTTCACTTCAGGAAAGGCTAACTTCGGGTTTGTTTCCAAATACAAAAAAGGCAGCAGCCAGGTTGACGGTAATACCGAATTCCAGTTCAGTGCCGGTGGCCTAAGCTTCAAGAGCAACACTCATGAAGCCGGATCACTGGTGATCTCTGGCAGCAGGGCTACGTACCGCGGTACGGGTACCGTTAACGGACAGTCTGGTTATAAATTTGTTGTGGTGGCCATCGATGGCCAGTGGAACAATCAGACCAACCCGGACCGGTTCCGTATCAAAATTACCAGAACTGCGGATGACGTGGTTGTGTATGATAACCAATATGATTCTGATGAGAACACCACTGATGCAACCATGCTGGGCGATAATGGTAAGGGCGGCGGCTCCATCGTTATTCACGAAGCGAAAGCGCCCGGTAAGAAGTCTGCCGAAATTGAAATCCAGTCCGGAAATGTGGCTGATGCTTCTCTGAAGGCTTACCCGAACCCGTTCAGCGACCGTGTCTATTTCGATCTGCAATGGAATCGCGACGGACATGCCCTGCTGGAAATTTTCGACGCCAGAGGCGCGAAAGTCAGTACCCTCTACAACAATCGCGTTGAAGCCGGTGAACAGTACCGCATCGAATATGCCCCAACCAACGTTGTTCCGGGGATGATGATGTACCGCCTGGTGGTCGACGGCGAAGTTATCAATGGTAAGATTCTCTACCAGAAAATGAGATAAGGGAACTGTAAAGGTACATCCGGGCTTTATCGCCCGCTGTCCTGTTGATCATGTTGCTGTCCTCTCCTGTGAATTCAGGGGAGGACAGTTTTTTTGACCTGATTAAATCATGACCCTTTCAGCATCTGCCTTGATTTCCCCGGAAATGAACAGAACAGGGAACTTTGCCGGTTTGATTACCTGATGTACCCTATCTGTACCGTCACATAATAATTCCGCGGCATGCCCGGGTAGTAGTAGCGGGGTGGGGTGGTGCCGAAGGAAGGGGCGTTGATCAGAAACATGGAGGCATATTGGGTGTTGAGGAGGTTGTTGATCCCGCCGCTGACTTTCCAGTGCAAATCCAGAAACTGAAAGCTTTTCCCGGCTTTCCAGTTGAACAGCTGCCAGGGATCTGAATAAACGGTATTGGCATCATTAAGGGGCAACCTGCCATTATAGCGGTAACTCAGGGAGGTCGTCCAGCCATTGGGGGTGCGGATCTCTGTGCCTGCGTTCAGCATCACCGGCGGCACTCCCGTAAGTTCATTTCCTGAATAATTTTTATCCAGGTCGGTAAATTCATCAAACCGGTAGTTTGCCAGCGTCCCGCTGGAATAAACGTTCCAGTGCAGCTTCCGCGTCAGCCGGCCGTTATATCTGAGGTCATACTCCATGCCATTATGGGTGGTCCTGCCTGCATTTACCCCCACAAACGCATCTTCACCGGTTCTCCTGGCTACCAGCAGGTTGCTGATCAGCATGCGGTACACCGATAGATCATACCAAAGGTGCTTGTCCAATAATTTTCCGCGGAACCCTAATTCCATGTTCCAGCCGGTTTCCGGCTTTATCTCCGGATTGACCTGCCCGTCGGGCATCAGGGTCTCCTGCAGCGACGGAGCCGAAAATCCATGGCTGACCACCCCGTACACGGCATTCCGGGATGATGTCTGCAGGTTGAGTCCCAGACGGGGCGATAACAACACCGGAAAGCTCCTGCGGCCCGACGCGTCGCCGTCGCCGGTGAACCGGTCGAGGTAATCATACCGGGTGAAGTTCAGGTTCAACCCCGGTTCTACCGTAAGCCCCGACAGCGGTATCCACTTCGCCAGGGAGAACAGGTTGCTCCAGAGCCGGTTTTCCTTATTGTCACTTAGCCGGTTTTCCGGAGCGACTACCTTGTTCCGGTAGGTGGCCCAGGTATAGTTTTCACTGAATACTTCTGTTCCGGTAACCCATTCAATCCGATCCGACTGGTAAACATACGAGAACCGTGCACTGCCGGCAAGGTTTTCTTCATTCAGCAGGTTGAATGGCCGCAGTTCCAGGTTGGTGGAGTGGGACATCAGGGCCGTCAGGGAAATCCGGTGTTTCGGGGCTAACTCATGGTGCAGGGTAGCGGCTCCCCGGATCTTCCGGGCATCTTCATTTCCCCGGATGGCTGCCCAGTTGGCGGCCGCACGTTCCGGAGTCTCTTTATACGTCTGATAATCAATTGAGCTGGGGATGTAGGCTTTGAGATCGATAAAGTCGAACAGTACCGATAACCTGCTCTTTTCGCTAAGTTCAAACTTATTGTAGCTGAACAGGTTACTTCTGTTGTACCGGTTGTTCTCCCGGTAGCCGTCGCTGTACAGGAAATCGGTGACCAGCAGGTGGGATGATTTCTCCAGATTGGCGGAGACGGAAATTCCTTCCTTATGGGTTCCGAAAGATCCCGACATGAAATTGGCCTGTACCCTGAACGCCTCGCTTCCCGGTGCGGTTTTCAGGAGAATGGCACCTCCCAGCCCCGATCCATGTATTCCGGATGACGGCCCCCTCACCACCTCCACCTGGGAAATGGCTAACAGGCTCAGGTCTTCCAGCGTGGTTTCCCCATCCCCGGATGTTAGCGGTATGTCATCCAGGTAGGCCTTGATTTTACTGGTGCCGTAGGGTGTCCTGCTTCCAATGCCACGGATGGTGATGCGGTTGGTATTCAGGCTTCCGGAGTGCATATAGACTCCCGGAACCTGGTTCAGTGACGGCTCCAGTGCTACCGCAGAATTCCGCGATATCTGGCTGGCGGTAATCAGGCTTACCGGTCCGGTGACATTCAGCAGCCGGCTTTCGATCCGGTGAGCGGTCACGGTGACGGCCTCAATGCTGAGTTCCTCAGGAACCAGGCTTACCTGTATCTCCCGGCCAGGTACTATTGGTACCTTAACCGAATGGTAAAACGATGCGGTAATGACCAGCATGGTGTCTTCATTTCCGGCCGTCAGGCTGAATTTTCCCTCATGATCGGTATAAGTCGCCGAGGCCGCTGATTTCACGGAGGCATACTGAACCGGGACACCGGTCTGGCTGTCCGTGACTACCCCTTTGACCGGTATTTGTGCCTGTAGGGAATAACTGGTGACAACCAAAATAAGGAACAGGAGAATACGCATGGTTATTTTATGTTTTGTTTTACAAACAATGTCCAATCCTAATGGTTCAAAAGAATGGCCTGTCAAAGGATATTCTGCCGACAAGGCGCCACCATTTTTGTTTTTTGAGTTGCATCAAATGTAACACAAAGTTATTATGATTATTCATTAAACAGCGTTTTACACTCCATCACATTCGTAAAAAGCCGGGTGTAATTCCACTGGGTACTTCGCTGGAATTCAAAAAAAAAGACCGGCAACATTTACCGGTCTTTTTTATAAGTTTTTCTTTTATATGATTTTACACTACGTAAGTTGAAGAAGCGGTTTCACCACCACGGCCGGTCCAGTTGGTATGGAAGAACTCGCCGCGCGGTTTGTCCACTCTCTCATACATATGGGCGCCGAAGTAGTCGCGCTGCGCCTGGAGCAGGTTGGCGGGCAGCCTGTCGCTCCTGAAGCCGTCGAAATAGCAGAGGGCTGATGTGAGGGCCGGTACGGGAATGCCATTGGCCAGCGCTGTGGCGCATACCCTTCTCCAGCCTTCCTGTGCGGCTTCCACTTTTTCCTTAAAGAAAGGATCGAGCAGCAGGTTGGGCAGTTCCGGGTTATTGTCGAACGCTTTCTTGATATCCCCCAGGAATGCCGAACGGATGATGCAACCACCGCGCCACATCAGGGCTATACCGCCGTAATTGAGGTTCCATTTGTACTCTTTGGCGGCCTCCATCATCAGGTTGTAGCCCTGGGCATAGGAGATGATCTTGGCGCCATAAAGGGCCATTTTCAGGTCATCAATGAATTGCTTTTTGTCGCCTGAGTAGCTCACTTTTGGTCCGCTAAGCGCTTTGGAAGCTTCAACGCGGAGGTCCTTCTGAGCCGAGAGGCAGCGGGAGAAAACCGATTCGCCGATCAGGGTAAGCGGAATGCCGAGATCCAGGGCAGCAACCCCGGTCCATTTTCCGGTGCCTTTTTGTCCGGCTGTATCGAGAATCTTCTCAACCAGCGGCGATCCGTCTTCATCTTTGAAAGCCAGGATATCCCTGGTGATTTCAATGAGGTAGGAGTCGAGTTCCTCTTCATTCCATTTTTTGAACACTTCATGCTGTTCGAAGGCATCCATGCCTAACAGGTCTTTCATCAGGTGATAAGCCTCGTTGATGATCTGCATGTCGCCATACTCGATGCCGTTATGCACCATTTTCACGAAATGTCCGGCGCCGTCTTCGCCCACCCAGTCGCAACAGGCTTCGCCATTCTCCACTTTGGCGGCGATCGACTGGAAGATCTCTTTCACGTGCGGCCAGGCTTCCGGGGAACCACCGGGCATGATCGACGGCCCCAATAAAGCGCCTTCTTCACCACCCGAAACACCGGTGCCGATGAAAAGGAAGCCCTTGCTTTCCACATATTGGGTTCTCCTGATGGAATCCGGGAAGTGGGAGTTTCCACCATCGATGATGATATCCCCGGGCTCGAGGTGGGGCAGGAGCAGTTCGATAAAATCGTCAACCGGCTTGCCTGCCTTGACCAGCATCATCACCTTGCGGGGCCTTTCCAGGGACGCAACAAGCTCTTCTATGCTTCTGGCGCCAATGAAATTTTTACCTGCCCCGCGACCGTTCATAAAATCATCTACTTTGGATACCGTCCGGTTATATACCGCCACCGTATATCCTTTACTCTCCATGTTCAATACCAGGTTTTCGCCCATTACGGCCAACCCGATCAAACCGATGTCTGCTAAATTC
>JAUWAB010000035.1 GCA_030602265.1 Prolixibacteraceae bacterium | reverse complement strand
ACCGGAACCCGATGCATTGACTTCAGGATCGAGCCCGCTGTATTTTGTGAGCGTAAACAGGTTGCTGACCTGTGCATAAACATGCAGACGTTTAATCTGTGCTTTATCCAGAACCTTCTGAGGAACAGTGTAACCCAATTTCACGTTTTTGAGCCTCAGGAACGAAGCATCTTCTACAAATGCTGTAGAGGGCTGTTGTGAATTGGTATCCTGATCCAGCATCGGAAGGGTGGCTTTAGAATTGTCGCCGTTTAACTTGGGACTGCCCCAGGTTTCATACAGCGCCCTCTTGCTCAGACCTCCATTGAACATACCGTAATCAATCCAGCGGGTTACGTAGTTGACCATGTCATTGCCATAACTGCCATAGAAGAAGAGATTCAGGTCAAAATTGCTGTAGGAGAAATCGAAATTCAAGCCGCCTACAAAATCAGGATGCGGGCTCCCGATGTAGGTCCTGTCATCAGCGGTGATTTTTCCATCCGGTTTTCCGTCCGGTCCGCTGATATCCTTGTACTTGTAATGTCCTGGTTTGTTATAGCTGGTCGTACCAAACTGAGGATGAGCATCGGCTTCTGCCTGGGTCTGGAATATGCCCTCCACCACATAACCAAAAAATTCTGGGAAAGCTGTGCCTACAGCATACCTGGTGTAAGTCATCTGGCGGAGGCTTCCTGCATCCACATTCCGCTTCGGATCAGTGGCCAGTCTGAGAATCTCATTTCTATACCGTGAAATGGTAGCATTTACTGAATATTTTAATTGTCCGTCAAACACGGTATTGTTATATCCCAGTTCAATGTCAAAACCAACGTTTTTCATTTCACCAATGTTGATGAACGGTGCAGTGGCAATACCCAGGACATTCGGAATCGGATCCTGGAAAAGCATGTCTGAAGTCAGCCTGTTCCATATGTCAAAGGACAAATTGACTTTTCTGTCCCATAAAGTGGCATCAACACCCAGGTTAATGGTTCGGGTAGTTTCCCAGGTTACGTTCTCGTTGCCCAAAGCTCCGGGGATAAATCCTGAAATGGCCGTATTATCTGCACCTCCGAGTGCATATGCCGCTTGATGCGGGTGAGTTCTGAACGTGGTATACGGGTTATAATTACCAATCTGGTCGTTACCGCTTACCCCCCAGCCAAGTCTGATTTTAAGCAGATCGATCCAGTTCTGGGTGCTCGCCATGAAATTCTCTTGTGACATGGCCCAGGCGGCTGAGGCAGCCGGGAATATTCCGTACTGATTTGCTGTACTGAATCGGGATGATCCGTCACGCCTGACTGTACCTTCCAGGAAGTATTTACCCATCAGGTCATAATTAAACCGTCCGAACTGGGAGAAAAGAGACCATTCAGAGGTATTACCGCTGTTCTGCTGGTTGGTTTCACCGGAATCAAGCTGCATATACCTGGGATCTTCCGAGAAATACTGGCTGCGGCTTGCATTAAGTGAACGGTAAAGGTTATCGATCGATTCAGTACCAATAATAACATTGAGTTTATGAATATCTCCGAATGTGGTTGAATAGTTCAGTGTATTGGTCCAGTTCCACTGCAGCGAGTAGTTGGAGTCCCTGTTATGGGCATTTACCTTGTTGGGCTCTGAGTGGTTAAAGTTTGGTATGGTGTAGCCTGAATAGTTCCACTGTTGAAAATTATACCCAAACAAAGATTTGAATGTCAATCCTTCGATAAAGGTTAATTCACCAAATACGTTTCCGAATACCCTGACAAACTTTCCATTGTTGTTTCGTGATCGGTACAATCTGGCCACCGGGTTTTCAGAGTTACCCATTTCAGATGCTCTTGAACCGGCAAAATTCCCCTTGATATCATATACGGGTATGATAGGCTGGGAACGGTAGGCATCTGATACGGAACTGTCTTCTGCATTATCAGTAAACCGGCCATACTCATCAATATAAATGGCCTGCAGGGATTCACCTGCTTTAAACCAGTTGTTGAATTTGGCATCAGCATTCATACGGAAGGTATAACGTTTGAAGTTGGTGTGGATCAGATAACCATCTTCATCAAGATAGCTTCCGCCGAACGAATAGGTTCCGTTCTGTCCCCCACCGGTTATCGACATGTCATACTCCTGGACAATACCGGATCTGTAGATTTCATCATACCAGTCGGTACCTTGCTTATTGGCTTTAAAAATCTGATAATCAGGATAATTGTACAAAGCCGGATTTACACCCGGGGAACCTTCCATAGCACCTGCTGGCAGAATATAGTCAGGTATTACCGGTGTGGCACCTGAGCCATACTGTGCATGCTTGGGCGCCTGTCCTTTGTTCTTAAACGAAAGCCATACAGCATCAGCATATTCCTGAGTGTTCAGCATGTCATACTTATTGGTGGCATTGGTCATACCTGAACGGGCAGTAAATGAGATCGTCGGTTTTTGGTTGGCAGCACCGCGTTTGGTGGTGATGATTACCACACCGTTTGCACCCCTGGTCCCATAAATGGCTGCAGAAGATGCATCCTTCAGAATGGATATGGACTCAATATCACTGGCACTGAGGTTATTGCCTGGTCCAACCGGTACCCCGTCGATAACAAATAACGGATTCGAATTGTTGATTGTACCGATACCACGAATACGAATAGTGGCATCACCACCCGGACGATCCGACTGGGAAATGGTTACCCCGGATACTTGTCCCTGCAAGCGGCTTACCACACTGGGGGCAGTGGAAATCTGCATCTGTTCTGCCGATACCGTGGAAACAGCACCGGTAAGTTCCTCTTTCATACGGGTACCGTAGCCTACAACAACCACCTCGCCAACACCCACCATGTCGGGCTGCAGAGATACGTTGATCGTTGTCTGGGTTCCAATCGGTATTTCCTGAGAAACCATCCCCACATAGGAGAACACAAGTGTTGCGGCACTGGCCGGCACTTCCAGGTTGTAATTACCATCCAGGTTAGTAATGGTTCCAGTAGTTGTTCCCTTCACAACGACAGTAACCCCTGGTATGGATACACCAGTCTGGTCGGTTACTTTCCCGCTGATGGTCTTCTGCTGGGCATAAGAACCTAGAGAAAAGGCCATAAAAATGGCTGTCAACAAAAAAGCTGCAACAGAGTTACACCTTTTAAACTTTAGTTTTTCCATAGATTTTAATTTTGATAAGTAATTAATTGGTATTAGAAAGATATCTAATCAGTTTGATGTTCAGTGGATTGAAAATAATAGACAGGGGGTAACTGTTGCATAATACGATCAGTTTCATAAAATTTGTTTATTAGTTTTAGTTGATGTAAATGTAAGAATAAAATGCTCAGGTTGTACTCTGTTAATGGATGTTAATTTGCAATTTGTACTAATTACAAACAAGCTTCTCCCGGAAACCGTTGAATATAAATTTTTTATGGATTTTTAACAGATGCTTACTTTTTAAAAAAAAAATTGCAAATTCAACCCGGAGAATTACTGTTCTGTATATGAAAAGATTTATGTTTATTTTGGTTGCTGTTATGATAACCTTTGGGGCTGTCATATATCAAAGGTCAACCGGGCCTACCTACCCGAAAAAAGTCGAAACAGAAATCGACGGGATTACTTACCCATTCCAACTGACCAGAAGTCATGGGGGTACAACCGACTGTCCTCTGGTTTTTTTAATTAATGACCAGGAGGTAACCGGATCGGTAACCTACCGGAAATTTCCGACTACAGATGAATGGACCACTGTGGAGATGATCAGAAAAGGAGACGAACTTACCGTTTCACTGCCGAACCAGCCGCCTGCAGGCAAACTGGAGTACAAGGTTGAATTCCGGAAGAATGAACAGGTCTACCCTCTTCATGAAACCAATGCAACGGTGATCCGCTTTAAGGGGGATGTCCCTGCATATATTCTTGCCCCTCATGTCATCCTGATGTTTTTGGCCATGTTCCTGTCGAACCTGGCCGGCGTAATGGCTTTCTTCAGATATGGAGGATACAGGCGGCTTGCTGTCTGGACGCTGGTGCTCCTCGGGCTGGGTGGTATGGTATTGGGGCCCTGGGTTCAGTGGCATGCATTTGGGGAAGCCTGGGCCGGTATTCCTTTCGCCTGGGACCTTACCGACAATAAAACCCTGCTGGCATTTGTTTTCTGGATCCTGGCTGTGGTTATGAACAGAAAAAAAGAGCAACCCGGCTATATTGTCGTTGCATCCATTGTCATGATCATTATCTACAGTATTCCGCACAGCATGTACGGATCACAGCTCGATCCGGAGACCGGAAAAATTATCCAGGGATTTATTTCACTGAATCTGATACCCTGACAGAACTTGTGGCCATGTTCAGGTCGAACCAGGCCATTCAAACCAAAAGAGGCCGTCCCGGTTTTTCGCGACAGCCTCTTTTCTGCAAAACTTCTGCTTTTATCTGGAAAAAGCTATATCAATCTTTGCGGCAATCAACCGTCCCTGTTCATTTATCCCTTCTTCAAATGACTCGCGCTCCGACCATTTGGAATCCTGTTTTTCCCATCCGGCCATAAAGAAATAAACATTCGGTTTTTCCGTAATCTCCTGTGTGGTATAAAATGTCTGGGTTATCCCCGCTCCTTCTTCCGGGGCGGTCAGAACATTCATAGTGTTACCCGGGACGATGATGGCCATCCCCAGTTTCTCCCCGTCAAACCCCTGGTTATCGTGGGTATACATATACGCATAACCATTGCCGCTGTTACTGTAAACACTGTCTGTCTGAAGGTTTACAATACCGGTAACCAACTTCAACCCTGAAGCCTTTTTTATGGTAACCACGCTTTTATACCAGGGTTTGCCGGCAATGATGCAGATGCGGTGATTGACATCCAACTCCCGGCCATCTATCGGAATTCCCTTGAACCCAAGGTCAAAGGTTGAACGCAGGGGCCCTTCGGCAACCAGATTATAGGTTCCGTGGCCATCGGGGCCAATCCGGTACAAACCCTCGCCGGTTTCCAGGGCAATGGCACCTGCACCCAGCGAATTTCCAACCTTCAGGATATCCATTCCCCAGGGTTGTAATTCATGGTAACTGGGCCCGTCTGCCAGTCCGACTCCAGCTAATATCATTTCCGGGGTGGTTTTTCCCCAGATGTCCATACCATTCCGGGCATCAAAATAATTCCGGAAACCGACCACATCGTTTTCCCATCCCGGACCTTCGTACTGAAAATACTTCTGCGTAGTCTCCGTATCTGAATTTTTTAAGCGTTCAGCTTCAGTGAATATCTTTGTCGGGTCGTTTTTATCAGCAAAATGGATATTGGTCCGGTTGATAAAGACCGGGACATGCTCCCTGTTTTTGACAACAAGGGAAAATGTTTTGCTCTCCCCCGATCCAAAATCAACAAGAGTAAACAGTTCGTCCCACCGGCCATCCCCGTCAGTATCATCGGTCTGACTGGCTATAAAAGTCTGGCCGTTATCGGGAGAAAGCAGCACTACCTGATGATCACCCACCTTTCCGAGCACTTCCTCGATTTGTGCCCTTGGAAGGAGCACAGGTTTTTCCATGAGACTGTAATCCGAAGTATTGGTAAAAGTTACCTTTGGCAGCGACTGGCTGCAGGCTGTCAACAACAGGACTGCAACAAACAGAATCAGATTTCTCATATTATTAAGGTATATCATTTTCACCTTTTACATAACCAAAATTGGCCAGAATGCCACCATCAACAAACAGCACATGGCCATTGACAAAATTACTGGCAGCGGAAGCCAGGAAAAGGGCGGCATTGGCCACATCCTCCGGTTCTCCCCAGCGGCCTGCTGGTGTACGGGTCATCACCAGGTCATTGAACGGATGGTTGCCCTCCCTGATCGGTGCAGTCTGTGCGGTTGCGATATAACCCGGTCCAATGCCGTTGACCTGAACATTGTATTTCGCCCATTCGCAGGTCATGTTGGCCGTAAGCAGCTTAAGGCCGCCCTTCGCAGCCGCATAGGCAGAAACCGAATTCCGGCCGTAAATGCTCATCATCGAGCACATATTGATGATTTTGCCGGCCCGTTTGGCAATCATGCCGGGGGCTACCCTTTTGCTGACGATAAGCGGGGCAATGAGGTCCACTTCAATTACCTGCCTGAAATCGGCCACCGGCATGTCTAAAATCGGAATCCTCTTGATAATCCCGGCATTGTTGACCAATATATCAATGGTACCCACTTCCTTTTCAATCGCGGAGATACCTGCGTCCACCTGTTTTTCGTCGGTAACATCGAACACCAGAGTGTAAACATCCAATCCTGCCTCTTTGTATTTGGTGCGGGCATCTGCAAGCCGCTCTTCCGAAAGATCGTTTACACAAACTTTTGCCCCGGCCTTTCCGAGGGTAATACCAATGGCCATGCCAATTCCATGGGTACCACCGGTTATCAGGGCCACTTTCCCTGTAAGGTCAAATAATTCACTGATTGTTTTATCCATTGCAATAGGTTTATTATTAAAAAAACGATTTACTGATTTGACTTGTCGCTGATCCCCACATCCGGGCACCAGGATTTTACCGCATCAGGAAAAAGGAATAACCGTTGACTACCTGAGTTCATCCGGCCTGATCCCGTCCATATCGGTATAGTCCAGATTTTCGCCGGCCATCCCCCAGATAAAATTATAGTTGGATGTCCCGGCTGCAGAGTGAATGCTCCAGCTGGGTGACAGTACTGCCTGTTCATTCTGCATCCAAATATGGCGTGTCTCCTGCGGCTGACCCATAAAATGGCAGATGGCCTGTCCTTCAGGTACTTCAAAATAGAAATACACTTCATTCCGGCGGGAATGGGTATGCGGTGGCATCGTATTCCATACCGAACCCGGCTTCAGTTCCGTCAGTCCCATCTGCAACTGACAGGTTTCTACCAGTTTGTTGATTATCAACTGATTGATTCGCCTTTCATTGGAAGTCTCCAGAGATCCCAGGTTAAGCACATTGGCCTTGTCCAGGGTAATATGCACCGTAGGTAGTTCTTTGTGTGCTGGGGCCGAGTTGAGATAAAACCTGGCCGGTTTCTCCGGATCTGCAGAATGGAAGATTACCTTTTTGGCGCCTTTTCCTACGTACAAGGCTTCCTTGTACTTCAGGACATATTCAGTACCATCTACCAGGACGGAACCGGTATTCCCCACATTAATCACCCCGAGCTCCCTGCGGTCAAGGAAATGGGCAGCCTTGAGGGCATCGACTGTTTCCAGGACCAGATCATTGGCAAGGGGCACAGCGCCCCCGGTAATATACCGTTCTATATGGGAATATACCAGCCGGATATTACCCGGGTCCATTATCTTTTCTACCAGAAATTCCTTTCGGATCCGTTCCGTATCATATCCTTTAAAGTCTTCAGGATGATAGTTGTAACGCTCTTCAAAAATTATTGCCATATCTCTTATGCTTTAAATTATTTTCAATGTAATGAATGCATACAAAGATAGCAATTAAAATTTGTTGATGCAATCGATTGCATAAACAAATTTTAATTAATTTTACCGTCAAAATTACAATTTGATCCGATGAAGAGAACTGAAGCCACCATTCATGATATTGCGAGAGCCCTGAACATATCGGCATCTACAGTCAGCCGGGCCCTCAAGGATAATCCCCTGATCAGTGCCGCGACCCGCGAAAAAATCCGGAAAACCGCGGAGGAAATGGGCTATCGCCCCAACGTGGTGGCCTCCAGCCTGCGGACCAAACGTTCCAATATGATTGGCATAATTGTACCTTATATCAACCGCCACTTTTTTTCTTCCGTGGTCAGCGGCGTCGAGGAAGTGGCTTACAAGGCCGGTTTTGCCGTTACCATATCACAGTCGAACGACAGCTACCAGAAGGAAGTCCAGTTAGCCAGGGCCTTATACGACAGCCGGGTCGACGGGGTGATTGTTTCCTTTGCCATGGACACCCACAACTTCCGCCATTTGAGTATGTTTGCCGAAAGCCGGATACCCCTGGTTTTTTTCGACCGAATTACTGATGAAATCGACGCGAACAGGATTGTGGTGGATGATTTTTCAGGCGGCCGGACGGCCACGGAGCACCTGATTGCCCAGGGATGCCGTAACATTGCCCATGTAAGCGGCCCCTTGCACCTTCAGATATATGACAACCGGCTCAAAGGTTATCTGGCAGCCCTCAGCGAAGCCGGGCTCCAGCCGCCTCCCGGAGGGATCCTGCACAACCGGCTTACCCGTGCCGACGGAGAGGAGGCCATTCGGCAGCTGCTTACCCTGAAGCCCCTGCCCGATGCCATCTTTTGTGCCAACGATACCACTGCACTCAGCATCATCCTCAGTCTGCGCAATTCTCCCTACAAGGTTCCGGATGACATTGCAGTGGTCGGTTTCAGCAATGAACCGTTCAGCGGGCTGATCACCCCCACCATTACCACCATCAGTCAGCCGGGATATGAAATGGGATGCCGTTCGGCTGAACTGCTGATTGCCGAAATCAAAGGGGAAATCAATGCCATGCAGTACCAGACCTATACCATGCCCACGGAACTGATCATCAGGGAATCATCGGTCAGAGTGCCGTAACACTTGTGCATGTACCAATACCTTGATCAGTAAGGCAATCAGTAAAAAAGACCACTTCTTCAAAACTTTCAATGGTTTAGCAAATACTATATTTCCTGATTATCAGTTTCCCCTGAGCAGAAAAGGAAGATATTCCTGCAGAAATTCCAGTGTAAATTTTTTGGCCAGGATCTTTTTATCCTTATCCAGAAGATATACCGCGGGGGTAGTCCTGGTATCGTAATGAACCTTAAAGCGAGTCAGATGATGCTCGTCCCATACATTATGCCAGTCGGTGAGGTGGTGTTTTTCAATAAATTCGACCCACTCCTGCTTGTTATCCATTGCGTATACTGCGGTTACATCCACACCATCGTCCCTGAACTTCAGGTAGATGTCGTTATATAGTGCGGGCAGGTACTCGCGGCAGTGTGAGCAATTGGGCTCATAAAAGACCAGGATCATGTACCGGGCATTTTGCTGGTAGAGACGAAAGGGTTCGCCTGTCCAGGTCTCCATCTGAAAATCACGGGCTTGGTTCCCGATCAGTCCATTCTCAAAAAACAGCACATTCTCCCTGATCCGGGCAATGGTGGTGGAATCTGCCCACGGGGCCTTGCCTGATAAATAATAATCGCGGGCGATATCCACAAAAAGGGCATCCATGCCCATGATCCGGCTGTTCATCGAATGGTTCAGCAGGTAACTGACCACATAACGGTACATCCGCGGAAACGGCTCCACCCTGCTTAATATTTCATAGGCTGCGGGTTTAACGGAGTCATACATCTGGATCAACACCTTTTCAAAATAGGTATCAAGGCGGGGTTTGATCGATGGCGTGTACAGGAACCGTTCATCCCTCAGATCGAAATAATTAAAGTAATTGTTCTTTCTGAAGTTGTACTGATAAACCCAGTTCAGGGAATCGTTGCTTCTTATATTCTCCGGAATATCTTCCGGATTAAGCTCTTCCTGATAATTGGACATCAGAAATGCCCCCAGGAACGATCCCGGATATTCAACTGATTTTCTTTTCCAGTATTCTTTAACCTCTTCGGTCAGTGCCCGGAGCTGCGCCTCAATTTTTTTTATCTCGGCCTCACCCGCCCCGGATCTCTGGTCTTCCAATTTTTTCCTGGTTTGCTGATGCTGGCCGATCCATTTCATGTAGGCAAGAAATTCTAAACTTTCGGCAGCCCCTTCAATGGTCATATTCGGAACTTTGAAGTCTGGATTGGAGATGGTCAGCGTCTGGTCTTTACCCAGCAGAAAATCAAAATGGGTATCCTGATTAAGATAGATCTTGTAGATGCCCTGAGGCAGAAGAGTATCCCGCCGCAACAAGCCCTCTCCCCTGTTATCGAGCCTGATCGTATCATCAACCAGTATCGAAGCACCGTAGTAATGGGCCAGAAGTACCTGTCCTCCAGGAACCGATGCCAGCCTGACGGTCAGTTCGAAACCTTCTGCGTTCCCTTTGAGAGCCAGAACCAGAACAAGCCATATGGCAGCCAACCACTTCATAATTACCTTCAGGACAATCAATATCTGATATTCGGATTAAACCATTCAACAGTAAAAAATTGCACGTTCAACATGCCTTTGTGCAAAAATAAGGATTTGTGTTACACTCAGGCTCGATTTTTCATTCATTAAAACTAAATTTGAACCAAATTGAGACTTTATGCTGACGGTTTGCATTCCGGTTTATAATATTGATGTCTGGCCTCTTGTCTATGCCCTTTCCCGGCAGTCAGAAATATCGGGTACCGTGACAGAAATTCTGGTAGCCGACGATCTTTCGGATGTGGCTTACCGGCAAATGAACCGTGAGATCAGTCATTTGCCACTGGTCCGATACATTGAATCCGGGGTTAACCTGGGCAGGTCAGCCATACGGAACTACCTTGGCGGACTTGCGGATAATGAGTGTATCCTGTTTCTGGATGCAGACTCGTTACCGCCCGACAGACAATTTATCATGCGTTACAGGGATGCCATGACTTCTGACGGGGTGATATGCGGAGGGACCCTTTATGAGGACAAGGTACCGGATCCGGGAACGGCACTCCGGTGGACTTACGGAAGGAAGCGGGAGCAGCTGACAGCCGTGCAGAGAGCTGCCAGGGGTTTTTCCATTACAGCCAACAATTTTATGGTACGGAAGCAGGACCTGCTGGCCCATCCTTTCAGGGAGGAGATCAGGCGATACGGCCACGAAGATACGGTATTCGGATACGACATTACCAAAGCCGGCATTGCCATCAGGCATATCGACAATCCGGTCATTCACACCGGACTGGAGGATTCAGCTGCTTATCTGGCCAAGACCAGGATTGCACTGGAGAACCTGCTTCAGATCGCCAGGGAAATTGTCCCTGAACCTGAATTTGCGGATCATTCCGGATTACTCCGGACAAGGAACAGGCTTGAAAAAGCCGGGATACACCGCATTGCAGGAAGTATATTTAATCTCCTTAGAAAACCTGCCGAGTGCCATCTGCTGGGAACTCATCCCAACATAGGCATTTTTGATCTCTACCGCCTCTGCTACCTCTGTTCCCTGAAATAAATGAACCGGCACCAACGGTACCGGTTCAAATGTATACAGACTCTGCTTTTCAACGGGAGGTCCGGCGATCTGCCGGTGTTCCCGAAGTTATTTTACCAGACGGATATTTCCATATTTACTGACCACCGAGATCCTGCCTTTATTCCCTCCTGAAATCTTGCCATCAATGGTCTGACGCGTATTTTCCTTCATGCGGTTTCCGGTGAAATTTGCCTGTGGAAAATCGATGTTGCAAAACTCGCAGGTAGCTTTAACCTGGTATTCAGCCGATGGGTCAATTCCCAGGGAAATCTGTGCGTAACTGTTATTGATATCGATATATTCAAACTCTGCCGGTATATGGTCTACACGAACCGCGCCATACCCGGATACCAGTCTGAGCCGCTTCTCAACCGTGCCGATCCTGTAATTGGTGAATTTACTGTCGCCTTCAACCACCGAAACGGACCCGAAATTGAATGTGTCATACCTGGAATCGATCCTGATGGCATTAATCCGCTCGGACTCCATGGTGGAGTACTTGGATTCCAGGACCATGTTCTCTGCCGACTTCAGAAAAAGCTTGGCATAGGCCATGTAGACCCTCGGTTCTTTCAATAATTCAATATCTGCCTTACCGTATTCCAGCTTCAGTACAAATCCGTCTGTCCCGATACCTTCCATCCTGCCGGCAGTCAGGTTTCCGTAACTTATATCGAAGGCTCCCCTGCCCGTAAGGTTCTGAACCACCACATTTCCGAACTTGTTGTTGATATTCAGGTTCTTGTTAGCCGGAATGTTTACAACATAATCAATACTGAAATTACTTCTTGATTTAAATCCGGATGCGAATTTGGTTTCAGCCGTAGCTTTTCTGCCCAATGTTCCAAAACTTACGGTTATCTCGTCCAGTACGGCCCTGGCACGGCTTTCTGAACCTTCGGCAGTTACGGTCACCTCAATGGTCACCTGGGCACTGCCGTTATCAGACACTTTAACCTGTCCGAACTTATTGATGATCTCGAGGGTCTCAACCTCCCCTGCAGGCCAGCTTTTGCTGAACTTTCTGGTACTCTCCTGGGCTGTAACCGCAACCGACAATACAGTTGCGGCCAGCACGATCAGGAACAATCTAAACTTCTGTTTCATGGCTTATGTTTTTTTGTTGTTTGACTTCCATTAATTTATTTACGATCATATTGATCACGTTTAATTTTGCCTGATAATATTCGAGCATGGCGTTGATGACCCGTTCATCATAAGGATTCGCCTCCAGTTCCCTTTGAATTTCCTCATAACGGCGTTCAAACTCCTTAAATTCCTGCTGCATCAACCGGTTTTCCTCCTCCGAAACTATCCCCGAGGCTGCCAGGCTGTTCCAGGAGTCTATACCACTCTGGATTGACCTGGTATAAAAGAACTCGACTTCGGCATATTCCGGAGAAATGGATGCGAGGGTGACCGGATCTTTCCCTGGAGTATCCAGCCACATCCGTACCTGGTTTACGGCAAGAAAGACAAACACAACCGCCGCAGCAATTTTCAGGAATTTGTTCCATTGGAATGAACGTACCTTTTCCTCAGCTTTCAGTCTGGCCTCAAAGCGTTCGAAATGCCCTTCAGGTGGTTCCTGGCTATTAAAAACATCCAGGTTTTCTGAGATCAGATTTTCCAACTTATCTTCCTTATTCATATTCTTAATCCTTTCTTTTCTTTTTCAGTTGACAAACTTCAGTCAGTTATAAATATACAGTTCACGGTTGCGCAGCAGCTCCTTCAGTTTATTTCGGGCCCGCATGTACTGGGTCCGGCTTGCCGAGTTGGAGATGTTCAGTATCTGGCTGATCTCCTCATGATCGTAACCCTCTATAAGGTGCAGGCTCAGTACGACCCGGTATCCGTCGGGCAGCGACTGGATGGCACTGATGATCATTTTAACATCCGGCTCGTGATAAGCTGAATCTTCGTCCTCCGATCCGGCAGACCTTTCATTCACCTCTTCGAACTTAACGCGGCGCTTTTTCAGATAATCCAATGAACGGTTAATCACTATCCTTTTCAACCAGGCACCGAAACTGACCTTTCCCTGGTAGGTGTCTATTTTCCTGAACGCGTTCAGGAACGCTTCCTGCATGACATCCTCGGCGTCGGCAGGATTTCCGACCAGCCGGAGAGCGACATTATACATGCCTTTGTAAAACAGCCTGTACAATTCTGTTTGTGCTTTCCTGTCTCCAAGACGGCACCTGTCAATCAGGTCCTGATGGATATTTTGGTAACTTGTTTCCAAACTGCTGTGTTTTCTGAATCAATGACGACATGGTGATGCATAATGTTGCATCCGGAGAAAAAAAAATAAAGATTTTCCGGGATAATTTTCCTGATGCCTGCAATAAATTTCAGGAGTGTGTGTATTAAAGGCTTCAAAGGATCTCAGATCCGGTTAAAAAGTTCATAGATTGTGTTTACACGGACCGTCTGTCCGTTACGCTCTGCTGTCCATATTAGACTTCCTTCCCGGGTGTCTTTGCTGATGGTGATCTGCAGATCGGCCTTTCCGCGGGTAGTGAAGTAAAAACCTCGCCTTTCGAGTGCCCTTATCGTCCAGGAATAAGCAGGTTCATCCCCTTGTACAGAGGCTGTTCCGGCATGTTCCTTCCTGAAGTAAAAATCACCTGAATTGGTATCAAAGGCAACATTTCCGGAGGAGAATAGCCGGTCGAGCCATCCGTTCAGCACAGCATCTTCTGGAGCGCCTTCAATGGACTCATAGTCCAGCATAATCCAGAATTTATCCATCTCCCGGAGTGCGATATTGAGATCGTGGGTCGACAGGATGATGGTTTTGTTGTTCTCCCTGGCCAGTTGATGCAAAAGGTGAAAGATTTCATACTTATTCTTAACATCCAGGAAAGCGGTGGGTTCATCAAGCAGTATAAAAGGGGTATCCTGAGCCAGCGCCCGGGCTATAAGAGCCCTTTGACGCTCTCCGTCGCTAAGCTGGGTCACCATTCTTCTGGCAAATTTCAGCAGCCCAACTTTCTCAAGGGCATCCGAGACCATAAGTCTGTCGGTTTCACTCAGTCTGCCTAACCACCCGGTATAGGGAAACCGTCCGTAGGCGACCAGGTCGGCAACCCTCAGGTTAGAAACCTGGACACTTTCAGTGGATACAAAACTGAGCATCCTGGATAATTCTGAAGGTGAAAAACGGTCCACCGGTTTCCTGTAGTAAAGGATTTGTCCATCCAGTCCTTTCTGGAATCCGGCCATGGTGCGCAGCAAAGTACTCTTTCCAATGCCATTGGGGCCGATCAGGGCAATCATTTCTCCGCCGCAAGCCGAAAAACTGATGGCTTCCCTGACAAAACCAGATTCTCCGTTTGCCGGGGAATAGCCGACTTTCAGTCCGCAAATCTCAATAGCCTTTGATGTGGGAGAACCGGTCATATTGCGGCAAATTTTCTGTTTTTAACGATCATCCACACCACCACGGGGATACCCAGGAGTGCAGTTACCGAGTTAATCGGCAATGTAGCCTGAAATCCAGGCAATTGTGCAATGATATCGCTGAGCAGCATAACATTTGCCCCGGTCAGGATCACAGCAGGAACGAGCACCAGATGATTGGCTGTTTTAAACATCACACGCGCCAGGTGAGGCACGGCAATTCCAATAAAACCTATCGGTCCGCAGAATGCGGTTATGGTTCCGGCCAGGAGGCTAGCCCCGAAAAAAATAACCAGCCTGCTCCGGATAATATTCACTCCCAGGGAACGGGCATAGTTCTCTCCCAATAAAAATGCATTCAGGTCCTTTGTCTTGTAAAAGGCAATCAGTACCCCGGCGACCGTGGCCGGCACCAGTACGGCAAGCTGGCTGAAGGTAACACCGCCCAGGCTTCCCATGGTCCAGACAATAAAGGATTTGAGCATGGCCTCACTGCTGAAATACTGTAATATGCTCACGACAGAGGACGCAGCACTTGAAAAAAGAATCCCCAATATCAGGATAGTCATATTGTCATTTACCCTGGCCGATACAAAAAGCACCAGCAGCATCACCAGAAAAGCACCTGACCAGGCGACGAGGGCAAGTGACCATGCACCGGTCCCGGACATAAAACCCCAGGTCAGGGCCGACGAAAAACCAAGGGCAAAAAGGGCAACCCCCAGACTGGCGCCGGCACTGATCCCAAGCACATATGGCCCGGCCAGGGGATTCCTGAATACGGTTTGCATTTGCAGTCCACTTACTGAGAGGGCTATACCCGTGACCATGGCCGTAATGGCTTTGGGGAGCCGGAAGTCCTGAAGAATAATCCTTGTGGTTTCCGGGGCACTGGAGGGCATGAAAAGGGCACGGATTCCATCCTTGAACGGAATCATTACCGATCCGGTAAACAGGTCGGCAAGAAAAAGCAACAGCAACAGCATGATCAGCACTGCAAACAGCACCCATGATCTCCGGTGATAACGGTATTTATTACCTGTAACGTTCATCCTGCTGGTTTTTACCTGATCTCCTGATAATAAAAAAACGTATGTCCGGGCAACAATCCGGGATGAAATATACTGATCAGATCGGCTAAAATTTTTTCCGGGGCCGCAGCTCCGCTTTCCCAGAAATCTGCACCTCCCGATATGGTTGTCTGCTTGTTGTTATTATATATTCGACCCTGGTTATAAACACCGAATCTTGAAAACCGTGAATCGGCGGCAATAATCTCCTGACGGGAATTTACCATGCCGACATTAAGCCAGACTTCCGCTTCCGAAGCCCAGACCAAAGCCTGTTCAAAAGAAATTACATAACTCTCCCGGGAAGAATTGTCGCTGCCCAGATAGTTGCCACCGGCATCTCCGATCAGATTGGCCATATAGGACTTTCCACCCGGGACCCACCAGGCATCCCGGTAAGGCAGCCCCATCATTACTCCCGGCCGGTGAGTGTCATCCGGAACCAGCCCCTTCAAACGGATGTATTCTTTTTCAACCGAAATAAAAACTGAGTCGGCCCATTCTTGCTTGTTGTAAAGCGCACCAACAAATTTAATCCATTCGGCTTTGCCTAAGGGAGAGGTTTCCAGATATTCCGCATTTAACACAGTCGCAATTCCAAGATCCCTGAATTTTCCGAGGATACCGGTGACATCGCTGTCGACGCCATAAACCATGACAACATCAGGTTTAAGGCGGATAATTTCCTCGTAATTAAGATTCTGACCATAACCAACATCCGGAATCTCACCGTTTTTCATCCGCCTTAATATCTCGGGATTGGTTACATAAACCCCACCTGAAATCCCCGATACACTGGCAATCTCACCGATTTTATCAAGAAATCCGAGATGAGTGGTAGACAGACAAATTATACTTTTTACGGGGGTCCTGATAACATTTTTGCCGGCAAGAGAAGCCGGCACCTCCCCGTTTCTGTCAACAAGATAATACCTGACTTCAACATCCCTTGCTTTTTCCCAGGGATTTTTGATGGTAAGAACAGTAATCCCGTCTTCAACAGTTATGCCGAAACCACCTGCATACGTGTTGGAAGAGAGCTCCGGATGGTTCTGTTTCCCCGCCTCACAGGCTGTCAGGATAAGAAACACGGATAAGAACAGATAGGTAAACTTTCTCATATCGATCATCTGGCAGAAAGAATAATCCTGCCGGCAAAATGATTTACACCGTCCCAGATTCTGACCAGATAAATTCCGGACGGGTTTCCGGAGATATCAATTTCCATTTTCCTGGGTGTCAACCTGCTTGAGGTAAAAGGTATCTGCTGCCCGTGAATATTGTACACCGAGATCATACTTTCCGTCAGGGGTTTTGAAGAAGAGACCTCCGCCTTTCCCAGGGTTGGATTGGGGTATATCTTTACTTCGATGGGCTGTTCAATTTTAGTGGTATCGGTAGTTGTGCCCGAGACATTACAGGCCACTATCTCCACGACCAGTGCCCCGGCCTTCATATCTCCGCCGGTATTTTGCGGTTCGGTCCAGGTTCCGTTATTTTTCAGCAGAATAGTGTTTTTAGATCCTGTATTCCTCCCGGAATGGAAAATAGCTACCGAATCTCCATTAACAATTCCTTCGAAGTTGAAAGAAACCATAAAACTGTCGGATGGTTCAACCACATCAATAAAAGGAATGAAATTCATGGCATTCGCCACCAGATCTTTCAGCAACACCTGCTGGGTATGAATGATCTGGGTATTTGTGCCGTTGATGTCGTATACATTGATTCTGAGCCTGCTGTTGTTTTCGACAGATTGCTGAAACCTTCTTCCAATTCCGACAGACACACCGTGAATCCGTTCATTTCCGGGAATACTGAAACGGTCACCCGCTTCGGTAATACCCGAGTTGTTGGTCCCCGTATAATATCCCCGGTTAACGCCGTTTGTCCCGGATATTCGGGTCAGACCATGTGTATCATTATCGGCAAGATTGGTAAATGCCTTGCAGAAATCCGGTCCCTCGTTGAATTGCCTGCCTTCTATGCTCTGCGCATTGATTTTTAGTGGATCCAGCCAGTATTTCAGCTGTCTGGTGCTGTCCGGATTACGGTCCCAACCAATATTTAAGCGGCTGAAATAGTCGTTGAACGGATAGGAACATCTTGAAGAACCTCCGACCAGGCTGCCGATAATCTGTGAGGAGCTGTTAAACAGTGGACCGCCTGAGGCCCCGCTTTCAAGTGCCCCGAAATCCCATCTGTTAATCCTCCAGAAACCATTCGTCGTATAGTTCGGTGCCAGTCCAAAACTTGCAATCACCGGAATTTCATGGTCAATGGTAATTTTTTTTATATCTCCCTGTGAATGATGGATGGCTGCTACCGTGTCCCTGATGGTTGTGCTCCTTGTCCACCCTGCATAATACGGTCTGAATGAGGCCGGTGGCTGCACGCTTAGTTCGACCAGCGAAAAATCGAGACTGTCGTGGGTAGCCTTCAGCACACTGCCAGCCAATGAATTGCTCACGTCCCCATCGATTACCCCGCAATACGGACTTTCATAATTAAACAGGAAGAGACTGCCTGAGGCCTTGTTTTTTGTAGATATGCAGTGATTGGCTGTCAGTACAAATGGTCGCCTGTTCTGAGCTGTATTGTTTATAAGGGCTCCGGTACACAATTCACGTCCTTCGATCATTATCCGGCATACACTGTTCTGGACTTCCCTCCACCGGTCGGCAATATCACAATTCACATCCGGGATACACTCCCCTGCAATCTTGCCCAATGGCCTGCGGGTATCGGTATAGGTCATTATACCCAGAAAGTCATGATTTATACGGGAAATTTTAAACGGAATCCGGCCATCGGCCATTTCCGGTGTTTCGAATTGTACGATCACTTCATCTCCCGGTAAAGGTGATACCGGAAATATGCCTGATTCAGTAATATTTGAAAATCCAAAGGCACCAAGGACAAATTCCATGTCGGGTGTTAAAATAAACAACCGGTCATTTTTACCAGGCAAGAATTCCTCAAAGATCAGGTTCAGGGATAAAGCCTCTTCAGATCTCAGGTGTAACTGCCAGATCCTCCAGCCGTCTTCCGATAAGTACCAGTTCCCCGAATTCATGGTATGAAACTCAACTTCAAAGGCATGGGCAAAAAGCAACGGTTTCAGTTCATTGTTAAGATATGATTGTTCAGCCTGCCAGCGGAGGATGTCATTATATACTCTTGGCATTGAAATAATTTCCGGAATTCCCTTTTTCAGATGATGGATATTCCGTGGTTTCCCGCCCTGTGAAAGCTGGCTGAATCCACTGTATATACCAGAGATTAAAACAATTATTATCAATAATAACTTCCGCCTCATATACATTTCAAAACTCCAAAATTAAGATTATTGTGAAACTTCTTACATAAAGCAGTAAAATTTACGGTAATCAAGGTTATAAAACGCAGAAGCTGCCTCATTTATTAGAAGACTTTCTATCTTTATGACTGAGATTATTGTGTAGAGGACTATCGGCCCCGGTGTGATTACTTATTGGGAAATTTTACGAACCATAAATAGATAATACGGAAAGATGAAGCATTTGATTTGTTTGCTGATGATTGCCGGCCTTACAGTTCATTGTCAGGCACAGGAAAGAGAGCCCATCCGGATTCTTGTGTTTTCGAAGACAGCAGGATTCCGTCATGAATCCATTTCCTCAGGAATAAAAATGTTGTATGACCAGAGCCATAAGCAGCAGTGGATTATTACTGCCACGGAGGATGCAGAATTCTTCAGGGATGATCTGCTCGAAAGTATTGATGTGGCTGTTTTTCTTAATCCATCCGGCAATAGCCTCAATGAAGAGCAGCAGGCCGCTTTTGAAAGGTTTATCAGGAAAGGCAGGGGGTTTGTCGGGATACATTCTTCTGCCGATTTTGAATATGACTGGGCCTGGTACGGAGGGTTAAACGGGGCTCATTTCAAAATGCATCCGCCGGCACAGGTCGGTACAGTCATTTTTGAAGATACCTCGCACCCTGCCATGAAACCATTCGCAGGGAAGGAAACTTACACCACCTTCGATGAGTGGTATGTATTCAGGGAAAATCCACGGAAGAATGTAAAAGTATTGGCCAGGCTGGATGAAAACAGTCTGAAGCAACCCGGAGATGACCCCTGGAAAACAGGCGACCATCCGTTGATCTGGTGGCACGAATTTGAAGGTTCACGTTCGTTTTATACCGGGTTTGGGCATACCCATGATGCCTTCCGGGACAGCCTGATTATGGAACATATCGCGGGAGCCATTAACTGGGCCGGAAAAAGAGATTAAAAAAAAGGGGTCAAAAGACCCCTTTCAGCACATATGATTATAAAATCAATAATTTAGAACTCATAAAACAAAACCAATTGGTCCTGTCTCATACTACGGGGTAACACTAATTAGTAACGGTTGTAACCTCCACGGTCACCACCACGATCGCCGCCGCCGCCACCACGGTTGCCGCCAAAGCCGCCACCACGGTTGCCACCGCCGCCAAAGCCGCCACGGTTTCCACCGCCGCCGCCGCCGAAGCCACCACGACTGCCGCCGCCGCCGCCGCCACCGAA
Source organism: Prolixibacteraceae bacterium (assembly GCA_030602265.1). Lineage (GTDB taxonomy): Bacteria > Bacteroidota > Bacteroidia > Bacteroidales > Prolixibacteraceae > UBA1413. Next base: position 20,417 of record JAUWAB010000035.1, on the reverse strand, counting down.
GCTTCTTTTCCTGTCAGGACGTTCTTCGCGCGGTTTAGCTACGGATACATTGATCACTTTTCCATCATACTCAGCCTGGTTCAATTCATCAATTGCCTTCTGACCTTCTTCGTCGTTGTCCATTTCAACAAAACCGAAACCTCTCGATTTTCCTGAAAATTTGTCAGTAATAACTTTTGCTGAAGATACTGCACCGTATTCTTCAAATAACTCTCTTAAATCGCTGTCATTGACATCGAAACTTAAATTTGAAATGTAAATGTTCATTTAAATTAATAATTGATAAATAACTAAAAGTGTTGAGGATGAAAACAGTAGTTTCTTTGTTTCTTTTTAACCAGGAAGTACTAAAATACTCTAAATAACGCTGCTGTCAATGCTCAATACAGGGTACAATATTAAACATTTTAAATGTATTAGATATTATCTGGTGGTTTTTTTTTCAAAAAACTGTCGTAAATTGCCCCAAAATAACCATCATTCTTGTCAAAATGGGTAGAATAAGCATAAATCTGCTGATATTCAGCCTTTCTGTTACACTTTTTCTGACCGCCGAAGCTCAGGACAATATCATTAAGACTTCTGTTTCCGGTTTTGCCATAGGCGACTTCAGTATAAGTTATGAAAGAAAAACTTCAGATAACCAGTCGGCCAATCTGCGAATCGGATATTTCCAGCCTACAGTAAGTCCTTTTATCGGTGAAAAAACCATTACCCCTTCCGACTATACCTTCAAGGATTCAGAAGGAGCACTTCAAGCCTCTCTTGAATATCGATGGTATACGAAAAAACAGGGACTCAGGGGCTTCTATTACGGGCCTTACCTGAGGTATTATGCCATCAGGGCTGAATACGGGGACAATATCCGGTCAGATAATTTCAATGTAAGTGGGTCTTATAACAGCTTCGGTACTGGCATGCAGCTTGGATACCAGTTTCTGATTAATAATATCTTTTCGGTCGACCTCTCCTTTTTCGGTGCCGGAATCGATTATAATACCATTAATCTGGTATACACAACCGGAATACAGGGATTTGACTATAACACGATTGTCGCGGATGTTTCCGAAGTATTTGAGGATCTCCCTTATTTTGAAAAAAGACTTAAAAACAAGGTCTCTCCAAACAACCTGACCTCCAGGATCCCATTCCTGTTCCCTGGTCTGAAGGCAGGCATAACCATAGGTGTAGCATTTTGAAATACAATAAGATGCCTTCAGTAAAATTTTCATTCCTGCCCGGAGAATTCGTTTCCCGGATGGAGGACCAGCTGGGTAATGAATCCGCTGATTTTTTTAATGCCCTGGGTGACCAACCCAGTCTTTCCATACGGCTAAATCCTTCAAAACCTTTGTCCATGCCCGAACCGGAGCCTGTTCCCTGGTGCAGTACCGGATATTATTTAAAAAGACGCCCACTTTTCACGGCTGATCCGCTATTCCATGCAGGGGCCTATTATGTGCAGGAACCGGGTTCCATGCTGCTGGAGCAGGCCTTCTATTCGATTCCCCGTTCCGGTCCAAAGGTAATTCTCGATCTTTGCGGGGCACCGGGTGGAAAGTCGACCCATCTCCTGTCCCTGATGCACGAGGATGACCTCCTGGTTTCCAATGAGGTCATCCGGAGCCGTGCGGTTATTCTTCAGGAGAATATCCAGAAATGGGGATACAGCAATGTCATCTTAACGGGTAACGACCCCAGGGATTTTTCAGGCCTTACTGGTTTATTCGACGTTATTGTGGCCGATGTGCCGTGTTCCGGAGAGGGTTTGTTCAGGAAAGAACCTGCTTCTGCCGGAGAATGGTCGGTAAACAATACCCAGCTGTGTGCCTCACGGCAACGCAGGATTTTAGCCGATATCTGGAGTGCCCTTCGACCCGGTGGTTTTCTGATATACAGTACTTGTACATACAATCCGGCCGAGAACGAAGAAAACCTGCGCTGGATATCAGAACAGTATGATGCTGAATCTTTTGAAATCCGCATAAAGCCAGAATGGAACCTGAAAAAGATCAATTACGGCAACATAACCGGAATTCAGACCATGCCCCATCTGACAAAAGCGGAAGGCTATTTCACCGGAATCATCCGAAAAAAAGAGTCACATGCTGCCGGCTTTAAACTCAGGAAGCAGGAAAGGAACGATTGGGTATCCATGTCACATTCAGCGGCATCTGGCTTTCGTGAGTTGTTGTCAGGCGCCGGAAAAGAGGATTTTCTGGTAAAGGATAATACAGTTTATTACCTGAAAAATCAGTGGCACCCGTTAATCCGGAACCTGAACAAGCCACTGCATGTCTTGCAGGCCGGCATTCCGGTGGCGCAAATCAAAGGACGTGAAAATATTCCCATGCACGCACTGGCACTTTCAGCCCTGGTAAACAAGAATATCTTCAGAGAAGAGGCCGTAAGCCTGAATGAAGCTATCCTCTTTCTCCGAAAAGAAAATCTTTCCAGGTCTTTGGAAGGAAAAGGATGGATCATGCCTTCGTACAGGGGATTTCCTTTAGGCTGGCTGAAAAATCTCGGAACCAGGTCAAACAATTACTACCCAAAGGAATGGAGGATCAGAATGGAACTACCTGAAGTACCAGTTCCATGGCATGAAATCTGATCAACAAAGATCAGATATAGATCATTTTACGGGTCATCCCGCCGTCAATCACAAAATTCTGTCCGGTGATAAAGCTGTTGTCGGGATTGGCCAGGAACTTCACCATGGCAGCAATATCCTCACCGATCCCAACACGGCCTGCCGGGTGCTGGCTGTGATCTTCCCCGGATAGTTCCTCCTGCCGGGCTGTTTGGGATTTCCTGACAGCAGATACATCGATCCAGCCCGGACTGATCGAGTTTACGCGAACTTCGGGCCCCAGGCTGACTGCCAGGGCATGGGTCAGCGCAAAAACACCCCCCTTGGATGCGGAGTAGGCTTCGGTATTGGCTTCAGACTGGAACGCCCTGGTAGAACACATATTGATAATGACCCCCTGGTTTTCGCGAAGTGGTTTTTCACAGATCTTGGAACAGATCAGGGTGCCGGTCAGGTTGACGTCAATGACCCTCCTGAATTCGGATACTTCAAGTTCCGACAAAGGTTTGTTGGCATGGATGGCAGCATTGTTCAGCAAAAGATTTAGCTGGCCGAAATTTTTTAAAGTGGAATTCAGAGCTACCTGAACACTGCCCGCACACGACACGTCACAGTAAATGCCCAGCCACTGCCCGTTTCCTTTTTGCCTTTTCGTTTCCTGAGAGAGAGCCTCTTCGTCGGCATCCCATACGGCTACATTCCACCTGTTTTTCAGTAAGGCATCGGCAACCACCCGGCCAATGCCCTGTGCGCCTCCTGTAATTACTGCAGTTCTGAATTCGTTCATAATTATTTTCTTTTCAGGTGGATCGCAAATCCTCCCCTTTTTGCAATTGGATTATCAGAATAATTCCTGAAATTTTCTGGGTACTGAAGTTTCAAACCTCAATTCCCGGCTATTTACGGGATGCTGAAATGCCAGTACCTGGGCATGAAGTGCCAGCCTGCTGATAGGATTGACCTTTGAACCATACTTTTTATCCCCGACAATCGGATGGCCTATATCCTGAAGATGTACCCTGATCTGGTTTTTCCTGCCCGTCCGAAGGCTCATCCGGAGCAGGGTAAACATCCCGTTGCCCCTGATGGTCTCATAGTGTGTCACTGCGTATTTTCCGTCATCGCCATCCTGACTGGAAAAAACCATCATGCCTTTGTTCTCCCTAAGGTAAGAGGATATTTCCCCCTGAGGAGGGTTTACTTCACCCTGCACCGCCGCTACGTATACCCTCTCCCTGATGATGTCATTCCAGTTTTCCTGCAGTTTTTTCTGAACCTTTGCGCTTTTCGCAAACATCATCAGGCCGGAAGTTTCACGGTCTAAACGGTGAACGATGAAAATTTTTCCATCCGGATTTTTTCGCTTTACATGGTCATATAAAATGGAGTACGCTGTAAATTTCTCCTTATTGTCCGTGGCAACGGAAAGAACTCCGGCATGTTTGTCTATGATAATCAAGTCGTTGTCTTCATAGATTATCGATATTCCCCGGTATGTTTTTTTCTTTGAGATCTTATTTTTACTGATGACCACCTGCTGCCCGGGCCGTAATTGATAATTATACTGCGAAACCGGGTCGCCGTCAACCAACACCTGGTTGTCGCGCAGGTAGGTTTTTATATTGTCGCGGTTTTTATGGGGAAGCATTCTGATCAGAAAATTCATCAGGTCCTCAGGTCCGGTGACCGTTAATACAGGTTCAGGCCTGGTAATCCTACCCTTACGCTTTGGTTTTTCATTCATATTACAAACTATTAATTTACAACCATTTAAAATGCATAAATTAACCTTATAGATTAATTAAAAACATATACAAAACGGAGTGTCGCAATTTACGAAAACTTATTTAGCCCGGATCAGGTAAATGACCTTAATCATCATTTATAAAAAAAAACTCCGTTATGTTCGTGGCCTCAAAATTACTAATTGAAACCATATGTCAGCTAATTTTCACTTGAACGCCAATCCGTTGGTCAGGTTTCTTCAGAAGGAAGCCGTACTTTTTACACGCGAAGATATCATCCGGTATATGGATGCCCATAAGATTGAAATGTTAAATTTCAGGTATATCGGGGGTGATGGCAGGTTAAAGACGCTCAATTTTGTAATCACCAGCCGCAGCCATCTGCATGATATTCTTACTTATGGGGAGCGTGTCGACGGTTCCAGTCTTTTTCCTTTTATGGAAACGGGAAGCAGTGACCTGTATGTGGTCCCGAGGTACCGGACGGCCTTCCTGAACCCTTTTTCAGAAGAACCATCGCTTGAAATACTTTGCTCATTCTTTGATCCTCAGGGTAATCCGCTTGAATTATCCCCGGAATATGTTCTCTGCAAGGCAAACCGCCGGTTCATAAACGATACCGGGATGGAGATAAAATTCCTTGGTGAACTGGAGTACTATGTTAACAGCAAGGCAACCGGATTTTTTCAGGCTACCGACCAGAAGGGTTATCATGAGTCAGAGCCATTTTCGAAATTTGAACGTATGCGCAAACGGGCGCTTAGGTTAATCGCTGCCTGTGGTGGAATGATCAAATATGGCCATTCAGAAGTCGGGAATTTCCTGAAACACGATGAATCATTTGAGCAACATGAAATAGAATTTCTTCCGACAGATCCGGAGTCAGCTGCAGATCAGCTGGTTATTGCCAAATGGGTACTCAGGATGCTTGCACAGGAAATGGGCGTAGAAATCAGCTTTGCCCCGAAAATCACCATTGGCAAGGCCGGTAGTGGTTTGCATTTTCATATGCTGTTAGAAAAAAACGGCCGGAATCTTGTCCTTGAAAACGGTAAAATTTCTGATCTCTCCAAACAGGCCATTGCGGGCATCCTGGATCTTGCCGATGCCCTGACCGCCTTCGGCAACACCAATCCGACCTCCTATCTGCGACTGGTACCCAACCAGGAAGCACCGACCAATATCTGCTGGGGAGCCCGTAACCGCTCAGCCCTGGTAAGGGTACCGCTGGGCTGGACCGGCAACCGGAACATGGCCGAATTAGCCAATCCCGGCATAAGGGTACCCATGGAAGAGGATCACGGCAAGCAAACCTTCGAATTCAGGGTTCCCGACGGCAGCGCAAACATCCATCTTACACTGGCCGGACTTATCGTATCCGTTTTGCATGGACTGAAAATGCAAGGAGCCCTTGAGCTGGCTGAAAAGATGTATGTTGAAGGAAATATCGCTGCAAGCAGGATGGCCGGTGACCTGAAACCCCTGCCTGCATCCTGTGTCGAATCAGCACAAAGACTGGAAAACAAACGCCATGTTTTTGAAGCAGGAAATATCTTTCCTGCTAAACTGATTGACTATACCCTCTCCTATCTCCGGCAGTTCAATGACGCGAATCTGCGTAATGAAATCAAAGGAAACGATGAGGCGGTCCGCGAACTGGTCAACAGATTTATCCACTGCCAGTAGGGCAGCATTAAGTTATACCAAACCATAGCTGCTCTCCATGATTTCCGGCTAAACGGTAACCGGATGATGCGCCTATGAATTTCCGGTAATCTCAAGTACCACAATTTCCGAACGGGTGTTGGTGCGAATAGGCGGCCCCCAGGTCCCGTATCCTGAGGATACATAAAAATGGGTATTGCCGATCCGGCCGTAGCCACGGCTGATTTCAAATATTGCCGAAGTAATATAATTAAAGGGCCACATCTGTCCATGATGGGTATGTCCCGACACCTGAAGGTCGACAGGATAACCGCCCACCTCGGTCAGCCGGTAAGGCTGATGGTCGATCAGCAATACAGGGTTTTCCTGATTGATTCCCGACATCAGCTCATCCAGGGACTTCCTGGGCTTTCCGTACATATTCTCACCTGTAATGTCCTCTCTTCCCGCAATCTGGATTCCGTTGGGCAAAACAGCCACACTGTCACGCAGAACGGTAATCCGGTGGTCGGTCAGGTACTGTTCGGCAGCTGCAGCATTGCCGTAAAACTCATGGTTCCCCAAAACGGCGTAAACTCCGTAAGTTGCCCTAAAGTTTTTTAGCAGGTCCCCCATATTGTTCTCAATCACGGGGCCTAAATCTTCGTCAAATACATCACCGGCCAGCAGCACAATATCCGGTTGCTGCCGGTTAACCAGGCTCACCAGCGTATCCAGGCGGCCATTAGAAATCATCATGCCAAGGTGAATATCAGAAACCAGTACCACCCGCTGTTTCCCGCCGGGAACAGGTTTGTCCAGCTGAACAGCCTGCCATCGCACGACAGGCATTCTGGCATTATAATACCCTGCAGCCAGAATTATGGCCGTCAGAGCATATATGGTAACTACAGCAACAGAACCTTTCCCGCTGTTCCAGCTGAAACGGAATACATCTGTGATACCGGTCAGGTGGTTCAGACCCCTTAAAATATCGGCAAGTAAAAACAACAGGGTAAGGTAAAGCATCGCACCTAACCACCAGGAGCCTAAGGTAACAAAAGGTTCAGCAAGCCACATTGGGCCTGCCCTTTCTGTAAACCTGCCGGTCATATAGGCAAATGCCATTAGCCAGAATAATATGGCAGCAGACCACCATGCCCAGCCCTGGGCCGGAAAGAGCGCTTTGGTCCGTGAAAAAATATAGAGGTTAACCACCAGGTTAACCAAAAACACAATGGCAAAAAATATCATAAATCCTGAATTTCCTTTCATTTAATTTTATTGTATTGTTCTATATGGCAATTCCATTCAATATTTGTTTCAGAAGGTAACGAAGAATTACTTTAAATGTTTAGTCATAATCCTCCGGCAGCGTAAATCCAAAGAGAACTTTTTTGCAGAATTACCACAGAAAATTCCTTTATTGGTCATTTTTTAAATTATTTGCGACATTTTTGTGTCAGATTTGTATAAAAAACACCATTAATACTTTAATTCTATGCCAAAAAGGGAAGATCTCAAAAAAATCATGATTATTGGTTCGGGCCCGATTATCATCGGACAAGCCTGTGAATTTGACTATTCAGGAACACAGGCATGCAAAGCCCTTCGTTCTCTGGGTTACCAGATTGTATTGGTCAATTCCAATCCGGCAACCATCATGACCGATCCGGAGATGGCCGATTTTACCTATATCGAGCCGCTGAATATTTATGCACTGACCGAGATCATCAAGAAAGAACGGCCCGATGCCCTTCTTCCCAACCTGGGCGGACAAACGGCTTTGAACCTGTCGCTACAGCTTGCCAATGAGGGAATTTTGGAACAATATGACGTCGAAGTGATCGGTGTAAACCTGAAGGCCATTGAAAAAGGCGAAGACCGAACAGAGTTTAAGAACAGCATGACCCGTCTGGGAATAGAGATGCCCCGCAGCCAGGCGGTGAATACCGTGGAAGATGCAGAAAAAGTAGCCGAGGAACTGGGCTTCCCGGTGGTTATCCGTCCGGCTTATACCATGGGCGGAACCGGCGGCGGACTGGTTTACAACATTGAAGAGTTAAGGACCATTGCCGCCAGGGGGATTGCCGCCAGCATGGTAAACCAGATCCTGGTCGAGGAATCGGTATTAGGCTGGGAAGAGCTTGAACTGGAGGTGGTCAGGGATGCCAAAAACCAGATGATTACGGTTTGTTTTATTGAAAATGTCGACGCTATCGGGGTGCATACCGGAGACTCCTTCTGCACCGCACCTATGCTGACCATTTCCGGAGAACTGCAGAAAAGGCTCCAGGAATACGCTTACCGGATTGTGGAGGATATTGGCGTTATCGGCGGAACCAATGTGCAGTTTGCCCATGACCCGAAAACCGGCAGAATAGTGGTCATCGAGATCAATCCGCGTACGTCAAGGTCATCAGCCCTGGCATCCAAAGCCACGGGTTTCCCGATTGCACTGATTTCCGCGCTGCTTGCCGGCGGACTTACCTTAGATGAAATCCCTTACTGGAGAGAAGGAACGCTTGATAAATACACGCCTTGGGGCGATTATGTGGTCGTAAAATTCGCCAAATGGGCATTTGAAAAGTTCGACGGACTGACCGACAAGCTGGGAACCCAGATGCAGGCGGTGGGTGAAGTCATGAGCATCGGAAAGAATTACAAGGAGGCATTCCAGAAGGCCATCCGCTCGTTGGAAACCGGGCGTTACGGACTGGGATTCGCCAAAGATTTCAATAAAAAAACGCTGGAGGAACTGATGTCTCTGCTGAAGCATGCATCCAGCGAAAGGCAGTATATCATGTATGAAGCGCTTAGAAAAGGGGCTACTGTTGAGCAGCTTCATGAAAAGACCTATATCAAGGAGTGGTTCATCAGGCAAATGAAGGAGCTGGTTGAACTGGAGGAGGAAATTCTGACCTGGCGAGGCAGCGAGTTGCCCGACGAATTGTTTATTCAGGCCAAGAAGGACGGCTTTGCCGACAAATACCTGTCCAAGCTCCTGGAAATTCCGGAGAAGGAAATCCGTGAAAGAAGGCTAAGTCTCGGACTTGAGGAAGCCTGGGAGCCGGTGCCGGTCAGCGGTGCCGATGCGGCCTACTACTTTTCTACCTATAACGCACCCAACCAGGTTCAGCCCGACAACCGCAGGAAGATCATGGTATTAGGCGGAGGTCCCAACCGGATCGGCCAGGGGATCGAATTCGACTATTGCTGTGTCCATGCTGCCTTTGCGATCCGCGATGCAGGCTACGAATCCATCATGGTGAACTGCAACCCGGAGACCGTTTCCACCGATTATGACACCTCGGGAAGGCTCTATTTTGAGCCACTTACCGTTGAGGATGTACTAAGCATCTATGAAAAGGAAAAACCGGAAGGCGTTATCGTCCAGTTTGGCGGCCAGACACCGCTGAACATTGCCAGCGAACTGGAAGCCAATGGCGTAAAAATCGTGGGTACCAGTCCGGAGACCATCGACCTCGCCGAAGACCGCGACCGGTTCAGGCAAATCATGGAGAAACTGGATATTCCTCAGCCACCGTCGGGTATGGCCAGCAACCTGGAAGAAGCCATCGGCATTGCCAACCGGATCGGTTATCCGGTGATGGTACGGCCGTCATACGTACTGGGCGGCAGAGGCATGAAAATCGTACTTGATGAAGATATGTTGCGGCAATATGTTGCCGCCGCCGTGGATGTCACTCCCGACCGGCCGCTGCTCATCGATATGTTCCTCGAAGATGCCATTGAGGCAGAAGCGGATGCCATCGCCGACGGTACCGATGCTTTCGTCCCGGCGGTCATGCAGCATATTGAGTACGCCGGCATCCATTCAGGAGACTCGGCCTGTGTCATCCCGCCGGTGATCATCAGGGAAGAACTGGTGAAAACCATCGAAGATTATACCCGCCGGATTGCCATCGAAATGAAAGTGGTCGGACTGATGAACATTCAGTATGCCATTTACAAGGAGGTGGTTTATATTCTGGAAGCCAATCCACGGGCCTCCCGGACAGTCCCGCTGGTTTCCAAAATCTGCAATATCCCGATGGCCAAAATTGCCACGGAAATCGTATTAGGCAAAAAGCTCAGCGACTTCAGCCTGAAACGTCAGAATATCAACCATTTCGGAGTAAAAGAGGCGGTCTTCCCCTTCAACATGTTCCCCGAAGTGGATCCGGTTTTAGGACCGGAAATGAGGTCAACCGGCGAAGTGCTTGGTATGGCCGATTCTTTCGGACTGGCATTTTTCAAATCACAGGAGGCCACCAAAACACCGCTGCCGGTTTCGGGCACCGTGTTGATTACCATTGGCGACAGGGACAAGGACAAGATTGTGGATACAGCACTGAATTTCCAGAAGATGGGATTCCAGATCATGGCAACGGGTGGTACCCGGGATTTCCTGGAAGCCAACGGAATTCCGGCCAGGTTTATAAACAAGCTGCATGAAAGCCGGCCCAATATTCTGGATGCCATTGTGAACAGGGAAATTGACCTGATCATTAATACTCCTGCCGGGAAAATGAGTGAATATGACGATTCTTACATCCGGAAGAGTGCCATCCGGTACAATGTACCCTACATCACCACCACGGCGGCGGCCCGGGCGGCAGCTGAAGGCATCCGGCAAAGAAGAAACGGCAGTTATCAGGTAAAATCACTTCAGGATTACCATTCCGACATTACCGGAGGATAAAAATACCGGAAGTTGGCTTCAGGGCAGAGCGCTGAAGTCAACTTCCGGTTTGGATAATTTTGTGGGAGAAACGGTAAAAGTGCTGTTCAGCGGAACAGGCGGACTGAAAAAACCGCCGTTGCGCAGGAAGAAGCGGTCACCCTCCATTCCACCGGCAAAATCGAGACGATAACCACGCCGGGCAATATCATCTCCCGTAAAACGGGCTTCGGTGAGCCGGTACCATTTTTCGTTGGTATCACAAGCCCATTGGTTCCCGTACCAGGCCATCCGGCCAAGATATCCGTTCCGGTCGACAAAATTCTCCAGGAAGGAATGCGGTCTTTTCAGCCAGGTGTCCGTTTTAGGCCGTGAAAAAGTAGTGATAAACTGCCAGGATCCCGTTTCCGGGGCAAAAAACCAGGCAGAATAGAGTGTGTTTCCATTGCCGTCGGGTCTCACCCGGTTAAGGAAACGGTAAGTCACCCCCGCTTTCCAGGGGAACAGGATGCGGCTGTGGCCACCAGATCCCTCATTGCCAAAGTCATGGGCAATGGTCTGCTCTCCTTTGCGGATAACCCTGATCCGGTCTTCCTCGGGAATTTCTTCAGGGTTATCGGTGACAAACGGCGACCAGACCGAAAAGATTACCCGCCGCTCCGTTTCGCTGTTTACCTGCATCCCGAAATAACCTTCAGCAAAACCGTTGGCCATAAAATAGGAACCGATGATATCCTCACCTTCGGGAACGGTAATTTCACTGTAAAACCATTCCAGATCGGTATCAACAGGCGTTTTGTAGGAAAGATGGACGGAAGGCCCTCTCCTGCCCCAGTAAAAGCGGTTATCGGTGTTGTCTTTCACACAGGAGATGATCAATCCACGGTCTTCCCCTGAAACCTGCAGACTGACTGGCCGGCCATAAGAAGGGCCTGATTTTTCCAGACCCTGCAGGTCAACCCTTATATATCCGGATTGTGTGGCCTTAACCAAACCTATCGGAAAAGGATTTTTTGCCCCTGGTCCCGGAGTGATAATGTAAGACTTACCCAATACGGTAACTTTAATTTTCGATTTTTGGTCTGAGTTTTCCATGATCAGTGACAGATTGAGCTCTGCTGGTTTATTGATATTAAACCAGACAGAATAAACGGATTCAGCCGATACCCAGTTCTCGATTCCTGAAGCAGTTATCCTTGAAGAAGAGGATATAGTGCCGGCAGTCTGATAAGTATTTCCGGCCAAAGGAATCACTATTACGACACTGGCATGAAGGCCAAAGTAGGAAAACATAAACGCGGTAAATAACGAAGTAAGAAAGATATGTTTCATAATATAAATGGTTTGCTGGAATGCATTAATGACAGATTCCAAAATTAATCATTTTCTGCTTATGATTCATTGCAGTTTGAACAGCCTGAAAAAGCAAAAAAAAATCAGGGGAAACAGTACCTGTAAGCATACCACCAATTATCATAATTCATAAATATGCATCAAATACAAACAAATATCATTTTTTTGAAGTCTACTTTATGCTCTATAACATAAGATCCGCACTTTGAAATTATAATGAATTTGCGTAGTTTTGTTAGTTACGATCTTAACCAATCAGCTTAATCTAATTCACTAATTTTCAGGGAATGTAGTAATTCCATAAGCATCCGGAGAGAAAATTAATCTACACGATAAAACTAACACTAAACGAATTGAAGAAAGGAGGTTAAATTATAAAGAATGTTAAAGAACCAGGCTGCAATAATGCATCCATAAAGCTGAGTCACCAGCTTTAAAATGTAAATGAAACTACAAATTATTCTTAAAAAATTAATCAATTACCTAATTAAAAGGGTAGAATTTAAACACGTAAAGCTTATGAGACTAAAGTTGTTTATTTTACTGCTGGCATGTATCCAGCTGGTGGCATATACGGGATATGCCAATGGGGCCCAACAGCCTCAGGGAACTATTGTTTCCGGTACGGTGACCGCTGTTACCGGTGAGCCTCTCCCTGGTGTGACGGTAATAATTCCCGGCACCACGACAGGTACTGTCACCGGTTTTGACGGAAAATACACTTTAGACGCCGGTTCCGCCACCCAGTTGACTTTTTCATTTGTGGGAATGAAGTCTTTAACGGTGGACATTAACGGGCGTACCACGATTAATGTCAGCCTGGAGGAAGATGCCATTGCACTGAGCGAGGTGGTTGCCGTTGGATATGGAACACAAACCCGTCGTGAAATATCCGGTTCGGTTGCCAACATTTCAGAAAAGAACTTCAACAAAGGGGTGACACAGAATGCGGTTGACCTGCTGAAAGGCAAGGTGGCAGGGCTCACCATTACTCAGGGGAGCGGTGACATTACCCGTGGACAGACGCTCAGGCTGAGGGGGACCTCTTCATTAACCGGCAGCAGTCAGCCATTTATTGTCATCGACGGAGTGCCCGGAATGAGCCTTTCATCGGTTGCCCCGCACGACATTGAATCAATCAGTGTACTGAAAGATGCTTCCGCAGCAGCAATTTACGGATCAAGGTCAGCCAGCGGTGTTATTCTGGTTACCACCAAGAAAGGGAAGAAAGACCTTAGTCTTGTTGAATACGACGGTTATGTGGCCATGAGTACGGTTACCAACGTGCCTGACGTGCTGAATGCCCAGGAATGGCGTGATTACGCTTCGAAAAACAACATCAATGTAACGGGACTCGATAAAGGTGCCACAACCGACTGGTTTGATGAAATCATGCGTACCGGCATCAGCCAGAACCACAGCTTTTCTATGTCGGGTGGCGGAAGGAACAGCAGCTACAGGGCTTCACTTTCTTACCTCGGCCAGGAAGGCGTTGTAAAAGACAACCAGGCAGAACGCTATAACGCCAGGGTAACTTTCAATCAGAAAGCGCTCAACGACAGACTCGACCTCACCTTTACAGGATCCATGACCATGCGCGACTTCTCACCCACCGATACCCGAAATTTTGTTCTTGCCTATAATATGATCCCTGTTTATCCGGTGAAAAATGCAGATGGAACGTGGTTCGACTCATTGGAATACGACCAGGGGAACCCGGTACGCAATATTGAATATAATAAGCGGCGTACCAAAAACAGCATTTTCTTCGGAAATATGAGAGCTGATCTCTATTTGTTCGAAGGACTAACTGCCGGTATCAATCTCCTGAAAGAAAGAAGCAGCGAAGATTATGGTCTCTTTTACAATTCGCAGACAGAAAGAGGACGCAACGATCAGGGATTTGCACAAAGGACCAACTGGACCAATGATAAAAACCTGCTGGAGACAACCTTAAACTACAGAAAACAAGTCAACAGCCATACCATGAACTTCCTGGCAGGCTATTCATACGAAGACAATTACTACCAGAGATCCGGAGCCCAGAACCGGCAGTTTGTAACCAATTTCTTCGGGTACAACAACCTGGGTGCCGGTGAAAATCTCCGGTCGGGTGATGTGTGGTCAGGTGCCAATATGAACAAGCTGATTTCCTTCTTTGGAAGGGCAAACTACAGTTATATGGAAAAGTATATCCTGACGGTATCTCTGCGTCGTGACGGTTCCTCAAAATTCGGTGATAACCATAAATGGGCCATGTTCCCTTCCGTTTCTGCAGCCTGGCGTATCAACGAAGAATCCTTCCTGAAAGGGGCAACCTTCCTTGATGACCTCAAACTGAGAGCTGGTTATGGGGTTTCCGGCAACCAGGATGGTATTGATCCTTACCAGTCGCTGCAGTTATATGGCGCTGCCGGACAATATTACGACAACGGAAAATGGTTCCGTGCCTATCAGATCAGCCAGAATGCCAACCCGAATCTGAAATGGGAAGAAACGGCTATGTTAAACGTGGGTATCGATTTCAGCCTTTGGAACAGCCGCCTGAGCGGTACCATTGAATACTACGACAAACAGACCAATGACCTGCTGTATACCTATGCTGTTCCAGTTCCCCCCTACCTCCATGCAACCATGCTGGCTAACGTAGGCTCTATGTCGAACAAAGGAGTGGAGTTTCTGCTCAGTGGTGATATTATCCGCAGTAACAACCTGAGATGGTCTTCATCGATCAATCTTGCCCACAATAAAAACAAAATCACCAGTCTGTCCAATGACGAGTTTGTAACCAGCAGAATTCTAACCGGATCGGCATGGATCAGGGGTGGATCTGACAATACCACACATATTGTCGAAGAAGGCCGCGAAGTGGGTACATTCTATGGATGGAAGAGCTCCGGCCTTGATGCAAACGGCAAGTATATCATGGATGACTTGATTGACGGTAAGCCAGGCCTGACTAATGATGACCGCACCTATATCGGATCAGCACAACCCAAATTAACCTATGGTTTCTCCAATATTATTAACTGGAAGAACTGGGAACTCAACTTTTTCTTCCGTGGAGTTTACGGAAATGACCTGCTCAATTTCTCCAAAATGTCCTATGCAACCACCCAGTGGCTGCCAGGAGCGAATGTATTGCGTGAAGCACTTACCAGCGGCCTGACTGAAAATCCCAAATACTGCAGTTATTATATAGAAAAAGGTTCATTCCTCCGCCTGGATAACGCAAGTCTGGGGTATACGTTTGATGTATCCCGGGTAAAAGAAATTCAGAAGCTGAGGGTATACATAACCGGACAAAATCTGTTCACCATTACCAATTACACCGGATTAGATCCTGAAGTTGAAATGTCAGGTCTTGACCCGGGGGTTGAAGGTCGTGAGTATTATCCAAAATCCCGGACCCTTTCAGTGGGTGTGAATATCAGTTTTTAACCTTTAATTGTACTTAGTTATGAAAAAAACAAAAATATTTTCATTGATCTTCGTCCTTGCCCTGTCGTTTATTTACCAGGGCTGCACCAATCTCGACGAAGAGGTTTACGACAGGCTTCCGGTTGATGAATTCGGTAAGACTACTGCTGAGATAAACTCACTGATCGCACCAATCTACAGAACACTCAAAGGGGTATTCCCCGGCAACTTCTTCCTGCTCAGCGAATGTTCATCAGATATGGCCATCACTCCAACACGCAGGGGAGGTGACTGGTGGGACGGCGGACAGTTCAAAGAACTCAGGCTTCACACATGGACACCCAATACCAGTCTGGTAAGAGGTTCTTATAATTCGGCTATGAGTGCTGTTTCCAGCTGTAACCGCATCTATTCCATGATCGACGAGAATCCTTCCATCGCCAATAAGGAACAGATTCTTGCTGAAATACGCGGCGTAAGGGCTTTCTGGTATTACCTGCTGCTTGATTACTACGGAAACGTTCCGATTGTAACCAATTTTAAAGATACCTCATTGCCTGTTACCAAATCCAGAAAGGAAGTATACGCTTTTGTCCTGTCAGAATTGAATGCTATCAAAGACATCGTCCGGAGCGACGTTACCTCATCCAGTTATGGAAAAATCACCAAGGGTGTTGTGTATACCCTCCTGGCTAAAATGTACCTGAATGCGATGGTATGGAACCCGGATGGCGGTCCAAAATGGCAGGAATGTATCCAGGCATGTAATGTTGTCATGGGATTGCCTTATGTGATCGAGCCCAACTTTAAAGCCAGTTTTGTGGTCCAGAACCAGAATTCCAAAGAGATCATTTTTCCGATCGTATTCAGTACCAGTGACGGGGGCAACCACCTGGCCCAAAGAACTCTGCACTACCTGGCTCCGATACCGCTTAACCTGAAGATTGGTACCTGGAATGGTATCAGTGCCATGCCTCCCTATGTAAAAGCTTATGATCAGGATGACAAACGCCTGGGATGGTCTTTTATGACTGGTCCCTTATACGGACTTGACGGCAAGATCCTCATTACTGCCCATGGAAGGGAACTGAACCACACGATCGATATTACCTACAAGTATAATATCGATGCCGACGGCTGGGGACAGGTTGAACAGGAAGATGGTGCCCGTTGCTGGAAATGGGAGTTTGAAAGCGGCCAGAATGGCGATATGGAAAACGATTTCGGCATCTTCCGACTGGCTGATGTTTATCTGATGAAAGCTGAAGCCCTTGTAAGATTGAATCAGGACAATACTGAAGCTACCCGACTGGTTAATGAAATCAGGAAACGTGCGTTCGACAGCCCGGCGAAACTGAAAACCAGCGTGACTCTGGATGATATATATCAGGAAAGACGGTTCGAACTGGCATGGGAAATCACCTCTCGTCAGGATATGATCAGGTTTGGAAAATTCCTGGATCCTATCCCTGGATGGAAAGCTGCTACAGCCGCCAAAAACCTGATATTCCCGATTCCTCAGACTGCTATTAATGCAAATCCGGGATTGCAACAGAATCCGGGTTATTAGATGGATACAGGTGTTTTGAATTAATTATTAAGACGACCGCAGGAAAAATCCTGCGGTCGTTCTTTTTCAGAATAATTTCAGAATAATTTCCTTCAATCTTGCTTAAGCTATGGCCTTCCAATACTGGCTATTTCCCCCTTGGATCGGGCAGAATCGGCATTTTGGCCATCTTCTGGATTTCGATTGAGGGATGGCCGAACTCGGAGCTTACCTTGCCTAACAAGAGGTAAACGCCGTTTCCCTTAAACGGGTAATCCCTCAGGGAATCCGGGAAATGTACCGTATCGAAGAATTCACCATGCTCATCCAGGAAACACCCGAAATGCATCACCTCCCCCTTCGAGGTCCGTACATACTTGATGGTAACCAATAAGCCCAGCAATTTGATCACCTCCCCGACGTGCTGCGAAAGGCTTCCGGCATTTACTGGCCCCCTCCAGCGGGTCTGGAGCAGCTGATAGAAGGTCTGGGTGACCGGAAATCCCAACAGTTCGATTTCGTCGTATACCGCCTCAACCGGGTTTTCTTCAAAGACCGGCAAGGTAAACGGCTTTCGTTGCTGTACAAACAACTGTTGCTGGATCTGAAGCGTACGTTTCTGTGTGAGCAGCATATGCACTTCCCAGAGGAGACGGGCCTTTGGCTTTCCGGTAAACCGGAGCGCCCCTATCCGGATCAGCAGGATGATCTGCTCTTTCTTCACCGGTACACGGCCGACAAAATCATCAAGTGAGCGGTAAGGTCCAAAGCGGCGGCGCTCCTCTACAATAGCATTCGCCATTTTCTCCTCCAGTCCCGATAAAAGGACAAAACCCAGATAGATCGTACTCCCCTCAATGGTATTCAGCAATTCACTGTGGTTGACACAGGGCAGTTCAATTTTTGCCCCGCACCGGCGGGCTTCGTTCACATACACCCAGGTGCGGTAAAAACCCCCGAAGTTGTTCATCACCGCCACCATAAACTCCAGCGGATAATATGCTTTCAGGTAAAGGCTCTGGAAACTCTCCACGGCATACGATGCCGAATGGGCTTTCGAAAAGGAATATCCGGCAAAGCTTTCAATCTGCCGCCACACCTCCCGGCTCAGTTCCTTCGGGTACCCCCTCTCCTCACAATTGCTGAAAAATTTGTCCACAATACGCTGAAACTCCGCTTTCGACCGGTACTTGCCACTCATGGCCCGGCGCAGTACATCGGCATCAGCGAGGTCGAGACCTGCAAAATGGTGACACACCTTCAGCACATCCTCCTGGTAGACCATCACGCCGAAAGTCTCCCCAAGCTGCTCTTTCATCACCGGATGCAGGTAATCAATATTATCAGGGTTATGAAACCGCTGTATGTACTCACGCATCATCCCGCTTTTCGACACTCCCGGCCGGATGATGGAACTGGCCGCCACCAGCGACAGATAATTGTCGCAGCGAAGTTTCATGAGCAGTCCGCGCATGGCCGGACTCTCAATGTAAAAACAGCCGGTGGTCTCTCCCGATTTAAGCTGTTCCTGCACCCGGGGGTCTGTCTTGAAATCCTGAACCCGGTGAACATCAATTTTCTGATCCCGGTTCCGCTGTATGATCTCCACACTCTCCTGTATGTGCCCGATTCCCCGCTGACTCAGGATATCGATCTTCTCAAACCCGATCGATTCGGCTACATACATATCCCACTGGGTGGTCTGAAACCCCTTGGGGGGCATATCCAGGGCCGTATAATAGTTGATGGGCTTTTCCGAGATCAGTATCCCCCCGGCATGAATGCTGCGGTTATTGGGAAAGTTGTCGAGGAGGGCACCGATACGGTTCATCCGGCGGGTAAGTTCATTCTCATACAGATGGCTCTCCGGTTCGTTGACCAGCACATCGATCTCATTCTTCGGAAGCCCGTACACCTTGCCCAGTTCGCGCAAAATGGAGCGCCCCTGGAACGTGGTGATGGTTCCCAGCAGGGCAGTATGTCTGGGCCCGTGCCGTTTGAAGATATAGTCCTGGACCTCGTCCCGGTCCTTCCACGAAAAATCGATATCGAAATCGGGCGGCGAAGAACGTTTCGGATTGATAAACCGCTCAAAATAGAGATTCAGCTCGATGGGATCCACATCGGTAATCCGGAGGCAGTAAGCAACCACGCTGTTGGCACCGCTCCCCCGCCCTACATGGTAAAATCCCCGCCCCATGGAATAGCGGATGATGTCCCAGGTAATCAGGAAGTAAGAGGAGAAACCCAGCTTGTCGATTATCTCCAGTTCATGCCGCACACGGTCAAGTGCCTCCCGGCTGTCCCCGTAGCGGTATTTCCAGCCGTCAAGCGCCAGCTTCTCCAGCAGCGACCGGTCGTCGTTGCGGCTCCCGGTAAAAGTCTGCTTGTTCTTGATCGACTTATAGTCAAAATCAATGCTGCTCTCATCGATGATCCTCCGGGTATTCTGGAGCAACTCCGGAAAATCGGCAAACTGCTCCAGTAACTCAGTTTCCCGGATGAAGGTCTCATCGCCCGATGCAACCATGGAACCGGTTAACCGGCTCAGCAGTATGTTGTTGTCGATGGCGCGGAGATGCCGGTGCAACGAATAATCATCGGTGCCTGCAAAAGTTACGGTACGCCATGCCACCATCTTCCGGTAAGCAGAACGGGTGTACTGATAGCGCATCCGGTTCAGGTCGGCCTGCCTGACACCCAGAAACTCATTCTCGCTCAGCTGTTCCAGTTTCCGGCTTCCGAAGGGGAATACAAACCAGACATTGGGCAGGTAAGGCGGCATGTTCGGAAATAACTTCTTACCAATCGTATGATGGCTCAGAAAATCGTTCAGCTCATAAAACCCCTCATTGTTCCGGGCAATGCCCGTGTAAAGCGGAAACTGTTCATTCCGGAATTCAATCCCCGCCAGCGGCTTGATCTGCTGCTCCCTGCAGGCCCTGACAAAATCAAGGACCCCGGTTGAGTTGTTGATATCCGTAAGTGCCATCGCCCTGACACCATGCGCTGCAGCCTCCTCCACCAGCTTCTCCACGGAAAGTGTCCCGTAACGCAGACTGAAATAACTATGACAATTAAGATACATGGTTTATGATTATTTTTTAATCATTTTTATGCTTATAATATAATCATTATTTTATACCAGTACACTTTCCCAAGAAAAAAAATCTAAAAAAAAACAGGAGAGGGGTCTCGCGGACCCGCCTGAACGAGGTCATTCGGACAGGCCCGCCTGAACGAGGTCATTCGGGCAGAGAACGCAGAGATTTAATTTATTCTCACGCGGAGGTGTTATGTTTGAAAAATAAATGCATAAGCTAAAATTTCATAAATTGCGTATGTATCAAACAATTAAAAATAATAGCTTATGCGGACGAAAGTTAATGAAAAAACCTTTGATGGACAAAGTTTCTATGTAGGAATTGA
>JAUWAB010000123.1 GCA_030602265.1 Prolixibacteraceae bacterium | reverse complement strand
GTCAATTCCTACATAGAAACTTTGTCCATCAAAGGTTTTTTCATTAACTTTCGTCCGCATAAGCTATTATTTTTAATTGTTTGATACATACGCAATTTATGAAATTTTAGCTTATGCATTTATTTTTCAAACATAACACCTTCGTTTCTTGGTGGTGAAAAATACTTTATGTCTTCCTGTCTTTGTGGCGAAGTACCGCATCACCCCAGATATCTGCCGGTGATGCTGTCCGGATTATCCTTAATCTGTTGTGGTGTACCGGTGGCCATTATTTGCCCGCCGGCCTTGCCGCCTCCCGGTCCCATATCGATGACCCATCCGGCGCGCCGGATGATGTCGGTGTTATGCTCAATGATGATTACCGTATTCTTGTTGTCAACCAGCCTTTTTACAATCCGGAAGAAAGTTTCGATGTCCGAACGGTGCAATCCGGTGGTAGGTTCGTCCATGATGTAGATGTTGCTTGTTTTCTGCAGTTCGGCGGCAATTTTCAGCCTTTGCGATTCGCCACCCGACAACGAACTGAGGGTTTGCCCTAATTTCAGATAACCGAGTCCCACTTCTTTCAATAACTGTAGCTGTCGGGTTATTTTGGGCGCAGTGAAAAATCCCATCGCTTCATTTACGGAAAGGTCTAATACTTCAGCGATGTTTTTTCCTTTATATTTCAGGGTAAGTACCTCCGCATGGTACCGTTTCCCTTCGCACTCGTCGCATTGTGATTTCACGGCATCGATGAAATTGAGTTCATAGCTGATGAATCCCTGTCCGTTGCATTTCGGGCAGGCTCCTTTGCTGTTGAAGCTGAACAATGACGCTTCAGAACCGGTAGCCCCGGCAAACTCTTTTCTGATCTGGTCGAAAATCCCGGTGTACGTCATTGGATTGGCACGGGATGACCTGCCGACAGGCGACTGGTCGATCACCACAGCTTCAGGATGTTGTGGCACGAAACACCCGTGTATCAGACTGCTTTTTCCGCTGCCCGAAACTCCGGTGACACAGGTTAACACCCCTTTCGGGATATCCACCGAAACCTTTTTCAGGTTATTCAGGCTGGCATTTTCAATCCTGAAATAATCAATAAAAGGATGTGTGTGACCATTTATCGGAATGTCAGCATGAAGATATTTCCCGGTTATACTTTCTGATTTTTGGATGTCGTCTGCGGGTCCGTTAAATACTACCTTTCCGCCGTTTATTCCGGCACCCGGCCCCAGGTCTATAATCCACTCGCAATTCCGGATTACCTCCGGATCATGTTCAACTACAAAAACACTGTTTCCCCGCTCCTTAAGCCTGTATAACAGGGAGATAAGTCTTTCGGTGTCCCGCGGGTGAAGTCCGGTGGTGGGTTCGTCCAGTACATAGAGCAGGTCCACGAGGTTGCAGTCGAGTTGACGGGCCATTTTCACACGTTGGGATTCACCGCCCGAAAGGGTACCTACCGGCCGTTCCAGACTCAGATAACCTACCCCGATATGAATCAGTTGTTCCAGTATGAAAATGGCTTTGCGGGTGATGGGGATGGCCATTTCGTCGTTAATGGCTTTCAGGAATTCAAGAACTTCCGGTAATTCCCAGCGGCAGACCTCGTCAATGGACACTCCGTCTATGGTCACCTTCCGGGCGGCTTCGCTGATTCTCGATCCATGGCATTCCATGCAGGTATCGTAACGGAAGAAACGCAGGTAGGCATTTTTGTCCTCTTCATTAGCTTCGTCTTCGCCCTTTTCGGCCATGGCACGTTCCAGTTTGCGGGCAAGTCCTTCGAAGGTGCGGTTGTAAGAGAGTTTCTCCCTGGAGCCCTGAACCTTGAACGGTTCGGAATAGAGCAGGAAGTTCAGCTCTTCCGGCGTGAATTCTTTCAGCTTCTTTTCTGTATCGACTATTCTCATGTTGATTATCTCATTCCACAAGAAGCTGCCCGGTTTGTAGTGAATATGCAGGATTCCACCCTCCCGGATCGATTTATCCATGTCAAGGAATAGCTGGAGGTCGATTTTGGCGACTTTCCCAAGTCCGTGGCAATGGGGGCACATGCCCTGCGGATGGTTGAACGAAAACAGGAATGAAGCGCCGATAAACGGTTTCCCGATTCTGGAAAAAAGCAGACGGAGATAGGTGTTTACCTCGGTGGCGGTTCCTACGGTACTGCGTAGGTTGTTCCCCATTTTTTTCTGGTCGATGACCATGGCTGTCGAAAGATGGTGGATGTCGTCCACATCGGGGCGCGAGAGTTTGGGAAGCCGTTTGCGGGCAAAAGTGGAGAAGGTCTCGATAAGCTGCCTCTGTGCCTCGGTATAAATGGTGTCGAACAGCAGGGATGATTTACCGGAGCCTGAAATCCCCGTAAAGGCCACTACTTTGTGTTTTGGGATTTCCAGTGAGATGTTTTTCAGGTTGTTGGTGTGGGCGTTCTTAATGATGATATTGCTGAAACTGTTTTCCATGATGTTTTGGTTTTGATGAATGCAGCGCCCGCCTTACATAGGGCAGGGCATATAAAGCACCGAAAGGTCGGTGATGCTTCTGCTTTGTGTTTTTTAACTGCTAAATAAAAGTATTTCAGGGTGTTGGTGCGGGTATTCCTTATGGTACTTTGCCTTAAGCTATTATACTTGGTTTTTATGGTTTGGCTCTGACCAGGTTCAAGTATTCTTCGGCCCACTCAATTTCTGCCTTGTAAAGATATTGAGGGCGGACTGCCAGAGCCATCCGGTGAGTGGGGCAGTTTTCACCTTCGAGGTATTTCTGAAGCTCCCCATAACCCGCTAATAACTCCTTCAGCTTTTTTATGTATGCATTAATGCTCCACACTTTTTGGTCATCAGTCAGTACATTCAGGTTCGAAATGGCCAGGTCAATGTCCCAGCGGTGATGGTCGAATTCAGAAAACAGCCCGGAGATTTCCCCGTTAAGTCTGACTTTGCCGAGTTCAGTCAGCGAGTAGACTTTCTGTGCTACATTGTTTGGGGTCTGTTTTACTTCGCATTCAACCAATCCCTTTGCTTCCAGTTTTTTAAGGATTTTATAGACCGACGACATGGAGATTTCAGTCCAGTAACGCATGTCGCGCATCCTGATTTCATGTTCGAGGTCATACCCGTGCATGGCGCGTTCCGACAATAATCCCAACACGGCAATTTCTTTGTTTCCCATTTTGTTACTCATATATTGTAATATTACAATGTTTAATAATGAGGCAAATATAAAACGAATTTTTATATTGTAGCATTACAATATAAAAATAATCTCAGGTTTCAAACTAATCGCTGATTTCACCGGAAGCGCTAGTAAACGTCCCGTAGGGACGACCTGTAAATAACCTCCGGTTTCAACCGGAGACACAGATCACCCGGAGACGCTGATAACCGTCCCATAGGGACGTCCTGTGCATAACCTCCGGTTTCAACCGGAGGTATAGAAGCTACCGTACAGAAGTTACCCCCAAGGGACATACAAAACCTCCGGTTTCAACCGGAGGCATTTCGTACAGGGTGGTAACGTCGTTTTTGCAGGTAAGCACTTTCCCTGCCCGAAGTCAGGCAGGGCCGCATCTTTTATTTTTGCATGGCCTGTTTTCTGCGTTCCTCCGGCATTTTTTCGATGGCGTATCGAAGCGCGGTCCGGGGCATCACGGCCTTTTTGCTCATGACGTAATCAAAAACAGTCTGCTGATTGAAATCACTGGCGGCTTTCAGCATCCAGCCGTAACCTTTCTGCACCATATCATCCTTATCCATTAGCAAAGTATCGGCAATTTCGAAAATATCCTTCTGAAACAGGCCTTTCCGTGCAGGGATAATCAGAGAGACTGTTGCGGCACGTTTTACCCAGCGGTTTTCGGAATGTGCAAATTCCTTCAGTTTTGAAATATATTCCGGATACTTCATTACAAAATCACCTACGGTGTGATTACAAAGCGTGTCGCACGATGCCCAGTTGTTCACATAATTTTTGATCCATCGTTCAAAGGTTCCGAAATCGGCCGGTTCGAACTGTTTGGTTAGCTTTTCCGACCAGACACATGCCACAAAAGTTTCTTCGAGAAAACCCGATTGCCAGAGCTTTTCGCAAGCACCAAAAATTTCTGCTTTCGGTTTGTCCTTAACCCCGGCAAACAGCTCTTTGGCAATTTTCTGAACGGTGGCAGATTTCACTCCATGCACCGTAATTTTTTCCTTAAAATAGCGCTGACTTCCCAACCGGGTGTTTTCATCTGCGCTGGCTATAAGCGCCTCCCTGACTTTTATTACGACTGCTTCCATTTCATTCTGATTTTGATGGTGTAATTGAATTAGTGGCAAATTTCAGCAATTTTATCCACCCAGTCAAATGCCTCTATCCCTAACTGAAAATCGTCCTGTGTATTTACTTCGGCAGTGAATACCACAATCAGTTGTTTGTCAGGAATTATCCCGACAAACTGGCCGCCATGCCCGTGCATATAGGTCATATGGCGACTTTCGTCCTTCCACCACAGGTATCCAAATTGCATGGAATACATATCGTTTACCCTTACTTCTGTCATTTCTCTGATCCACTCTTTGCTCACCAGCCGGTTTCCTTGCCACAGACCACTGTCTAAAACCAGTTGCCCGAATTTGGCCATTTCGCGAGGCGTGGACAAGATGCCAAATCCCCCCAGGGTGGTACCATCTTTATAGTCCATCCAGTCGAAGTTTTTGATTTGCAGGGCATTAAAAAGCACCTCTATTGCCCACTCCCGGGTTTTCATCCCGCTGGTTTGCTGGATGATACAGGCCATGAGTTGCGGGTCGCAGTCTTTGTAAACACTTTTTTCTCCGGGTTTGTATGCCATGGGAAGGCCCAATATGAAATCGGTAATGTTTTCCGGAAGTTGTCGTAAAATGTCATCCGACTGGCCTTTTAGCCCGTCGTTGCTGTACGCAATGCCCGATTTCATGGTCAGGAGCTGTTCAATGGTGATGCTCTTCTTGTCTGGATAGTTTTCTGTTTCAGGCAAATACTGTCCGATGCTATCGTTTAACGAACCAATCAAACCTTTTTCCAGCGCTATGCCGGTAAGCAAACCAACCACCTGTTTGGTGCAGCTCCACATGGCACGGGGTGTGGTCTGGTCGGAGTCGTCTTTAGTATAACTTTCGGCCACCAGTTTTCCGTTTCTGAAAACCAGCAGACTCCGCGCCTGCCAGATGTCCATGTCATCATGGTAATCTTCGAAGACCTTCTTCAGTTTTACAGCATCGATTCCCTCATTTTCAGGGGTGGAGGCATCCCAACCGTCGTTTAATATAGCCGGTTTATATGAAATAAATGGTTTTTTCAGTTCGTCTTCCTGAAGACAGGCGACAAGTAATGGGATCATTAGTATTATTAGAAACCGGGTTTTCATTTTATTTTCTTTTTTGGGTGGAATGTGAGTTTAATGCTGTGGCTGATCATCGAAATCTTGGGCGCTTCGAAATATCCGGCGTATTTAAAACAGTACGACCAGATAACACGCCTGGCTGATTCTGGCATCCAGGTCAGTTCAAAATCGGTTATGTTGTATTGGTCAAGTGCAGAGAATTCAAGGCCTGAATGGAGGTGGCGGATGGCATGTTTGATACCGATGTCGTACCAGTAAGGATTCCGGTAATCGGGTTGCCGGGAGGTAAAACCCAGAATCGTGAACTTTAAGCGGGCGGACAGTGGCTGATTGGCCAATGAAAAGGAGTAGACGCTGTTAATGCCGAGACTGAAATTAGTGAACCAGTAATCGAATGCCGATTGCAGTTGCGGATACAGGGTGTAATCATATTCGACCTTTGCCAGGGGGCCGATGAAGAAGTGATTTCTATCAGATGTGCAGAACAGGTAGGAAACTTCGGCAGGCTTCAGGTAAATATTTAAAGCAGGAATACCTTTTGAAAAGGGTATGCTGACTCTAATCTCATTTTCAATGCTGATAATCCGGTTGTTTCCCGATTTGGCCCAAAAGTGCCCGTAATTCAGATCTGCACCGCTGAATACCAGTCCGAAGTTGGCACTTTCCTTAATCTGCTTAAAACCGGTAACCAGGTAAGAATTGCGGGTGGTTTCCTTGTCCCGGGCAGCTGATTGCAACACGAACACCAGGGATATATAAAACAGTATTATTATAGTTTTCACTTGAATATATTTTAGTTTAAACATTCATGTAAAATACGTTGTCATCATGCTCCAAATCCCGGAGGGATTACAGATGGGTAGCACATATGCTGCGGGCGAGCATGCGATCCCGGCTGGGATCGAATTCATTTTTGATACCTCTGTGCTACCCATATGTCACCCCTACGGGGCTCCTGCCGTTCATTCAATGTGGGCTTTTTAATCCATCCCACGTTTGTTGTGCCGCAATCGCTTATATTCATGTTTTTTTCACTTTTCCTTTAAAATCAGAACTCCTTAGTGGTGAGGCTTTCATGTGTATAAATTGTTTTGTTTTTTTAAGGTCACATGGAATTTCCATGCGCAAGGTTATTCATAACGGTTTGTGTTTATGCAATCATGGAAATTTCATCTGAAAATTTTTTTTGTTCCTTTTGAAAATATTTCAATAG
>JAUWAB010000016.1 GCA_030602265.1 Prolixibacteraceae bacterium | reverse complement strand
ACCACAGAGGCCTGATTCCAACCGGGGAAACATTTCTCTTTATAGCCGGGGGCAACGACCCGGAGAAACAGCAGAAACTACTCAGTATATTTGACAACAACCATCCTTTTGCCCGGAACCATATCCTGTCGCTGGAGTCAGCAGGTCCCGGAGAACCCAAAATGAGCGGACGACTGATTCTCGATGACGAATATGTCAGTTTATTTACCACAGGAAAAATACCTGCGCCCCATTTCAGTATGGATTTCCCTGCCGAACTCATCACCACCGGACTTACCGAAGAAGACCTGGTATTGCCCGAAACTACCCTTAAACAGGTTGCAGAGCTCGAAAACTGGGTGAATTACCAGGATAAAGTTCTGAACAAATGGGACCTCCACCGATGGGTGAAGCCAGGGTACCGTGCCCTGTTCCACGGGCCGTCGGGGACCGGCAAGACCCTCACCGCCATGATTGTAGGGAAGAAATGCAAACGCGATGTCTTCCGGATCGACCTCAGCATGGTCATATCCAAATACATCGGAGAAACCGAGAAAAATCTGTCACAGCTCTTCGAGCGGGCGAAAAACAAGGACTGGATCCTCTTCTTCGATGAGGCGGACGCGCTGTTCGGGAAGCGGACAAATGTGCGGGATGCCCACGACAAATATGCCAATCAGGAAGTGGCTTATCTGCTGCAAAAAATTGAAAACCACAACGGACTGGTCATCCTGGCCTCCAATTTCAAGTCCAATATCGACGAAGCATTTATCCGGAGATTTCAGTCTATAATCTACTTCCCGCCACCCACACCTGCCGGGCGGTTCTCCCTTTGGAAGAAGGTCCTGCCGTCTGCCGAAGGACTCTCTATCCCATCGGATACCGAGATCATGAACCTGTCGAAGAAATATGAAATTACCGGAGCCGGAATCGTTAATGTAGTCCAGTATTGCGCCCTTGAAATGGTTGCATCAGGCCATAAAGACATCACCCTGAAGGATCTTCAGGCAGGCATTGAAAGAGAATACCTTAAGGAAGGAAAGATAATCTGATAAGTCATATGTATTAATCACCCTGCATCCTTACCGCACCACCACCCTGCGGTTGTTCATCCAGAGCCATCTTCCCGACCGGAGAAAAACATTGAGGTCATCAGCCCTTATCATCAGTTCATCCACGGCGAGCTCTCCGGGTGGCAAAAAGTGGTTTTCCACGCTCAGAACTCCCGTCAGGCCACTTTCTGCAACCATCACCGGAAATTCAATCAGCGCCCATTCGCCACTGAATGCTTTCAAATACTCCCCGGATTCTGCCTGCACTGCCGCCCGTTCCTCTCCGTTTGCCCCCGCTTTCATCCGGAAGTGGAACCCGCTCCTCAATACACCGTCCAGTCTGTAATTTTTCAACCAGAAGGAGACCAGCAGCCTTGTACCCGGTTTTACATCCAGATCTCCCTGCCAGACTTTGGTCCGGTCAGCAGGAAGGAACGGCAAGGCACCTCCGCCTTCAAAGGCAGAGGAACCCGGTTGGTCATCGAAGCCGGCTGTCTGGAAAAACTTCCCGGGTTCACTGACCTGCCATTCGCCGGCGGCATACAGGGCTGATTGTTCGAATTGTCCGGCCACCTCATCCTTGTAGATCAGGTTGAGCCTTCTCACCACAGGCACCTGCAGTTCATAAAGCAAATATTCCGGAGTCTCTGTAAGGAACCTCGAATGGCTTGTTAGTCTTTGTTCCTGTTCCGATGGCTCATAATCCTTCAGTACCAGGAGCAGCAAAGGCTTTTCGTCGGGGAGGAAATCGGGAAACTCAAGCCGCTCAACCGGCTCCATGTACAGGGCGACCTGATTCCAGGCCTGCGAAACGGAAGCTCTGTGCAATATGGCACCCGTAACCGGAAGCCCGGTTTTCAGCGAAGCCATCAGTGTGTGCCGGACCACCGGATGACCGGCATTATAACGGATATTTCCTGAACCATCATGAAATCCCGGGACAGGCAGGATGGCCTGAAATGCATCACTTCCTATGATATCCTCCCAGGATGCCAAACCGGATTCCTGAGATCTCACAGAAAAATCCTGATCAGGCTTTATGGCTGAACCGGTGATCCTTCCGGTATGGACCATCCCTTCGGTCAGAATGACTAACAATGCAGCTATCCCGATACTTTTCCTGAACCATTTCTGCTTTCCCACAAAAGCAAAATGATATATACCGGCAAATACAGTCAGGTTCAGCAGGTAGTAAAAAAGCCAGGGTAAGGCCGCCAGGATATCCGACCGGAAAATATGGCCGGGCAGAACAGACACCGCAGAGCCCCTCATGAAAAGAGGAACCAGGAATGTACCGGCCAGGGTGATCAGTGAAACCCAGAAAATCACATTCAGTGAGGAAAGGTGGGTTACCCGAAGGAAAGACTGCCTGTTCTTAACCTGCCCGACAATCCGTACTATTCCGGCGATAAGACCAGCCCAGGCCACCAGCCCCGTCCAGGCCATCGTTTCCTGGTTAAATTTCCCGAATACCGGGAAAATCCCGGAAAGGAAGGGCCACAAGCCGGAAGGCAGGAACACACCTGCCGGACCGGCAAGCAAGGATTCATCCCCGTAAGGCCACATGGCCCGGTCGGTAACATCGTCGTTCAGCAGGGCCGTCAGTTGCAAAACCAATACCGGCAAAACAAACTGAAGGAAAATATGTATGGCGTCGCGGTACCAGAAAGTTTTGGCCAACCGGTACCAGAAAAAGCGAAAAAACCAGTATCCCAGGAGGAGTACCGCAATCAGGGCCACAAATGCCGTATGCAGCATACCAGCGCAGTAGGTCAGTAATCCCAGCAGGAAAGTATAAGGCAACTTGCGTGTACGGTCGAACCTGATAATCAGGAACACCGCCACGGGAATCCAGAACAGCCAGGCCAGGCTGAACTGTCCGCCTAAAAACTGCAGCTGTGGGGAAAGCATTATGATACCGGCTGCTGCCAGCGAACCAAACCACCAGACGACCCCCAGTTCCATGAATATCAGCCAAAGGAAAACCGTACCGGCAACCAGAGAGAGCAGCACACCATAATTGACAAGGGCAACGGTGCTTCCGGAGATATCACCAAGATATCGGGACAGGAAGCGCACCGGATTGACCACCAGCGTCTGGACCGGCGTATAAAAGACCATATCGCCGAAAGGATAGTTCATGCCATAGCTCCGGAAACCGGTAGAATCATGCTTTGCATGGTAGGCAGAACTGTAGTAGATGAACAATCCTTCTCCGTCCGGACTGAACATCATTCTTTCCGGATTTATGGCCATTCTTCCGAAGAATGAACCCAGAATGACCATTGACAGGGCAATCGTCAGTAAAAATCCATATAGCCGTTTCTTCATCTGACAATTTCATTTTATCCTGCAAAATAAACGATTATTGGCACTAAACTGAACAGTGACTCCAAAAAGGGAAAATTTTACGTTCAATTAGCATTTCTGCTCATCGGGTGCACAGTCAAAAGGGTTAAACTGCACTGAAATTAAAAAAACCGGCAGCAAGGAAGTTACTCTGAAAAGAAATTCCCATCTTTGGAACTGAAAATACCGGCCAACCGGGGCCATATTCCGTATTCAACGGCATTAATTGTTGAATTAACCATTGTAATAATGATGAAGGTAGCCATTTTCCCAGGCTCTTTTGACCCGTTCACGGTCGGGCATGAATCGATTGTCCGCAGAGCATCCCAACTATTCGACAAGATCATCATCATGATTGGGTATAACTCCAATAAGAAATCGTTCTTCCCGCTCGAGAAAAGAGTGAAATGGATCAACACGGTATTCGAGGATGATCCACACATCAGTGTGGAAACACATCAGGGCCTTACCGTTGATTTTTGTAAAAAAGCCGGGGCAAAGTATATCATCAGGGGGTTGCGTACATCGGCCGATTTCGAGTTTGAACGGGCGATAGCACAGGTAAACAAGCAGATGTATCCTGAAATCGAGACCGTATTTCTGTTGACTATTCCGGAACATACACCGGTCAATTCAACCATTGTAAGGGATATCATCCTTCATGGCGGCGACGCCAGCCGGTTTTTGCCCAAAAGCCTGAATATGGAAGAGTTCAGGAACGGGAAGCTATAAAATAATATTCGCAATTGCTGCGGTAGCACTCCGTGAATTCAGACCCGGACAGTGCATTCGCGCCGTTCAGGAAAGATTTCAGGGTGTATATTTTCAAACCGCAATCTTCTAAAAAATGGTACAACTCCGCCGGATCGGTGCCATAATAGTCGCTGGCACCCATTCCGCACTCAAAAATCACCACCGGCTTCCAGCGTTTCAGTAAACTGGCGGCCCCTTTCAAAACACCGAATTCAGCCCCTTCTACATCGATCTTGATAAAATCGACCTGCCTTTCTGTTGGGATCAATTCATCCAGTGTCCTTAATTCCACATTGATCTCCTCGATATCGGGGTGCGCTACGTTATACTTTCTGCGGTTGATTCCACTGTAGGCAGGCGCATTCTTTACATACTGGAAAACAGTCTCTCCGCTCCGGTCCGATAAAGCATAGGGATAAACCGTCGCTTTTCCGTCGAACTTCCGGACCAGCTGACGGTACAAATCCGGGATAGGTTCAAAAGCAATATGCGATCCCTCCGGAGCGTATTTCAGGATAGAATGCAGAATTTCACCCTTATGGCAACCTATATCTATACAATTGGAGCGTTTAAGGATAACCCGTTTCATAATCACGTTGGTCAAGCGGTCATACTCCAGATTTTTGGTCAGGTCGATATGCAAAAAAATCAGTGCGGATCTGATGATCTCTTTCAGGTTCATAAGTACAGCATTTATTTTGGCCAGCTGCGGTGACATAAAACCAAAGGCTTTCGGCCCCGTCAGGCTGAACCCGGAAATATCCGCCAGGGAAACGATAAAAACCGGCCCGAACAGCTATGGACATACTTCAGGGTACGGACAAAAATAGTGAATTCGTTCGAATGGAAAATGCATTTGACGTCGATCCTGAGATAATATCCTCCGGAGATTCGGGCAGGATGAGAAGTAAAAAACAGAAGGTCTGGTAAAAGAAATCGGATTCTGGCACGTTATTAGTAAATTCGCACGGTAATCGAACCATTTTGCGGTTTAAAATAGTCAGCTACGGTTATGTTCAAATACCACAGGATATTTATACGGGGGCTGCTCCTCTTTACGATATTTACAGCTACACAGGCATCAGCTGCCCGTATTGAAGGTTTTGAGCCGGATTATGCCGGCAGGACCATTGAGTTTATGACCTGGACAGATCCGGTGTCGAAAAACGAAATTCCTGCATTTACACTGAGAATCGGCCCCCAGGGACGGATACAGGTGGAGACCGGCGTACAGGAAGTGCTCTTCTGTTTCGCGGAATTTGATTCTTACCGCGGGAAAATGATCATTATTCCCGGACAAACCGTAAAAATCAAGTTGCCCCCGCTAAAGGAGAAAACCTTTGAAGAGAGTAAAAATCCCTACTTTAAGCCTATTGAATTGTGGATTATCGGGCAGGTCGACGGCCAGGAAGACCTTACCACCCGGTTTGCCCGTTTTGACCAGCGGTTCTATACCCTTCAGGACAAGTATTTTAACCAGCTGTTTTACAGGCAGCAACGACAATATCTCGACTCGCTGAGCATACCCCTGGAAAAAGAATTCGCCGGAATTTCTCAGCAGGAGTTCTCGTGGCACCGCCGGCTGATGGTTAAGACCACAGAAGCAGGCATTATGCGCACAGGCCGTGAGAAATTGTTAGGAAGTGTAAACGAGTTTCCCCCTGCCGCCTGGAAACTACCAGCCTTTGCGGATCTCACCGACAGGCTGCTGACCAATACCCTGAGTCAGGAAAGCAAATCGGCCCAGGGGGCAAAACTAAGGCCAATGGTCACGCAACAGAATCTTCCGGAGCTGAAAAAATGGACCGAAAACCTCACCGGCACCGTCGCCCCATTGTCGGATCTGCTGCTGTTGAAGATATTGCACGATGCATTCTATTCGGGGGAATTCCCGAAAAATTCCATACTGCAGATGCTTCAGCAGAAGCACTTTTCGGGCCATCCGGTCAGAGGGGTCAGAGAGGCTGCAGCAGCAGTTCACGCCAAGCTGCAGTTTCTTCACACAGGCACCCAGGCTCCCGTCGTCTGCCTCCCAGCTCTAACCGGGGATACGATCTGTTCCTCATCCAATGCGAAACCTTTTCAGTACATTCTGTTCGCCGACCTGGAAATTCCCGTCTGCAGGGAACAAGTGAAATACCTTACGGAAATTTACGAGCGCATTGGCGATCGTGCAGAATTTCTGCTCATTCTTTCGCCTTCAGAAAAAATAAATAACCTGGAATTTGTAAGGGCAAACAACATCCCCGGAAGGATTGTATCTGATGATTCCACCCTTAAGACAGGCAGGAAATACAAGATACGCGCGTATCCTTCGGCCCTGCTGATCAATCGCGACCACAAAGTAGTGCTGTCTCCGGCCAAAACTCCGCTTGACGGGTTTGAGCTTCAGCTTCAGGGAATTATGCCCAGGTGAGGTTAAATCTTCAGGAATTTTAAAAAATAGTTCGCAGCAAGTGACTGATCCTTGCCCTGAAGTGACGATTTTATTTCCGGGTAGAATCCCTGACAACAATTTTTGTATCAAGAACACTGATTTCTGCAGGAAGATCAGGATCATTTAATTGTGCAAACAGCAGTCTTGCTGCAGTTTCACCGATTTCGTAAATCGGTTGTCTTACAGTAGTGAGCGAAGGTTCCACCAGTTCTGCCATAGGTTCATCAGTAAAACCGGCAACGGAAATTTCATCCGGAATATTCATCCCATGCTGTTTGATAATGCGCATAGCGCCAAAGGCAACCGCATCGCAGACACAAAATACGGCATCAGGGTCTTTACCGCTATCCAGGAGCTTTGACATACAATTCATCCCACTGGCGATGGAAAAATCACCTGCACAAATCAAATCAGGATCAGGGATCAGGCCATGGTCCCGTAAAGCATCCATATAGCCCGATTTACGATTGGCGCACAGCAGAAGGTTCTCCGGTCCGCTAATATGGGCAATACTCCGGCAACCACTGTCAATCAGAAATTTGACCATATTATAGGCACCATAGTAGTCGTTCACAACAACCTTCGCCGCTTTGAAATTCTCAATTACGCGATTGAAGAGTACCAGGGGGACCTTCTTCTTCTTTAACCGGTGAATATGTTCATTCTTCTCCGTATCGCGGGCTACCGACATGATAATACCATCTACGTTGGCCGCAAGCAGCGCCTCAACATTCTTAATTTCCACATTGTACTGTTCCTTTGAATGACAAACCATGATGTTGTACCCATGTTTCATGGCATAATCCTGAATTCCGCAGATAGCTTCCGAATAAAAGGGGATATTGTAGGCAGGAACAATGACGCCAATGGTGCGGGATGATCCGGACTGAAGGCTTTGGGCCAGAAAATCAGGACGGTAATCATGTTTCTCGGCAAATTCCATTACCCGTTTCCTGGTATCGGGATTAACATCATAGGAATCACGCAGGGCTCTCGAAACAGTCGATTTCGAAATGCCCAGTTCTCTGGCTATGTCTTGAATGGTTATATTTGGACGCTTCATGTTTCTGATATTTTCCTTCAGATATTCATCCTGAGTTTAAAATTGAATAAAAACAACAGATCATCAAACCTTGGCGGACAATATTGGCATCTGCCTTTTTCGGGAACGTTCCCGATGATTTTAGGCCCAAAATGGCTCATTAACTGAATATATCCTGTTTCACCGTCGTATGTTTGAACCAGTAATTAAACTCAGCCAATATGATCGGCAAACCAGCTATTTATGCGAAAATATTTAATAAATACCGGGAAATGGTGGCTCATTCCCCGGTCTTTGCAATACCAAATCAATATTTCTGTATTACAAACTAAAACATTTCGAATGTATGAAAAAAAAGTGGTTTACGGACATTCCTGATCAGGAATGTCAAAAAAAAGCAGGGCGGATTTTCACCTTATTCCTCCTGTTGCTGATTGGATCGGTAATTATGGTTACAGCGAATGATCTGCCAAATGAATTTCCAGCAGACGGAAGAATCGTCAGTTCTGAACACTATTATGCCGTAGAGCAGCAAAACCAGAACACCATAACCGGTTTGGTCACCACCAGATCAGGAGAACCCCTGCCCGGGGCATCGGTGGTTGTAAAGGGTACGCTGAATGGTACGATAACCGATACGAACGGTCGCTTCGTACTCAATACAGGCGGACCAGGCAAGGTTTTGCTTGTCTCATTTGTGGGAATGATCTCAAAAGAGGTGTCAGCCGATGGGCAAAGTAACATAACGGTAATCCTTGAAGAGGCAACCGTAGGATTGGGAGAAGTGGTTGCGATCGGATACGGAACAGTCAGAAAGAGTGACCTTACCGGATCAGTAAGCCGGATCGGCGCTGATGAGATCCAGAAAGTATCCTCAGTCTCCATTGAAACTGCCTTACAGGGAAGAGCAGCAGGAGTGCTGGTTACTCAGGCTTCTTCCGCACCGGGTGGTGGTATTTCCGTGCGCATCCGCGGTGGCAACTCCATACAGGGGGGTAATGAGCCGTTATACGTTATCGACGGGGTTCCTGTTTACAGCAACAACAACGAGGTCAACCCGGGCGGAGGCCAGTTCAATGAGTTGCGCACCGCGCCTAACGCTCTGGCATCACTCAACCCGAGCGATATCGAATCCATTGAAGTTCTCAAAGATGCCAGTGCAACCGCCATCTATGGTTCAAGGGGAGCCAACGGCGTGGTTTTAATCACAACAAAACGCGGGCAGGCCGGACAGGCACGATTCGAATTTGACACTTACCGGGGTGTTCAGAATATAACCAAAAGATTCGATGTCCTCAACGCCTCCGATCTTATGCGATGGGCTAATGAAGGTGCTGTAAATGGCGGAGAAACAGCTCCGTTCACCAGCGAACAGATCGCCAATCCAAAGTACGACACCGACTGGCAGAATGAAGTTCTGCAGTCAAATGCACCGGTATCCAACTACCAGTTATCCGTAACGGGAGGCACCCAAAAAAGTACCTACTCCATTTCAGGTAACTACTACAGTCAGGACGGTATTATCAAAAAATCGGGATTCGACAGGTACTCTCTGCGCATGAACCTGGAGTCGCAGGTTAAGGACTGGATGAAAGTCGGCAACAGTATGTCTTTCTCCAGGACCATTAACGACCAGGCCTTTGAAGGGGGTTCCGGAAATGCCAACTCCAGTGCCTTGTTCTCTGCATTAGCCTATATTCCAATGCTTCCGGTATATAACGAGACCACCGGAAACTATTCGCGGCGCGAAGATGCCATTGTACCGGGATACAGCCCTTATAACCGTTTGAACCCCGTGCACCTGATCAATGAAATGACCGATCAGACTATTGCTGACCGGACCCTGGGCAATATGTTCGTCGAATTAAAGCCCTTAAAAGGTCTCTCCTTCCGGTCGATTGTCGGTTTTGACCTGGACAACAGGGAACGTAACTACTATTTCTCAAACAACAAAGACCCGTTCAACAGAAAAGGAAGCGCTTCCATAGGCTACACCAAAGCGTTGAGCCTACTGAATACCAATATGCTGACCTATGATTTAAGTCTGGGATCACACCGCCTGACCGCTCTGGGTGTTTATGAACTCCAAAAACGCACCGTGCAGAGAAGTGGTATGTCGAACAGTATATTCGACAACGATATCACCATGTTTTATGATATTGCTGCCGGAACCCAGAACGGAGGCCCGGGGGTATATTCCAACTATACGGAATGGACGATGGCGTCTTATCTCGGAAGACTGAATTATGTCTTTAACGATAAATATCTGCTGACGGTCTCTGCCCGTGCCGACGGATCTTCAAAATTCGGCAAAGACAATAAATGGGGATTTTTCCCGTCGGCCGCTCTCGCATGGAAAATGAGTGAGGAAGATTTTATCAAATCGCTCGATCTTTTCAGCACCCTGAAACTCAGGGCCAGTGCCGGACGTACCGGAAACCAGGAAATCGGCGTCAACCAGTCGATAACCCGCTACTCAAGAGGGAAATACACTTTTGGTGGACAGGAAGTTAATGCCTATATGCCGATTGTAGGGAACTCGACCCTGCGATGGGAAACCACCAACCAATATGATGTGGGTGCCGATATGGGATTCCTCAGCGAACGCATCAGTTTCACCTTTGACCTTTACTACAAAAAGACTTTTGATTTGCTGATGACCTATAACATCCCGACCGAACTGGGTTACGGTTCAACAACAGGAAACGTAGGCACACTCGAAAACAAGGGTATTGAATTCTCCATCGGAGGCTGGGTGGTGGATACCAAAAATTTCAAATGGAGAACCGACATAAATTACGCCGCCAACAGAAATAAAGTATTGGACCTGGGAACCTCCACCCAGATCAGGGGGGCCAGATTCAGCTACGACTACGGTGATGCCTTTAACTCCGGAAACCTCGTTAAAGTAGGCTACCCGGTGGGATCTTTCTTTGGTTTGCTGACGGATGGCATTTACAAAACACAGGAGGAAGTCAACAGCAATACCCTCCGCTATGCAGGAAATGTTGTCCCCGACATAGGCTCTGCCAGATATAAAGATATTTCAGGAAAACTGGATGAGAATGGCAATTACACCGATCCGGATGGCATAATTGATCAAAATGACCGGGTTATCCTGGGCAGTCCGCACCCAAAATTTGTTTACGGGTGGAACAACACATTCTCCTGGAAATTTATTGAACTCTCCGCATTCTTCCAGGGGGTTTATGGGAATAAAGTCCTGAACCTGAACAGGCGCGACCTGTATGATGAGATGTATCAGCACAATATTTCGCAGGACCGGTATGATCATGCCTGGCGACCCGACAATCCAAATGCAAAGTACCCGAAAGCCAATGCCCGGATCGGTATTGTTCAGCGCATCCCTTCGGGTGTTTACAGTGACTTCTTTATTGAAGACGGAAGCTATTTCAGGCTGAAAAACCTGCGCATGACAGTCAATGTACCAAGTCAAACGCTCAGAGATAAAGGAATAGCTGCCAGAATATATCTTTCAGGACAGAACCTTTTCACCATTACCAACTACCTCGGATATAACCCTGAAGTAAACCAACAGGGGCAAAATAATATCAACCAGGGAGTTGACATGGGTTCCTATCCTTTGGCCAAATCATACATGGCGGGAATTAATTTATCATTTTAATTCACACTTAACTTTAAATCGTGATGAAGACAAAAATAACCACAGCGATTATTATCTTCCTGATGATGTTCAGCAGCTGCCATGATGAATTTCTTCAGGACAAGGCATACAGCATTATTACCGAAGACAATTATTTCAGGACATCAAGTGATGCATTGACCGCCTTAAACGGCGTATACAGGGCCCTGACAGAATCAGGCATGTACCAGTCAGATTTGCTTATGCTGAATGAATATACCAGCGAATGTGTCACTACCCGCCTTAATGTCGGGGACGCCTACAGCAGGTGGGATACCTGGAATTTTGAAGTTGGACATTTCAGCGGAACATATTCGGGCCATTACCGCATGATTGAGCGGGCAAACCAGGTGATTGCCAATGTCCCGAAATGTGAAATGTTAGAAAGTCTGAAACAAAGAGTAATCGGCGAGGCAACTTTTCTCAGGTCATTGGCCTATTTTAACCTGGTCCGGATTTATGGCGGTGTTCCACTCAAACTCACCCCTACGACCGACTTCAGGACACTGTCGTTCCCAAGGGCTACAGCTGCCGAAGTCTATACCCAGATAATCAAGGATCTAACCTGGGTTTATGAATCGGCAGGCATTCCCAAAACAAGCGCCTACGGAGCCGGTGATAAGGGTCGGGTAAGCAGAAGTGCAGTCCAGGCGCTGTTGGGCAAAGTCTATCTGACCAGGGCCAGCGACACCGCTGTAGCACAAGCGGGCGATTATCAGAAGGCTGTTGACATACTGAAAGC
Organism: Prolixibacteraceae bacterium; assembly: GCA_030602265.1. Classification (GTDB taxonomy): domain Bacteria; phylum Bacteroidota; class Bacteroidia; order Bacteroidales; family Prolixibacteraceae; genus UBA1413. The sequence continues at coordinate 51,375 of JAUWAB010000016.1, read as the reverse complement.
TTGCGTCAGTGAAGGCGACCGCACACTCATACCCTCCTATGCAAACCTCTTCAGCATGACCAATGAAAATAACGCTGAAATCATTTTTGACATACAATATATCAGGAAAGCCGGCCTTGGCGGAAATCTCACGCCCTTCCTGGCAACCAGTACCACCCAGGAACTCTATATGATCTCCTACTATGACTATCTGGCCAATATCGACTTTTACAAATCATTTGAAACCGGAGACCTTCGCAGGGAGGTGACTTTTCACGACCGAATGAAAATCAAAATCGGTACGGTCTCCAATATTGAGGTCTATTTCGATCCGGCTACAGATCCACTGATCGGGACATGGCGCAGAACGGACGACAATTCGTTGGTGGCACGCAGTATTGTAAATGCCTCTGTTCCGGGTTTCCGGAAGTTCATTGACACGGATATTACCGCCCGTGGAAATGCAGAAGAACCCAACTATGTGATCCTGAGATATTCGGACGTACTGCTTATGCTTGCTGAAGCTTTGAATGAAACCAACAATGGCCCTAATGCCGAAGCCTACAGCTACCTTAACATGGTAAGGCGCAGGGCATTTGGCAAGCCAATCGGAACACCCGATGCTGCAATTGATTATGCAAACCTGAGTAAAGCAAGCTTCAGGGAAGCAGTATACACCGAACGGCGAAAGGAATTTGTCATTGAAGGTCATGCATGGTTCGACGGTAAAAGATTCTGGGATATCTTTACCAAAAAAGTGGCAGACTCGTCCATCGGAGCAGATCCCAATCTAAATATCAGGCCAAAACAGGTTATTGACCTGAACCGGATCAGGCAGGATAAATATAAACTGATGCCCTTCTCTATCACCCAGATGGAGTTGAACAAAGAACTTGTGCAAAATCCCGGATGGGAATAATAAAATCATGCAGAATATCCTGGCAGTAAATCGTTACTGCCAGGTATCTGCCCTGAAATATTAAAGTCTGTTGAACATCTTGAAATCCAGTGCTTACTTCGTATTATTGTGAAAGAATGGGATTAACGGAAAAAAAATATAAGCTTACCAGGTGGCGGGTACTCCTTTACCTTTGTTTAATACTGCCATATTCCTGTAATTATTCAGGAAGGCAAACCATTGTGTACATCAATTCCTACCACGAAGGTTATCCGCCGAGCGATGAGGCTATGCGGGCCATCCGGGAAGCATTTCCTGAAGAGGAATATAATCTTCAGATCCGGTTTCTGGACGCAAAGCGGAACCCGTCGCCAGAGTGGCTCAGTCAAGCTGCCGACAGTTTTGCCAACGAAATATCCGGCCTCAAACCCGGTGCGGTAATCCTGTCTGACGATGATGCCGTGAAGCATATGCGAAGTTTCATAGAAAAAAATCCAACCATACCATTTGTATTTTGCGGCGTAAACTGGTCGGCCCAACAGTACAACCTTCCCCGCCGGAATGTCACCGGAATGCTGGAAGTTTTGCCGCTCAGACAAGCTATTCACGAACTGATCAAAATATACCCCGACAGCTGGAACATCGCCATCCTTTCGGAAAACTCACTTTCGGAACAAAACAATACCCTGCTGCTCGACACACTTTATCGCAACCTGGGGCTTACGCCGGAATATCATCTGGTCGACGATTTCGGGTCCTGGAAAGAGCGGTTTGCAATGCTGCAAACCACCGCCGACCTGATCTACATACCTACCAACGGCGCCATTGCCGGCTGGGATGCAGCCGAAGCACAATCTTGGGTGGAAGCAAACATCAAAAAACCGGTATTCACCTGCGACGATTTCATGATGCCTTTTGCCGTCTTCGGACTGACCAAAATACCCCGGGAACAGGGTGAATGGGCATCTTCATCCGTAAAAAAGATTTTACGAGGCACCTCCCCGGAAGATATTCGATTTACCTCGAACAGCCTGAGCAAAAAATGGCTTAACCAAACGCTGGCAGACAAAATCGGATTAATCCCTGATTCAGAATTAATTAACGATACAACAATTATCCAATAATATAAAAAACATATTACCATGAACAAACAAAAACTATTTCTGGCCACCCTGGTCTGTATCCTGATGATGGCTAGTACTTCCTGGGCACAGTTTCCGGTATTCAGAGGTTGCCCTGTAACAGTCGACTTCTCAAAGAAGCTCCGCACCTGGGATGGATTTGGGTTCAACTATGTGGAGACAGCCCAAACGATAGATTATTCAACAAATCCTACTGATTACGGTGGTTTCAGTATTATGTCGGAACAAAGCCGCAACGAAGTGACTGACCTGATTTTTGGTGACGACGGACTGAAGGTCGGACTCGTAAAAATGTTCCTGGACCCTTTTCAGCAAAAGGAAGCAGGCGGTGCATATGACCATGAGACCACTACCCGGAATATGAGAGAGTTCTTCAGGCGCGGACTGGATAAAACCCGTGCACGGGGGGATGATCTGACCATCATCACCACCCTGTATGGCCCACCCGCTTATATGACTTTGCAGAAAACGCTGCGGGGCCGGGATCTGGATCCTGCTCATAAATTTGATCTGGCCAACTATTTGATTAACTGGGCCAAATTCCTGAAAGAAAAAGAAAACTTCCCCATTAAATATATCTCATTGCATAATGAGGGTGAAGACTGGGAGCGCTGGCCATGGGACGGCAAAGACGGGAATATAGGTTCGGGACACGATTACAATATGTTCTGGCCCGCGGAACAGGTAACCGACTTTCTGAAATTCACCCGCCCGATGCTGAATAAGGCCGGACTGAAGGATGTCTGGATTACCAATGGCGAGCCCACCCACTGGTACCGTTTCAGCTTCTGGGGGCATGCCGATGCTCTCGCTGAGGATAAGACGGCCCTAAAAAACCTGGGAATCATTACCTCCCACGGATTCTATACCGGAGGGTACGATAACCGTTGGTATGGCAGCCATACTGCGGTGGGGACCGCCATGCTCAGGGCAAAAAGACCCGGACTGCATGCCTGGTGTACATCCACCTCCTGGAGTAAAATGGATGCAAAATTTGTTAAGGAAATCTGGGGAAATATCTACGAAGCCCAGGTCAACGGAATTATACCCTGGGCCGGCATTCAACGCCCACCTCTCTGGATAGGCGGAGACCCTAATCCGGGTTGCGCCATCAACGTGAATGAAGACGGTACCTATGTGGTCAGACCAGGATACTATTTCTATAAACAGGTTTCACGGGCCGGACAACCGGGGATGGCCGTGGCCCATACCATATCCATGGACAGTGAGATACCCGTGATTGCTTTCTCTTCCAACGGCACCAAAAACCGCGATGCGTTCGTGGTGGTCAATACCAGCTCAAACAAGGAAAAGCCCGTGGTGGTAAATATTAAAGGCTCTTCAGGTAAGCGGTTCAGGGCATTCCGTTCCAACGGAGACAACGAAAAATATATTGAAATCGGAGTATTTGAAGTTGAAAACGGTGAAATTTTCTATGTCGCACCGAAAAACAGTGCCACAACCTTTTTTGCAGAATAATTAAACGTACAAAATGAAATTGACAACTATAGCCCGGCAACGTCTGTCCAGTCAGATAGAATTTCTTATAAAACACAAAGACAGACTGGTCATTGACGCTGATACACATGCGACCGATACCATCGGAATGGATGAATTATTCAGGGAGGCCATCAGGGAAACGCCCGACTATTTCCATGGCCGGCCCGTATCGGCCGAAGACCTTATTGCTGAAATGGACATGGCAGGGGTTGACATGGCCCTGATCTGGCAAAACCCTGCCACTACCCTGTATCAAACCGACAGAAATAAAAATTTCAATGCTCTCCTGGAAGCTAACCGGTATATTTTTGAAACGGCGATAAAATATCCCGAAAGGTTTATACCCGCCGGCTGGACGGACCCAAAATCACTGGGTACCGACCTGGCCATAAAACTGGCGGCAATCTGCATCAGTGAATTCGGGTTTCCGATCGTGAAGATGAATCCGGCCCAGAATGCCTTTTCTATTAGCGATGAAACAGTAATCGACGTAGTTGATTTTATCGTGGAATCGGGGGCCGTTCCGGCTTTTCATTATGGAGCCGATACGGAATACACTCCAGCCGAAGGATTGGCCATCATCGCCCGACGCCATCCGGATCATCCGGTAATCGGTGTTCACATGGGAGGCGGTGGTGCAGGCTATCCCGAGGCGGAAGATCTTTATCAGAAGTCACGAAAACTGGGCCTCGTACAGCCAAACATACGGTTTGTGCTTAGTGCGAAACGCGACACGCATATTGAAAGCGACCTGATCACCTACACGCTGGCCGGTGAACCCTTCAGTAAAAACCTTTTCTGTGGCAGCGATGCACCCTATGGCAGGATGACATGGAATTTCGGTGGCTACCGGACCATGTTCGACAGCCTGATTAAAGGTAAGGATCATACCGATGAAAGGGTCCGCAACCATCCCGGACTGTTTACTTCACAAACCGCACAGGATTATATGGGTGGGAATTTTGCCGGTTTTATTATTGAAATAAGTAAATTACTTTTACAAAAAACCGAAAGCGCTGTCGTCGTCTGAGCAGCAGATCTGCCAGCAGGCCGGACAATAACCAGTTACTTTTATTTTTTAATTGCTTGAATCTTTAGGATATGCCTTTGATCATTGTTGGAATCGGAATTCTCCTTTTACTCCTCCTGATTGTGAAGTTTAAATGGAATGCGTTTTTCGCCTTACTCATTACCTCCTTTATTGTTGGATTGCTCAACGGCATGAACCTGATGGAGGTGCTGGATTCGGTGTTGAACGGCATTGGCGGAACCATGGGTAAGATTATCCTGATCCTTACTTTCGGCGCTATGTTAGGCAAACTGATCGAAATCAGCGGGGCTGCACATACCATTACCTACCGCATGATCGACTATATGGGATTAAAGAATGTGCAATATGCCATACTGATCACAGGCTTTCTGGTTGGCCTGCCCATGATGTACAATGCCAGCTTTCTGGTCCTGATCCCTTTGATATATACCTTTTCGGTTACGGCACGAATTCCGTTGATTTATTTAGGCATACCTCTTTCTGCATCACTTTCGATAGCACATGGCTATCTGCCCCCCTCACCTGCACCCGTTTATGCATCGCTGGTTTTCGGGGCAGATGTAAACCTCGTTCTGTTATACGGATTGGTTCCGGTTATTCCGGCCTGTCTTTTAGCCGGAATTTTCCTCTCCAGGTTTTTCAGAAAGGTTAATGTGATGCCCCCTTCAGAGCTGTATCAGGAGCATCAATTTAAAAAGGAAGAATTACCCGGCTTAGGCCGAAGTATCATTGCGGCAGTCAGTCCGGTCGTTTTAATGCTGTTCGGGGCCATCATCGATCTGGCCATTACCACAGTGCCACCCAAAGCTGAATTACTGGCTCAGGGTATCAACACCATTACTGAATTTTACAAACAATTTTTCATCGGGAAGGGGCTTTCTGCCCATATAGCCAACACATGGGCCATAGTACTGACCATCCTGAAATTTCTCAGCGATGCCAATATTGCCTTATTTGCAGCGGTGGTCATCGGCATATATACCTTAGGCATGCGTAACGGTAACAGTATGGACAGCGTGATGAAAAGCCTGGGAAAAGCCACCGGCTCAATTGCCATGATTATCATGATTATTGCTGCCGGTGGTGCTTTTTCACAGGTTTTAAAAGACAGCGATGTCAACAGCTATATTATGGGAATAGCCTCGGATCTGACCTTCAATCCATTGATACTCGGATTTTGCGTAGCTGCAGTACTCAGGCTGGCAGTGGGCTCCGCAACGGTAGCCACCATGGCCACAGCACCCATCATGGTTCCCGTAGCGGTCCAGTCGGGAGTTTCGCCCGAGTTGATGGTCATCGCTACCGGTTCGGGCAGCCTGATGTTTTCACACTTCAACGACATCGGTTTCTGGATGTTCAAAGAGTATTACAACGTGAGCATCAAGCAAACTTTTCAGATCTGGACGGTTATGGAATGTATCGTCGCCATTGTGGGCCTGGCGGCAACACTTTTATTATCCCTGGTGGTTTAAGTTCCTGCTCTTCCTAAAATAACCGGCATTCGGCAGAACCTCCTGATGAATTTTTTTCTCTTATATAACAAATGTTTTTTCAGGGTACCTGAAGGCTCTAAATCTGTGATTTTTGCTTTTATAAAAATATCTTTCTAACTTCGCCCCGATATTTCACTCAATGGGGTGCCTTTTTTGCCTGCGGATTTTCCACAGGGCAAAATGAAAAACAGGCTGAGATCACACCCTTTTAACCTGATCCGGGTAATGCCGGCGGAGGGAAGGTAAACAGGATTATTCCTGCCTCATTGGTTAGTTCTTTAACCAAATTTCAAAAAAAGATGAAAAAGTTTAAACTGCTGCTGCTTTTGCAGTGGCTGGTGTTGTCCGGATTGGCGCAGACCGGACTCCGCGGCGTGGTAACCGACCACAACCGGCAACCGCTTCCGGGTGCCAGTGTAGTAATCAAACAGACCTACAACGGGATTTCCACCGGCAGCGACGGAAGTTTTGAGTTCAGAAACCTGAAGCCGGGGAAACATGTCCTCATGGTCTCCTTTATCGGCTTTGAAACCACCGAAATCGAGTTTGACCCCGAAAAATCTCAGACATTGAACGTACAGCTCAATCCGACCGTGGTGTTCACCGAGGAGGTTATGATTGCCGCCTCCAGGGCGGGTGACAAAACCCCGGTGGCCTTTACCAACATCTCGAGGGAACAGCTTCAGGAGCGAAATTTCGGACAGGACATTCCCTACCTGCTGGCCCTGACACCCTCGTTTGTAGCCACTTCCGACGCCGGAACAGGCATTGGCTACACCAACTTCCGGGTAAGGGGTACCGATCTGAACCGGATCAACGTCACTGTGAACGGCATCCCCCTCAACGATGCCGAATCGCACGGCACCTGGTTTGTCGACCAGCCCGACCTGGCCGGCTCGACCAGCAACATCCAAATCCAGCGGGGCGTTGGCACCTCGGCCAACGGTGCAGCTGCCTTCGGGGCCACCATCAACATGCAGACCCTCTCCCTGAATCCGGAGCCTTACGCCCGCTACAGCACCGCCGCAGGATCGTTCAATACATTCAGGAACTCGGTCTGTGCAGGTACCGGACTGCTCAACGGAAAGTTCGCCGTCGACGCCCGCCTTTCGAAAATCTCCTCCGACGGATTTATCGACCGGGCTTCCTCCGACCTGAAGTCCTACTACCTCTCGGCAGGCTATTACACAGCCAATACCGTTTTGAAGGCCATGATTTCGGGCGGACTGGAAAATACCTACCAGGCCTGGAACGGCGTGCCGTCGGTAAGGCTGAACAACGACCTTGCCGGAATGAAACGCTACGAAGAACACTGGCTCTACTCTTCAAAGGAAACCGCGGAAATGATCGCATCCAACCCGCGCACCTACAACCTGTACACCTACGACAATCAGGTGGACAATTATCAGCAGGACCACTTCCAGCTTCATTTCTCGCATAAGGCCAGTCCGTACCTGAACCTGAACGCAGCCCTGCACTATACCATCGGTTTCGGCTATTACGAACAGTTCAAGGCCAATCAGAAATACACCAATTACGGAATGAACAACCCGGTCGTCAACGGCCAGGAGATCAAACGCACCGACCTGGTGAGGCGCAAATACCTCGATAACGATTTCTACGGCGGAATTTTCTCGCTGAACTACAAGAAAGGAAAAACGGAACTGGTTTGGGGCGGCGGAATACATCAGTACGACGGGCTCCATTACGGCAGGATCCTCTGGGCCGCCAACATGGGCGGTTACCCGAAAGACCACGAATGGTACTACAACGAGGGGCTGAAAACCGACCTGAACAGTTATCTGAGGCTGAATTACCAGCTGACGGAAATGGTCAGCCTGTTTGCCGACGGCCAGTTCAGGCATATCAATTATACCATCGACGGACTGGATGACGACCTCAGGGACATTACCCAGGAACACCGCTTCGGCTTCTTCAACCCCAAGGCAGGAATCTTCGTGCAGCCTGCAGCCAACCAGCATGCCTACCTGTCGTTTGCCCGCGCCAGCCGCGAGCCCAACCGCGACAACTTCACCGATGCCGAAGACGATGGCCCGCAGCCAAAGCATGAAACCCTGAACGACCTCGAAGCCGGCTACCAGATCAGAAACACCAACTTTACCGTCGGCATCAACCTCTATTACATGGTTTACAGCGACCAGCTGGTCCTCACCGGCCAGATCAACGACGTAGGGTCTCCCATCATGGTGAACGTGGATAAGAGTTTCCGGTCGGGAATAGAACTGAACTGGGGGGTCAGGATACTGCCCACCCTGCAGTGGGATGCCAACGCCACCTTCAGCAGAAACAAAATCAGGGAATTCACTGAATATGTGGAGAACTGGGATACCGGCGACCTGCAGGCGACTAACCTGGGAACCACGAATCTCTCCTTTTCCCCGGGAACCATTGCCAACAGCCAGCTCAGATGGGCACCAAGGCCACACTCAGGGATTAGCCTGATTACCAGCTATGTGGGCAAACAGTATATCGACAACACCTCCAACAGCGACCGGATGCTCGACTCGTGGCTGGTGAATAATATTACCGCCGACTATACCCTGAAAGGGAGGTTGTTCGAAGAGATCACCTTCCGGTTGATGGTCAACAATATCCTGAATACCGAATATGAAAGCAATGCCTGGGTGTACTCCTACATCTATGAAGGGCAGCGGCACAAGATGGACGGGTATTTCCCGCAGGCCGGCCGCCATTTTATGTTCGGGATTGATCTGAAATTTTAGAATTCTACTCTCTCAGCAGGCGGGTTCCGCGGCCACGTGCAAAATTGGCGGGATTGGTGATCAATACTTCTCCCACCCCGTTGTACAGGGCCCTGAACCCGTTTTGCAGTTTGGGAATCATGCCGGTACTGATAATGCCCAGCTCCTGGTTTTCGATAAATGCCGATTCCGTGAGTTCGGGCATTACGCTGTCATCGTCCATGGGATCAGACAAAACCCCCCGCTTTTCAAAACAATAAAACAGAAATACCTTGAAATGATGGGCCAGGTCAATGGCCAGTTGAGAGGCAATGGTATCGGCATTCGTGTTGAGTATCTGTCCGTAACCATCGTGGGTCAGCGGAGCGATAACAGGTACCACATTCTCCCTGAACAATAACCGGAGTTCACGGGTGTTGATATTTTCTACATCCCCGACAAAACCATAGTCGATATCGACCACCGGCCGGCGGCGGGCACGGATCAGGTCAAGATCAGCACCGGTGAAGCCCAGGGCATTGATGTTCCTGGACTGCAGTCCGGCCACCACTTTCTTGTTGACCAGTCCGCCATACACCATGGTGACCACCTCCAACATGGCAGCATCGGTAATCCTGCGGCCGTCGACCATGTGCGTTTCCAGGCCAAGGCGGTCGGCTAACGCGGTCGCAGCCTTTCCGCCACCATGGACAAGCATCTTATAGCCGGTTATCCGGGCAAAATCATCCAGCAGGGCGTTTAACAATTCAGGTTCCTCAACCACCTTACCACCAACCTTCACAATAGTCAATCTGTCCATATTCAGGAAAATATCAGCGTTGAACGAAGTTTTTCAAAATTTCTGAGCCCACCGACCCACTCTTTTCAGGGTGAAACTGGGTGGCATAAAAATTATCCCTTTGCAGGGCCGCACTGAACGGAACGATATAGTTGCACACCGCGGCAGTATCGGCCCCGATACTGGCATAATAAGAATGCACAAAGTAAACGTATTGCTGTTCCATTCCGGTATTGAAAAGGCCACTTTTAAGTTCAGATATGGCATTCCAACCCATATGCGGAACCTTGGTAATGAATTCCTGTCCGGGCTCAGGAACGAACCTTCTGACAGGCTCGTCGAAAATTCCAAGACAGGTGGTATCACCCTCTTCCGAATGGCTGCACATCAGCTGAAGGCCAAGGCAGATTCCCAGCACAGGCTGAGTAAGCGAAGGAATCAGTTGATCAAGGCCTTCCCTTCTCAGGTAAGCCATTGTTGTACTGGCTTCTCCAACACCCGGAAAAATTACCTTTTCAGCATTTCGTATCCGGTTGTGGTCACCGGTGACTTCTGCCTTAACACCCAGTCTTTCGAGGGCATTTCGCACCGATTCGATATTTCCGGCGTTGTATTTTATGATGACTATGTCCACTTATTGGTTCCCCCGGATTTAGGATGCGGCCAGCAAGGCATCAATTACCCTGACCATTTCATTGAATTCCTCTTCTTTGAAGAGCCTGGTCATATACACAATCTTGCCATCCTTGTCGATGATCACATTCCGGGTAACCCCGGCGCCCTTTTCAGCAAAGGTATAGAAGATTGCCCCGGCCGGATCCAATGCCAGCGGGTAGGTAATCTTAACATCTTTACCAAATTTAATGACCTTATCGAGCGGTTCGTCCAGGTCGATCCCATAGAGGGCAAATTTTGGATTATTCTTGTGTTTCAGCCAGATATCCTTTTCAATGTGTGGCATCTCCTTGCGGCACACACCGCACCAACTGGCCGTGAACTGGAGCATCACCACCTTTCCTTTCAGGTCACGCATCCTGACCGTCTTGCCGTCGGTCAGCTTCATTTCAAAGTCGGGAACCTGCTGTCCGATCTTGACGATATAGCCATAATCCGACGGAACTTCCTGACGGGCAACTCCCTGGGCCTGTGTGAATAATATTGGAAACACTATCATAGAGGTTAAAATGATCATGAACTTTTTCATATCCTGAATATTAGTTAAAAACAACTGTCCGGTTTCTGAAGACCAGAATCTTTCTTTGCAAATGCTTGTAAACCGCTTGCGAAAGTACAATTTTTTCGAGATCACGCCCCTTGCGGATCAGATTTTCTACGGTATCCACATGGCTGCAGCGGGTGACATCCTGTTCGATGATCGGGCCGGCATCCAGGTCGGAGGTAACGTAGTGACTGGTAGCCCCGATGATCTTCACCCCCCGCTCATGGGCAGCATGGTAGGGCTTCGCCCCGGCAAACGCCGGCAGGAAGGAGTGGTGGATATTGATGATCCGGTTCGGGTAATGGGCCACGAAATCCTGGCTGAGGATCTGCATGTACCGGGCCAATACGATGAAATTGATCCGGTGCTCCTTAAGCAGTTCGAGCTCCCTGGCTTCCTGCTCAGCCTTATTCTCGCGGTTAACCGGAAAATAGTGGAAAGGAATCTCAAACCGTTTGGCCACGGGTTCGAGCAATTTGTGATTGCTGATGATCAGGGGAATCTCCACGTCCCATTCGCCGGCCGTATAGCGCGATAAGATATCGAAGAGACAGTGCGGCATCTGGGATACGAACAGGGCCATCCGGGGAATCTCCTCCGAGAAGTAAAGTTTCCAGGTCATCTGCATCGGCAGGGCGATCAGGGTATCAAAATACTCACCGATCTTTTCCCGCGGAATAAGAAAGCCGTCCAGCTCCCACTCCACCCGCATGTAAAAGACCGTCTCCTGGTGATCGACATGCTGATCGAGGTAAATGATGTTACCGTGGTTCCGGTTCAGGAACTCCGTCACCGTAGCCAGAATTCCCTGGCGGTCGGGACAATGGATCAGCAGAATGGCTGTGTCTTTTTTCTCTTTGAATGGCTGTATGCTCTTCATTTGAATGTATTATATCTTAATTGTTTATTTTAAGCACGTTACTATTATGGGTTCAATCCCGGAGGGATTGAATGTTTATAGCCCGATGGCCATGATCAGAACCCTTGTTGCCCCGCGATTCAATAGTGAAGCAGCGGGGTCAGGACGTTACCGTTACGCGTTCAATCCCGGAGGGATTGCATGTGGGTAGCAAAAACGGCCCGGAGCGAACTGGTGACCCCGGCCAGGGGTCAAACCAATAGTTGATACACCTGTTCTACCCACCTCCTTTAAAATCAGAACTCCTAAGTGCAGAGGCTTTCACCTGAATGTATATTACAGGCCCGTACTTAACCGGGATGCTGCTTATCAGAGTGTGCCCTTGGTCGACGGCAACTCAAAGTTGAACACGTCCCTTTTGACCGCCATTTTTATCGATTTGGCAAATGCCTTGAAAATGGCTTCGATCTTATGGTGCTCGTTATCGCCTTCCACCTTGATATTCAGATTACAGCGTGAGGCATCTGAAAAGGACTTGAAAAAATGGAAGAACAGCTCGGTGGGTACATCCCCCACCCTTTCCCTTTTGAAAGAGGCATCCCAGACCAGCCAGGGCCTGCCTCCGAAATCGAGGGCCACCGAGGCCAGGCATTCATCCATGGGCAGGTAAAAGCCGTACCGGCTGATGCCCTTCTTGTCGCCCAAAGCCTTTCCGATCGCCTCACCCAGGGCAATGGCCGTATCTTCCACCGTATGGTGCTCATCCACATGAAGGTCGCCTTTGACCAGGATATCCAGGTCACAACCCGAATGGCGGCCGATCTGGTCAAGCATATGATCGAAGAAATGTAAGCCGGTCGATATCCGGGTCTGCCCGGTACCATCCAGATTGAGGGAAATGCTGATGTCGGTTTCGCGGGTAGTCCTTTTGATGGAGGCTGTCCGCTCCGGTGCAGCCACACAGGCATAAATCTCATCCCAGTCGGTGGTAACCAGCACACATACCTCCTTCATTCCTGAAGCCGCTAACTGTTCATTCAGGGATCCGTCGTTAATCAGGATGGCCCGACATCCGAGGTTTTTCGCTAACTCCACATCCGTCAGCCGGTCACCGATCACATAACTGTCCTGAAGGTCATAGCTGCCGTCGAGATATTTGCCCATCAGGCCCGTGCGCGGTTTGCGGGTCGGGGCATTTTCCTGCGGAAAACTTCGGTCAATCAGGATGTCGTCAAACACGACTCCTTCGTTTTCAAACGCCTTCAGCATTTTGTTATGGGCCGGCCAGAAAGTCTCTTCCGGATAGGATGAAGTACCGAGTCCATCCTGATTAGACACGATAACCAGCTCGTAGTTAAGATTCTTCTTAATAAAGTACATATTCCGGAAAACCTTCGGAATAAACTCCAGCTTCTCCAGGGAGTCGATCTGCTCGTCGGCAGGCTCCGCAATCAGGGTGCCGTCGCGGTCGATAAATAGTGCTTTCTTCATGGTTATAAAAAGTATCAAGAATTAAGACATCAGACATCAGACATTAGACATCAGACATCAGACGTTAGACATTAGACATCAGATGTTAGCCGTTATCTATTAGATATCTGGCATCTGACAAGTTATATAAAATGGCCAATGTAATGCCTTCCAGTGGGAATGTGATTTACCTTATTTATAAGAACTTATCCTTTTTCAGCAGGTACTGCCAGCTTTAAAATTATAGCTGAAGACCTTCCTGCTTTTTTTTTGTCTTGTGTCTTATGTCTTTTAGTCTTGTGTCTGATGTCTATTGTCTTTTAGTCTTTCACAAAGCATATTCCTCCAATGCTTCCATCAAGGTCTCATTTTCACTCCCTTTGCCTACCGTTATCCGGAGGCTGTTTTCGCACAGCATGACTTTCGAACGGTCGCGTACGATGATGCCCTTGCCGACCAGGTATTCATACACCTTTCGCGCTTCCTTCATCCTGACCAGCAGGAAGTTGGCATCCGACGGACATACTTTCTCCACGTAGCTGATTCCGGACAGGGCCTCAGCCAGCCGGGTACGTTCTTCAAGGATCGTTTCCACCCAGTTTTCCACCGAAGCACTGTCCTGTAATAATTCGAGCGCCTTCGACTGGGTCAGGATATTCAGGTTGTACGGATATTTGATTTTATTGAGTACCGCAATGATTTCCGGAGCGGCGAATGCCATACCCAGCCTGATGCCCGCCATGCCCCATGCTTTGGAAAAGGTCTGCAGGATAATCAGGTTACTGAACTCCGGTAGCCGGGAGAGCAGGGATTTTCCGGGGGCAAAATCGATATAGGCCTCATCGACCACCACCGGCCCGTCGAAACCTTGTATCACCCGGATCATTTCACCTTCATCCAGAGCATTTCCAGTGGGATTGTTGGGCGAACAGAGGAAAATCATGCGTGTATCCGGCGTTACTGCCCCGAGAACTGCGTCGGCATCCAGTCCGTATTCTGCGGACAGCGGCACCTTCAATACGGCCACGTTATTCACCCCGGCAGCCACCTGGTACATCCCGTAGGTCGGCTCTATCTGTATGATATGGTGGACTCCCGGTTCACAGAACGCCCTGATCAGCAGATCGATCGGCTCATCACTACCGTTTCCTAAGAAAATCGAATCCGCAGACAGGTGCTTCAGCTCCGCTATCCGGGCTTTCAAGGCTCTCTGGAGCGGGTCGGGATAGCGGTTATAGGGCTGGTTGAAAGGGTTTTCGTTGGCATCGAGGAACACCATGGCCTCGCCGGAATATTCATCGCGGGCAGAGGAATAGGGTTTCAGGTTCAGAATATTACTTCGAAGATATTTTAGTAAATCCATAGAGAACTATTACTGTTATGACTGATTATTAACTCATTTGGATCGGATCGTTTCACCAGGCAGGATGACACACAACCGTGGGCTACAATGTTTTTAGCCTGATGGTCACGGCGTTCTTATGGGCTTCCAGGTGTTCGGCACCCGCCATGGTCTCCACCACTGGTCCCAGATTCTTCAATCCGGAGGTGGTAATCTCCTGGAAGGTAATCTTTTTCACGAAGCTGTCCATGTTCACCCCGCTGTGTGACCGTGCCCATCCGTTGGTCGGCAGGGTGTGGTTGGTACCTGATGCGTAGTCACCGGCGCTTTCCGGGGTATAATTCCCAAGGAATACAGAACCTGCATTGGTTATGCGTGCTGCCAGCTCGGCATAGTTGTTCGTGCTGATAATAAGATGCTCCGGGGCATACCAGTTGATCAATTCCACCATATCATCGTCCTCGTCAAAAACGATGATCCGGCTGCTCTCCAGCGCCTGCCGGGCAATATCCCTCCTGGGGAGCAATTCCAGCTGGCGTTCAACTTCCTGCTGCACCTTTTCCAGAATGGCATCGCCTTTCAGTACCAGTACCACTTGGCTGTCGGGACCGTGTTCTGCCTGAGACAACAGATCGGCGGCAATAAAGGAAGGCTTCGAGGTATCGTCGGCCACCACCAGCACCTCCGACGGACCTGCGGGCATGTCGATGGCCACCTCGTTGAAGCTGACCAATTGCTTGGCCGCCATCACGTACTGGTTCCCGGGGCCGAAGATCTTGTCCACCTTAGGAGTAACCACACCGTAGGCCATGGCCCCGATGGCCTGTACGCCTCCCAGTTTGAACACCCGGGTCACGCCGGCATAGCGGGCCGCGTACAGAATGGCGGGGTGCACCGAGCCGTCCTTCGCGGGAGGCGTGCACAGGATGATCTCGCGGCAACCGGCCAGCCTCGCCGGAACTGCCAGCATCAGCACGGTAGAGAACAACGGGGCAGATCCGCCGGGAATGTAAAGTCCCACCTTCTCAATCGCCACCGGTTTCTGCCAGCAGAAAACACCGGGCATGGTCTCCACCTTTCGGATTTCGGGGATCTGAAAGGCATGAAACTTTGATATATTATCCGCAGCCGTTTGAATAGACACTTTCAGCTCTTCGGACAACAAAGCCCCGGCAGCTTCAAACTCAGCACCGGTTACTTCCCATGTATCGATCTGGACCCCATCGAATTGCAGCGTGTAATCCCGGAGTGCCACTTCCCCCCTCTGTCGTATATCCAGGAGCAGGGAATTCACCTTCGCATGAAGGTCGGAGACATCAAACAGGGGCCGCTGAAGAATCCCGGGCCATTCTTTCTTTTCAGGATGGAAATAGGTTTGCATAGTGGTTTATTTTAAAAGATCATTTTTTCTATCGGAATGACCAGGATACCTTCGGCACCGGCCTTTTTCAGTTTACCGATCACTTCCCAGAAGTCGTTCTCATCGATCACCGAGTGTACAGAACTCCAGCCTTTCTCAGCTAATGGCATAACCGTCGGGCTCTTCATCCCCGGCAGGAAGGAAGAAATTTCAGCAATCTTATCATCGGGCGCATTCAGGAGGATATACTTCTTGCCCTCTGCACGCTGTACCGATTCAAGCCTGAAAATCAGCTCCTCCAGGATAGCCTGTTTGCCGGCCGACAGATTTTGGTTGCGGATCATCACCGCTTCGGAAGTCACGGCCACCTCCACCTCCTTCAGGCGGTTGGTCACCAGGGTCGATCCTGAGCTGACGATATCAAAAATGGCATCCGCCAGTCCGATTCCGGGGGAAATTTCCACGGAACCATTAATCACATGGATTTCGGCTTTAACCTGGTGTTTCGCGAGCCAGTCGTTGAGGATACCCGGGTAGGAAGTGGCGATCTTTTTCCCCTGGAACCACTGCGGACCGGGGTACTCAATCTGCTGCGGGATGGCTAACGAAAGGCGGCATTTACTGAAGCCCAGCCTTTTGATGATTTCAACCGGTTCCTTCTTTTCGAGCACTTCATTCTCACCGACCACACCTATATCGGCAGCACCGTAAGCGACCGTCTGCGGAATATCGTCATCGCGGAGGTACAGCACCTCTAATGGAAAGTTCTTGGCCGGCGACACCAGGTTCCGGCTGCCAAAAATGAGGTGGATACCAGCCTCTTCCATTAATCTTACTGAGCCTTCATTGAGGCGGCCTTTGGTCTGAATGGCAATTCGTAATTTTTCCTGCATAATCTTATAACATAAAAAAAGGCTTACCGTTTCTGGTAAGCCCTTAAAGTTCAAATATCTTTATTACGGAACAGACATAACAACTACGGCCTACCCTTCGGAAGGAAATCCATGATGATGACCGTGATGCATGTTCCTGAAATTCATACTTAATTATTTTGTGCAATAATAGTGATAATCTGTAACTATTATACTTCTACGGCTGCGAAATTAGTAAAGTTAACGCAATTTACTAATAAAAAATTAAGATGACCGGTAAAGTTCAACCTATATACTACTGTTTAGGGCAATATCCGGAATGAGATCCGGGAAAATGATCATAACACGAGCCCGACAATACTTAACCAATGGATTAGCAGATTATTCCGGCCATTTGGTTTCTACCCCAAAAGAGGTTATCATGCGCTGAAACTGGCGGAGATGATTAGCCGACTCCCGCACCTCCACAGGCCTGACTCCATATTTCAGGGCATATACCACCAGCAAACCCACCGATTCGCCAATATTCCATTCCACGGGGTGAAGCCGGTAACAACCGTTGGTAATGTGGGTTGTACCGATATTTTTATTGGCCGGCAGGAGATTCTTTATTCGCTGCGGTATCAACGCCCCTAAGGGTATCTGAAACGGAAGCGAGGGGGTATCGATATAATTGTCGCCACCGGTGGATGGATGGAGGTCTAAATAATAAAAGCCCACTCCGACACTATCAAAGTAATCTTCAGCTTTTTTGGCGGCTTCTTCACCTTTGACCAACTTCCTGTTTTCCACTCCCACATGTTCTTCTAAAACAGTAAACAGGGCTTTAATGCGACGAGATTCCCGGATATAAGGATAGAGGGCCATACCGTCGTGTGACCCCATCACATCACCCCGCAGCCGGAGACCGGGCCAGCCGTTGCCCCCGTCGGGACGCGGCACTTCAGTCTGCAGCCAGTAGAGAAGGGAAAGGTTCAGTTCACGGGCCTCATCCACGGTTTTGCGGAACTGCTCCTCATCCACATCGATCAGGTTCCCTTCCAGATAATCATTCTGGGGCCAGTTGACAATGGTGATGTCGCCATTAAAAAATCCGGGCGTAAAATTTTTCCTGTCAATAATCCGGCGGTAATTCCAAAGATTCAGGGTATCGCCTGTAGGAACTCCTTCAGGATTAAATCCCAGGGTCCTGGGTTGCAGGGTATCGGGCTTGGAATAGGTCAGGTCGAGCAACCTTCCGGGCCAGGGCGGTGTTAGTTTCGGCACATACGATCTCCAGAAATCATATCTTACAGGCCGTTCTATGGTATAATCCATTCCCGGTTGGTAATCCATGGCAAAACAGAGAGTGAATGCCTGTTGGTTTTCGGGGTTCCCCTTCTCCGGGGCATGCAGCTCACCGGTTTCCTGTCTGGATTCAGCCCCTTTGACATATTCAGTACCAGTAAAAGGAAGCAGATCTCCCAGTTCAGTAGCGTCGACAAAATAAGGGGCATTCAATACCCATTTATCTCCGGTTCTGCGACTTACCGCTTCCAGGGCACGAACCTTGTCCCCGTCGGTCTCCGCTTTACTGATTTTGGTTTCCGTCAGCAGGGTCAACATTCCCGAACTCTGGTATGGTGCTAACATTTCGAGAAGAACGGCCACGCCTGCCCTGGGTTCAATGCAAAGACGAGACACTGCCCCGTTTCCGGGATTAAGATCTTTTCGTGCCCCGGCTTCCGGAGTCAACGGGTAATTTCTCGTATAATAACTCCTGAGTGCGCTTCTCAACTCGCGGTATGAACGGGTTGCGCCATGGGTCTCGATCCACCGGTGTTCGTCAGGCGGAACCCCTTGCTGGGTAAGCTGTCCGCCTATCCAGACAGTCTCTTCCGTCATCACCACACGCAGTCCGTTCTTGAGCGCAGCCAAAGCACAGGCACAACCACCCATTCCACCACCTGCGATTACCAGGTCGGCAGAGATTTCCTGTTGTCCAATACTCCCTGAAAGACCTGGTTGAGCAGCCGCACGTGAATCCACTGAAGAGAGGAGCAGTGGGGCCGATGCAGCCATACTTCCCGTAATTCCGGTATATTTAAGAAAACTCCGTCGTTTCATATTTTAAATTGTCTTGTATTTTAATGGCCTCTTCCGCATTATTCCGGGGAGATAATAGGATCATTTACTGTCCGCAAGGCGGAAGATGATAATCTGATCCCTTCGTCACTGAGGTACTCCATGTACCTGTTATACAAATGGCCGGCCTGAAGGTATGCCGACTGAGGACTCATGAAGTGTGAGAATTCGAAAGTTATGGCCTGCTCAAACCCAGCGCGGGAGGCTGCCTCTAATTTCATCAGCAGCTTCTCCCATTTGATGGGCATAAACTTGATGGGCATGTCCCGGTCAAATGTTTCAGTATTGGTCCAGCTCCGGATCCCGTAACGATCGGCCAGACGTTTGTTTACCTCCAGAAATCCGTCGAGTTCCTCAAAACTGACATGACCATCCTGAAAGGCTACCACATCGATAGCCCCCTGAATGGCATGCATGACCGGGTCCCACTCCTGTTCGTGCAGTGAAAGTGTAATCCCGTTGCTCCGCGCTGTGATTTCAGAATACTGACTGATGTTTTTAATTCCGTCAATATAAGGAGAGATCAGGGTCGTCAGGTTTCCGGAAACCTCTTTACAGTGCTTCCCTAACCCAGCCAGCAGACTGGCGATATCACCGGTCTTACGGCTGAATTCCTGCGAAATATACCATCCTCTGAAAGCACCCATATGTCCATATTTTTCCCAGACTTCATCAATGACCGCCCTATTAATGTCCGATTCTTTCCCATATTCACCACTTACCCAGTATTTTCCTGAATCATAGAGTCCGAAATAAAAATCCATCCGGTACTTTTCACTCAGTTCAAGAAACATTTTCACCAGGTCGACTGGTGGAGACCAGGCATTCTCTCTGGTTTTCAGTACTTCAGAAGGATAGGTAAGCCATCGACCGTATCCGCTGCGGATGAGAATGACGGTATCGATACCTGATTCTTTCATATAAGCAAAATCACGGTCCCATTCTTTTCTTCCCCAGTTCTGGTGTGGTATATCGTGACTTATTTCATCAAGGAAAGTCCCTCTGATTCTCATTTTTTGCGTCATATTCTTAATAATTTTTCAGTATACATTTGGCTAATCTTTCTCATAATCCTTAATTTTATCCAGCCAGTTAAACTTCAGCACAACAGATGTCAGGGCAAACAATACCAGGGAGATAACCAGTCCCTCCCACTTTCTTATCACCAGGTAAACGGGAGCGGCGATCAGGGTCATTTGCCATACGATACCCACGATTACATTAATCCCATCACGGGGAAGATCCTTGTTCCTGGTGATGGCAGGGTAAATCTTTCTTGCTTTCAGGAAAACGGGGTCCCACCATCCCCAGGGGCGCACCTTTCTGTAGAATTCGATCAGGATCTGGTCATCAACCGGAGCAGAGAACCAACAGCCTAACATACTTCCTGTAAGGGCCAGCAGCAGGATCAACGGGAAAATATATATATCGGGGGTCTCCGGGAAGAAAAGGAATTTTAGGGTTGAACCAGCCAGCCCGGCCACCATCCCCCAAAAATAACCGTATCCGTTAAAACGCCACCATATCCATTTCAACACGTTGGCGGCCACATATCCCCCATAAAGGGAAGAGGTGATCCAGAGCGTCAGTGAATTTATAGAACCTGAGAAAAAGCCGAAAAAGATACCGATCACCACGAGTGCGACAGAACTGATATAACTGGCCTTCACATAGGTTCTCTCCGATGCACCTGGCCTGATATATCGTTTAATGAGGTCGTTCACGATATAGGCGGGAGCGGCATTGACAAATGCAGAGAAGGTTGACATAAACGCAGCCAACAATCCGGCCAACAGGATTCCCTTCAGACCGGCAGGCAGGAGGTGGTTGATTACATGGGGCAGAATCCTCTCAAAATCGATATCTCCTCCCCCTGATTGCAACACCGGGGTGACAAAAACCAGCCCTAAAATCCCCAACCCGGCAACCATCAGGTAGCGTGGAGGATAAAGAACCAGGGAGGTCAGCCCGCTCATCTTTGCGGCTTCACGCGGTGTGCGGCACGAAAACACCCTTTGCATATCGTAGCCGGGAACCGGACCTGCAAGGCTGGAGAAAATACCCTTAAAGAACATCATCATAACCAGAGCGCCCAGCATACCAAAGCCATCATCGCTTATTTTGGCATTGACCTCATCAAAAATTCCAGTCCAGTCAAGGCCGGTATTCCATGAAGGCCAGAACCCGTACCATCCGGCGGGCACTGCAGCATCGAGCTGTTCCGGGGTGACTTTGGTCATGGCAAACCAGGCCACCGCAACACAGGCCACCGCCATTACGAAAAACTGCATCACTTCCGTGGCAACGACACTGTACATGCCCCCCTTAATCACGTAAAGTGTGGTTACCGCCAACAGTATAGTAGCATATACATTTTCGGAAGCGAAGACCTTATTACCGATGCTGAACGAGAGATCCCACGGAAAAATGGTTACCGCAAACTTACCGATACCCATGAAAAAGTAAGCAATAAAGCCAATGGCACTGATGACGGCAAAAATGACCACGATAATGTGAGACAGCCGGCCGCCCCGGTCATTGCCAAAGCGGGTGGTTATCCATTCAGCCCCGGTCATTACTCCTGAACGCCGAAGCCATACCGCCATGAACACCATTACAAAGATCTGGTTCCATACCGGCCAGAGCCATGGTATCCAAAGGCTTTTTACTCCATATACAAATAGTATGGTGACCGTCCACGCAGTTCCCGAAACATCGAACATCCCGGATCCGTTGGAAAGTCCCAGGTAGTACCATTTCATATTGTTTCCACCCAGGAAATAGTTCTTAATATTTTTGCCGGCCTTCTCGGATATCCAGAAACCAATGAAAATGCTCAGAACAATATATCCTGCAATGATGGCAATATCAACGGAATGAAAATTCATGGCCTGATATTTTGAGCAGCCATTTTGAACCCTTCTTCTACCTCTTTCCAGAGATTTTTTTCGATAATATGACAGATGTCAAAGACCATCAGACCGTCAGAATCGAGCAGGTTCATGGCAATGGTCCGTGAAAGCTGGTGGGGGTTGTTGTAGAACTGGTCGACCAGAATGCCGCCGATGAACGGCAGACCGTTCATGATGCCCCTGACGTTTTTGCAGGATCCTTCCACACAATACCACGTACCGGCCGCACCCCTGTAATCGGTTTCGTTTTTCACCACCTTGTTCTCTTCAAGATATTCCCTGATGGTCACCTGGGTATAGTAGTTCCCAATGGTAAAGAGATCCAACAGTTCAGCATATCCGGTTTTCATATAATCAGGTGATGCCCAGTCATAATCCATCGACGGATTATACTGGCTGCTCGCCCAATTGACACCAGTTTCGTAATAGCTGGGGTACCAGGCACCCGTGTAGGTACCAAAAGAAATTTTCGGATTAACTGACTTCACCTCTTTCCGGGCAACATCCATAAAATCATAAATATTGCCTGCTCTCCATTCAAGCCATTTCTTGAAATGCTTTCCGGGTACATAATCCGCCGAACCGTTGCTGTTCGTTTTCCAGGCATAAATATCCTCCGGAAAATTCTCCAGTTTCTCTCCCATATATTCCTCGAACTGATGTCTGGACAACTCCGAAAAGTCGGCCATTATCCCATCATACCTAACCCGGTCGAGGATAAGACCATCCAGATCGGGGTACATGGCAGTTACTTCCTTCAGCAGATCAAGAATATGCTGGCGAAAATCCGGGTTTATCGGGTTAACCATAGCAGAATACTTACTCTTCAGACTGGTAATGGGAACAATACCCTGATCCGGGGTATAAACCATACTTGCCCATTCAGGTTTCCCGGAATAGATCTGTCCGCGGTCATGGAAATTATGTCCGGCAACAAAGACATTCAGGGATGCATGGACCTCCAGTCCGAGTTCATGGCCCTTCCTGATAAAGTATCCCAGAAAATCAAATGAAGAGTCCCGGACTGCTCCTTTCCATTCCGTCATCCGGGGAGCGAGCTTGCTGTCATAAAGAACCTCCCCGGAAATCGGGCGGATATCTACAATGGCATGGGTGAAACCTATTGATTTTACCTTTTCCAGATAATAATCGATGGAATCTGTATGGCTCAGCAGGGAAAAATTGGCCGTTGCATCGAACCACATCAAAGCGGGTTTATTTACTTCCTGAATTTTGTTTTTGGTATGACAACCGGAAAAGCCGGTCAACATAAACAGAGTGAGGCTGATTGCCAGAATATTTTTTATCATTAGCTGTACAATTTCTTTATTTTAACCATTTTAAGTCTGAATAAATCCCAACGGATTACTTTCCTCCGGCAGAAACCACCTTACTAATGCCCTGCTTTACGTATTGCCATTGGTTTTTGTTCTTAAGGTGAATCATATCAAAAAGGAAATATCCGTCGCAGGCATTGATGGCTGCATCCACCGACTGGATGATGGCGTTATTGACCACCGCATCGCTGGCTGTTGCCCATTCACCGTTCCCCACGTCAGGCCCCCCCACTACAAGGGCATCTTTCCGGATAAGGTCTTTCGCGCGGGAACAAAAACCCTGAACGGTCCATTCACTGGTACCGTAAATCCGCGTGGGAGAGGCATAAGCACCTATCAGGATGACGTCCATCAGTTTGGCATAGCCATGGTTTTTGTAATTCGGGGATGCCCACTGAGAATAGGTAGCTGCGGTGTTGTAGTCGGGGCTCGCCCAGTTAACGCCATTTTCGTAATAAGTGGAATACCAGCCGCCAACATAGACCCCAAAAGAGATGGACGGATTAACTGCTTTCACCCTTGTGCGGGCTTTGGCCATAAAATCGTATATCGTTTTTGCACGGAACTCCAGCCAGGGCTTGAAGTAAACCGGCAATGACGAGGGAAGGCTGCCTGTCCGGGTACCCGGGGCCATTACATCACCCGGAAAATTGAGTACTTTATATCCGAGAAATTCTTCGAACCTGGTTTTGGTGTAGTTTGAAAAATCGCTGTTCAGGTCACTGAAACGGCCCCTGTCCAGAATGATCCCGTCGAGTCCGTCGTATGCAGCAAGGTCTTCAATAAGGTCGAGAAGATAATTCTGCACATCATCCCTGACAGGGTTAAAGAACTTCTGACCGCTCCCCTGCTGGAGGGTACTGACGATCCCGTTGGTAGTCAGCAGTTGTGTGGCCCATTCCGATTTTACCGGATCCCTGTAAAGAACACCTTCATTCCCCAGGGAGTTGGAGTTGCCTCCGGTGAACGTATTGATACCTGCATGAACCTTCAGTCCCAGGTTATGGCCGGCTTCGATGAAAGCTTCCAGATAATCCCATGTAGCGGTACGCACAAACTTCTGATATGTTCCCGATCTCCAGGCTCCCAGCCACTGCACCTGTGCGACCACATCGGTGGCAAAGAGCACATCCCCGGTGGTTGGCCTTACATCCACCACGATATCAGTGAATCCGGCATCTTTGGCAAGGGTAAGGTCCCTGACGATGTTTTCCCTGTTGTTGGCGAAATCGGGAAAATTGGCAGCCGCATCAATCCAGATATAGCGGGGTTTTGCCGACACATCGGTATCATCGTCCCACTCCCATTCATACTCTTTGTCATTGTCCTTTCCGCAGGATGAAAGGAATAACATCATTGTCAGACATATCAGTCCGATTGATGCAACAAACCTGATCCATGTATTCATTCAGATAATCTATTAATCCATTTTAAAAAGATTTGGTATCCCCGGAATCCGGGGATACCAAATTAGTCAATTCTACATATCTATGCAATCGAACTGATAGCCGACAACAAAACCATTAGTGAACATGAAATAGAGATAGAGGAAGTAACCATCTTCGGAAACAGTAAAGGCGACATCACCGGTACCGTTGGTATTGGGAACCACAGGCGTGATTCCTTTGGGTCCCCACTTGTCCCTGTCGGACTGCCAAACCACCGCAGGGCAGGTATAGGTTTCCAGATTACCGGTAAAGTTGGCATCATTGCTCACATCAAGCATCCAGACTGCATCGGCTGCTCCCCAGTTGAAACTGTTCACCCAGTTGAGGGTGGTGTATTTAGCATTGTTAAAGGTTACATAATCCACCGCATTGGGAATATAGTTTGCACTAATTCCATCCAGTTTTTTACGCACGGTATTGGTGTTTCCATTCACCCAGGCAAAAGTATTATCGGAGTATGAAGCCACAAAATAATCACTGCTCAGATCAGTAGCCGATGTATAAATGATATCGGCATTGGTGGTCCATCCTTTTTCCAGGCCGCTCATGGTAATGATCTCTGGCGTCTGCGAAGTGAGCTGCCCACCCGTGACGGTCCATCTTGCAAATCTCTGGCCTGCCGCCAATATCGGGGCAGTGATAATGGCATCGCTGTCGATGCTACCCATCACGGAAAGTTTACGTCCGATAGCTACCTCGCCGTTCCACTCGATCATCAGTTCGGGTGATGAGGTTACCGAGGCTAATTTCCAGACCTTGAACGATCCCGCGTTGGGCGCCAGGTTACAAATCAGCACATTTCCATTATCGTCGGCCGTATTATAGAAGTTGGTGAGACTTCCCTTAATATCGCCCAGTTCGACTTCGCCGAGTTTCTCACCGGTCTTGGCGTGGATATAAATTGAGTTGGCATTTCTGGTATTAAGGATAACATGCTCCCTGGTGGCGGCAATCCCTCCTGTGAGATGGTCAGTAGTGATCCCCAAATCAGCTTTGAGCTGCTTGGCAAACAATAACTTGGCACTACCCGAACGTATCCCGTAAGGCAATTTGACCGGAGTCTCCTTAAGCACCGTATATACCTGACTGGTCACCCCGTCGTGGGCAGTTACGGTCAGTTGGGGCTGAGTGTTGTAATCAAGGGCCACAACCCGCGGATCAGGACTGATGGTAGCATGATAGGAAAGCGTAACTGAAGCCAGTACTTCAGGAATCTCTTCCACGGCTACCAGTGAAATGGTTTTGGCATTTTCGTTAATAACCCCTGCAAGCCCGATCGAAGGCAAACTGAATTCCGTTATCTGGCATTCAGAGCTTTTCCGTATCTCTCCCCTGACCGTATATTGCTTCTGCTGTTTAAGCTGGTCGGTCACGGTAATGACATTGTTTTGGGTGAGGTCCATGTATAAAAGCGCCGGACTGACAATCACATTGTCATCCAGATTTGCCTTTACGCGCATCCTTTTCAGTTTTTCCTGGCCTACCTGGTTATTGCTGCTTTCAGGAAAGTAATAAGGAATCGGAATAACGATCTCGTTACTTCCTTCGGCAAAATAGCCGGTAAATACCCCGGTTCCGTCTTCGAATGTTGCCGTGATACTGTTGATACCGTGCCGCGATACCGGCGGGAGCAATTCATCCGGTTCATGACATCCTCCCGCAAAAAGCAGGATGGAGAGCATCAGTATTGTCCAAATATTTCTCTTCATGATTATTATATTTATTTCCATTCATCATATTGTTCAATAGCTGCATTGTTCTCCATTTCACTGTATGGAACCGGCAGCACATAGGTCTTTTCAAGGAATTTACGGTCCTGAAGGTCGCAATCCACCAATTCGTAATGGAATCCGGCCTCATGACGTGAAATTTTCATACCGTGAACCCGGTAGCCGTTATAATCTACATGGGCCAGTTTCCATCTGCGCATATCCCAATAGAGGTGACCTTCGAAGGCTAATTCGATTTTTCTCTCCTGACGGATTGCATCAAACAGGGCATCGCCTGAGAGTCCGTTCAATGGAGGAAGGTTTACCCGGCCGCGTACAACATTCAGGTCGCTGAGAGCAGGATTGGAATTTCCAAGCCTGAAACTGGCTTCGGCGCGGTTCAGGTAAACCTCAGCCAGGCGGAGTTCCACCCAGGTCTGGGTACTCCTGTAAGTGATCAGATCGGTATGCGACTCGTTCATAAACTTCCTGAGGTAATAGCCTGTAGTGGTCCTTCCCTTGGCGTAAGTATCGTCGCGATAACCCATATATCTTCCGTTGGTACCGTCCACACAGTTCTCCATGACCCTTCCTTTCCAGGTCGAACCATTATAAATAATGGTCGCGGCGAAACGGGGTTCCAGATTTTCCCACGGAGGTCTGGTTGTGGTACCGCCCTTCACATGCCAGGTACTCCAGTCCACTTTTGCACCATCCTTGCTTTCATAAGATTCAACCATCTCCTGGGTAGGCGTTCCGCTGCCACCCTGGTTCTCGATCTCTCCGAAAGTTGCATAGTCCTTGTCGAACGTATGGTTTGGTCCAGTAATCAGGTAGTTGTATTCCAGTATCGATTCAGAATTTCCGCCTTTCCAGGAATCCTTGTAATTTCCGGTAAGGGAATATATATTCAACGCAATAACCGCATCAGCAGCGTCTTTGGCAGCCTGCCAGCGCTGGGCATAAAGCATGGCGCGTGATTTCAGCGCTAATGCTGCACCTTTGGTTACCCTGCCTTTGTTGGCATTATCCCAGGTAACAGGCAGCACAGAAGCTGCAAAATCCAGGTCATCTGCGATCAGGTTCCAGGTTTCTTCAGCACTGCTGCGGTTTTTATCTTTCTGAAGATTCATATCCGTATAGAGGATAACCCCTCCATGGCGTTTAGCTAACTGGAAATAGAGGAACGCTCGGAAAAAACGGGCTTGTCCCTCATAAATCTTATTCTTCTCGGTCTCAAGAGTAGAGTATTTTTCAAGCCCAACCAAAAATTCGTTGACCCTGCGGATCCGCTCATAAGTGGTTCCCCATGTATTGAGCAGGCTTCCCGAAGGACTCATCATTTCAGGAGTGAAAACATACATATTGGCATCGCCGGCCCGGGAACCGGGAACATACGAACCATATTTCATAGTCTCGGTCAATCCTTCAGTCAGGTTACCACTGAACTGCGAATTGCCGAAATTGCCATAACGGTCAATGTAAGGGTAAAAAGCATTCACATACAGTTTGATGTTGGCTTCACTCTCCCACACAATCTTATCGGAGATCCTGTCGGTAGCCGTAGTATCCAGATAATCATCACATCCGATGAATATGGCGAATGCCAGCACCAGTGCAGTTTTAAATATATTATTTATCATAGCATCAAGGTTTTACGTTAAAATGTAAGTTTTAAACCCATGGAAAATACTCTTTGCTGAGGATAGTAACCATTGGATACTCCGGGCTGTTCCGGGTCAATATTATACTTGTTTAATTTACTGAAGGTAAGAAGATTCTGTCCGTCAGCATGAATCCTGACACCATAGATACCAATGCCCTTGAGTAGATTCTGCGGAATGGTGTATCCGATTTGTGCGGTTTTCAGACGGATATAATCTCCGTTACGATACCAGTAGGAAGAGGAGTATGCATTGTTGGAACTTGCCGATACGATCGCCAGACGCGGAAATTCTGCATTGGGATTGTCTTCCCTCCAGGAATTTTCAACCAGGTAAGCCGGTGAGTTTCCTCCGTGATAGAAAGGCTTGGTCATGGAAGTATTATCCATGATACCTCCGCTGTAAACACCAGTCAGCGCCACATCACGGCCAAGGGCTCCCTGCCATATGAAAGCCGCATCAAATCCTTTCCATGAGGCGTCGAAATTGAAAGCGCCCACGAACTTGGGATAGGCTGACTTACCGATATAACCCCTGTCCTGTTCATAGGAAATCTTGCCATCGCCGTTGCGGTCAAGGTACTTGATATCTCCGACACGGACAGCCTTACCCTCAATAAGTGCCGAGTTGTCGATCTCCTCCTGGCTCTGAAACAGGCCCAGCGCAATAAATCCCACCTGTGAACCTACTTCTTTACCGGTCAGTTTCAGCCAGTCGGGGGTATTGGCGGAGTCGCCGTACCTGAGCCACCTGCGCAGGGTATAGGTTCCGTTAACGCCAAACCGGTACCGGAAATCACCAAGTTTGTTGCGGTGGTTGACCGTTACTTCAAAACCCTTGTGGTCCTGTTTGTTATTGTTTGCATAACCATAAACGTACCCGCCGTATGAGTCAGGGAAGGTAGCGTCAACGGTACTGAGCATATCATAGATGTACTTGTAGAATACATCGAATTCGAAACCAAGCATTCCGCTCCAAAGCGTAGCTTCCACCCCGCCATTGTACTGAAGGGCTTTTGCCCAGGTCAGGTTAATATTGGCAGGCCTGGAAGTAATCAGCCCGCTTTGTGCCTCGCCGCCGAGTACTACTGCCGGATCGGCCAGGAATGACAGCGTATTCAGGTAATAATAGGCTGGAATTTCTGTTGTTCCGGTAAGTCCGATACTGGCTCTTAGCTTGAGGTTATCGACAAAGTGGACTGCATTCTTAAACCATTCTTCGTTCGACATACGCCATCCGATGGATGCTGCGGGAAAAGGGCTCCATCTTTTCCCTTTGACCATTCCTCCAAAGACATAGCTGCCGTCATACCGATAAGACAATTCAGCAAGATAGAGATGGTTGTAATCATAATTCAATCGGGCCAGAAAACCTGAAGTTCTCTGCTGATAACTACTTCCGGAGACAACATTCTTTTCCTTTAACTTAGCAAAACTCAGCTCATCCAATTGAGGAATGTCAAAGCCATACCCGGTTGCCGAAAAACGGTTACCATCGCGCTGAATGGTTTCAGCCAGTCCGAGAAAGGTAACATTATGCAATCCGAAGCTGTTCTGGTACTTCATGCTGGAGTTGGTGGTCAGATGGCTGTAATGGCCAAGACCTTCGGTAAGACTGGTATTTGTCCCCCGGGCATCATAGGTCCTCACATAGCTGATGTCCCCCGATTGCGAGGTAGGCGCTGTTGCCACCCAGGTGTAGTAAGGAGTCGAGAAGCCCTTAGAAGTCTGATAGGAAATATCATAAGCTGTCAGGAATTTAAAGCTTAATCCTTTAAGGAAAGGAGCATCGTAATTCAGGGCAAAGTTGGTTTGCAGAATATTGGTCTTTGAGGTGTTATAACCTGTTAGAGCCGATGCGGCAAGCGGATTTACATAGGAACTGGAAGTCCGCGTGGACACAGGTTCACCATTCATTTCGGCCGGCACGTACGGATGCGCCCGGATGGCCTGTTGGGGAATATTGTTCCAGTCGCCCGGGGAGGCGGAATAACCAGGACGCTTACGCTCCTCGATCCTTCCTGAAACATCGAAAGTCAGCTCCAGATGATTGGCAATCACCGCATCGATATTGGACCGCAGGTTTATGCGGTTATAATCAAAACCTTTTACATTACCTTCCTGGTTGTAGTTGCCCAGCGACACGAAATACTTGATTTTTTCGGTACCCCCTGTAGCATTGACATTCAGGTTCATATTGCTTCCAATGCCAAAGGTCTCCTTATACCAGTTGGTGTTGTGCCAGCCGTCAGTCGGATCGCCGTTGGTCATCTTTTCCACATGGGCAGAAGAGAAAACCGGGGCATCACCGTCCATTTCGCGCGCTTTGTTGTACCAGTAGGCGTATCCCGGGCCATCGAGCATATTGAGCATCGAGGTATTGGTACTTACACCATAAGCCCCTGTAAAAGTGATCCTTGAAGGAGCGGTTGCACCGCGCCTGGTGGTTACGATAACCACGGAATTGGCATCCAGTCCGTACACCGAAGCGGAAGAGGCGTCCTTAAGTACGGAGATGCTTGCGATTTCATTGGGATCGATTTCTGAGATGGACCTTTCGATACCATCCACGATATATTTCGCCCCCGATCCGCGAACGAGAATACTCGATCCGTCAGATCCGGGCTGCCCCGACTGCTGCAGGGAAATTACGCCGGGAACCAGTCCGCCTAACATATTGCTGATGTTGCCAACCGGTCTTTTCAGCAGCTCCTCACCGCCGACCTGTGATACTGCCCCTGTAATACTGCCCCTTCTCTGGGCTCCGTATCCCACAACCACTACCTCATCAATACCCTCGGTGCGTTCATTGAGGACCACATTCAGAAAACTCTGGCCCGTTGAAGAGACTTCCCGTGTTTCATAACCGATAAAAGCAAAAACCAGTGTCTCATTGCCGGAGGGAAGGTTAAGGGAGAAACTCCCGTTTACATCCGTTGTTGTACCTGTCATTGTCCCTTTGAGGGCAATGGTAGCCCCAGCGAGGGGTTGCCCGTTCGAATCGGTCACTGTTCCCCTGATCAGGCTTTGCGCCCAGGCACCGTGTGCAAACACCAGCAAAAATGCCAGGAATACACACCATCTGGGACTTACCCGTTGTTTAAGATGAAAATGCATCATTCATAAAGATTTAAAGGTTTAAAATTCAATTTATACTTATATGTAATATTCTGAAAGGATTTCTGGTCAGATCAGCTTCAATTTGCGGAGTACGATGGCTCCGGCTCCTTTAACGGCTGCATCAGATCCGAGGGAAGAAAAAATCACTTCGCAAGACCGGAGTGGCAACAAAAGAGCGGTGTGGCGCATGCCAGCCTTGATGGCGTCCAAAAGAATATCTCTGACCGGGAAGAAAGTACCCCCGATTATTATTACACCGGGGTTCAGGAGATTGATCATGCTGCCCAGGGCTCTGCCAAGCCTGAATCCGATATTGTAAACCAGGGAAATGCATAGGGCATCACCGTGCATGGCAGCATCCAGGATATCCTCGTATTGAAGGGATTCCGCATTTTTCTGCTCAGAAAGCAGCGATTTTCCGCCTTTCAGGATATCCTCCCTGAAATTCTGTTCAAGGGCATAACCCGACACCTCGGTACCCAGACATCCGCGCTTGCCGCAGAGACACAGGCGGTCAGAATCCCCGAACTGGATATGCCCGAATTCCCCGGCAAAAGACTCCTCGCCCTCAATAATTTCGCCTTTGGATATCATCACCAGTCCTAACCCCCGGCTCAGGTTAACCACGAAGGCATTTTTCCTGCCGATGGCTTTTCCGAAAACTTGTTCGGCTAATCCGGACACCCTGGTGTCGTTGTCGAGGTATACCGGAAAAGAAAAATAGTTACTGAAATGGTTAACTAATGAAACCTCCGGGAAATCGAAGTAATTATATGATTTCCCTGTATGGCTGTTCACGCGCCCGGTAATCCCGATACCCATTCCTAAGATCCTGCCCTCACATACCCCTGAATCCTCCAGCGATTTCCGGATAAATGAAATTACATAGGAAAGGCACTCTTGTGTATTTTCCAGGACGAATGAGTCATCCTCTGCGCTACAGACTTTTTCCATGTTCAGGTCAAAAACCGAGACTGCCAGGCCCTTCAGGAGAATAACCACCCCAATGCTGTATGCATAAGTAGTATCCACCTTATACTGAAGCGGTCGACGACCGCTTTCGGTCTCTAATTTGCCGGCCTCCACAATCACACCGGCTTCATACATTTCGTTGATCAGCTTGGTAACGGTGGGAATGCTCATTTTCACCCGCTGGCATATGACAGGAATGGTCAGGGGCATCTCCGACTTGTTCAGCAGGCTGATGATCTTCCGCTTTTGAGCGTACTGTTTGTTCTGCAGGTTAAACTCTTCAATGTTTTTCAGGAAAAGGTTCATGATGAAATCTGATGGTTTTAGTTATCAATACTTGCCAAACATCTCCTGTTCAGTATACTATCGGCACCATAGGGTGTGATATTCGCCAGGCTTCGTCAACAGTTCCATTCGTTTTTTAATTAGTTTTATTTTATACGGACAAATTTATAAATTATTTTATTATATCGGCAACATAAAAAATAATGTTTTATAATATGTTTTTGGATGACCTTAAGCGCAGGTTATAATTAAAAAAATCTTTTAAGGGGAAAAGCATCATAAAGCCTCCCGCACCTCCACAGGCCTGACTCCATATTTCAGGGCATATACCACCAGCAAACCCACCGATTCGCCAATATTCCATTCCACGGGGTGAAGCCGGTAACAACCGTTGGTAATGTGGGTTGTACCGATAAAATGAACCCTATACAAAATATATACAAAGTCTGTCAAAAACCCTAAGACTCCCCCGAAAAACAAATTCCATATCTCTGTATTTCAATATTTTAAAACCATTACCCAATTTACATTTTGATCATATGACGTATTGTATAGGCATTGTATACTTTCAGATGAAAGTTAAAACAACTAAATTGGAATCTGTTTTCTACTTCACTATTTAAACAAATTAAACTTCTCTCATATGAAACAAGTAATCTTAATGCAAATCTTTCTGTTTATGTCAGCAACCCTGCTTGCCCAGCCCAAACAGGTTTCTGTTGAGAAAAATGAAGATGGATGGAGGCTTCAGGTAAACGGGGCGCCCTTCATGGTAAATGGAATGAACTGGGATTATTTCCCGATCGGCACGAACTATTCCTATAGTTTGTGGACCCAGTCTGACGACTTCATCAAAAAGGCACTGGACGATGAAATGTCGATGCTCAAAAACATGAATGTCAACACCATTCGTGTTTATACCGGAATCCAGCCGAAATGGATCAGGTATATCTACGAAACCTATGGAATCTATACCATGCTCAACCATTCGTTCGGGCGATATGGCCTTACCCTCGACGGCGCATGGGTGGCCAATACCGAGTACTCAGATCCCCGCGCGAAAGAATTGCTGTTGAGGGAAGTAAAAGAACTGGCTGAAGAATACAAGAATACTCCCGGACTCCTTTTATACCTTCTGGGAAATGAGAACAACTACGGACTGTTCTGGGCAGGCGCCGAAACCGAGGATATTCCTGTGGAAGACAGGCAATCCACCCAAAGGGCACGCAGCATGTACAAATTATTCAACGAGGCCGCCCTGGCCATGAGAGCGATCGACCCGAACCATCCGGTTTCCATATGTAACGGCGATTTACTGTTTCTCGACATCATAGCCGAGGAGTGCAGGGATGTGGACATCTTTGGCATTAACGTATACCGCGGAATATCGTTTACCGACCTGTTCGACAGGGTTAAGAATGAATACGGAAAACCTGTCCTGCTGACCGAATTTGGCTCGGATGCCTTCAATGCCAGAACCATGGAAGAGGCTCAGAAGGAACAGGCCCTGTATAATGTTGCCAACTGGAAAGAAATATATGAGAATGCCGCCGGTATTGGCAAAGCCGGAAACTCCATCGGAGGTTTTACCTTTCAGTTCAGCGATGGCTGGTGGAAGTACGGGCAAACCAAAAACCTTGACGTTCACGACACCCATGCATCGTGGGCAAACGGCGGCTATTTATTCGATTATGCTGAAGGCGAAAACAACATGAACGAAGAGTGGTTTGGCATTTGCGCCAAAGGGCCGACCAGTTCAAAAGGTTTCTACCAGCTTTATCCCCGGGCAGCCTATTATGCCCTGAAGGAAGCCCACCAAATGAATCCATATCATTCCGGAACCTCCTTACAAACCATTCAGCAACACTTCAGCAAAATTCAGGTCGTTGAATCCTATCTGAAGGCCAGGGGAGACCGGGCAGCGCTTGATAGCGAAAAACTAAAGAAGATCAGTCTGAGCAGGCTAAGCGCCCAGTTCACGACCTTTAATACCGGCGGGAGCTTAATCTCCACCCCCGACAAACCCGTTCCGGGAAGCACCACCTACCCCAATCAGCTGGGCTTTGACCAGATGCAGTCATTCTACGTGGGGGTTGAAGCCAATCCGGCTCCGAACTTCAGGGCCAATGTCGAGTTCAATATCCTGGGACATGTCGCCCAGAATCCCATCGACCAGATTTTTTATGAGAACCGGGGAAGGCCTGTTGAAGTGAACAGCGACCAGGGCAATATTAATTTTGAATCGGTCAACAGGATTCAGGTGTATAATGCCACCTATTCGTGGGAACATAAGTTGTTCGACCTCACCGGCTTTTATCGGACAGGCCATTATCACTGGGGTTACGAAGGCGACTTCTTCGGACTGTATCCCGAAGCCAACTACGGCCCGAACATCGACATATATAATGGTATAGCACCTTTCGGCTTTGAAATGGAAGGTAAGAAAAGTTTCAGCGATTTTAAACTGGCTTTCGGTCCGCAGCTCTGGTGGGGAGCTAACCCTGCCGTTTTGCTCAAATACACCAAAGATCTTAAGGGAACCAAAATAACCGGTATTTTCCATGAAGACCTTGCCCAGCTTGGATTAACCGAAAGTTCATTTGCCATTCCGCAGCCCAAAACCAGACGGGTTACCCTTCACATTGGCAGAAAATTCGGCAAATTCGGTACAGAGATAGGCGGTATCTGGGCCGGCCAGCCTCTTCAGGGAAGAGAGTTTCAGGTTGTAAGGGGCGAAGAAGGAAATTACACCGTATATCAGGATGAGATCAGTGCACAGGATAATTTCGGCGGAAAAATAAAACTTTCCTATACAGGCGGACGGTTTAACTGGTACGCCTCATCGGCTGCCCAGGGACTGGTAGCTCAGGGAGGGGTTGATCAAACCCTTACCTATACCGGATGGCGACTGAAAGACAGTGGCAGCGGAAACCAGTATAATGTTCTTTCCGGATTTACCTACCTTTTTGGCAACCTGCAGGTCGCTCCGAACTTCCTGTGGCAGAAACCCATAGAGGGGCCCATTCCATCTGGGGTTGCCGCCCCCGGAAGACCCCGCAACATTCTCGATGATCCGTTTGTGGTAAGATCCAACAGGGAACAGCTTGCCGGTGAAATTTTATTTACATACGACCCTACTCCCGGCACCTGGATGTATGACTGGGACAGCGACCGGTCTGAGGACGCAGGGCTTGCCCTGAGCATGGGCTTTGTGTACCGCCATTTACCCACCACTCAGGACGCTGCCGTGGGTATTCTGCCCGACGGACGTACCATATTTGCCTTCCCGGGAGCACCGCCAGCTCAGGACTTATGGGAAGTGCACGCAAGGATAGTCTCGAAAGTAAACCATAATTTCGGTTTCATTGCCAATCTGTACACAGGCGATGCACAGGCCAACGGAAGCGATGACCGCCTCATCCGTCGTCATGGAATAGATTTACGGATGATTTACAAGGAGTTAAAACTTACTTCTTTCGTGCGGGTCAACGACTGGGGACCGTACGACTACCACCGGGATTACAACCTGACCTTCCCCCTGCAGCTGATGGCCGATCTTTCAACCTCGTTGCGTAAACCCGACTGGTTTGACCTGCCCGACACCAACATCGGAATCAGGGCAACCTACCGTTCTCTCGATAAGTATTCTCCGCGATATTCACCAACCCAGAAGCTCGAAGGCAGCGGACAGTGGGTCCCGGACCCCGATGCCATCGGTTTTGACAATGGAAACGAATGGGAAATAAGAACTTACGTGCGCATAAATATTGGAAAATAGAAAAATACCTAAAGATGGAAACAAATATGATAGACATTATAAAAAAGTATTTGCCCATAATCCTTGTTGCAGTACTTTTTGCGGCGTGCGAACGCGACCTGGAAGATTTAAAGCCTGTGCCTTTCCCTTCAAATCCTGAAGTCTTTATTGACGGATTTACTGCTGGTTTAAACTATGCAGCTTTCGGCGGGTCGGTGCCAACGGCATTCGACGTGGACAATAAAGTCACCTGGAACAATTCAAAAGCCTCCATGAGGTTTGATGTTCCCAATGCAGGCGACCCTCAGGGCGCTTATGCCGGCGGCGTTTTCTTTACCGGATCAGGCAGAGATCTGTCGGGTTACAATGCCTTAACCTTCTGGGCAAAAGCCAACCAGTCGGCGGTTCTCGATCTGGTCGGCTTCGGGAATGATCTGGGGCCTTCCACTTATCAGGTAACCATTTCGGGACTGAGTGTCAGCACCGCCTGGAAAAAATACATCATTCCTTTACCTGATCCGTCCAAACTGACGGCCGAACGCGGAATGTTCTTCTATTCCGTCGGGCCTGCCGATGGCAAAGGCTTCTCGTTCTGGATTGATGAATTGAAATTTGAAAACCTGGGAACCATTGCCCATCCGCAATTTGGGATACTCGAAGGCCAGGATCAGACGGAAACTTCATTTGTCGGGGTTTCAAAAATGATCGGAGGCTTAACTTCCATTTACAATATGCCAACCGGTGTCAATCAGGCAGTGAATATTGCACCGGCCTATTTCGAATTCAATTCCTCCGCACCATCCGTTGCCACAGTAGATGCCTCCGGAAAAGTTTCTGTAACGGGAGGTCCCGGCAATGCCGTGATAACCGCCAAAGTGGGCGACAAAACAGCCAAAGGGTCTTTAACCATTCAATCGGTGGGCGTATTTCAACCGGCGCCGGTTCCTACCCGCACGCCCGACAGGGTTATCTCAATATTCAGCAATGCCTATACGAATGTACCGGTAAATTACTATAACGGTTACTGGGCACCCTATCAGACCACCCTGTCGGCTGATTTTGCAGTAAACGGCGACCATGTACTGCATTATACCAATTTCAATTTCGTGGGAATCGAGTTTAGCTCTCCCACCATAAACGCATCCGCGCTGACCCACCTGCACGTAGACATTTTTATCCCGGGTACATTGACGGCCAACGCGCAGATCAGGTTTGAACTGGTCGATTTCGGGTCGACAAACGTAACCGGCACATTCACCAGAACCATAACGCCCGCACAGTCACAGCAATGGATCAGCCTGGATATCCCGTTCTCCAGTTTTTCCGGATTGACCAGAAGAAGCAGCCTTGCCCAATTGATTTTCGTGGATGTAATCGGGAACATCCCCGGTTTTTATGCCGACAATATCTATTTCTACACTGAAGCCGCGCAACCCTCGGTACCTTTAACCGCAGCCCCGGCACCGGCTCACAGCGCGGCAAATGTAATCAGTGTGTTCAGCGACGCCTATGCGGCCATTCCGGGAACTGACCTGACTCCAAACTGGGGACAGGCAACAGCGACTTCGGTAATGCAGATTCAGGGAAACAATACTCTTAGAATGGCCGGACTTAATTATCAGGGAATTCAGTTGGGCACCAGTCAGAATGTTTCATCCATGGGCTTTTTACATATCGATTACTGGACCGCAAATTCTACCCAGCTAAAGGTGTTCCTGATCAGTCCCGGACCGGTTGAAACGGCCTACACGCTGACTGTCCCAACCAACGGATGGAGAAGTATCGACATACCGCTGTCGTCTTTTGCACCGGTTAATTTAGGTGATGTTATCCAGCTTAAATTCGAGGGGAATGGCGATATCTATCTGGACAATATCTATTTCCGCAGAAATTAATTTCCACAGTAACTTATCCGGAAACTTTAATAATAACAGATATGAATACTATAAAAAATATAACAGTACATAAGCGGATTCCATATATCCTGATGATTATGCTTGCCGCATTTTGGGGATGCGAGCGTGACGCTTTCCAGAAACTGGAAGAACGGACCTGGCAGCTGACCTGGAGTGATGAATTTGATGGTCAGGCCGGACAATTGCCGGATGCCACCAAATGGGCATTCGATATAGGAACCGGCGATGGCGGATGGGGTAATGCTGAATTGCAGACCTACACCAACAGCCCTGCCAATGTTTCACTGGATGGCGGAGGTAATCTGGTTATCACGGCCATACAGGAAAGCAATCGCTTTACTTCGGCCAGGATTAAAACCCAGGGATTGTTTGCTCAAAAATACGGCCGCTTTGAGGCAAGGCTGAAAACGCCTTATGGCCCCGGAATGTGGCCCGCCTTCTGGATGCTGGGCGAAAACATCGGAACCGTGGGCTGGCCCCAATGTGGGGAAATTGATATCATGGAACTGAGAGGCCAGGAACCCCACATCATTCACGGAACCATTCACGGACCAGGTTATTCCGGCGGCAATCCGGTATCCAAAAGCTATGCCCTCAAAAATGGCCGTTTTGATTTCAATTTCCATCTCTATGCCATCGAATGGGATGAAGATAAAATAGACTTTTTTGTGGATGACTACCTGTACCAGCGCATCGAACGGAAAGATGTTCCCGGGGAATGGGTTTACGACCAGCCATTTTTTATTCTGCTGAACGTCGCGGTAGGCGGTAATTATGTGGGTTTTCCAACCGCTCAGACTCCTTTTCCGCAGAAAATGATCATCGATTTTGTAAGGGTTTACCAGGAGGCAAAATAGCCTTTAATCCGGCTTCTATTTAATAAACAATTAAAAACAAAACTATTATTCAGATGAAAGCCTCACCACTAAATAGTTCTGATTTTAAAGGAAATATGACAAAAGGAAATGAATATAAGCGATTGCGGCACAGCAAACGTGGGATGGATTAAAAAGCCCACATTGAATGCACGGCAAGAACCCCGTAGGGGTGACATATGGGTAGAACCAAGGTATCAAAAATGAATTCGATCCCAGCCGGGATCACATGTTCGCCCGCAGCATACAGGCTACCCATCTGTAATCCCTCCGGGATTTGGAGCTTGATGACAACATGTTGTATATGAATGTTTAAACTAAAATATATTCAAGTGAAAAAAGAAATGAAACATGCTGAAATGCAGGTGGTAGAATTTGAGAATGAAAGCTATTTCATGATTCCGGACCACAATGCCATGCGTCCGTTCTTTATGAGTATCGTCAGTGATTCCAATCACTGGATGTTTATTTCAAGTAACGGAGGGCTGTCTGCCGGTCGGAAAAACCCTGAATTTGCCTTGTTTCCATATTACACCGACGATAAGATTACGGAATCGGCCGAGATTACCGGAAGTAAATCAATTTTTCAGGTCTTACGTAACAACCAGTTATGGATCTGGGAACCTTTTTCTGAAAGATCCGCTTTCCGGTATGCCATCACCAGAAACCTGTATAAAAGCATTTACGGCAACAAAATCATTTTCGAAGAAATCAATCACGACCTGAAACTGGTTTTCCGGTACCAGTGGAACTCGTCAAAAGCGTTTGGTTTTATCAGGAAAGCTTTTCTGACCAACTTGTCGGAAACTGCCTGCAAAATCACCATACTGGATGGCATTCAGAACATTATGCCATGTGGGGTGCCCAGCGATTTGCAGCGATCGACCAGCAACCTGGTGGATGCCTACAAAAGAAGTGAGCTTGAACCTGAAACGAAGCTGGGAATCTTCGCACTCAGTGCTATCATAGTCGATAAAGCCGAACCCAGCGAGGCGCTGAAGGCCAATGTTGCCTGGTCGCTGGGATTTGAGCATCCCAAAGTGCTGCTTTCATCCTTGCAGCTTGATCTTTTCCGTAAGAATATGGAGATTGCTGCAGAACATGATGTGAAAGGTGAAAAGGGGGCATATTTCATTTCCTGCGAAATGTTGCTTGACGGCAGCAGCACGAAGCGCTGGAAAATCATGGCGGATGTGAATTACAGTCATTCAAAGGTAATTGAATTATGCCATACCATTAAGCATCATGCAAACCTCGACAAAGCCATTGAAGATGACATCATCTCCGGTACACAAAAGTTAATTCAGCTGGTAGCAGGAGCGGATGGCCTCCGGTTTACCGCCGACAAGCTGAACGATACCCGGCACTTTGCCAATGTACTTTTCAATGTGATGCGGGGCGGGATCTTCGACGACCATTACCGGATTAAGAAAAGTGATTTTACCAGCTACCTGGCAAAAGCCAATAAGCATGTTGCCGGGCGCAACCAGGAATTTATTGAAAAATTGGAGGAATCATTTACCCTTTCAGCATTAAAAAACCAATTACCGGCGAGTAATGACCATGACCTGATAAGGCTTTCAATGGAGTACCTGCCCCTGAAATTCAGCCGCAGGCATGGAGATCCCAGTCGCCCATGGAATTATTTCACCATCAACCTTCAAAATGAGAAAGACGGTTCAGAAATTCTCGATTATGAAGGCAACTGGCGGGATATTTTTCAGAACTGGGAAGCCCTGGCACACTCCTACCCCGATTTTATTACCGGAATGATTTTCAAATTCCTGAATGCTTCCACTTTCGATGGCTATAATCCATACAGGGTAACCAAGGGCGGTTTCGACTGGGAAACCATCGAACCGGATAATCCGTGGTCGTATATCGGCTATTGGGGCGATCATCAGATTATTTACCTGCAAAAATTCTTCGAAATCATCGAAAAATACCAGCCCGGCTCATTACAGTCATTTTTCGACAAGGATTGGTTTGTTTATGCTGCCGTACCATACCTCATCAAACCATACGACCAAATCCTGAAAAATCCGAAAGACACGATTGAGTTCGACCATAAATGGGATGCTGCAATCCGTCGCCGCCGCGAAGCAGTTGGTGCCGACGGAGCACTGCTTACCACAAGCCGTAATGAGATTTACCATGTCAACTTTATTGAAAAAATGCTGGCATCCGTACTGGCCAAAATGTCGAATTTTATTCCCGAAGCCGGAATCTGGATGAACACGCAGAGGCCCGAATGGAATGATGCGAACAATGCCCTTGTGGGCAACGGGGTTTCCATGGTTACGCTTTATTATCTGCACCGGTTTATGAAGTTTTTTCAGCAGGCCCTTGATGCTTGTTCGCTCGAAAGTGTAAAGGTTTCGCAGGAGATGTCGGAATTTTTCGGCGAAATGACAGCTGCCTTGCAGGAATTCAGCCATTTGCTTTCAGGAAACATCGGGAATAAGGACAGAAAAATCATTCTCGACCGGTTGGGATGGGCGGCGAGCCATTATCGTCAGAAAATCTATACAAATGGATTCTCGGGAATTAAACATGATATTTCATTATCTGAACTGAAAGAATTTACGCAAATTTCCCTGGATTATATTGAGCACTCTATACGAGCCAACCGGAGAAGCGATAAGCTTTATCACGCCTACAACCTGATGACAGCCTCCGAAACAGAAGTTTCCTGCACTTACCTAAGCGAAATGTTAGAAGGACAGGTGGCCGTGCTGAGTTCGGGGTATTTAACTTCCGAAGAAGCCCTTGAGGTATTGGACGAGCTTAAAAACAGCGCATTGTTCCGTAAAGACCAGTATAGCTATATTTTGTACCCCAATAAAAAACTGCCGGGTTTCCTGCAGAAGAATGTGATTCCTTTCCCGGAGGCTCAAAAGTCGGCATTGATTGGGACACTGATCAGGGATGGGAACAGGGAGATCGTAGAGCAGGATATGGAGGGCGGTTTGCATTTCAACGGCAACTTTAAAAATGCCGGCGACCTCAGCTCTGCCCTTGATCAACTATCCTATGGGGCTTATAAAGATCTTGTGGATAAAGACAAGGCACTGATCGTTGAAATCTTTGAAAAGGTGTTCAGGCATAAGGAATTTACCGGAAGGTCGGGGACGTTCTATGCATATGAAGGCCTCGGTTCTATTTATTGGCATATGGTTTCGAAACTGCACCTGGCCGTTCAGGAATGTTGCCTGAAAGCCATGGATAAAAATGCCGGTAAAAAAATTACCGGAAGGTTACTGGAACACTTCTACGAGATTGAAGCAGGCATTGGCGTGCATAAATCTCCTGAACTTTACGGTGCATTCCCAACCGATCCCTACTCGCATACCCCTATGCACAGGGGCGCTCAACAACCTGGTATGACCGGTCAGGTTAAGGAAGATATTCTGGTCAGGTTGAGTGAAACAGGAATAAAAGTAAGTAATGGAATACTTTCCTTCGAGCCTGTATTGCTTCGTAAAGATGAGTTTCTTTCAGAAGCTCAGACCTTTGTATATCAGAAGTTAAACGGGGGTAGGGAGGAAATACAACTTTTACCGGGACAGTTGGCCTTTACCTATTGCCAGACTCCGGTGGTATATACCCTTTCAGATGCCAACCGTGTCAGTGTTTATTATTCCGACGGAAAAAAGGATGAGCTTGACGGGCAATCTTTAACCTGGGAGGTGAGCAATCAGATATTTGGCAGAACCGGAACCGTTGAAAAAGTGGAAGTAACCATAAAAAGCAACTAAGATGAACCAAAACGTTACAAAATTATCATTGAAGGAAAAAATCGGATACGGCCTGGGCGACACGGCCTCTCACTTTGTTTGGGACATGGTGGGGTTCTGGATTCTGATTTTCTACACCGATACCTTTGGGATCTCGGCTGCGGCTGCAGGAACCATCATGCTGATTGCCCGGTTCTGGGATATGCTCAGCGATCCTTTGATGGGCATTATTGCAGACAGGACTCAGACCCGCTGGGGAAAATTCCGGCCTTACCTGCTCTGGATGGCCCTCCCTTACAGTGTCCTTGCCGTACTCGCCTTTTCCACTCCCGATATCGGCCAAACCGGAAAAGTAATCTATGCCGGCGTAACTTACCTTCTGCTGATGACCGTTTTTACGGCCATTAACCTTCCCTATTCCTCGCTGGGGGCCGTAATGACTTCTGATTCATACGAGCGGGCAGGATTAAATTCCTACCGGTTTATTTTTGCCTTTGCCGGACAGTTTATTGTTACCGGAACGGCCCTCTATCTGGCTTCATACTTCGGGAAAGGCGATAATGCCAAAGGTTATCAATACACTTTGATACTTTTCTCGGCCATCAGTTTTATTCTGTTTCTGATCACGTTTAAAACCACCAAAGAGCGGGTCAGTCCGCCGGTCGGACAAAAACACAACCTGAAACAGGACCTGAAAAATCTCTTCAAGAACCGGCCGTGGGTTATTCTGTTCTTTGTGGGCATTATTTCGTTTATCATGTTTGCCCTGCAGAACCTTTCCATCGCCTACTACTTCAAATACTACATCGGGCAGGAGCAAAATGTGCAACTGTTTAACGTTATTGGCACCGTTGCCCTCATTATAGGCATCCCCTTTTCAAAATCCCTCGCAAAAAAATTCGGCAAGCGCAATGTG
The DNA here is from genome assembly GCA_030602265.1 of Prolixibacteraceae bacterium. Lineage (GTDB taxonomy): Bacteria > Bacteroidota > Bacteroidia > Bacteroidales > Prolixibacteraceae > UBA1413. The sequence continues at coordinate 7,918 of JAUWAB010000016.1, read as the reverse complement.
TATATGGCCAGTTCACTGCTTTCAGGCTTGTTTTTCATCCTGCTTTATCTGCCGGGCAATCAGAATGTCTATTCCATTTACATTCTGAATGTCCTTGCCAAATTCACCTACGCTCCTGCAGTCCCGTTGCTTTGGACGATGTTAGGCGACACGGCCGACTATTCCGAATGGAAGTTTGGCCGGCGGGCCACCGGTCTGGTATTCTCAGCAGCCACCTTTGCCCAGAAAGCCGGCTGGGGAATCGGCGGGGCACTCGCAGGCTGGATGCTTGCTATATTTAAGTTTGTCCCCAACGTGGAACAAACAGCCACCTCGCTGAATGGCATAAAGCTGATGATTTCGGTTTTTCCGGGGATACTGTATATGTCGTGCGCCATTCTGCTTTACTATTATGCCATCGACCATAAAACCTGCCTGATAATGCAGAAGGAGTTGGAACAGAGGAGGGAAGAATCATAAAACAAAAGTAAAATGGTTATGCATTCTGGAAAAGTACATATAAAATTACGTGATTGTGGCAGTTTTTTTTCACTCCTGTTGTCCTTGATTGTTTTGCTGTTTTTGGTTTCCTGCAACGAAAGGCCAGCCGATACTGGCAAAACCGCTGCCGAAATATTGGGAAATCCTGTTTATCAGGCCATTTCGTACGGAGGTTACCGGGAAGCTACAAGAGATATTCAGCCCACCATTCCTCAGCTGAAAGAAGATCTGAAAATTTTATCGGCCCTGGGGATTAAGCTGCTCCGGACCTATAATGTGCACCTTGAAGAGGCCGCCAATCTGCTGGAAGCCATTCGGCAAATGAAACAAGACACACCCGGATTTGAGATGTATGTCATGCTGGGCGCCTGGATCGACTGCAGGAATGCATGGACCGGATTGCCCGACCGGATACGGAATGAGGAAAGTGACCGGAATGCAGTTGAAATTGCCCGGGCTGTTCAACTGACGCAGCAGTACCCCGATGTGGTGAAAATTATTGCCGTGGGCAATGAAGCCATGGTTCACTGGGCCTGGGATTACTATGTCGAGCCCGGCATCATCCTGAAATGGGTGAACCATTTACAAGACCTCAAGAAAAAAGGAGAATTGCCTGAAGCACTCTGGATTACCAGCTCCGACAACTTTGCATCCTGGGGCGGCGGGGGCAGCGAGTACCACAATGACGACCTGAACCGGTTAATAGCGGCGGTCGATTTCATCTCCATGCATACCTATCCCATGCACGACACCCACTATAATCCGGAATTCTGGTGGGTACCCGAATCCGAAGAACATCTGCCGGACCTGGAAAAGACAGATGCAGCCATGCTCAGGGCCAGGGATTATGCCATTTCACAGTACGAAAGCGTCGTAAAATACATGCAAAACCTCGGGATAAATAAGCCCGTCCATATCGGCGAAACCGGGTGGGCTAGCTTTTCAAATGAGTATTACGGGCATGAAGGCGCAAGGGCAACCGACGAATACAAATCGGCGCTCTATTACAAGCACATACGTGAATGGACTGACAGAGAAGGCATAACCTGCTTCTATTTCGAAGCTTTTGATGAAAAATGGAAAGATGCCGCCAATCCGGGAGGTTCCGAAAATCATTTCGGCCTCATCAATCTTCAGTCGCAGGCCAAATATGTGTTGTGGGACAAGGTAGACGACGGACTGTTTGAGGGATTGACCCGTGACGGGAAACCGATTACTAAAACGTATAACGGAAACCTGGATTCTATGATGCTGGATGTGAAAGTTCCTCCGGCTGTAGCACAAATCAATCAACCCACCCTTTGATTTATGAGATGAAGGCACATTTGAAATATCTCCTGATCAGCTTAATTTCATTAAACATGATGAGCAGTTGCAATCAAAAACAGATGACGGGAGTTCGGATATTTGAGACATCCGTAAGTGGGAACAAACTTACTGAATTAACCGATTTCCCCCCGGTTGAAGAAAGAGCAACAATTGCGCTCCTGCCCGATGAAAAATACCAGACCATTACCGGATTTGGTGGTTCATTCACCGAAGCTTCTGCATATTTGCTCAACCAGCTAAGCCCCGGAAAAAGAAAACAAGTCCTTGAAGCCTGTTTTGGAGAAACCGGATCGCGCTATTCGTTAACCCGAACCCATATAAACTCCTGCGATTTTTCATTAGGCAATTATTCCTATGCACCGGTGGAAGGCGATATTGGACTGGAACATTTTTCCATCCGCGTAGATCTGGATGACATCATTCCCATGATCAAGGATGCCATGGCCATCTCGAAAGAGGGGTTCAAAATGATCTCCTCACCATGGACGGCACCCCCGTGGATGAAAGACAATAATGACTGGCGGGGCGGAAAACTGTTGCCTCAATATTACGACACCTGGGCACTGTTCTTTTCAAAATACATTGATGCATACAAAGCAGAAGGTATTGATATTTGGGGCATTACTGTAGAGAACGAGCCATTGGGGAACGACAACAACTGGGAAAGCATGCATTTTACGCCCGGGGAAATGACTGATTTTGTCAAACATCATCTCGGACCAAGGTTTAAATCTGATGGCCATAACGTAAAAATTTTCGGTTTTGACCAGAACCGTGACCATGAGTTATTAAAATGGGTGGATGTGATGTTTGGCGACCCGGAGGCAAGGGAGTTTTTTGATGGGACAGCTGTACACTGGTATGCCAGTACCGTTGATTATTTCCCCGAAGCGTTGCAGTATGCATCCAATAAGGCGCCCGGCAAATACTTGATTAATACCGAGGCCTGTATTGATGCCCAGGTACCCAGGTGGAACGACGACGCATGGTACTGGTCGGAAGAAGCAACCGACTGGGGTTGGACATGGGCGCCCGCAGAAACCAGGCATTTACACCCCAAATACGTCCCTGTATTCCGTTATGCGCGCGACATCATCGGTTGCCTGAACAATCGGGTGGATGGCTGGATTGACTGGAACATGGTCCTCGACAGGCAGGGCGGTCCCAACTGGGCCAAAAACTGGTGCATAGCCCCGGTAATAGTTGATACCGAACAGGACGAAGTATATTATACACCTCTTTACTACGCACTTGCGCATTTCAGCAGGTACATCAGGCCGGGAGCTGTGAGGATCGGGTTTGAAAACAGCGATGAAGATGTAATGATAACGGCCGCCGGCAATCCCGATGGCAGTATTGCCGTAATCCTCTTTAATCCTGACGAAAAGATGAAAGGTGTGCAACTTTCACTAAATGGGAAATGGGTTGAATTTACCATCAGTGGAAAAGCCATACAAACGGTTATAATACCAGAAGCATAACAATATGCCGTAAACAATTAAAACTTAAAACCAATAAAATTATGTCAACGTATGTAACACCACTAAAAGACAGGGTTCCATTGGGACAAAAGGCAGCTTTCGGTGCGGGCCATTTAGTCAATAATTTATTACCCGGCGCATTGGGGGTTTTCGCTTTCTTTTTGCTGACGGCATTTGGTATGGACCCTTTCCTGGCAGGTCTGCTGGGAGGCTTGCCCCGGTTCTTCGATGCCATTACCGACCCCATTATGGGTTATATTACTGACAATACAAAATCAAAGTTTGGCCGCAGGAAACCCTATATTTTTATTGGTGCCATTCTCAGTGGGGTACTGTTTGCCGTGTTATGGCAACTCAATCCCGAAAATTCCCAAATGTATAATTTCTGGTATTTCCTGATTCTTTCTATGGTATATCTGATTGGAAATACCATGTTTTCGACACCCCTTATCGGATTAGGCTACGAAATGACTTCGGATTACAATGAACGCACCCGTTTAATGGGTTTTTCACAAACCCTTGGTCAGGTAGCCTGGATGATAGTACCCTGGTTCTGGGTACTCATCGCCAACCCTGATCTATTCGAAACACAGGCCATAGGCGTTCGGAGACTGGCCATTATTGTTGGCTTAATTTGTATGGTTCTGGGTATGTTACCTGCCCTTTTTTGCAAGGAAATTGATCAGACTAATCTGACCAACCGGGACGATCTCACGATAAAAAATATTTATAAAAGCTTTAAAAATTTGCTTCACAACATGGTTTTGATTTTCAAAAACGTATCGTTTGTACGACTTTGCGGAGCAACATTTTTGGTATTCAACGGCTTTCAGATGGTGGCCTCATTCAGTTATTTCATTATTGTTTTTTATATGTTTAATGGCGATTATGGCCTTGCCGGCACATGGCCTGCCTGGTTCTCAACCGTCAGTGCCATGTCAACTGCTTTTCTGGTTATTCCCATTATTACATGGATGGCAAATAAGTGGGGTAAACGTAAAGCTTTCATCTACGCTACCTTGATTTCTATTGTTGGATATGCTCTCAAATGGTGGGGTTTCAACCCTGAAAACCCATGGTTGATTTTTATGCCCATTCCTTTTATGGTCTTCGGAATTGGAGGACTGTTTACCCTGATGATGAGTATGACCGCCGATGTTTGCGACCTCGATGAGCTGAACAACGGCATGCCCCGCAAAGAAGGCACCTTTGGCGCCATCTACTGGTGGATGGTAAAACTGGGCCAGGGTCTTGCTTTGGTTTTGGGTGGCCTGGTGCTTAAACTGGTAGGGTTCGACCAGCTTGCTGCTCAGCAAACCGCTGACACCATTACCAACCTTAGGCTTGCCGATATTTTTGTTCCTGCCCTGACTGCCGCCCTGGCCATTTGGGTAATGTGGGGCTACGACCTTACGGAGAAAAAAGCCAGGGAAATTAAAGATGAGTTAGTAAGTCGCAGAGGAGAGTTGTAACCTTTATTCATTTTTTGAAAGAGTATTAATTTTTAATAATCGAAGATATGTCATTCAGACCAGATCAATTTTTAAGTTTCAAGGCATCGGGGAAACTCGCACACTCCCAGTATCTTGAAAAAACATCTGATGAAGATATCAGAAACCTGTTTATTGAATTGCTGTATGGGAAAATCCACGGATTCTGCTTCAGTTTATACGAAGACGGACAGAAACCCGGCGATATTATCGGTGAAGAACAAATCAGACGGCGCATTCTTGCGCTGAAGCCCTATACAAACTGGATCAGGTCATTTTCGTGCATCGAAGGGAACGAAATTATTCCCCGGATGGCCAAAGATTATGGGATGAAAACACTCGTTGGTGCCTGGCTTGGTAAAGATGAGGAGAAAAACCAACTGGAGATTGAAAACCTGATAAAACTGGCCAATGAGGGTTTGGTGGATATTGCCGCCGTTGGGAATGAAGTCCTTTACCGGAAAGACCTTTCGGAAGAAGAACTGCTTGATTTCATCAGGAAGGTTAAAAGCGAAATTCCTCATATACCGGTCGGTTATGTTGATGCATACTACGAATTCACGGAAAACCCCCGGATATCAGATCTTTGCGACGTGATTCTATGCAATTGTTATCCCTTCTGGGAAGGAACTGAGTATAACTATTCCCTTCAGCATATGCAGCAGATGTACCAGCAGGCTACCCTGGCCGCAAAAGGGAAACGGGTCATCATTACCGAAACCGGCTGGCCGTCGAAAGGAGAAAGCCTGGGTAACGCGGCACCATCGCATGATAACGCCCTGAAATACTTCGTATTGACCCAGCTGTGGGCGATGGATGAGAATATTGAAGTTTTTTATTTCTCCTCTTTCGATGAATCGTGGAAAGTAAGTGCCGAAGGTGAAGTGGGCGCATATTGGGGAATCTGGGATAAAAACGGGAACCTGAAATTTTAAAATGGCATTTGACCACAAAAAACAAGACAATATATACAGATGAATACATTCCGGAAATTAAATATTACCAAAGGACGAGCGCTCTGTTATTCAGGATTCAGGGAAGGACAGCAACCCGGCGGGATTTTTCCGGCTTACGACGAAGTTAAGGAAGATCTGCTGATTCTCCATAAGCATTGGAAATATCTGCGCCTGTACGATTGCGATCAACATGCCGAAACCGTTCTGAAGATAATCAGGAATGAAAAACTCGATTTCAAAGTGATGTTAGGCGCTTTTATTGAGGCTGAAATGAACAACTTCAACTGCCCGTGGGGAGGGGGTGTATATTCTGAAAAGCAACTCAAAAAGAACCTCATTAAAAACCGCAAACAGATTGAAAAATTAATTGAATGGGCTAATGCATACCCCGATATTATTTTCTCCCTGTCGGTGGGAAATGAGGCTTGTGTCGACTGGACCGACCATTATGTCCCAGAGTGCAGGGTGATTGAATTTGTTAAAATGGTGAAGCAGAATGCACGCCAGCCCGTTACTTTTTGCGAAAATTATGTACCCTGGCTCTACAAGCTCGACAAACTGGCCAAAGAGGTCGACTTTATTTCCATACATACTTATCCGGTGTGGGAATACAAACACATTAACGAGGCTTTGGCCTATTCCAGGGAAAATTACCATTCCGTAAAACATAAATTCCCTAAAATTCCGGTAGTTATTACCGAAGCCGGCTGGGCAACCAATTCGAACGGCCGGGGCATTAACCCTGAGAACGTGAATCAGGAATACCAGAAAATCTACTATGAAATGCTCATGGACTGGGTGGACGAAGAAAACATCCTCACCTTTTTCTTTGAGGCATTTGACGAATCATGGAAAGGTTCACCCGAACCCCTTGAACCGGAAAAACACTGGGGCCTGTTCCATATTGACAGGACTCCCAAGCTGGCAGTGAAAAGTCTGTTCGAAAACAAAGGCTGATTGGCTGGCTGCATTATGGTTCAAACTGTTTTTACGAATTATTTATTGAAAAAATTTCATCATGAGAAACTGTACATTTATTCTATTAATGCTCATCGCATCCGTTGGATTTGCTCAAAAGTCACCCATTAATTTTGAAGCAGACGGATTTGGAGCCAACTGGACATGGAATGTTTTTGAGAATGACACCAATCCGGCTTTGGGGATTATCGACAATCCGGATAAAAGCGGGATTAACACTTCAGATAAGGTGGCAAAATTCACCGCCCTGAAAAGCGGAAATCCCTGGGCAGGTGTAGAATCGCTGCAGGGTGTTGACCTGGGCACCTTTCAGTGGAACAATAACAACCGTATTGTCAAAATCATGGTTTGGAAATCGGTTATCAGCGATGTGGGCATCAAATTCGACACAGAAACCGGATGGGCGCAACCGGAATTAAAAGTTCCCAATACAAAAGTGAACCAGTGGGAGGAACTTACCTTCGATTTTTCTGATTACATCAACCCACCCGGAGGTAATGGCACTTTAGGCCGCATAATCATTTTCCCTGACTTCGATCTTTCGGGTAGGAAACAGGACAATGTGACTTATTTCGACAATATCACGTTCAGTCCTGCCGAAGTTTCGGCTGACACCCCTTCAACAGCGGCCCCAACACCTCCGGAGCGCGATGCCGCCGATGTGATGTCCATATTCAGTAATGCTTATACCAATGTGCCCGGTACAGATTTTAACCCTGGCTGGGGGCAATCTACGATAGTCTCTACCGTTGAAATTCAGGGAAACCAAACCTTGAAATACGCGAATTTCAACTACCAGGGGACTCAGTTTGCCAGCGCCCTCGATGTTACGGGCATGGAGAAACTACACCTCGATATGTGGACGGCAGATGCCACAACAGTAAATGTTTTCTGCATCAGCCCGGGGCCGGTCGAAACAGCCTTTGCGCTGCCAATTACGCCCGGACAGTGGGTAAGTTATGATAAACCGCTTACCGCATTTACCAATGTGAATATGGCTGATGTTTTTCAACTTAAGTTTGATGGTGGCGATAGTTCGCCAACCATTTATCTCGACAATATCTACTTCTACAAGGTGCCTACATCGGTCAATACTATTGAAAAATCGGATTTGATCCTTTACCCGAACCCGGTAAAAGCAGGGATGCAGGTTCAGTTGAACAGCGTAGTGGCACAGGCAGACATGTTTGATCTTGCTGGCAAA
>JAUWAB010000147.1 GCA_030602265.1 Prolixibacteraceae bacterium | reverse complement strand
GTCACTCCGGATGGTACCTGCAAGTATCCCGTACACCAGTCCGGATACCAGAAACAAAATAAACATGATGGGAACCAGCGAATCATAAAACGGTTTGAAACTGCGGCTACCGGTGTTCGGGTCGATTTCCCCGCGAAGGAGTCCGTCAGCCGGAATAATGGTGAGCAGAAACAGTCCCAGTACAGCCAATGTAGCAACAACAGACCATGTCAATGCCCTGATCTCCTGTTGGGTAATCGGCTTTTCCTCTTCAATGACGATATGGCCTTCGGGTTCATATTTACCTAACCGGGGGACCAGGATCTTTTCCGTGATCCATGTTCCTGCCAGCCCGATAAGCGGTACCGAAGCAGCCATAAGATAGTAATTGGACAGCGGATTCACCGTATATTCCGGATCAATGATCTGGGCTGCCGGTTCGGTAAAGGCAGCGATCATGGGATCCAGTCCGGTGGGCAGGAAGTTGGCCCCGAAACCACCCGAAACCCCGGCAAAAGCCGCTCCGATCCCTGCAAGGGGATGCCGCCCCATCCCCAGAAATATGGCCCCTCCCATGGGAATCAGGACCACATAGCCAGCATCAGCTGCCACGGAACTGATCATACCGGCCACAACAATGGAAAAGGTTATAACTGAACGGGGCACCCGCGAAACAAAAAGCCTCAGCGCCACCGAGATCATTCCTGAATATTCGGCCAGGCCAATCCCTAACATCACCACCAGTACCAGCCCAAGGGGTGGGAACATCGCAAAGGTATTGACCATTTTGGTGAATATCATCTGAAATCCGTCCCGCGACAAAAGATTTACCACTTCGATGGTATCGACAGGGTTCCCGTCACGGTCCAGCAAACCGGCAGCCTTGCCGGGATGTTCTACCGTAACTCCTCCAAAAACCCAGGAAAGAATAAGGGTGAGCACCATCAGCATCGCGAAAAGGGTTACCGGTTGTGGCAGCTTATTGCCAACCACTTCGATGCGGTCTAACATTCGCTGGAAAAAATCAGATTTCTGTTTTGTTTTCTTAGTCATTGTACAAATTTTCTGTAAAACATGGCTTTCCGGAATCTCACCGGATCATCTATAACAATTCTGATATGGCTTCTTGTTCATACTGCACAAGGCACCTCGAGATAAAAAAGCATTTTTTTTTCTGAACCCCCAAATTTTCATACATCCGGGTATTACGGTTTAATATTCCCGAAATACAGTTTTACGTTTTCGTTTTGGCAAAAGAATTCCTGATGACTTCAACCCGTATGTAATCAGGAAATGGTTTTGTTGTGCATAAAAGAATCTGTTTGTCTGATTTGTAAAAGGTTACAAATCCTTCATTATATTGGAGGAAAGGACAAAAAAATATTCAACATCTGACATATTCACACATTACAGAGCTAAAAAGTATTTTATATTTGCCGCACTTTGAAACAAGAATAAAAATCTAATAAAACGAAACAGGTATGTTTAAAAATCATCCAAAGGGATTATTCGTGGCCTTCTTCTCCAATATGGGGGAGAGGTTCGGCTTTTACACCATGATGGCCATCCTGGTGTTATTTCTTCAGGCAAAATATGGCCTGAGTGAATCGCAGGCCGGCGATATCTACAGCTGGTTCTATTTCGGTATTTATGCTCTGGCATTGGTAGGCGGTATATTAGCCGACTCCACCCGAAAATATAAAACGGTGATCCTCGCAGGTATTGTAATCATGTTTGCCGGTTATGTCGTAATGGCACTTCCGGGGAATCCTCTGGCTATTACGGTAATAGGTCTGTTTACTATTGCCTTTGGAAATGGTTTGTTCAAAGGTAACCTTCAGGCAGTGGTTGGACAGCTTTATGATGATCCGAAATATTCCAAAGTCAGGGATACTGCCTTCATGATTTTTTACATGGGGATTAATATCGGTGCTTTTTTTGCTCCTTTTGTAGCCACCGGTGTGAGAAACTGGTTCCTGAAAACCCAGGGTTTTATGCACGACGGAAGCTTGCCTGCCATGTGCCATGCTTATAACAACGGGACCCTTGAAAAAGTCGATCAGTTTCAGGCCCTCGCCAGCAAGGTATCAGGCCAGAACATTACCGACCTTTCTGCATTTGCGACCGATTACATCAATGCATTTGGCAAAGGGTACAATTATGCGTTCGGTATCGCTTCCGTTGCCATGGTAATCTCTCTTTTGGTTTATGTTATCTTCAACAAATATCTGCCTACCGTTGCCAAAGTGGCCAGGGAAAAGAAAGCAGACGGCGGAGCCAAGGGCAACCTCACCAGTTTCCTGCTTTCAGCCGGACTTATGTTGACGACATCGGTGATTTTCTATGTACTGCTCGATGATCTTGCCTTAGGTGCAGCAGTCGGTCTGTTTATTGGGTTTGTCGCCATGATGTTCCAGATTTCTACCCGTGATGAGCGTCCGAAAGTGGTCTCGCTTATCCTGGTTTTCTTTGTGGTTATTTTCTTCTGGATGTCGTTTCACCAAAACGGTCTTACCCAGACTTTCTTTGCCCGTGACTATACCGTTAAAGAGGTGAGTGCTTTTACCAACATATTCTTCCAGCTCGATTCCATGCTGGCGTTTATCGGTGCAATTGCCGGTGTTGTACTTCTTTTCAGCAAGATAAGGAATAACAAACTGATCGGAGCTTCAATGGCGCTGGTATTTGGTGCGCTTACCTGGTACCTGGTTTCAGGTTTTGGCGAAAGCAACCCGATCGCTCCTGAAGTATTTCAGTCATTTAATCCTTTGTTCATCGTTGCACTTACCTTCCCGGTTATGGGGGTTTTCACCTGGCTGAGAAGCAAAAACATGGAGCCTTCAACTCCCCGGAAAATAGGTATCGGTATGATTATCGCCGCGGTGGGTTTTGTGGTGATTCTGGTTGGTTCCATCGGACTGGTATCCCCTCATGAACTTCAGTACGTCGAGAATGGTGTTACCAAATACAATCCCGTGCCTGATTCGTCAAGGGTTGTGCCTTACTGGCTGATGAGCAGCTACCTCATTCTGACCATTGCTGAACTTTTCCTCAGTCCCATGGGTCTTTCCTTTGTGTCGAAAGTGGCGCCGGTAAGGTTCCAGGGGCTTATGCAGGGTGGCTGGCTGCTGGCTACCGCCGTGGGTAACAAATTCCTCTTCATCGGAAGTGATTTCTGGGGTAAGGTTGACCTGTGGCAGCTCTGGCTGATTTTTGTGGTTTGCTGTCTGCTGTCTGCGGCTTTCATCTTCAGTATTATCAAACGACTGGAAAAGGCTACCAGCTGATTATAAGCTGATGTACATTGTACTATTATATTAAACGGGGAGGCATGACTTTGCCTCCCCGTTTATTTTTCGGAATCATTGTTGTCCGGTAAACCGGAAAATTTAATTTATTCATTTTATAATATACTGATTTTCAGCATCAGTGTTTTTTAATTTTAAAAGTAAGCCCCCTGTAATTCAGGGAAGAGTGAGTCTTTATATTTTGCACTGTTCTCTTTAATAATTTGCCGCCAGCAGCCTTCCGGATCTTCCAGGAAACTATAGATGTTGATGTAATTCATTAATTGCTTGCGGACAACAGACACCATATTTGAAAATGACCAGTTTCGCTTAAGTTTACTTTTTATAAGTGTCAGCAGCAAATTGGCCAGTAATGCAGCCCATATCTGGATTTCAATGGCATTCTCATTGTCACCAAGAAAATACTTCAGCGGAAAGTTCTGCTTCAATTGCTTGAACAGTAACTCGATCTGCCATCGTTTTTTATAAATAAGGGCTACCTTTTCTGCTGTCAGCTCAAAATTATTTGTAATGAACTCAAATAACCGGTTGTTTTCTGCGTCCCAATAAGCAATTCTTCGTGCACGATGCTCGAGTTTCTTGTTTTCACCA
>JAUWAB010000163.1 GCA_030602265.1 Prolixibacteraceae bacterium | reverse complement strand
CAGCGACTGCGCTGTTTTCCGACCTGATTGCTCATCGAGATTATACATGGCAAAATGAACCTCGTCCCCGTATAGCTCCTTCAGTGCCTTCCTGGTTTCCGACTTGATCGCTTCACAGGATTCACAGCGATAATTGGTATGAAAAAAAACCACTTCGACAGCGGTTGTGGGCTTATAGGAAGTTTCCTGAGAAGGCTGGTGGCATCCAAAAAATAAGAAGGTAAACAGGAACAGGCAAATTCCAGTCAAAGTCGGTTTTAAGTTATCAGACTTATACATGCTCCCAGATGATTGAACTTTCCTCATAAAACAAAAGTAATCAGAATATTTAAACGCCCTAATTCCTGTTTTGTCTTATGCAGTAAAGAAAGAATTCAGGAAGATAATCGTGAAGACTTCATTATCAGTATCACAAAAAGGCCTGTTATCAATCCCAGCAACAATGCTCCGGCAAAAAACATAAGGATATTAAACATGACCAGATGCCCCAGGCCCCAGCCCAAAAAGCTGACAGGAATCCAGTATATGGATTGCGCATATTGCTTTCTGATCACAAGCCACTGAAATATACCCATCAGTAATCCGGAAAATGAAAATATCAGTGCCTCAGGCCATTGATGGCCTCCCTGAAATACGCCTAAATCTGACCTGTTAATATCCAATTTCCACAGTAATATTCCTGCGATCACCTCACTGATTATTACCCCGGCAATTCCGGCCAATATCCACCATTTGGAGATTTTTACACCATAATTCTTCAGAATGGATAATTGAGTTAAAGATATAGACGTTACCACCACTGAACCAAATACACAATATACAATGGTCTGAACATAATGAGGGCCATCATCTGCAACAGTCAGGCCAAAGATTGAGCCGGTTGTCAGACCTGCCATGTACCCCAGAAAATAACCGATGGTTAAAAAGGCCAATGTCAACAAAGACCAATTGATCAGAAATTTATGGTATCTCATAAATTGCTTATATAATAACAATTTACGACAATTCAGAACAAAAATCAAGTCCTGGTTTCAGGTTACCTGAACATATAATACCGATATTATTATATCACATGTGTTATTTGGGTAATCCATTTCCGGAGACTCAAAACGACCACTTCACCTGCAGATAAGGCCGGAACAGTCGCAGGGAGGTTTGGTCCTGTTTCACCTGAAAAAACTGCAGCAGCAGATTAAGGTCTAAGTTGGTTACAGCCGACCAGGTTAACCCGGGCATGGCATAAAAACCGTTCAGGTCGGGCATGTACATGGCTGCGCCTGAGGCCGAAAATATCGGGGAAACCGGGTAGCTGAGGCTGGCAGTCATGGCATATTTCGAAATAAAGATATTGTCGGCAGCCATAGGCTCGGTCATCAGCAGCAGGTTGGTTTCGCCGGAGCGGTGCCCGCCGTTATACAGCACCTCAACAAACCCCTACGTTCCCCCCGGAAAAAGGTGATCCATCGATACGGAAGCCACCACGGCAGCTGAATCCATCTTGCCGATGCTGTTAAAAAGGGTGACTTCACCCTTGAAACCGCTTTCACCGATATGCGACGCCCACCCCAGCCCCAACGCGGTGCGGTGTTTATAGTAACCGGCCAGAAACTGCAGGTCGACCTCCTGCCGGTTGAAGGCATACAGCAGGGCCGCCACGGTTCTTTTGGCGTCGCGGGCCGGACTGACAGCCAGCTCCAGCCGGGACAGGTCTCCGGTGTAGTATTGCAGTCGGAGGGCATCGGCTCCGGGACGCTCTTCATAGTCAAAATCGAAGAATGAGTAGTTGTTGAACAGATCGTTGGGGTTCGACACCATGTTGATGCCCCAGTTGATGCGCTGCCGCCCCACCCTAACCTGCCACTGCTTATGCTGCCAGTCGGCATAGAACCGGTCGGGATTGACGTGCCAGATATAACCACTGCCCGATGCCGGAACAAACGATGCCTTGAAAAATCCGTTGTCCGACCTGAGCGATTCCAGCATAAAATCGTGATAGTCGGAAACCATGCTGCCCGAAAGAAGGCGGTTTCGGGCTTCCAGCACAAAACTCAGGTTATTCATGGGCGAATACCTGAAATTCAACCTGTTGTTCAGAATATGGTTGAAGTCCGCGCCGCTTGTTATATTGTTAAAATCGAGCGACGGCAAAGCCTTCAGGTAGCCATGGAAACTGAAACTGCTTTCCCTTACCGTCTGGCCGGACAATCCTTTGCCAAAGGTAAACACCATGACTGTCAGCAGGCAGAGTGACCATATACGGGTCTTTCGAACCATCCTGGGAACTGCTTTTAAGAACGGTTAAACACCTCGTCGGAACTGATTTCACCATCGACCAGGCGGATAACGCGCCTGGCCCGGTCGATCACCCGCTGGTCGTGGGTAGAGAAGATAAAGGTGATGTTCTCTTCCCGGTTCAGCCGGGCCATGATGTCGAGCAGATTAAACGCCGATTCGGTATCGAGGTTGGCGGTGGGTTCGTCGGCCAGGATGAACTTGGGCCTCGACGCCAGGGCCCGGGCGACGGCCACGCGCTGCTGCTGTCCGCCCGACAGCTTATTGGGACGGATATCGAGCTTGTCGTGCAGTCCGACCTGTTTGAGCAATTCCTCCGCACGCTCGTTCATCTCTTTCTTATCCACTTTCTGAAGCAGCATGATAAAGGATACGTTTTCCTTTGC
>JAUWAB010000064.1 GCA_030602265.1 Prolixibacteraceae bacterium | reverse complement strand
GGATCCGCTGCATTGCTGCAGGCCGATATCGGCAAACCGGATGGTAATTTCTTTCCGGTCGTGGTCAATTGCATAGATTCCGAGGATATCCCGGTAAAGGATATGCCCCAGGTAAGAAGCAAAACCGTGGTTGCAGCTGGCGTGGTTTTTATCGTGTTCCCACAAGGTGCCTGTCAGGTCTGCCATATAATAAAAATAGTCCTGGATTTCCCCTAAAAGCTGGGATTGCAGCCCGTACCGCGAAAGGATATCCATCCGCAGATAATTGCCTATAAAAGCGTTGGCGCGGTGGACGTCGGGATAAACCACCCGCTCATCCCGGTTGGGGCCAAATTCAGTGGTCAGTTTTTGCCAGAGTCCGGGATGGGTTTCCGGTGTGGCGATGTTGAAAAAGAAGGCGTAATACTGGCAGACTTCGGTAGTGTTGTCGCTTACCCTCAGTTGGCCGTCGGTTTCCCGGATGGCGTTATCCACGAAAAAGGAGCCGTTCCACGATTGTTCCAGGACTTTTTGTCTGACCTGGTCGGCCTTTTTCTGCCAACCGTCGTGGCTGTATAGGCGGGCGGCGCTTTGCAGGGCAGCACTGTAGAGCATGTTGGTCGGGTAATTTACATCCTGCACCAGGCTGTTGGCATGCGACCACTCCACGAAAATCCAGCTGTCGAGCTTTTCCAATAGCCCGTCTTCGTTTTCAAATCCCGAGAAGTAATCCAGCAATTTACCGATCCGGGGTTTCAGCTGTTCAACAAGGACCGGATCGCCACCCCGCTGCGCATAATCATCAATCTGAACGATGAACCACAGCGACCAGTTGGGAATAAATACCCCGTCGTTGTGGTCGGCCGGATAACACATCGGGATCATGCCATCGGGCAGAAAGGCAAAACTTTCGGGAAGGGCATAGTTTTCATAGAAATTCCGCGCCACCGCTGAACCGCCGGTGAATCCTTTCTCCATGATGGCCATGAAATAGCTGTCGCACAGCCAGCCGGCCCGTTCACGCGACGGGCAGTCCATGAATATGTCCACTGCATTTTGCCGGAAAGTCTGCCTGGCTGCCTGGTAAATGGCGTTCAGCCTGGGATTGCTGCTGCTGAAGGTGGCCATATCGTTCATGGGATAAGCATATTCACGGAGATACATATCCTGTAGCTGGCAATTGCCTTTAAGGACAATGAATTTCAGGAATTTGAATGTGTAGGACTCAAAGGTTTCGATATGGTACTCGCCCGGTTCCAGCTCATAGACGACCTGGTTGTTGATGTCGGACATCCGTTTTTTAGTGTTGACATCGCCCTCTGTCAGCATTTCATCGAAATAGAAAATGACGGTTGAAGGTTCGCTGCATATCAGTTTGCTGCCGATAAATCCCGACAGGTTAATCCCGAAGTTGAAGGTCACAAACTCATTTTCTTTCAGGGAAATGGGTTCTGAAGTCCAGGGAGCGTTCAGGAGTTCCTGTGTATCGTTCACGATTTCCTGGATAAGCTGGGAGGGCAGAATTTCGATTTCATGCTCCGGAAATCCCTTCAGCGTCTCGCCGATGCGTGTCAGTGAGCGGTCTTTCCTGTAGTTTCCGGGCTGAATAAGCCTGAAAGTTCCGCGGGAATGGATGGCTTCGGGCCGGACGATGTTGTATTCAGGGTAAAGAACATTCCGGGGGAGCAACCTGACTGCAGGTTGGACAGCGAGGGCCAGGGGTTTTTTATGTGCGCCGGCACCGGTTTTCCATTGCTCCGACTCGGGCCCCATAGTGTAGTATTCGCTGAACGGGCGCTGAAAGCTGTACCGTTCGGCTTTCTGCAGGCGTTCGCCCGGTTCATATGCCCTGAACCCCGAATCCCGTCCGGTAGCTAACAAAACCTGATCGTCTGAAACAACTTCAGCCTGCAGGAAAGAAGGCTGGTCGAGCGTATAATAACTGTTTGAATTGTACCCCGCTACTTCGACAGCCAGCAGGTTTTCGCCCGGTCTGACTCTCTGTGTGAGGTCATAATCATCTATCCTGAACCAGCCATGGGCCGCCCTTGCCGGGCCATAACCGAGAAACTCCCCGTTCAGGAACACCCGGTAAAGGGTAGATCCCGTAATCTTCAGCCGGACCTCCTGTAAGGGGTTTGCCTCGAAAGTTCCCTGAAAGCAGAGCGTGAGGTTCATCTCCTTTTCGCGGCCTTCCGCCCATACCGGAAAAGCCTTTTTCATAATTGGTGGTTCAGATTGCGGCGATTTCGTGCAGGCGAGGGTTAAGGTTATCATAAAGAACAAGAGCCATCCGGAGAAAATCCGGTTCAGGCAGGTGTATTTTTTCGCTTTATGGTTCATGTTATAAGTTTAGTGTTAAAAGACCATTTTTCGTGTTTTGTGGACAATGTAAGCAAAAATTCCGAAAGGCCGGGGGTTAATTTCTATTTGGTATTAACAAATATACAGAAGGGAGAAATTTGAGGAATATCCCGGCCTTTCGCTTCAACCAAATAATCAGGCAAAGCATTGCAATGCCTGGCAAATAGACTCCCGGAACTGACAGTGACAAAGAAAACTATTGAGTTTATTGATCGTCTGCAATTCTCAAAATAATCAGTAGCATTTACATCTCGCAATTTACGCTTCGTGTTTTACGAAACAGTGTAGTGTAGCAAAACTAATATGGGAAACCATGGTCGAGAGACACAGAAAATATGACACTACCCAGACAAACGATAATATTGCCATCTTCAATTAGTTTTTTAACTGCTTGTCTGTGCTGTAATTATTTTTCACAGAAAATAACCATTTTTCATGGGCGACCTCTGCCAGAAGAAGGCATGCTGGCAGGATCGGATAAGTGATTATCTGGAAAAATATGATCGCTTAACCAGTGCAATAAACATTCTATTATCAACCTGCAATATTTTATTAAAACAATTCAAATAATCTCTGCATTCCATAGTGCTCTTAGAAATTCCACCGCCGGGATTATTTCAACGCCATTTAATATTCTGGGGTATTTGTCGAGCGAAACCACTATGGCTTTTGCCTGTGGAAAATCTTCCTGAAATGCTTTCAACCCTTTTAAATGACGGGACCTGACTTCATCGGTTGATTTTATTTCAATGGCAATACGGCCCTCGCCAATAATAGCATCCACCTCATAACCTGAACTTGTACGCCAGTAAGTAAGATTTTCTGAAGATTGGGTATAACCCAGATAAGCAATTATCTCCTGTATAATGAAATGCTCGAATGAACGGCCAAATGACTCTGAACCCGGAAGCAAATTCTTCTTATTCAGTAAATAGTTTACAATCCCTACATCGAAAAAATAAAATTTCGGCGCCTGGATGGCACGGCGTTTTACCGTAGAAGTGAATCCCTGAATAAAATAGCCTGTCAATGTATCCACCAGAATTTCAAAATAGTCTTTCACCGTCCGGTAATCAATTCCACAATCCTGCGCAATATTTTTATATACCATCATTTCTCCGTTGCTGATGGCGGCCACTTCCATAAATCGTGAAAATGTTCTCAGATTTCTCGATAATGCTTCTTCCCTTATTTCTTCATTCAAATATACTCCTATATAAGCCTGGAAACGTTCCCAGGGATTATTTACCATATAATGACGGGGGATCATACCGTTATTGACGGCTTTAATCAGATTGAAATCAGGAATTTCTGCGCTTACCAGTGGAAACAGGATTTTTTTCAATGCTCTTCCTCCCAGTAAATTAGCCCCGCTTCTTTTTAGTTTACGCGAACTTGAACCGCTTAAAATAAACCTTAAATTTTTCCGGTGAATCAGGGAATGTACTTCGTCCAATAACTGAGGCACTTTCTGCACTTCATCGATAATTACAAGGTCTCCTTCTTTCAAATAAGCCAGTTCCTGGCTAAGTAACGATGGATCCCTTAGAAGCCTTTCAAACTCATTGGCCAGCAACAAATCATAGTATTTTGCCTGCGGATAAAGATGCTTTAACAAAGTTGTTTTTCCGGTCTGGCGTGCTCCCCACAGAAAAATACTGTCATTATTTTCATCTTCAAGCGATAATCTTCGTAAATACATATCCGAAATTGGTTATAGTTTCTGATATTATAACAAAATTTTGTTTTTATATCATGATGGAAATACATTATATGTTGCAAATATATGATATTATTAGCTTTATTCAAAGGTAGTCAATTAATTATCAGGCAGAGTATTTCATTAATTCCGGAAGTATTAATTGCCGGTAAGATGAAGACATCAGGTTAATTATTATAATATATGAATTCCGGAATGACCTTCCCGCGATGATAAGAGATGCAATTATTGTCGTCTTATAATATGGTTATCCCGTCTGGCGCCTCGATTTCTGTTTTGATTTCGCCGTTTGCCTGTCTGGTGTGTTTTACCCTGACGATGCCTAAAGGGGTCGGGAAACTGCCCTCGGTCCATTCAAGGTTGCCTAAATGGGGTTCGATTTTCAGGGTTTTACAACCCGGCTCAACCACCGTGATGCCTAATACATTCTCGGTGAGCCAGGCAGTCACGCCCGATGCCCAGCCGTGGCACAGACTGTGTCGGTAACTGGGATAGCAGTATTCCCCGAAATCGCGGTGGATGTCATTCATGCCTTCAGGAGTGAATTCATCTAAGCGTGCCGAATTTTCCATCCATTCAATGTCGAAATCTTCCCAGAAGGTGGTGGCTCCCATGTCGAGCATGCCTCCCCAGTAGTCGCTGATGATTTCCAGCGCCTGGTCCTGCAGCCCGGCCATAGAAAGGGCGTCAAGCATATAGAGGCCGTAGAAGGTGGAAAAGCGTTTGGCCCCGTCGACTGCAATCACGTCATGGCTGGCCTTTGCCGGATCCATTAACCCGGCCACGGCCATCAGGGCAGCTGCCTGCTTGAGATCGTTATGGCCCATGATTTTCTGGTTGAGCCTGCCGGCTGCTGCCGCGCAGAGGGCTGCCGATTCCTCTTCACCGAGAATTTTGCACAGTTTTTCAGCGTCTTTCAGCGCCCAGACCAGCAGGGCCCGGTATCCCGCTTCCACGCCTTCGGTATTGGGGGAGGATGGCCAGTCTAAGAACCTGAAGGGACTTAGTGTTTCGGTTCCGTCGTCCGCAATTTTGGCGTCGATAAGGGCGATCAGCCCTACAATGTAATCGCGGTGTTTTTTCAGAAAATCCAGGTCAGCGTTCTGCATATACCAATCGTGGTGGATAATCAGGTACCACATGGAGTAGGAGCTCATGTCGTTCATCCAGCGGGGGAGGGGGTATTGCTGGCAGGCCAGGTCGAGGCTGTTGGGAATAACTTCGTTATAGCCAAATACTTTGTTGATGGTTTTCAGTTCCGGGTGGAAATCGCCTAACCATACGAGACGGTCGCGTTGATGCCGTCCCAAAGGTACTCCTGCATGCAGAGATGGGTAGTATATGCGCCGGTAATCCAGATGGAATCGAGCCTGGGACTGCTGCTGCTGAAGGTGCCGAGGTAAGGGATATCGCGGTACCGCAGGATGGCCCGCGCTTCCTTGAGGTGGATGGTCGTGTTGGCTTGCAGCAGGTCGATGCGCACAAACCGGAAGCCGGTGTTTCCGATCTCGATCAGTCCGGAGCGTGGAATTTCCATGATGATGTCGCGCTTGGCGTGGTCATCGGTCGAAAAGCCCATCAGCCAGTCGGCGTTGTAGGTCTGACTGTTGGCCTCGCCCACCGATTCGCCGAACCGGATGCGGACCAGGGAGGGTTCCCTGCGGGAGGAGCTGCCCATGACCAGCTGGAGGCCTCCATGCAATTCCCTGCCGTAATCGAGAAGTATGGAGGCTGTGTCGGTTCCTGAAGTTCTGAGGGTGCAGAACGGGGTGATCGGACTCACGTCTGACTGGCTGTTCCCCGGTTTCAGCAGTACATCGGTATTTTTGATGAATTCTCCGGAAGTGTCGGAAGTCCACATTATTCTGACGGGCGAAATAAACACCCTTGTCAGTTCATCTTTTTGGGTGATGCCGTTGTATTCGGGCCCGAAAACGGGTGGAAGCTGCGCATACCCGTTCAGGGAAGCAAGGCAGGTGAAAAGGAGAGAAAGCAAAAGGTTGGTTTTCATTATATTCTGGTTTTTCAGCATAGTTGAACAATTCGGGAGTAAGGTATAAAATCCTTTTCAATGATAGTTAACCTGTAGGGAAAGCTCCCGATATTAATAAATGAAGTACTCTTACAAGTGATTTTCTGAATGAAAAATACAGATTCACGAATGATTTTTACTAATTTATGAGTAAAAAATACCTTTTTAAGAATAAAAAATACAGCCGTCCACTCATTTATTTTAACATTTTTAAACCTTTGAAGAAAAGTGAAAACCTAATATAAAAACGTATGAAACTACCATCGGAATTTTTGGATGCACCCCCTTGCAACCAGGGAATGAGTACACTTCTGTACAAATCTTTCTTTTAAACATCTATAAAATCAATTTTTTATGAAAAAAACAGACAAAGGAAAACTTTATCAAAGCAAGCTGCTTGGGAAGTTCTTTCAAATGTGCCTGATTATGCTCGTTTTGGCGGGAATATCCATGCCATTATTTGCCAGTGGCAATTCCGGGGACAACTCAGCACTTCAGGTTGATCGTCGTAACATAAGGGGAAAGGTTGTGGATGAAAAAGGCGCACCCTTACCTGGTGTTACCATTACTGTAGTGGGTACTACCCGAGGTGTTATCACCGACGTGGATGGAACCTATACCATTGAGGCTTCTGCAAATGACAAGCTTGTATTTTCATTTGTGGGGATGGAGAGCCAGATTATGGATGTCGGCGCTCAGAACACCATCAACATTACATTAAAGGAGAGACGGGAAGAGCTGGAAGATGTGACGGTTGTGGCATTTGCCCGGCAGAGGAAAGAGAGCGTACTGGCCTCAATCGAAACCGTTAAGCCTGAAGACCTGCGTATTCCGGCAAGTAACCTGACCACTGCCCTGGCAGGCCGTATGTCGGGGGTAATTTCCTACCAGAGAAGTGGGGAACCCGGACAGGACAATGCTGAGTTCTTCATCAGGGGGGTAACCACTTTTGGTTATAAGAAAGACCCACTGATCCTGATTGATGGTATTGAACTTTCGGCCAATGACCTGGCCAGATTGCACCCCGATGATATTGCTGCTTTCTCGATTATGAAGGATGCCACCGCAACTGCCCTTTACGGTGCCCGCGGTGCCAACGGGGTTATCCTGGTTACTACCAAGGAAGGAAAGGAAGGAAAAGCAAAAGTGAGCATCAGGTTCGAAAATTCTCTTTCTCAACCTACCAAGAACATTGAGTTTGCCGATCCGATAACCTATATGCAGATGCATAACGAGGCGGTTCGCACGCGCGACCCGCTGGGTTTCCTGCCTTATTCACAAAGAAAGATCGACAACACCATTGCGGGCCGTAATCCTATGGTATATCCGCAAACCAACTGGCAGGAAGAGTTGCTGAAAGACTATACCATGAACCAGAGGCTGAACCTGAATATGTCGGGTGGGGGCCAGGTGGCCAGGTATTACATTGCCGGGGGCTTCACCCAGGACAATGGTATCCTGAAAGTAAACAGCAGCAACGACTACAGTAATAATATAGATCTGAAGCGTTTTCTGATACGTTCGAACGTTAACCTGAACGTAACACAAACTACCGAAGCCATTGTAAGGGTACATGGTACATTCGATGATTATACCGGTCCGATTCAGGGCGGTACCGAAATGTACAGGGCCATTATGCGTACAAACCCCGTTTTATTCCCGGCGGTTTTTCAACCCGATGCAAGGCTTCAGAGCAGCAGGAACACCCTGTATGGAAACTATGGCAACGCCAATTATATAAACCCGTATGCCGAGTTGACTAAAGGTTATAAAGAATCGAGCACATCGATGATGCTGGCGCAGTTTGAACTGAAACAGGACCTGAAGTTTATCACCGAGGGACTGCGCGCCAGGGTACTGGGAAATACCACCCGGAATGCCTATTTTGATGTAGTTCGTAGTTCTATACCATTCTATTATATGGTACAGAGCTATGACCAAAGGACTGACGAATATGTTTTAAGGCCTCTTAACTCGAATACCGGCAGAAATTCACTGGATTATGTGGAAGGTGAGAAAAGAGTATCTTCTACATTCTATTCTGAAGGTGCGGTTGACTATGATCGTACGTTCAACGACAAGCATGGCGTGAGCGGCCTTTTGGTAGGTATCATGCGCCAGTCGCTTTCGGGCAACGAGGGAACCCTGCAGGCCTCTTTGCCAAGCAGGAACCTGGGAATATCGGGGCGTTTTACCTATTCCTATGATTTAAGGTATTTCCTTGAATATAACTTCGGATACAACGGTACAGAACGTTTCGCACAGAAAGAAAGGTTTGGTTTCTTCCCGTCAGCCGGTGTTGCCTGGTATGTATCAAACGAGGATTTCTTCAGGCCGATGGATCGTACCATCACTAAACTCAAATTTAAAGCAACCTATGGTTTGGTTGGTAACGACCAGATCGGCAGACCCGAAGACAGGTTCTTCTACCTTTCAAACGTAAATTTAAGTAACAACGAACGTGGTTATACATGGGGAACCGACCGGTTATACGGCCGGCCCGGAGTTTCCATTTCGCGTTATGCCAATGACCTGATCACCTGGGAAACTGCGAAGAAGGGCAATTTCGGGATAGAACTCGGACTTTGGGACAAAATCGATATTAATGCCGATCTCTTCAGCGAATACAGGACAAACATCCTTATGGACCGTCTGGCATTCTCAACATTCGGTTTGCAGACCAGTACCAAAGCCAACGTGGGAGAAGCTTCCAGCAAGGGTATTGATATTTCCATTGACTATCAGGAAAATTTCAAGAATGGAGTGTGGGTAACTGCCCGTGGTAACTTTACCTATGCTGTTGGCGTATTTGAAAAAGTGGAAGAGCCCGATTATTCTGCTACACCATGGCTGTCGGCTGTCGGCAGGCCTATATCCCAACAATGGGGTTATATCGCCGAACGTCTGTTTGTTGATGACTGGGAAGTACTCAACTCACCTACCCAGCAATTTGGCGGAAGTATCTTAAGGGGTGGCGATATTAAGTACCGTGATATCAATGGCGATGACCAGATTACCGCGCTCGACAGAGTACCTATCGGTTATCCGGAAACACCTGAGATTATTTATGGTTTTGGTGTTTCGAGCGGTTACAAAGGTTTTGATGTATCGGTCTTCTTCCAGGGATCAGCCCGTTCATCCTTCTGGATTGATGCCAATGCCACTGCTCCGTTTATCGACCATTCCTGGGATAATGACCCGTTTGCCAGCTACCAGAAAAATAACGCCCTGCTTAAGGCTTATGCCGATAGCTACTGGTCAGAAGCCAACCGTGACATTTATGCGCTCTGGCCCCGTTTGTCAGATTCCCCGGTTCCGAACAATACCCAAAGGAACACCTGGTTTATGCAGGATGGATCCTTCCTGAGGCTTAAGTCTGCAGAACTTGGATACGCCATTCCGCAAAATTTATACAAACGGATTGGTCTGGAATATGCCCGCTTGTACCTGAGTGGTACCAACCTTTTAACTTTCAGTAAGTTTAAACTTTGGGATCCCGAAATGGGTGGCAATGGACTGGGTTATCCTGTCCAGAGGGTTGTCAATATTGGTCTTCAGGTTAATTTCTAAAAAGTAATCGATTATGAGTATGAAAAATATTAAAATATACATATTGACGGTTGTGCTGCTGATTAGCGGTGCTGCCTGCAGTTATCTCGATGTAGTGCCGGACAACGTCGCCACCATCGATGATGCTTTTGCCGACAGAAATTCTGCTGAAAAGTTTCTGGCTACCTGTTACAATTATCTGCTCAATTATGGTGACCCGTGGGTGAACCCCGGAATTGGCGGGGGCGATGAAGTCTGGTTCAACGAGGAAATCGTTGGGAGTTCCTTTAACTCGGCGCTGATTGCCAGGGGATTGCAGAATGTTCAGGATCCACACCTGAATATGTGGGATGGCCGCCAGCGGGGTAAAAACCTGTATGTGGGTATCCGCGATTGCAATATTTTCCTGGAGAATATTGACAAGGCCGGTGACGTGGAACCATTTGAGAAAAAACGCTGGATTGCTGAAGTTAAGTTTCTGAAGGCCTATTATCATTGGCTGCTTTTCCAGTCTTACGGACCTATTCCAATCGTTAAGGAAAACCTTCCCATTTATACCAAAACCGAAGATGTTAAGGTTTACCGCGATCCGGTAGACGATGTGGTAAATTACATTGTTGAGCTTATTGATGAGGCAGCTGCCGATCTGCCCCAGATCCTTTTCTCTGAAACCACTGAGCTGGGACGGATTACTGCACCCATTGCACTGGCTATTAAAGCCAGGGTACTGGTAACTGCTGCCAGTCCGCTGTTCAATGGAAACCAGGACTATGCCAGCCTTCGCGACAACCGGGGCACACAACTTTTCCCCGCTACGGTGGATGCTTCCAAATGGGAGAAAGCTGCGGCCGCAGCTAAGGCAGCCATTGAATCAGCTCATCTGGGTAACTTTAAACTGTATACCACCTATTCCACCCGTTCTGTAATTTCTCCCGCGCTCGAAAGGGAATGTATCATCCGGTCGATCGTAACAGACAGGCTTAGCCCTGAAGTAATATGGGGTATTACCCATTTCCCGTTCTCCCAGAATTACCAGAGAATGTGTGTGCCTTTGCTTATTCAGGTTACGGCTTCAAACCCCGTCAGCCAGTTTTATGCACCTACCATGGCGATGGCTGAACTCTTTTATTCCAAAAACGGCGTGCCAATTAACGAGGACCGTAATTACGATTACGAAAACCGCTACAGCTTGCGCACTGCAGTTACCGCTGAGAATGATTTTGTACGTTCGGGCGAGCAGACAGCGATTCTCCATTTCGACCGTGAAGCAAGGTTCTATGCCAGCATTGCTTTTGACAGAAATACCTATTTCCTTGATCCTAACAGATACTATGTTCAGACCCGTTTGGGAGAACTGGCCACCAAGAGAAACAGGGGCGAATTCTCGGCTACCGGATATTTTGTGAAGAAACTGATCAATCCCAATGGTGCGATCAATCAGAACACCTGGGTGCCTTATTATGAGTTCCCGTTCCCGGTAATCAGGCTGGCCGACCTTTACCTTTTATATGCCGAAGCATTGAACGAATTAAAAGCCGCTCCTGATGCAGAAGTTTATGAATATATTGATTTGGTAAGGGAGAGAGCCGGACTGAAAACGGTTGCCGAAAGCTGGTCACAGTATTCAAAATCCCCCGACAAGTATAAGACCAAGGCGGGTATGAGGGAAATCATCAAACAGGAACGATTAATCGAACTTGCGTTCGAAGGACAACGTTTCTGGGACCTTCGCCGGTGGAAAGATGCCGAGAAATATCTGAACCAGCCTATACGCGGATGGGATATCAGCGCCGCCGGTTTGGCATTCTATAATGTAACCACACTCTTTACACCTTCGTTTACATTTAAGGATTACTTATGGCCTGTGAGGGAACAGGAAATTATCAAAAATGCAAACCTTGTGCAAAATCCGGGTTGGTAATAATGTGCCAAGTGTGTAATTATTTAAAAATAACAGATATGAAGAAAATATTGTATTTATTCACGATAGTCGGGATAGTGGCTTTTCTGGGCAGTTGTACCGAAGATATCAGGGAACCTTTGTTTAAAGATTCCCAGCCTCCCGGACCTGTAACCAATGTTACGGTTGTTAATGCCCCCGGAGGTGCATTGCTTACCTATACCTTACCATCAGATAATGATGTATTGTATGTAAAAGCCGAGTATATGCTCAGCAACAACAGAAAGGTTGAAACCAGAAGTTCGTCCTATATCAACCAGCTGGTTGTGGAAGGATTTAACGATACCAGCGAGAAAACGGTAACGCTTTATGCCGTTGACCGCAGCGAAAATGTATCGGCTCCGGTAACGGTAAAGGTGAATCCGTTAACTCCCGATGTGCACAGTGTCAGGGAAACGGTTACCATGGTTCCGGATTTCGGTGGTGTGCTGTACCGCTGGGCTAATGAAAACAACGCTCCGTTGGCTTTCCTGATCCTTGCACCCGACGAGAATGGAGTATTGCGTGAGGTGGAAACCGTATACTCAGGAATGACCGCCGGGGCCTTTACCGTTAGGGGTTTTGAACCGGAAGAGGGCGTTTTTGGTGTGGTAATAAGAGACCGTTGGGATAACTATTCCGATACCATTAAACTGAATTTAACACCTATGTACGAGGCAAAACTCGACAAAAGGAAGTTTCAGAAAATTGTTTTAGACAACGACCATGATATGGCAGCCTGGGAAGGTAAGTACGAGTTTGCCTACGACGACAACCCGGGCACCTTCAACCATACCTGGGCAGGAACCGGATGGCCGCAGCAGTGGACGCTGGACCTGGGCGTTGTTGCCCGTCTCAGCCGGGTAAATGTACTTCAACGGCAGACGTTCTTCTACTCACACGGGAACCCACGCCTTATGGAAATCTGGGGAATGAAGGAGACCCCTGACAAGGACGGTAGTTTTACAAGATGGACTAAATTGAAAGACTGTGTTGCTATTCGTCCTTCGTTACAGGGTGGTACTGCTGCCGAGGACCAGGAACATTTCGCCAACGGCGACGAATACTCCTTTACCATCGACGACCCTGCTGTAAGGTATATCCGCTTTGTGGTGAAGGAAACCTGGGGAAATACCGGTTTTATACATTTCGCAGAGGTTACATTCTGGGGTCAGGAAGTTAACGAATAAACAGTAAAACAATGAAAAGATTAATAATACCATTCGTTATATTACTCAGCACGGTTTTTTTATTCAGCCGCTGCGACAAGATGGAAGATATTCACAAAGAATATCTTGCCGACGGTGAAAAGATTTATGCGCCAAAACCTCTTTTGATCGAAACTTATGCAGGTCAGAAAAGGATTAAACTCAAGTATTACCTGGTTAATGCGGTCAATGTAAAAAAGTGTGTTATTGAATGGGACAACGGGGAAGCATCCAAAACCATTGATATTACTCCTAATATCCCGCTCGATTCAATTGAAGTTATGGTCGACAACCTGGAGGAGCGTTCCTACATTTTTAAGGTTTACTCCGTCGATAATAACGGTAACCGGTCAGTAAAAGAACAGGTAACCGGATCGGCGTATGACGCAAGGTACATTGCCGGATTAACGAACCGTCCTGTAATTGGCATTTCCGGTGGTGGTACGGTCGATTCTGTAGTGGTGCTTTGGGGAACTGCCCCTGCTGGTAATACGAAGGTGGAAATTTCTTATCTGAATACCGACGAAGCGGAAGTCCGTATGACTGTCCCGGCGGAAGTGAACCGCACGGTTATCAGGAACTGGAAATCGGAAACAGATATGAATATAGTTTCCTATTTCATTCCTGAACCGACAGCCATTGATACATTTCATACCGCGGCAACCACTGCAAAGCTTCCCGTATTCATAAAATTCGACGGAGAGAAATTGTCGAAAGCAGGATGGCAGATTGTTAATTTTTCTACTCAGGAGCCGGCTGAAGGCGCTCCCAACGGTTTAGCCACTGCTGCCATCGACGGAAATATCAACACCTTCTGGCATACCCAATGGTCGGGTGGCAGTCCGGGGTATCCGCACCACTTTACCTTCGATATGGGTAAAATTGCCAAACTCAGTAAGTTTGAAGTATTCCGCAGACAGGGCGACAACCGTGGCCAAACCCGGTTCGAGATACATACGAGTTTGGATGGAGTTACTTATACCAATCAGGGATCGTTTGAATATGACCGTAATATAAATAGCGCCACTTATAACCTTCCAGGGTTACCGATGGCCCGTTACATCAAGTATGTAGCAACAGCCGGTCCAAACAATTTTGCTTTCCTGGGCGAGATCGATCTCTATGGCCAATATGCAGAGCAGATTGTCCGCTCCGAATGGGCGATTGTTGATTTCTCAACGGAAGAGCCTGCTGAGGCCAACTGGGGACCACCCATTCAGGGCAGGGCAGCCGCAGTAATCGACGGCGATCTGAGTACTTTCTGGCACTCCCAGTGGGATGGTGCTGCTCCGGGTTATCCGCACCATTTCACCATCGATATGAAGAAAACCGTCAGGATACTTGCCGTTGAAGCCTTCCGCAGACAAGGTAATAACGGTGGGCAAACCAAATATAGAATCTTAACCAGTAATGACGGCACAAATTTTACCGATCAGGGTGAGTTCAACTTCGACAGGATGAGCAACGCCGGACAAATGGTGCAGTTGCCCATGATGCCTGAGGCAAGGTATATTAAATACGTTGCCACCCAGGGGCCAAACCATTATGCATTCCTTGCCGAATTCTATGTTTACGGCAAAGAGTTATAAAAATTAATTTTTAATCACAAAAGAGCAGGGGTCATTCTTTCTCCCTGCTCTTTTTTCTTAATCCATCAACCTATGGCAAATATTGGCAGGACATATATCTTGTTTCTCATTTTCATTATATCTGCTCACCTTACAGGATGTGCAAAAGATGATCCGGCCCCGCCCCCGGTTTTCGAGATCAGGGACGCGGGAACCAGTGTTAATTTTGCTGCCTCACCGGCCACCAGGTACTTTGAGATAGAAACAAACATCGAAAGTATTACAGCCTCGAGCAGTATGACCTGGTGCAATGTTTCCGTTTTACATGAGACAAAAAAACGCCTGCAGATTACCGTTGATGAAAACAAAACGACCGATGTCAGGGAGGCAGTTTTAACAGTTAAGGCTGGAGACTTTACCAAAACGCTGACGGTTATTCAGCTCGGAAAGAATCCCGTAATCATACTGAGCAAAAAGGCGGTTTCCCTGGATTATAAAAAACAATCCTTTGTTATCACCGCAACCACCAATATAAATATTGAAGTTACACCTTCCGTGAGTTGGGTAAAGATATTGCCGGAAACGAAAAGTGGCCTGGTTGATGTCAATTTCAGTTTTGAAGTTGACCTGTTGGGTAATCCTGATGAAAAAAGGAATGCCATGATCATTTTCAAACAATCAGGAGGAGAATTACGGGATACGGTAAAAGTAAGCCAGGGACTTCTTACGCAGGATAAATACACACCCTTCTCTGCCTCCGTATTCGAGAAAGACAGAAAAATTAAAATTCAGGGAGCAGTGCTTACCCCGGCCGACAAGTTCCAGGTAAATGAAAATATTGAAAAATCTTTTGATGGTAACCCCAATACCATGTACCATTCCCCATGGGCCGGAATTCCGGCCAATATGCCCGTCGAACTGGAGTATATTCTTGATCCTGAAGAAGCAACCATTGCCAATTATGTGGTGTTATATCCGCGCAGTACCGGTTCCAACGGCCGCATAAAGTCTGCCACCGTATGGATCAGCACAGCCGCCAATCCGGAATATGTACAGGTCGGGACCATAGAGGCACAAAACAGCGCTGAGCCGCAGGTGGTCTCCTTCTCCGTTCCGGTGCTTAATCCCCGGCGCATTAAGATCCTGGTTACCGATGCATACAGCCATGATGAAGGGAAATACTATGTTTCGCTTGCCGAGATAGAGATTTATGAAAGCCGTTCGACCAAATCAATAGAGGCTGACGCAACCTGGTTTACAGACGACATATTTTCATCTCTGAAACCGGGAACTACCCTGCAGGATGTGGCTTCCATGCAAAATCCGTTTGTACAGAATATTGCGGTCTATATGCTGGCAGGGAAATACAGAACCGATTACCGCATCGGGCATTACGAAACCTACAGGGAAGTATCCGACCTGGCCCGTGAATTAAAAACCTCGACATACAGCCAGTTTGAAAATCCTACAGGAATATTTTTTGAAGAAGGCGAGGAAGTTATCCTGTTTGCCGGAAATACCAAGAATGAGAAAATAAGCCTCCGGGTAAGGGATTTCGGGAGTGGTGGTGCGGATTATTCCTATCCGCTGCGTTCCGGGCTCAATATACTTACCATGAAAGGTAAGGGCAACGGATATATCAATTATTATACTCCGGATTATAAAGGTGCCGATGATATTAGCATTCACATAGCTTCAGGCAAAGTGAACGGTTATTTTGACGTGCAGAAACACAGCAATGAAGATGGAAGGAACCTGATTGATAATGCAGTAAGCGAGATATTGGATATCCGGGGCAATAAAGTACAACTGGCGTATTCGGTAAATTCACTGCGCGCCAACAGTTACCACCGGTTACAAGAGCTGATCCAGCTGTATGACAGTATTATATCCATGCAGCATACCCTGATGGGACTTTCAACCTATGACCGCTTACCGAAGAACCGTATGTTCGGACGGGTTTCCTGGAGTGGCTATATGTTTGCCGACGGTATGGGGGCAGGATTTAATGAAAACACCATGAATACGGTGGCGAATCCGGATGCCGTGCGTACCAATAACTGGGGGATAGCCCACGAATTCGGCCACGTAAACCAAACACGGCCGGGAATGATGTGGGTCGGCACTACGGAAGTTACCAACAATATTTTTTCTGTATGGACTCAATATCAGTTTACGCCCAATAACCTCAGATTAGAGCACGAGAATATCGGGGGAGCCGTTGGAGGTCGTTTCAATGCTTACCTGAACAATGCTTTTATCAAAAAGCAGGAGTGGGGTCTGCAGGCTGGACCGGATGCGCAATATGGTGCAGATAATGCCGGGGTTTGGGGAGGTGACCATTTTGTCAAGCTTGTTCCGCTCTGGCAGTTGCAACTTTTCTTTCATGTTGCCGGGCAAAATAACGAATGGCACCGGCCTTATTTCTGGGGTGAAATTTTTGAAAAGGTCAGGATTACCGACGAACGTAGTTTGTCGCATGGCCAGCTGCAGATGAATTTTGTCAAAAACGTCTGTGATGCACTACAGTACGATCTTACCGGATTCTTCACCATGGCCGGGATGCTTACCCCTGTCGACAAAGTTTTCGGCGATTATACCAATGCCCGCAAAACCATTACCCAGAGTATGGTGGATGAAGTTTACAGTTATGCAAGGAAATATCCTGCGCCGCCTTCAGGTTATATTCATTATATCAGCGGCAATAGTCTGAATGCCTATAGAAACAGATTAGCTGTTGAAGGACAATTTAATACAGGAATTACCGGAACAAGCACCAAAACCATATCGGGGGATATCTGGAAAAATGTTACCGTATACGAGACGTATGCAAACAATGAATTGACCCATATAACCATGACCGGGACGGGCAGCAGCGACGGGAAGCATACCGTGGTTCCATTCCCGTCGGGCTCAAGCAGAATTGAGGCAGTGGCATGGGATGGTAAACGTACCCTGGTGTTTGGCACCAGGTAAACCCGTTACACGTTGTTCCGAAGTTTCAGATAGTCCGTTGGAGTTTGACCAAAGAGCCGTGTGAAACACTTGGTAAAATAATTCGGGTCATTAAAACCAACTTCGTACGCAACCTCGCTGACTGTAAGGTTTCCGCCCGACATCAGGCGTGCGGCCTTTTTCAGACGGGTATTCCGGATAAATTCTGCAATGGAAAGATCAGTGATGGATTTAATTTTGCGATAGGTTTGCGGTTGGCTGAGCCCGATGTTCCTGCATAACCTCTCTACGTCGAATTCCGAATCCTGGAGGTTATTTTCAATTTCCTGCAATACCTTAGCGATAAACTGATTCTCTTCTGAGGACAATGCATTGTCTTTGATTTCGGTATCGGGCCCGAAGAAATATTTTGATTTTATTTTTTTCCGTTGCTCAACCAGGTTTTCTGCTGTAACAATAAGGAATTCATTGTCAAAAGGTTTTGTGATATATGCATCGCAACCCGATTGAATACCGGTTATCTGGTCCCGGATGTCGGAGTGTGAAGAAAGCAATACCACCGGGATATGACTTGTCGGGTAATTGCCTTTTACCTTCCGGCAAAGATCGTATCCGGTAGCATCGGACAGGTTTACCTCACAGATAATTAAATCAGGATTTTTGGATGAGATCAGGTCAAATCCTTCGGTAAAAGTTCCCGCAGTGTATATCCGGTACCTGCCTGACAGGATATCTACCAGATAATCCCTGAAATCGTTATCATCAACGATGACTACCAGTTTGGCAGAAGTAAGCTCTTCGCCGTTTTTGATGTCTCTGGCCGCACCCGGCATGGTTGTGGTCAGGGAAGAAGAAACCGTCTCGCTGTAGGTATACAGATGCCTGGGACTTTCATTTTCAACAGGCAGGCAATCATCAACCATCGGAAAAGATATGGTAAAGGAAGAGCCCGTACCCAGGCTGCTGACCACAGAAACGTTCCCTCCGTGTAGTTCCGTATATCTTTTGACCAGTGCAAGGCCAATACCGCTCCCTGCCACAATTCCGGGGGGCGAGTAGTTGTAAAAACGTTCAAAGATCAAACTGAGATTTTCCTCCGGTATGCCGTACCCGTTGTCAGTTACTTTCAACTCGATATTGGGTGATCCTTCACGTCCCGGGGTTGTGCTGAGTTCCACGGTAATTCTTCCTCCGGAATTGGTAAATTTAAAGGCATTGGCGATCAGGTTGGTAACAACCTTTTCAATTTTTTCGGTGTCAAAACATATTTCAAGTACGGGGAAAGCTGATGTAAAGACAAATGAAATATTTTTTCTTGCGGCAAGATCATTGAACAGATAATTTATGTCCCTTATCAATCGGACAATATCAGTACGTGATAATTCCAGTTTTGGCTGGGAAATTTCAGTTTTCCGGAAATCAAGTAACTGGTTGAGCAGGATCAGCAATTTGGATGCATTGGCATAAATGATGTTGAATTTTTTGGTCAAATCGGTCTTGCTGTTTTTGTCAATTTCCAGTAATTCCTTGACCGGCCCAATAATAAGCGATAAAGGGGTAATGAACTCATGATGAATATTGGTAAAGAAACTTGTCCGGGATTGATTGGATTCCTCAAGCTTCTGTGACAGGTCAAAAAGATCATCACGCTGTTTTACAATTTGTTCATTCTGAAGATTCAGCTTGTTGTTTTTTTCTTCAATCTTTTTCATTGTTGTCCGGTAAACCGGAAAATTTAATTTATTCATTTTATAATATACTGATTTTCAGTAGCAGTATTTTTCAATTTTAAAAGTAAGCCCCCTGTAATTCAGGGAAGAGTGAGTCTTTATATTTTGCGCTGTT
>JAUWAB010000067.1 GCA_030602265.1 Prolixibacteraceae bacterium | reverse complement strand
CGCGCCAGGTGAGCAGGTCGTCCGATACATATACTTCAATGCCGTCGGCACCGTGTGTCCCGTAGGCATAGTAGGTGCCTTCGTGCAGGAGAATAAAGGGATCTCCGAACGGCACCTTTTCCTGTGCGGTGGCCGGGGCTGTCGTAAAAGAAGTCAATGCCCAGAGGCAAGCTATCGAGTAAATCCTGAAAATCTGAATAGTTTTCATAGAATTAAATGTTTTAGACGATTAATCTAACGAATCAAGGTAAAAATCAAAAGGTTTGTCCCGATCACATTCGATCCATCCGTTCCGGATGGTAAGTTCAGCCACCTGAACAGAGGAGCGACGGAGGGAATAGGGAAGGATTCCGTTTACATCCAGACTGGCTTTGGAATGAAGGTCCCTTCCGGGATGGGTAAAATAAAAGATGTAGGCTTTATTGTTTACGACCACCACATCGCCATGTGCACCTGAAGGAGTGTCTTCGGGTCTTGAGGAAGGTTTGTCAAGAATCGGATTACTTTGCTTTTCCCAGTTTTTCAGGTCAGATGAACGATAAACGCCCATGCCTGCCCATTCATCGGTAATCATCCAGTAATATCCGTGGAATTTAAAAACCTTAGGTCCTTCATGTGGGCGATCGGTGATTACTGGGTCATCTGACCATTTCCAGTTGAAAAGATCATTGCTTTCAGCAATGTAGGTCAGGCTGCCGGCGGACTCATCCTTGTACCACATTTTCCATATTCCGTCGGAAGTTTGAAATAGTGTGGCATCAATCACATTTTCGGAAGAAAGGCTCAACAATCCTTCGAAATTCCAGTCCCAGAGATTGGTGCTGGTGTAATGGGCCATCCTTTTCTGACCTCCCCAGTGATTCCTCACTCCTCTGATATACGCCACGAAGAGGTGGTATTTGCCGTTTGACCATACCAAATCAGGTGCCCAGAAAGTATTTTTACCTTTCTCGAACTCAAGGTCGAGCTCACCGCGATATACCCAGCTCCGGCCATTGTCTGAAGATGAGGCGATTCCTATGTTGGTGCCGTAACAATAGGCGACGTCAGCTGCGTCGGTATTGGCACGACGGGCGGTGTAAAGCATCCACCATTCTTTGGCTTCCCTGTTCCAGAAAACAACAGGATCTGCTGCCCCGTCGTGAACCGGATCTCTGAAAAGCGGTGCCGGTGCTTTTCGGATTGTTTGAGCCGACAATTCTCCGGCAGCAAGAACTCCGGTCAGGAACATGATGCCAACGATCAGCAGGTTTCTGGCGTTATCGATAAAATATTTCATGTTTTGACAGGTCTATAAAACTTCAACACGTGGAAATGCAGAGATCCTCAGCCGGGCGGCACCCATTGGGATGAGGACAATTTCCTCAACCGGTTCTGAAGTTTTTGCCGGATAATGTGGTAATACATCGACCAGACCATGGTTATCAATGCCCCATGAAGGAATTTTTCTGCCTCTGGCTTTCAACTCGATGGGTACATTCAAATGACTAAAGGGATAATTGTCAGCTGGCCATTCTTTTTTTACAACAGTGAATGATCCGGTGACGTTGTGATCATCCACAATTAAACCATAATTCCAAGCGCTTGCCGGATTAATACCATAAGAGGGCCATTTGGATGGATCTGCCCCGGCCTGCCATTTGGAATCCCAGATGGCCGTTTCGGCGCTGTTCATTTCAATATATTCTTCATCGATTTTCAAAGAGAATGTCAATGGTCCATAGTCGACCGACACGCTGTTCTGGTTCACCTGCCAGGTCCGGATACTTAATTCAGCCGGTAGTTTCAGGGATATTTCGTCACCATTGGCCCATTCTCTTTCAATTTTAAAATAGGATGAGGGGTTTGCTTTTATTCCTGCATTTTTTCCATTGATGGAGACGGATGCGTTTTTACACCATCCAGGTACACGCAGGTAGAGTGGGAATATCACGTTTTGCGGCGTATTGATCATAAAACGGATCTCTTCTTCAAATGGATACCGGGTATCCTGGGCGAGAGTCACTTCGGTGCCATTTCCCACTTTTGCACGGGTGATACTGGAGTTGTACATAATGGCTGCCAGTCCGTTGTCGTTGCTGGCCATTACCAGGTTCTGCAGGTAGTAGGGGAGGGCATGGCCGTGATTGTGCTGGCAGCAGCGGCTGCTGAAAGGGTTCATCAGCAGGAACGGGCCGTTGTTGTCGATCCCCGGGGCGTGGTTTTTGTCGTCGGCGGTCACTCCATTCGGACAGGTTATGTATCGCAAGGCTTTCATATCGGTTGTAAATGCTGCAGGAAAACTGTTAAACAATATATCCTCACAGTTATCGGCCCACAAGGGATCTCCGGTAATGCGGGTCAGGATCCCGTCAGAAGTCATTTGCTCAGCGAATCCGCAGGTTTCGGTACCCTGCCTTGGGTCGATATATCCCATACGGGAATTTTCGTCAGAGCCGAACATTCCTCCCGGAACCTGACCGAAGGTACGGCGGATCAGGTGATAGTTGTTGTAGGTAGCGATCAGGTGTGTAGAATCTCCGGTCTGCATAAACCAGGTGGCCGGTTCACGAAAACATTGGGCGATGTTAACGTTATGCCAGTTGGGAAGACTAGTCTGCCGCATCCAGTTGGCTGTGTTGCGATGGATCTTTTCAGCTAATTCAAGCAGCCACTCCCCACCGGTGATGTTGTAGAGCCAATAGACACTGTAAAGATTGTCACCTCCCCGGCTGTTCTCCCAGTAGCTCGAAAGGAAAGCCTCGTCAGGAACAGTCATTTCATACCGGAAATAATTTTCCATAAATTTTATGACCCGTTCATCGCCTGTAAATTCGAAGTAATTCTGGAGGGTAAAAAGGACAATCATATTAGACCAGAAATCGAGATGTCCTGTCCTTGAAGAGCGGACTTCAGGTCCAAACCAGCCATTCTCCTGTTGACTGGCCAGGATGGCCTCGATCCATATCATCGCCTCATCTTTCATTTTCTTATCGTTGAATATGAAGGCCATATCGGCATAGCCTCTCAGCCAGTAGGGTACTTCTTCCCATCCATGGTCGCCTCCCTGCTTAAGCCAGGCGTTATTATCCTTTTCAAGCCAGGCGCTGATTTCTCCGAGGTTACCGCTCAATCCGTCTTTCTGCAATTCAAGTAGTTTTAGGATCCAGCCTCCTGGCTGAATGCTTCCAAGCGGCAGTTTTATAAAATGAGTAGGTTGCAGGGGGGTACGATTGCCTGGGTAGAAATCATTCTGCACATCTAAAACCGGACGGGTTACGACGGTTACCTCACTTCCCTGATTTCCTGACTGACACCCCGTGATTATTAAGATAACCATTGCCAAGGCGGCAGTTAATCCTGTTCTGATGTTTTTTTTAAGAAATCGGAGCTCTCTATTCATTTTTAAGGATGTATTGTTTTGTTTTATTTGCGGATACCAGATCTCACCTGTTTATTTTTTCATAAAATTCCGTCCACTTCTGAACCATTTCTGCCATTCGTTCGGGGTGCTTTCCGGCCAGATTGTTCGTTTCCGAACGGTCATTGGCGAGGTTAAACAACTCCCAGGGTCCGTTGGTCAGGGCTGTAATTTTCCATTCTCCGGTACGAAAGGCCCTGCCCCCTTCATGTTCCCAGAAAAGGGTGTCACTGGTTGCGGCAATTTCTTTACGGATTAACGGCAAGAGGCTTTTGCCTGCAGGATGTGTTGTTTCAAATCCATTGATTTGCGAGGGATATTTTGCCCCGGCCAATTCCAGGCAAGTGGGCAGAATGTCGATTACGTGCCCGACTCCATGATTGATTGTATTTTCTTTCCCTTTTAATCCTGCAGGCCAGTGAACAATGAAGGGGGTACAGATTCCTCCTTCATAGGATTGCATTTTCCAGTATCGGAACGGGGAATTGATGGCTCCTGCCCAGTGGAGTCCGAGGTATCCCCAGGTGTCCTGCGATCCGGGCCGGATGGTGTCATTACGGTTGATGATGTATTGTATCTTATCCCCGTTGCGTTTTTGTTCCGGTCGATCGAACCCGGGCCGATAACCTCTTTCCGGAGATGCTCCGTTGTCGGATAGGAAAATGATCAGGGTATTGTCAAGCTGACCTGTCTCTTCCAGTTTCCGGATGATCCTGCCGATTCCCTGGTCCATCCGGTCGACCATGGCAGCATGTGCTTCCATGTGGCGTACTTCCCATTTTTTGTCTGGGTAATCATCCCAGGAAACACCTGAATCATTGGGGGGTAATTGAGTGTTGTCATTACTGAATATGCCCATTTCCAGTAGTCTTTTATAACGGTCTTCACGGAGTTTGTCCCAGCCTTTGTCATACACTCCCCGGTATTTTTTGATATCTTCGGGCAGGGCATGGAGTGGCCAGTGGGGTGCTGTGTGGGCCACATAGAGGAAGAACGGTCTGTCGTTCCGGCAGAATTTCCCAATCAGTTCAACCGATTTATCGTTGATGAAGTCGGTGAGATAAAAATCATCAGATACATTCGTGATTGGTTTTTCATTGTGAACCAGACTGAAGGGGTCGAAGAAGTTTACAACACCCCAGATCACCCCATAGTGCTCATCAAATCCACGGTTGGACGGGTAGGTTTCAATCGGGGCGAAGTCCCTTCCCTGATCTTGGTTCGACAACCAGCGAAGCTGATTTTCCTGATCCGGAAGGGCCCGTGTCTCTGATAAATGCCATTTTCCGGTCATGCCAGTCTGATATCCGTTTTCCCCTAGAATTTCTGCAATGGTAGCTGCATCCATGCGAAGGTTCTGTCCGTTAAGGGCCATCCCTGCCTGGTGGGGATATTTCCCGGTGAGGAGGGATGCCCTTGAAGGACAGCACCGCGCTGCATTATAAAACTGGGTAAAACGAATGCCTTTTTCAGCCAGGCCATCGAGGTTTGGAGTCTGAATTTCTCCGCCATAACAGCCCAGATCGGAATAACCCAAATCATCGGCCATGATGATCAGGATATTGGGTCGGACTGGATTTGTCTCACTTTCTGATGACTTCTTACAACCCGGAAGCGTGATGCCTGAAACCAGGGCCAGTCCCAAGGCGGATAATTGCAGGTTTTTGTTGTTCATTGTGCTTAATTATCAGTTGCTTCAGGTGTCATGGGGAAGATAACGCCCTGATAAAAGGTGGTGACCCCAGGTCGTAATGACCACACTACAAGCCTCTGGGAAAAATTCATCTTGTTTTCCTTTGTGTTATAGTGCCTTTTGTGGCCACCTCCTTTTTCCGGACTTCTTACCCTGATTACTTACCAAAAAAGTTTGAAATTTCCAGGTTTACCTTGCGGATCTGGGCCTCATTCAGCTTAATTATCTTCCGGTCATATGTTAGCAGACCGTTGACCTCGACTTCCACATCAGTGGTCTGCGTGTAAACGGCAGCTGAGTATCCGAACGGAATAAGCTCCTTCAGCTGGTTGGCCATATCGATATATGCTTTGGTGGCTTCTTCGGAAGTTTTGTATTGTACATAGCCCCAGTTACGGTCTTTTTCCCAGAGATGATCCTGAAGAACCAGACCAATACCGCCATATTCCCCTAACACGTTGCTTCTTTTAGAATCAAACAGTCCCATACGTGGTTCCGGATAGTTATGCATATCGATCATGTCGCCCACATCATAATGGTTGCCGCCGCTGGCCGGGTTAACGAGACGTGATGGGTCGTAATCCTTGGTCCATTCAGTAATCTCTTCGGTTTTAAACTGTCCCCAGGCTTCGTTGAAAGGTACCCAGACCACAACGCTTGGATTGGAGATACAAAGATCCATGATCTCTTTCCACTCCTTACGGAAATTGGCTTCTGATTTTGCGCTGCGGACCAACTCGAGTCCGTTGAAATAATTGCGCATCTGCCATTGAGGGGAGCGGTCGCCATTAGGCATGTCCTGCCAAACAAGGATTCCTTCTCGGTCGCAATGATAATACCAGCGTGCAGGTTCAACCTTCACGTGCTTGCGGATCATATTGAATCCGAAATCTTTGGTTTTCTTGATATCGTACAGCAATGCCTCATCGGTTGGTGCCGTATAAAGTCCGTCGGGCCACCAGCCCTGGTCGAGCGGGCCAAACTGAAAATAATCCTTATTGTTAAGCTGCAGCCTGACAATCCCGTTGCTGTCACGGCCTGTGGAGATTTTACGCATGCCGAAATAGCTCTTCAGTCTGTCGGTTGCCACGCCATTCCTTACGATGGCTACTTCCATGTCATATAGGAATGGGGAATCGGGGCTCCATAGTTTGGCATCAGGAACGCTCACCAGCACTTCCTGTCCGGCTGCGGCACGACCTGTCCCAACTACTTTACCGTTGTCGAGAACTTTCACCTCGATGATGTCGTTGGTATTTGTTCCTTCCGTTGATGCAAGGACGGTAATGTTGTTGCCGTCGATATTAGGAATGGTTTTCAGATGGGTAATGTAGGCCTGGTCAACCGGCTCAAGCCATACGGTCTGCCAGATGCCGGTAACCGGTGTGTACCAGATTCCCTGAGGCCTTTCCACCTGCTTGCCGCGCGGCTGGTATCCGCGGTCTGTCGGATCCCATACCTTCACAACCAGCTTTTGAACCGATGTTTTGCTTAAAAATGGTGTTATGTCAAATTGGAATGGTGTATAACCACCTTCATGCTGACCGACTTTAACATCGTTGATCCAGACATCCGCTCTCCAGTCGACTGCACCGAAATGAAGGACAACTTTCTTGTTTTTCCAGGTTGCCGGGACTGTAAAGGTACGGTGGTACCATAATTCCTGGTTCTGTCCAACTCTTTTTTCAACTCCCGACAGGCTTGATTCCACTGCGAACGGGACCAGGATCTTTCCATCAAATGCGGAAGGTGAACTGTTACCCCTGGCTACTATGGCATAATCCCATAATCCGTTGAGGTTGAGCCACTGGTCCCGGATCATCTGTGGCCTCGGATATTCGGGCAACGGATTGGACGGATCAATTTTCTCTGCCCAGGCTGTTTTAATCTTATCGCCTGCCGGCTTCCACTCTTGTGCATTGGCGAGGCCAATAAAGCCTGCCAGAATGCAAATCAATAAAAATCTGCTCATGTTATTATTTGTTTTTGGTGTGTATTATATTTTCCTAAGAAACGTATTTGACTGTTATTTTTCAAGCATTTTA
Organism: Prolixibacteraceae bacterium; assembly: GCA_030602265.1. Taxonomy (GTDB): domain Bacteria; phylum Bacteroidota; class Bacteroidia; order Bacteroidales; family Prolixibacteraceae; genus UBA1413. The sequence goes on along the minus strand of JAUWAB010000067.1, from coordinate 11,579 downwards.
ATGAAATATCCTCCAACAACCGATCTGGCCTGGAAACCAACCTTCTTTGCATTGGTGGTTTCATACCAGTCTGACATGGGCACTCTGTCGGGCGTTTCACTTACAAACCGGTGCAGTGGATCGATGAATTTCTGGAATGTGGCCATGTCATTTGCCAGAGTGGCTGTCCATACAATCCAGTCTGATTTGGTGTAGGTGCGGCGGTTGTCCAGTGGGAGCCCGTATGGATTCTGCATAGTGAGGTAATAGGCAATCTCTGTTTCAGCCACTTCAGCAGGGAAAATTCCAAGTCCCAGCAGTTTGTCCCATACGAGGTTATATTTCTGACTCCAGGTTCCCGGCTGGTCGAAGGTGAGTTTGTAGTGGTCACCGTCATTTGCCATTTCCATCCACTGCATTGCCATGCTTTTGGCTTCTTGGGTATATTTTTCGGCTATATCTTTCTTGCCAAGCATTTCCGCTAGTTTTCCGTAACCGGCTATACCCATGATGGCTTTTACCGAAAGGTTGACGTTGTGGGCAAAATGGCCGGCAAAGTCGTCGGTACAGAGCTGGTTATCCGGATCGAGGCCATGCTCGAGCAGGTAGTTTGCCCAGGTGGTAAGACTTTCCCAGTGTTTCCCCGCATAGTCGGCATTACCCTCCATGTGGGCGATGGCCGTGGCCAGGATCAGCATGTTGCCGCTTTCCTCAACGGGCATGTCTCCTCCGTATGTCTGCCCGTTTGCATGTGGGTAGGTACCTACGTCATGGGCTGCGAAAGGTTTGGTCCACTTTCCGCTTTCGGTATAATAAAAAATTGGGTTCATCATTCCCTTCAGAAGTTCCGGATTATATTTCAGGTATAGCGGGGCAGACGGATAGGTTACATCAACCGTGCCGATCGAACCGTTACTGAAGTTCTCCTTGGATAGGAACAGAGTGTTTCCATTGAGGTCTTTGACCAGTTTGTGGGCTGCGATCGACTGCCTGAAGGCCAGAACACAGAGGTCTGCATAGTTTTTACCCCCCTTTTGTAAAGCTTCGTCCCACATTTTCTTATCGAAGTCTGTGCATCGGTCAATGATACTAACATAATCCGCCGCGGCATCTTCCAGTGCCTGATCGATGGTGTAGGTGCCATTCTTTGTCCACCAGGCTTTCAGGTTGTCGCCAAAATACTGAATAGACTCGATATCGTCGTACGCGATCATGACAAAACCGGTTTTGGCTGTTCCTGACACTTTGCCTACCTGACTCACCAGGCTCATGGCTGGCATTACCTCAGTCATTTTTGTGATCATCTGTCCCTCCCCGTCGCCCAGGGTACCATTCTCGGCAAACGAAAGTTTGTTATTGTAGTAATTGCTCACCGAAAGTCTGCTGGTTTTAGGATTTCCTGGCGCCAGGTAGAAATAGCCCCAATCGATACGGCGGTCGTCGCCCCTTTTCTGAAGGATAGGCTGTTCGGTCGTCCCAGCCCTGAGATAATTTACCTTACCGGTAGTCCCTGAGGAAACAACTACTTCCTGGTTGATGACATCGACCGACCATTGGGGGGTCGCCTCAAAATAAATCTCGACATGGTGGGGATTGCCGTCGTTGGAAACCACTTCGTAGTGGATATAATTTACGGGACGTGAAAGGAGATCCAGATCGTCAGGTAATAATGGTGATACAAATCCTACTTTCAGGTCTACCGGACCGCAGGTGAAGTCGTACATGGTCTGGGTTGCCGACATGTAGACCCCCATTTGTTCTGCAGTAAGACTCAAGATTTCGCCATTTTCATTTTCCTGGAACAGTCCGAAATCGACATATCCGCCACCAGTCCGGTTGTGGCAATGCGCGGCGATAACGTTTTTGCCGTCAGCATACAGTAGATTTCGGTCAATTTTAAGGACAACATCGTTGTGCCATTCGTAATCTGTTTTAACGAGTTGTTTACCATTCAGGTACAATTCGAAAATGTCATCGTGCGAGTAGATAAGGTATATGTCGCGGTCGGCGGCCGGTGGCAGGTTGAATTCCCTTCTGACCCAGATATCCTGCGTATTCCAGCGGGTGCCCAGTGCTGGCATACCTCTGGTGCCGAAGGCACCTTTTCCGGTTTCCCAGAGCGAGGTGTCATAGTCCACTTCCGTCCAGTTACCTTTGGGTTCGGTAAAGCTGTATTTACCTTCCCAGGCTTCCTGATTTGCCATAGGAATCAACGCTTTCCAAAAAATTTCCTCTTTGCCGAGAAACCGATATACCTTTCCATCCACCCTTAATGCCCCGATCAGGGCATGTGTCTTGCCTGTCCAGTGTCGAACCGGGCTGTCGAACAGATTGTCAGTGAACGACCAGACACTGGTGTATGGGTCAATAGTAACCAGAGGATATGCAGGTGCCCGGATCGCTGTCAGAGCTTCATTCTTTTTTGGTCCTGCCAGGGGCTGACAGGACATTAGCATGAGGGAGCTTAATATCATGAGGGATAGAATGCTCCTTGTTGCTGTACTGAATAAACCAAATTTATTATTCATTTTTTCTTTGCTTACGGTGTTAAATGTCTTTATTATTTGGTTTGGAGGTAGACCAAAAGGTTTATTAGATCTTCGGCCTGATTAATTTTAATTTTGTTTGCCCTGATAAAATCTCTTATATCCTTGTCCCTGCCCGGGAATTGCCTGTTCAGGTCCTTCGTGCCGGTAATCCGATGATACTGTCCGTCGACCATCAGATAAAAACCGTTTTCGGGGACCAGCTTGTAGTCTCCGGCAATTACAAGATCATAGACCTTTCCTGTTGAAATGATATTGGTAATATTATCAATGGCATTTGTCTGTGAAGAACCAAAAGTGGTTGATGTGCCTGCATTGATCAATTTATTCCTGTGTCTGACTAAAAGCGTAGCTTGCTCTTTGCGCATAACTTCCAAAAAAAAGTCTTCATGCGGGATGAACCTTTTCTGGTGCAGGAAGACAGTATCAATGGTCCCTGTCTGGTCGAGAGCAAAATAAGTTCCTTGCTGTCTGTAAACCATTTCTTCGGTCAGGGTATTGTAATTCAGGCCTACTTCTTCGGCGACACCAGACTTGAAAAGAACCACTGCCGATTCAAATTCTGCATACAGGTAATGGCTCGTTTTGATCTGTCCATGAACCTGGTGGGTTAAGAACAAATTCAGGACAGTGATTGTCAGTAAACAGTTTTTTATGTATGCCATCATTGAGCAATTTAGCTAACCAATTGATTACTAAATTAATTTTAAAAGAAACAGACGCAGCAATTAAATGCTAGCGTCTGTTTCAGGAAATTACTTATTTGATATTCTTTACGGGCGTGTAAATGGCTTCCCTGCCCTGAATCTTAACGCCTACCCTTGCATTAAGGAGTACGTTTTTCAGGTTTGCTTCCGTAATGGTCATCGTCATGGTAATCTGACCGGTTCCTGGATTCATACGGTCAACCCGCTGGATATTGGCATTTTCATCTACAAAAGCTGTTTTGTTGATTACTAAAATAGCTCTTTCCAGCGCCTGCGTGCCGGTCACTTGTGATACGTTAAATGTGGCGGTCAGTGTATTACCCGATAGTGTAATATTCTCGTTGGAAATAGTATAAAACGGTGTTACCGGATATTCAACATATGTGTCCCCCTTAACCGTGATCTTGACAGTATCCTGAGGCGTAGCCCATGGGCCGTTTCCGCTTTGGGTAACCAGGCTGTAATCACCATCAAAAAGGAGTGCGCTGAATGTACCATCCTGGGTAACATATACCGGAATTGCGGTGTATAACTCGTGGCCTCGTTGCCAGAGATTCAACCGAACAGTACTATTGGTACCCCTTACCCCGATACTTTGGTTATTGTAAACCACCTTGCCGGTAAGAACTGATTTTGGTGGTTCATAATTATCCTTGCCACAACCAATCATCATCAGGAGGGCAAAAAAGATCAGACTGATATTACTTAAATATTTCATAAAACAGCATTTTTTTAGTTAAGATTGGAATGGATTCTTCACAAGTTTCGGATTTCTGTTGACCCAATCCTGTTCCAGGAAGTTATAATAATTCTGTAGCTGGAAGAAGCGTGGATGGACGCTCATATGTGCTTTCTGCTTGTCGAACACCCATTTGCCGTGAGCTTCATGACCGGGTTGGTTCACTTTGTAAGGGAACAATGCATAATGTGTTGCCTGTGGATCGTTAGCAATACCGTTCCAGATGAGATGGGCCTTTCTCCAGCGTTTCAGGTCCCAGTACCTGTGGTTTTCAAATGCAAATTCAACTCTTCTTTCCTGAATAATATCCTCAAGGGTAACACTGGAGAGCGGCTGAATCCCTGCCCGGGTCCGGATTTGGTTTATATAACCAACTGCTTCTTCGCGGCCCAGTTCCATGGCAGCTTCGGCAGCTATCAGAAGTATCTCTGCATACCTGAAGTTTACAAACCACATTTCACTTCCGCGGCCACGGGTTCCTGCACCAACCGTTTCATCCACAAATTTGCGGATACAGAATCCTGTTTTATTGACATTCATGTCGTTGGTAGTGGTTGGCCCGTTCTCATCAGTGATTACATTACCCTGTGCATCCATTGTTCCGATAGTCGCCGTTTCGGTCATCCATACACCATTTTGGAGAAATTTGCGGCCAGCCTGAAAACTGATCTCCTTACCCTTGAATATGGATCCGGGATAGATCACTGTTCCATAGAGGCGTGGGTCTTTATTGGCAAAAATATCCCTGGCATTGTTATAATAAATGTATTCTCCGGTTGAGGTCTGTGTGGTTAAGGCTCCGTTACGGTCGTTAATAAATTCAAATGCCTCCACGAGGTTTAAAATTGGAGTTATGATGGTGCCGTCCATGTCTTCACGCACCGATCTGGGAATATTACGGGTTGTAAACTGGTGTGCATTCCCCGGATATTTATAATCCCTGGCCCACATCACTTCGTTGTTGTTTTCTTTTACACTGGTTGCTTCATAGAAGTTCACACCTTTGTCGGCCTTACGGGTATATAGACCGTAACCGCTTTCGGCAATTATCTTCTGGCTGGTAGTCAGTGCAATATTGTAATACTCCTGTGCTTTGTTGGCAGGAATACCTACTTCGCCGCCCGGCAGTCTGATCGGTTCATTCATCAGATTATTATATTTGGCTAATGATCCGGCATATATTGCGGCTCTTGCTTTCAGAGCAAGTGCAGTCCAGGCATTTGCACGGGCTGAGTTGGTGGTTTTGCCCTTCGGCATGAGTTCGAAAATCTCAGTACATTCCTTAATGATGTAATCATAGATCTCGGCTTCAGTCGAACGGGGTATCTGAAGTGGTGCAATATCCATACCTGCCGTATAGGAAAAAACTTCATCGCCTACGATCGGCATACCACCCAGTCCTTTTGCCATATTGAAATAGGTCCATGCCCTCAGAAAACGGGCTTCGCCTTCGACCTGATTTCTTTGTGCGGTGTTGATTCCAGAAGCAGCTTCTGAACGAACTCCTGCCAGGAATTGATTGATATTTCGGATGAGACCGTAGTCATAAACTCGCCAGTGGGCAGAACCAAAGTTTTGTGTATTGTCGGGACCACCGCTTGAGTTACAGGCTTCATCGAGATAAATGTACTGAAAGTCATCGGTAAGATGCTGGCCCCAGGAAACACGGCCATAATAATTTGCAAGTACAGATTGTACCATGTTCCAGTCTTTGAATACATTCTCATTGGTCAGAATGTTATCTGGTTCTTGCTCCAGGAAATCTTTACAACTTGAATTGAACATGATGAAAATGCTCAATACCAGGATATATTTGAATATTTTTTTCATATTATGCTATATATTAGAATGTAACGTTAACACCTACGCTTAGTACACGGTTTGTCGGGTAATGTACCCCTGAACCACCAGTGATTTCAGGATCTATCCCGTCGAGGTTGTCAATGGAGAATATATTCTGTCCCATGGCATATATTCTGGCCTTGTTCATGCCTGCCCGGCTGACCAGTTTTTTGGGTATGGTATAGCCGATCTCCAGGTTTCTGAGTTTGATGTACCGGCCATTATATTTCCAGAAGGTGCTGTTTCTATAGTTACTGTGGCTGCCGTTACCAACGATCAGAGTCGGGTATTTGCCTGGTATCAGTGCGCTGTTCGGATCAGTAAGATCGGAAAGTCTCCACTGGTTTCCCATATAAAACTGAGGGTTGTTACCTCCATCATGGAAAGGATTTCTCGATTCCCAGTTCTGTTCATAGGTATATCCGGTGGCTCCGGTAAAATCAAGTGCAAGGTCGAAATTTTTATAGGCAGCACCCAGATTAAGTCCATAGTTCAGAATCGGAGTAGTTCCCATCTGATATCCGATCGGTCTTTCATCCATTGCATTGATGAAACCGTCACCGTTTACGTCTTTGTAGATAATGTCGCCCGGGCGGAGCGTACGGTTTCCCTGGTTGTCATTGTCAACAGGATGTTTGGCGATTTCTTCCCAGGATTTGAACTGACCAATGGCCTCATATCCCCAGTTAACACCGGTATATCTTTCCCAAGATGCATTCCGGTAACGATCCCATGAGTTGCCGAAACGGGGTTTGTACTGGTGCCAGTTGAACCTTCTGGCATAGGTAAAGTTTGCCCCAACAGAGTATTGAAAGTCACGGATTTTTTCAGACCATTTCAGGAATCCGTCCATGCCGGTGGTGGCATCTGAATTGAGGTTTTCGTTTGGAAGACTGAATCCGACTTCAGCTGGAATGAGTACGTCATATCTGGCGGCTGGCAATCCGTCGCGCTGACGGCGGAAAAAGTCAAGACTACCAGCCAGTCTGTTGTCCAACATGCCAAAATCCACTCCGATATCGAGAATTTTGGCTGTAATCCACGATAAGCTGGTTACAGGAAGACCTCTGGGTACAGCACCAATGTAATATTTGTTGTCAAGTACTGCACCACCACTCCTGTATGTATAACCGGGAAGATAATCGAAGGCAGCATAACCGCTGACATTATCATCCCCAAGTAAACCATAGGAAGCTCTGAATTTCATATCAGAGAAAAGGCTGCTTGCTCCAATCGTTGTCCAAAAAGATTCCTGGGATATCCTCCACCCAACAGATGCAGAAGGGAAGAAGCCCCATCGGTTATTCGGAGGGAATTTCCATGAACCGTCATATCTGGCCGAAAAATCGAAAAGATATTTCTGGGCATAGTTATAATTGAGACGGCCAACGTATCCAATTCTGGCTTCAGTGTTTTTTCCAAAGTCATCAAAACGGTCCATTGACTGATAATCAAAGAGTGTCAGCGAGTTGGATTCTGGCCTGGAGTGGATCCAGAAACGGGGGGTATCACGTTTGTATGTTTCGGCTGCGACGACAGCAGCTACACTGTGTTCGCCGAATTTTTTGTCATAGTTGAGCTGAGCCTGAGTCATCAATTCCTCGACCTGTCTGATATCCCGTTCTCTCCAGGGGTTGTCCATGCTGAAGATTACCGGATAGGTGTCAGTGGCTTCGTCGTATCCATACAATTTATATGTATACTCATGGTTGTCCATCCAACGGTTGGCCAGATAGTAACCGAAAACACCCCTGGCTTTCAATCCATCGGCAATCTCATATTCCATGTTATAATTTAATTGCATGACTCTCCAAACATCAACAAACTTGCCAGATAACTCATAATTCAGCATACCAAAGTTGGTTTCATTAAGTGCAGATGTTTTAGTAGGATATTTCGGATTGTCGTTGGCAAAAGGACGGGCGGTAGGGAGGTTGCGGTATACAGCAAAAAGAGCCTGCCAGATATCATCACCACCCGGGACTCCAGGCTGTTGCCTTTTTTCAATACGTCCATTCATGGAACCACCTACTTTCAATTTGTCGGTTATCTTGGCATCCAGGTTAAACTGAACGTTGGTACGGTAAAACCCCCCGTAATTCAGAATGGCTGCATCCTGGCTCAGGTTGCTGATGGCGAGATAGTAATTTATCCGTTCTGAACCCCCGGTGGTATTCACACCGATATAGTTCTGCGGAGAGGTAGTCAGGATGTAATCATACCAGTCCCAGGGTCTGTACCCTTTTTCGGTACCTTGTTTCCATTTGGCCAGATCGTCCATGGTGTACCTTGGTGTATTGCCACGTATGGCATCCGACTGGATATAACTTGAAATATAGGTTTCAATATTAGCAGGCCTGGGAAACTTGAACATTTCCTGCCAGCCGTAGTAGGCATTGACATTCACGGTATTGTTTGTTCCCTGACGTCCTTTTTTGGTGGTTACCACTACAACGCCGTTGGCAGCACGCACCCCGTAGATGGCAGCGGAAGCATCCTTCAAAATAGATATGCTTTCAATATCGTTGAAATCGAGGTTGTTAAACTGGCCTTCATCTTTCTGTACCCCATCAATAACATACAGTGGAGTTCCCATATTACGGATCTGGATGGACGTTGAACTACCGGGGCGGCCATCTCCCTGTCTAGTATTCACTCCAGCAATCTTACCTACTATGGCCCCGGAAGTGGTCGTTGCCTGAGATCGTTGTATTTCAGTTGAAACAACACTGGAAATTGCACCGGTAAGGGTTTCTCTTTTCTGTACCCCATAACCTATGGCTACCACCTCGTCCAGACCAATGGAGGCCTCATCCAGGGTAACATTGATTGTGGAAAGGTTGCCGACAGGAATTTCCTGGCTGCGCATACCTACAAACGAAAAGATAAGAGTTGAGTTTGGTCTGACGTTGCTAATGGTGTACCTTCCGCTCATATCAGTAATTGTACCCGATGTGGTACCTTTAACCACTACGGTAACCCCAGGCAAAGGAGCTCCCGATTTGTCGGTAACCATTCCTGTCACACTGTTTTGTTGCTGAACCACAGCAGCAATATCGGCAGGTGCCAGGACAATTTTCCGGTCAATTACGGTCACATCAACCTCCTGGCCTGCAAATAACGTGCTCAGGATGTCGCTGATCTGCTGTTCACTGGCATTGATGCTTACCTTCCGGTATACATCAATCAGTTCATTGTTATAGATAAAATAAAATTCACTTTGCCTCTCAATTGCCTTCAATGCATCCTTAACGGCTACATTCCTCAAATTGAGAGATACCCTGGCATTCTGCGAATATCCCGAAGAAGCCAGTACAGTGAAGGTTGTGGCAATAATCAGAATCAGTGTAATTCTCATGATTAAAAACAGTTTGTACAAGAACCTGCCGGGCAGAGTTCTCCCATTCGTATTAAATTTTTCCATAAATTTGAAATGTTTAAATATTAATTTATTTAAGGCCTGAAGCGTCAGGCCAGACACTACAGGGAAGTGCTGCCAACACTTTCCTGTTTTTTTTTTAGTTAGTCAAATTTTATACTTTTTCCATAGGCATTTAGATTTTAATTAGTTGGTTATTTAGATCTTAATATGATTTTTCGCCTTGAGAATGAATTGTCCTCCAGCTTTCGGGATGGGACAATTCTGTATCCCATTGGTGAGGTTCTGCTGAGTATCGCAAGTATCTGTTCAACCGGTTCATTTATAAAAGTTCCGGTAAATCGGTACCGTTTCAGTTGATCATCCGAAATTTCTATATCCACATTATACCAGTTGGACAACTTCTCCACTACTACCTGGATCGGATCATCCACAAAAACTATTTTTCCCTCTGTCCATGCATGAAATTTATCCAGATTATCGTAAGCGTTTACATATAACCTGTTTTCTTCACTTTTCATAGAGGCTACTTCTCCGGGTTTCATAATGGTTAGTGTATTAATTCCCCTGGCTGTTTCGCGGTACAACGTGACCTCTCCTTCAACCAGTGCAATCGTTACGTGCGGACTGGACGGATAGGCATCGACATTAAATCGGGTACCGGTTACGGCCACCTGTAGTAACTTTGTGTCTACAATAAAGGGTTTCCCCTGTTGTCCGTTTACTTCAAAGAATCCTTCTCCTGATAGCTCTACTTTTCTCGATTCCAACCCGCTGAAAGAAACAGGAAACTTCAGGCTACTGCCTGAATTGAGATGGACGATGGTGCCGTCGGCAAGAATCATGCGTGTCTGGGTTCCATAGGTAGCCGACACTTCCTGGTATACCAGTTCAGGAATGTCATGTAACGGCTCGCTCTCCCGGTAAAAATCGTACAATGTACTTAATCCAACTGAGAATACGATGACTGCAGCCCACTGCAACCAGGAGAACCTTCTGTTATTCTTATATAATCCTGCCTTTTTGCCGGTTGACCTGAGAGCTGCCCCAATATCTCTTTTCTGAAATCCAGAGAACCTCCCGCTCTCCTTCCAGATAAATTCATAATCGAGATATTCCACCAGATTAGCCTGACTCTCCTTCTTCCAGGCCAAAAGAAAAGCCTCCTCATTCGATGTCAGTTTGCCGGTAAATGACCGTGTAATAATATCATAAATGTCGTAATCTTGTTTCATCTGATGTTAATTCAATATATGGACAGTGCAGAGCTGCCTGAACCCTACACTGCTCCGGTTATTTTTAGGTAATTTAAAATCAATTTTAATAATGATTGCCTGAGAATTTGCGGATAAGCAGGAATAGCAAATTGCCTGGTAGTTTTTTGTTTTTTGCCGAGGGCAGGAATTCCGACAATTCTTCTCTGAGTAGTTTAAGAGCCCTTGTAATAAGTGCTTCAACCCCCTTGACGCTGATTTCCATCTTTTCAGCGATCTCCTTATTGGAAAGGTTGTCAAACCGGCTGAATTCGAAGGCAGTACGGCATCGTTCGGGTAATAAATTTAGTGCAATAGCGAGTTTTTCAGCTATTTCGTATTCTAAAATATGGGTTGTATCCTGAATTTCGATTCCTGCAAGCTCCCTATTATCCTGTAATCGTAACTGTCTGTTCTGCCATTTGACATGGTTTATGGACTCATTCTTGACCATTGCAGCAAGGTATGAGGGCAGGCTGATTATTTTTTCCAATTGCTGCCTGCTTTCCCAAAGTTTAACAAAAACATTCTGTACAAGACTTCTCGCTATATCCTGGTCGTGAACTATAGAGAATGAGAATCGGCAAAGACTGGAATAATAGTCGTTGAATATCTTCTCGAATGCCCTGGCATTACCGGATTTCAATTCCGAAATAAGAAAATTATCCAATCTTTCTTTGGCCATTTAAGACTATCCCGGTTAATAAGTTCATGGCAAATATAGAGAAATCCCCGTATTTCTTCTGGCCGCAGATTAGGTTGTTGTGCGGTGTAGTGAATTTACTGATTGATTCTTTTGTAATTATAGATATCAGTAATTCAATAAAATAGTATGTTTATTGTTTATAATGCTTTTATTCCGCTTTCCTTCAGCTCCAAAGTAGTATTATTCTCTATGATCGCCCGGTACCCTTCCGGAACCCGAAGGTTGTATCTAATCTGATATTCAGTCTTTTCCCAGCTGAGGTTTACGGCTTCGTTGCCTACCGGGAGGGATCCGCTGCATTGCTGCAGGCCGATATCGGCAAACCGGATGGTAATTTCTTTCCGGTCGTGGTCAATTGCATAGATTCCGAGGATATCCCGGTAAAGGATATGCCCCAGGTAAGAAGCAAAACCGTGGTTGCAGCTGGC
>JAUWAB010000121.1 GCA_030602265.1 Prolixibacteraceae bacterium | reverse complement strand
CTTCTCCTGGCAGGCTTCTGGTCCTGTTCCAAAGGGCCGCAAACCAGTAATCTTATTGAAATTTCCCCGGAAGACGGTATCGGTGATATCATCCGGAAATCGACCCTGGTGGTCCCCACCCGAAACCAGTACGAGTGGCAGAAGCTGGAATATATTGCCTTTATACACTTCGGGCCCAATACTTTCACCGCAGTGGAATGGGGTAACGGCATGGAAGACCCTGCCGTCTTCAACCCCACAGAACTCGATGTCAACCAGTGGATTTCGGTCATCAAGCAGGCACAAATGAAATTGGCCATGATCACGGCAAAGCACCATGACGGATTTTGCCTTTGGCCTACCACGACCAGCCGGCATTCTGTCGCCAGTTCTCCCTGGAAGGACGGCAAGGGCGACCTCTTAGCAGAACTTACCGCCGCCGCCGCAAAGGAGGGAATCAAAATCGGCATCTATCTGTCGCCGGCCGACTTGCATGAAATTGAACGCGAAGGGGGTACCTACGGAAACGGCTCTGAACCCAGACTGGTAAAAATACCTTCAGATCCGGCCCTTCAGCAAACGGCCAAAAAAGTGTTCGAATACGAACTCGACGATTATAACGCACTTTTCATGAACCAGTTGTACGAAGTGCTTTCGCAATATGGCCCGGTGCATGAAGTCTGGTTCGACGGTGCCAACCCAAAACCGGGGACCGGCCAGACCTACCGTCACGACCTCTGGTATGCCATGATCCGTGAACTGCAGCCCGAAGCCGTGATCGCCATCAAAGGTCCTGATGTACGCTGGTGCGGCAACGAAGCTGGCTATACCCGTCCTGACGAATGGAGCGTACTACCCACCCCGGTGCACCCCGACGAGTACAGCTGGCCCGATAAAATGGACCTTGACCTGGGCAGCCGGGAGAAGCTGGAAGGTGCGAAGTATCTTTACTGGTACCCCGCCGAGACCAACACCTCCATCCGGAGCGGCTGGTTCTACCGCGACGACCAGCAATACGTCAAAACGGTGGATCAGCTGGTCGACAATTGGTACCGTTCTGTCGGAGGAAACTCGGTATTCCTGCTGAACCTTACGCCCGACCGCCGCGGACTGATCCCCGAACCTGACGCATCAAGGCTTATTGAAACCGGACGGATCATTTCCGAATCTTTCCGGACCAACCTGGCAAACGGAGCCGTCATCAGGGCATCGGACACCCGGCGCGGACACCCCGCAACGGCAATGACAGACGGCAATCCCAAAACCTTCTGGAAACCGGCCGACGGGAATGAATCCCCGGAATTTATCATTGAACTGCCTGCCATGACCGAATTCAACAGGCTGGTCCTCATGGAGGATATCCTTACCAGCGGCCAGCGGATCGAAGCTTTTGCCGTCGATATTTTTGAAGACGGGGCCTGGAAACAGATCGCCGAAGGGACCACAGTCGGCTATAAAAACATACGCCGTTTCCCGATGGTTACAGCCGACCAGGTCAGGGTACGTATTCTGGCATCCAGGATAAGCCCAACCATTGCGGAAGCCGGGATTTACAAAGCTCCGGAAATGCTTTCCAATCCAAGGATCAGGCGTGACAAAGAAGGCACGGTGACCATCACTACCCAGACGCCGGATCCTGAAATCCGATATACCCTCGATGGCACAGAACCGGACATCCATTCACCACTTTTTGTGAAACCCTTTGCCCTGCCTGCAGGCGGAACCGTTAAGGCAATTGCAGTAGTCGACGGGGGAAGGAAACAAAGTGAAACCATTGAAGCCAGATATGACATCAGCAGCAGCAAATGGTCGGTCGTTTCACCCGGCAATGCCCATCAGGGATTTGGCGAGGAAAGGGCGATCGACGGTCAGGCATCCTCCTTCTGGCATACCCCGTGGAGCGGAAATACCGGCAACCATCCGCATTCCCTGACGGTTGATCTGGGTGAAACCCTCGAACTGAAAGGATTCTCCTACCTTCCCAGAAGCGATGGCAACCTGTCGGGAGTCTGCGAAAGATACCGCTTCGAAATTAGCTCCGACGGTATTACCTGGAGGAAAGTCAGCGAGGGAAGTTTCGGAAACATCCGCAACAATCCCGTCCTTCAGGAAATATTTTTCCGGCAGGAAAGCGCAAGGTTTATACGTTTTACCAGCCTGTCGAGCGTCAATAACGACCCATACCTTTCGGTTGCTGAGATCGGTGTAATTACAAGATAAACGACCCCGATGATTGCATAAAAGTTTTACTAACTTTGATCGTTTCTATAATCCTGATCATTAACCGTAAACAAAACCAACTATGCAGTCAAAACCGGAGAAAAACATTGCCAGTGTTCAAAAGGGCCCGATAACCATTGTTATGATACTAGCGGCTGTCCTGTTAATGGGAATATCAACCGTAATGGGCCAGACGAACACATGCAGTCATCTCCTGTGGTCAGAAGAATTTAATAACGAAGGCGCCCCGGATCCGGCAAAATGGACCTATAACACCGGAGGTGGCGGATGGGGGAACAACGAAGTCCAGACGTACACCAATACCAGGAACAACTCTTATGTAAGCGACGGGACACTAAAAATTCACGCCCGGAAATCCCAGACGGGCCAGTGGACTTCAGCCCGCCTGCTCACCTCGGGCAGGGCCTCCTGGAAATACGGCCGGTTCGAAATCAGGGCTAAACTGCCCGGCGGACGGGGAACCTGGCCTGCCATCTGGATGATGCCCCAGAATTCCGTGTATGGCGGCTGGCCCAGAAGCGGCGAGATCGACATCATGGAACATGTCGGCTATGACATGAACAAAGTCCACGGAACCATCCACACCGAATCCTATAACCACAACAAAGGCACCCAAAAAGGCGCAAGCATCATGTTGGCAGATGTTACCTCACGTTTCTATGTGTACACGCTGGAATGGACAGAAAGCGAAATGAGGTGGTATGTCGACAACATCCATTACTACACCTTTAAAAATGAAAATAATACCTATCGCGAATGGCCGTTCGACCAGCCATTCTTTCTGATTATGAACATCGCCATCGGTGGAAACTGGGGAGGCGCACAGGGAATAGACCCCGCTCTTACCGAAGCTGTGATGGAAGTGGATTATATAAGGGTATACGGAAGCCCGTACTTCAAGCCGGTAATCTCGGGTCCCGACACGGTGGAACCCGAAGGCAGGCTGACACTTTCCACCCCTTCTGTCGAAAATGTCCATTACCGCTGGAACCTTCCTGAAGGCGTTGAACCGATTTCCGATGAAAACTCAAATTCCATAGATATTAAATGGAACAACAAGGCAGGAACGGTAACCGTAGATATGTACACCGAATGTGACACCCTGAGCAGCGAACCATTCTATATAGCCCCATCGGTGACGCCGTCAGGAGAATTCTGGAAAATACCATTCACAGACCAGGAAGGCAATATCCTCTGGAAAACCGCTCCGGAGACAGGGAACCAGATTGATATCGGGATGACAGACAGTAACCTCGTGGTGAATTATAATATCCAGTCGAACCTGACGAATCCGACCATATACCTGGACCTGCCCTATACCACCAATTTCTCCAGACACCGCGAAATGCTCCTTCAGATTAAAGCCCTGGAAGGCCAGATGCCTGCCAATGTCAGGATTGATCTGGTTGACAACAATATGCAGATCGACAGCAACAACCTGTTCAGGATTGACGGGGAAAACGGAACAGGTGAATTCAAAACTTACAGCAAACTGTTTACAACAGGTTCGGGAGCATGGCAGTTGTCCAGAATTAACCGGGTCCGGATTCTTTTTAACTACGGAGTTTCAGGAAGAAAAGGCAGCGGGCAGTTTGTACTCAGCGACATGAGAATGCAAGACCCGACATATACCAATACACCCATAACCGAAATCCAATCCGGTTTGACGGTGTACCCGAATCCGGTGAATACACGGCTGCAAATCAATTCACTAAGAGCATTCAACACGGTTATACTGAGCAGCCTTTCCGGCAACATAATCAAAACGGAAAATTTCCCGGAACGCCTTACCGGTGAACTCGACTGCACCGATCTCAGGCCCGGTTTTTATATCCTGACCGTCAAAGGCAGGAATGGATGGAGCGAACACCTGCGAATTTTTAAAAATTGATTGATTTCAATTGATACAAAGTGACAATATTGATACCAATATATTATCAAACCAAAAATTATCAGCCATGCTATCAATTTCCACCTGGTGGGCAGCCATGACACTGCCTCTGCAGATCTTCTGGATCGTTGCCATTCCATTCACTCTTATGTTCCTCTTCCAGCTGTTTATGACCTTTACCGGGGCCGATTACAGCGAATCGGATGCCATCGGCGACAGCGATGCCGCCATCGATGCCGATACGGGTATTGATTTTCAGTTTCTGACCCTGAAGAACCTCATCGCTTTCTTTACCATCTTCGGATGGACTGGTATTGCCTGCCTCAACTCAGGCTTGTCTACCGGTGTCAGTGTTTTCATTTCCCTGATTGCAGGTCTCCTGATGATGACCATCATGGCCTCCCTGATCTGGTTTATGGGAAAACTGACCGATAACGGCACCCTGAAACTGAAAAACGCCATCGGCAAAACGGGTACCGTGTACCTGCCCATCCCGGCAAAACGGGGAGGTACCGGACAGGTACAGATCAAGGTCCAGGGGCTCCAGACCCTCGAAGCCATGACCGACAGCCCCGAAACCCTGAAAACAGGACAGGGCATCGAAGTGGTGGGAGTACTTAACGGAGATATTCTGTTAGTCAAATAGGCCACTATAGAATTTATCCGGATTTCCCTGGAAAATCCATGCAAAACTTTGCATGTGCGGCAAACGGACAATCAGCAGAAAAAGACAGGGTGTAAAAAACACCTGTTAAATCAGGCTCCGGAGTGTTACAATCCGGATGAAATCATACCAATTAAAAATAAACATCCCTTGCGGGAACTAAAAAAACAAAAACTATGGGAGAATATGTTATTCTGGTAGTTGCCCTTGCGGCGTTTTTCGTATTTATCCTGATCGTATCCTTCTTCAAGCGGTACAAACGGTGCCCTTCTGACAGGATTCTGGTGGTTTACGGGAAAGTAGGCAAAGGCGGCGATGCCGAGTCGCGCTCGGCCAAATGTATCCATGGTGGTGCGGCTTTTATCTGGCCGGTCATCCAGGATTATGCGTTTCTGGACCTGACTCCCTTTTCCATTGAAATCAACCTGACCAAAGCACTGAGTAAACAGAACATCAGGGTGGACGTTCCATCCCGCTTTACAGTAGGTATTTCCACGGAAGAGGGCGTAATGACCAACGCCGCTGAAAGGCTCCTCGGCCTTTCCATTACCGACATCAGCAACCTGGCAAAGGACATCATCTTCGGTCAGCTGAGGCTGGTGGTCGCTACCATGGACATCGAGGAAATCAACAGCAACCGTGATAAATTCCTTGCAGCAGTTTCCTCCAACGTAGAAGCCGAACTCAAAAAAATCGGTCTGAAGCTGATCAACGTGAACGTCACCGACATCAACGATGAATCGGGCTATATCGACGCCCTCGGTAAGGAAGCTGCCGCCAAGGCCATCAACGATGCCAAGAAAAGCGTTGCTGAAAAGAACCGAGACGGATCGATCGGCGAAGCACAGGCTATCCGCGAGCAGCGTATTGAAGTAGCCAAGGCCAATGCCATCGCCGTGGAAGGGGAAAATGCCGCCATGATTGTGATGGCCAACTCCAATGCCGACCGGCGTGAAAAAGAGGCTGAAGCCGAACGCCTCGCTGTTGCCGCCGAGAAAGTCACCCAGGCCAAGGCCCTCGAAGAAGCCTATGCCGCCGAAAAAGAAGCCGAAACCGCCCGTGCCTTCCGCGATAAAGCTACCCAGACCGCCAACGTGGTTATTCCGGCTGAGATCGACAAACAACGGGTCGAAATTGCCGCCGAGGCCCTGGCCGAACAAACCCGCCGCCATGCCAAAGGGGAAGCCGACGCCATCTTCATGAAAATGGAAGCCGAAGCAAAGGGTATTTTCGAAATCCTGAGCAAACAAGCCGAAGGTTACCATCAGCTGATGAAAGCAGCAGGCGACGACTCACGGAGCGCCGTTATGCTTATGATTGCCGACAAACTGCCTGAACTCGTCAGGACCCAGGTCGAGGCCATCAAGAACCTCAAAATCGATAAGATTACCGTTTGGGACAATATGGGCGGAGGCAAAGACGGAAAACCCGCCACTGCCAATTTCCTCTCCGGCATGCTGGGTGCCATCCCTCCCTTCGAGGAACTGTTCAAAATGGCCGGCCTCGAACTGCCCGACTACCTGAAAGGCAAAACCATTGCGGAGATAGCCAAAACGGATGACGTTGATAAATAAGTAATTGCTGAATCGAGACAATAGACAATAGACAATAGACATAAGACAATAGACAATAGACATAAGACATCTGGCATCTGACAAGTTATATAAAATTGCCAATATAATACCTAATAGAGGAATTGTGATTTACCTTATTTATAAGAACTTATCCTTTTTCAGCCGGTACTGCCAGCTTTCATATTATGGATGAAGACCTGCCTGCTTATTTTGTCTTGTGTCTGTTGTCTAGTGTCTGTTGTCTTTTAGGCACCTTCCTTATAAATTTTTGTCTCTTATGTAACAAATCACTCACGCTGCTTCGAGAAGTTGTAATTTTTTCTTTAAATTACTGATTTTCTTTTGTTTATACCTTTCTTGATATTCTATTAACTCAGTGGGATTGAATTTTGTTTTATTACTGATCATT
>JAUWAB010000061.1 GCA_030602265.1 Prolixibacteraceae bacterium | reverse complement strand
GCCTTCAGTACGGCCGATGCCAGTGCGCATTACAGCAACTGGACCAACCCGGCAGGCCGTGCGCAGTGGGCTCCCAGCCGCCAGCTCTTTGAACTGCTGTCATCGCCGGCGACGGGCGGGGCGCGCAAGAGCCTGATTGTGAATGGTTCCAATGCCACCCGGGTTGATTATTACATTCAACAGATGTGGTGGAGACCTGCCGGAGACAATCCAACCTACATCCTCCGGATCGCCGAGCAATACCTGATCAGGGCTGAAGCCAGGGTGAGAAAGAGCAATCCCGATATAGCCGGCGCCCTGGCCGATCTTAATGCAGTCAGAAAAAGATCAGATTTGCCCGATATCACTGCTGCGTCAGCCGGCGAAATATTGCTGGCCATCGAGAATGAACGCCGGGCAGAGTTTGCCTTTGAACCGCACCGCTGGTTCGACCTGGTTCGCACAGGCAGGGCAGGAATTGTCCTGGGTGTAACTGATCCCAATAAATGGATTTTCCCCATACCATTTAATGACATACAGGCCGATCCCGACCTGGTACAAAATCCGGGATATTAAGTATCTTTGAATGATACAGACTTTAGTAAGGCGTCAATGGTTATTGTATAAATAAATGAAAAGGGGTTATTAAACGGGAGAAAAGGAATAACACTGACACATAAACCAAAATTCAGGATTGAATTTTTTTCCGCTAAGCGCCCATGGAAATTTAAGAAGTCATGCGATATCCGTAAAAATGCGAATGCGATTTTATTTATTGAAAACATGATAACAGAATGAGCACAAATAAACTATTTTTTTTGATTTCGATACTGCTGGCTTTTGCATGCAGTTCTGAAAAGGGATTTGTCATCGATGGTACCATCAACCAGGAGACGGGTACCATATATCTCCAGACATTCCGGAATAAGATGTTTTTCATCACCGACTCTGCCAGGATTGAAAACGGGAGGTTCCGTTTCTCCGGGAAAGTGGATCGTCCCGATCTTTTCGGTCTTACAACCGACCGCGAAGAGTCCTTTCAACCCTGGTTCATTTTTGTGGAAAACAGCAGGATCCGGGTGAATATTGATGCGTCCGATGCCCGGTCGGCCGGTATTACAGGATCAGCAGCCCACGCGCTGTATGAAAGCTACCTCCAGGCACGGAGTAATTTCAACATCGATTCGTTTATTGTTGCCCACCCGGCTTCAACAGTGCCCTTGTATGTGCTGTACCGTGATTTTTCTACCCGGTTGAGCGCCGATCAGCTCGAATTAAGCCTGTCGAAGGCCGATCCATCACTCAGCGATCTGGCGTATGTAACTGAACTGAGAGAGGTCATCGCGGCCAAAAGGAGCCTGGAAACAGGCAGTGAGGCAGCAGACTTTACCGGAATTTCCCCCGAAGGCAATCCCATCAGCCTCTCCGACTTTTCAGGCAGGTATGTGCTCATTGAGTTCTGGGCGGCCTGGTGCGGCCCCTGCCGGCGTGAGAATCCCAACCTTGTGAAGCTGTACCATACTTACCATGATAAAGGTTTTGATATCCTTGGGGTTTCATTGGATCATAAGCGGGAAGACTGGCTGAAGGCCATTGAAACGGACCAGCTGGTGTGGAGCCATATTTCAGATCTGAAGTTCTGGGACAGCGAACCGGCAAAGCTTTATGGCATCAGGCATATCCCGGCAAACGTTCTTGTCGACAGGGAAGGGATAATTGTAGGCAGAAACCTGAAAAGTGACCAGCTGGATGCCGTGCTGCAACAATACCTGAACAGATAATGATCCGGCCGGGATCATTATCTCCGCAAGGCCAGGGTAGAATCAGGTAAATACGAACGATTGTTATGGTCTGAAACAGCCATATTTATTCAAGGTACTCCTCATCGGTTACTACCGATATAATCCATTTCTTGTACAACAGGGTATGACTGTCCGATCTTTGCAAAAAGAGTTATAAGATATCCTGAAAGGAGTATCTGAGGGTAATGCCCATAGTTACCGGATCTCCGGGCATACCGGCAAAATGCCCCGCGTTTCCGCCCGCCGGAAGAAGCTGTTCAAAATAGTTTTTGTTCAGGATATTCCGTCCCCAGAGTATGACTGTAACGCCATGATTCTGAAAGCCAAGACGTACATTCATCAGAGAATATCCATTGATATACAGGAATTTCGAAGGGGAAGCGCTCGAAGAGAATCCACTGCGGAAATATGAATCCACTGCAAGGAAATACTTTCCGTTGAGGTTTAGCAATTTTCCAGGGCGGTTTACTTCTCCTCCAAGTGATCCTGCCCATCTTGAAATTCCCGGAAGGTCGCTGCCCGAAATATCTTTGAATGTTGGGCCGCCTGTTTCTTCCAGGGGTGGAGGTGCATTGGTGAACGAAACATATATACCCTCGGAGTATGCCAGTGCTCCACTAAAGGATACATAATCCCCGAGCTTGATGCTTCCGTCAAATTCAGCGCCCCTCACGCGCACTTCTTCGGCGTTGGCAAGGAATCCCCTGTTTACCGACAGGTCAGCTAACTGCACCTGGGTTTGAAAATTTTTAATCCGGGTGTTGAAGAAGGTCAAATTGACAACAGAGGATGGTGAGGGTGATGATTTTATACCGATTTCGAAATGCAGAACTTCTTCCGGCTTTATTACGGCCAGTTCGGTGAGCGGCTTCCCACCGACACTGGGTAGTCCCCCAAGGTTAAGCCCTACCGGTTTAAAGTTGGTGGCTACCGTGGCGTATGAATTCAGGCTTTTCGTTGCCTTATAGCTTAATGTCAGCTGTCCCGAAAAATGTATACTGTCAATTTGTGCCTGAAATTCCTGGTCGCTGTACACCGACCTTTTAATAGCAAGCAGGGCCGGGTCATCGGTCTGCAACCCGCCGTAGCTTACCCGTTTAAAGTCTACCTTTTTATCATCGTAATTGATTCTGATACCTGGCAGCAGGTGTAGTTTCCGGGTTATGGCCCAGTCAACCTGTCCGAAAAAAGCCCCGCTGAAGGTCCTTAACCTTGGGTATGACCGGATGCCATATCCATCGAGTAATCCGGGTGTAGCCCACAAAGGGCTGCTTGTATTTTGCGAAAAACGCCACTGATGTTTCCCTGCTTCTTCGGTGTGGGCGCCGTCCGGATTAAGTCTCTGTCCCAGGGCAAACAGTCCGGCAACACCGCTCAGTTTTGATGTTAATTCACCTGCATACCGGATTTCCTGTGACCATTGTTCATGTTTTGAAGGAGCCTGGGATAAGGCCAAAGCCTGCAATCCGGTAAAATCACGGTCGTTCGATGGCCCCCATCTCCAATAACGCCAGGCCGTTGTTGAAGTGAGTGTTCCGTTGCCGGTTTTTATGTCGAAGTTAACCGATGAACCACCATAATCCTGGTCGCCACGCCAGGGAGTATCATGATCAATTATGCGGTCGAAGGCATTCCGGCTGGGTAGCTCATATCCCAGATCGGCGATGATTCGTTCAAATTGCCTGTATTCTGCCCGTTGCGTGGGTACCACGCCTGCAAAAACCTGCGCGTATCCGTTGGGGCGCTGGCGCGATACATCGCCCGACAAAGTTATGTCAACCGAATTGGAAGCTACTACCAGTAGCTGAACTCTGGCCCCGATGTTATTCATGTCGTTGACATGTTCCATTTTGGCCATATTATATATCGTACCGTCCCTTTGGGTCCCGGTCAGTGAAAGCCGTCCTGCCACTTTTTTTCCGAGTGGGCCTGAAATAGAACTTTTCGCCTGAATGTATCCGTAGTTTCCATAGCTGAGCTCAAACCTGCCCATCGGTGAAAAACCGGGTTTACGGGTGGTCATGTTAATTGCCCCGGCCGTTGTGTTTTTGCCGTACAGAGTACCCTGGGGGCCGCGTAAAACCTCAACCGATTCCAGGTCGATAAAATCAACTGTAGTGGCTCCCGGCCGGGCATAGTAAACCCCGTCAACATAAAATCCCACACCCGGGTCGATACCATCGTTGGTAAGGCCAAAGGTTGAACCCAATCCCCTGATGTTAAGAGTTGTATTTCGCTGATTTGACGAATAAAACTGCACCGTGGGAACCATTTCCTTCAGCCTGTTCACATTAAAAGCACCTTTGTTCTCGACCTGAGCGCCAATCATAGCAGTTATCGGAATCGGAATATCCTGAATATTTTCACGCCTGCGTCGCGCGGTAACATATATTTCTTCAAATGTATTGTTCGACAGAAGAACAATCCTGATGAGCTTGCCGGGAATTTCATCGATTTTTACCTCCCTGGGTATCAAACCCACTGAGCTGACCTGTAAGATAAAAGGCGGAGATTGCTGTGCATCCATTTTGAATTTTCCATCGACTCCTGCCACCGTAAAGATATTGGTTCCCTTTATCAGAATGGTTGCCGCAACAACCGGAAAATTTTCACTGTCCACAATCTGGCCTTCAATACTATTTTGGGCTGAAATCAAATTGTAAAGGAGGGTTAGGCTAATGACTGAAAGAAGCATTCTTCGCATGACATCCTGGTTACTTGATGGTTGATATTGGATTCAGAATCAGGTTATCACAAAAATAGACACACCAAACTACCAGGAGAACAGTATAAAAGCGTAAATCTGGTCTACGTCTTTTTGCTTACCAAGTACCGATATGGATTTGAAGCAAATCCTGAACCTGCTGGAAATCAAATTATCATAGTCTTAATTTTTTCAATGGACAAGAACATTCACGAACATAATTTTATAAGCGAATGTGCGACGTCTGAATATTTACAGTAAGTAGGATCGGGGAACGTATAATTGGTCTGCGGTCATGAAAAAATTCCTTAATCTTGTTGTGGTTTTACTGTTGGCGACTGAATTACGAATAGTATTTTTATGAATTGTTGAATCAGTTTTTAATTCAAAAAATATGGAATCACGGAAAATAAGCCTTTTAAAAGCCATTTCTTACAGAATCATATGTATTATTTCGATGTTGATCGTGACTTTCGCACTAACCCGCGATGTAAACCAATCCATTTATATTACCGTGGTATTTCAGGCCATCCAGACCATATTGTATTATCTGCACGAACGCTTGTGGATCAGGCTTATTCCACATATTTCTGGAAACAGGAAATTAAGCAGCACCAAGCAATAACCGCAGGACGGACCTGAAAAGATGGGGTAACCCCGACGGGCAATTTGCAGATCAGATAAATTCCATATCTTTCGCCCAAAAAATACCGGCATAAATGTCCAAAACCTATATAGACCTGGCTTCACAGATAAATCGTAGCGATTCTGTGTTTTTAAAGCAACTTCCGCGATTTGTAGTTCGTGGATTGGAACTGTTGATCAGACAGGATGAAATCAACCGGATCCTGAATAAATTTGCCGATGTGGAAGGTGTCGACTTTCTTCATAAATTAAAGGAAGAACTCAATATCCGGATAGAATATAAGGGACTGGAGAACCTGCCTGATTCAGGGAAATGTTTCTTTGTTGCCAATCATCCATTCGGTTTTGTTGACGGGCTGGTATTAACCCACACCGTAGGGTCAAAATATGGCACCTTAAAGGCCATCGGAAACGAATTATTTATGCTGATTCCTCAGCTTAGGCCCATTATTGCGGCTGTGAATGTTTTCGGGGCCAATCCGAAGGATTATCTCCGCGGATTGGAACAGGTTTACCAGTCGGATTCTCCAATTACCCATTTCCCGGCCGGGCTCGTATCTCGCATGAATAAAGGCAGGGTTGAGGATGGACCCTGGCAGAAAAGTTTTATTACCAAAGCAGTATCCTGTCAGAGAGATATTGTACCCTTCCATTTTATTGGCCGTAATTCAAACTTATTTTATACGGTATACCTTTTCAGGAAGACACTGCGGATAAAAGCCAATATTGAACTGGCCCTTTTCCCGCATGAGATTTTCAACAAGCGGAATAAAACCATTAAGGTGATCATTGGCAAACCGATTCCATACAGCACATTCGATAAATCCAAAACACCTGCAGAATGGGCTCAGGTGGTTAAAGCCTCCCTGTATTCCCTGAGTTAGAAATTTCCCGGTACCGTACAGAATTTTAACCTGTCTAACCCCACCACATTCTTTCATTCGTCATTCAGAAGAATGAGTTACCCTTCATTTGTTATGAGAACAGACGGATTGGGCTGACCTGATTGGAATTGAGCGGATTCAGACGCTATACTTAGGACAAATGCCTTCAAAAATTTTACTGTATTATGCGGAATATTCAAATTCTGGCATTATATTGCATACCTCAAAAAATTGAGCAAAAAAGGGAGAATTAATCCTTAATCCGGTCATTATGGAATCAAAAAGCTTGTCAAAACTCTACACCACCGCATTTGTAAAGAACTGGAACAATACGGTTTTTTCGGATTTTGACGGTGGCGACTTTACGTTTGCTGAAGTAGCAACGATGATTAAGTCACTTCACCTGTATTATCAGGTTTCCGGTATCCGCAAAGGGGATAAGGTCGCAGTGCTGGGACGCAATTCTGCCCGCTGGGGAACCATTTTTCTGTCGGCAGTGACTTCCGGGGCCGTGATTGTTCCGGTATTGCCCGACTTCAATTTAAAAGATACCAATCATATCCTGAACCATTCGGAATCCAGAATCCTTTTTGTTTCCAAAACCCTGGTCGACAAGGTGGATATGGACAAGTCGGAACACCTGGAAACCATTGTCCTACTCGAAGATTTCACCATATATAAGTCGAAGGATGAAAGCGCAGCCTACAAATTACAGGACGCTTTTGATTACTATAAGAAGAATCCGCTGAAGCCGGCTGAACTCAATTTCTTTGAGTGGGAACGGGAGGATTGCTGTGTGATTTCCTATACCTCGGGTACTTCGGGATTTACCAAAGGGGTGATGATTCCGGAGAGAAGCCTGGTTTCCAATATCGTATATGCACAGGAGCATATGCCACTGGAGGCAGGTCACCGGATCGTTTCCTTCCTGCCCATGGCCCATGTTTATGGCCTCTTGTTCGAGTTCCTGTTTCCGGTTACCCTGGGTTGCCATATATCTTTCCTGGCCAAAATGCCAACCCCTCAGATAATCACGCAAGCTTTTGGAAAAGTGAAGCCTAACCTGATTCTGTCGGTACCCTTGATTATTGAGAAGATTTACAAGAAGCGGATTTTGCCGACTATTGAAAAGCCGGTTATGAAGGTCCTGCTGGCGACACCCATAATATCAGGAGTGATCCTAAAGAAAGTCAGAGCTAAACTGGTCGAGACTTTTGGTGGAAATTTCTTCGAAATCGTAATTGGTGGTGCACCGCTAAGTGCCGATGTGGAGAAATTTTTCAAGCGGATAAAGTTCCCGTTTACCATTGGTTATGGTATGACCGAATGCGGACCACTGATCAGTTATGAAGCCTGGAACAAAACCATGACTTCCTCTGCCGGACGGTTGGTCGACCGGATGGAAGTGCGGATTGAATCGGAGGATCCTTATAATGTTGTGGGCGAGATCCAGGTGAGGGGTGAGAATGTAATGCTGGGGTATTATAAAAATGAGCAGGCCACTAAGGAGTCGTTTACCGAGGACGGCTGGCTGAAGACAGGTGACCTTGGCATTATTGATGCCAACAATTTTATTTACATCCGGGGGAGGTCAAAGAATATGATACTGGGGCCATCCGGACAAAACATTTACCCGGAAGAGATAGAAGCCAAACTGGCGAACTTACCTTATGTGGCAGAATGTGTGGTGGTTGACAGAAACCATAAACTGGTAGCGCTGGTATTCCCCGACAAGGAAGCACTGAAGGCCGATCAGGTTGATGAAGCCCAGATCCCTGCCATCATGGCCGAAAACCTGAAGAAACTCAACCATGAGTTGCCTAAGTATGAAAGCGTTTCGGAAATCAGGCTCGTGGATGAAGAGTTTGAAAAAACGCCGAAAAAGAATATCAAGCGGTTTAAGTATATGTAGTAAAAATAGGCTGTCTTAATAATCGGGACAGCCTATTTTTAATTAATTAAGATATACTGCATTCTAGTTGGCAAATAAAAATTTCTCCAATTCAGCGAGCAGTGATATCCCTGAGCATCAGAGGTAAGAAATTGTATACTATATAAAGATTAGCCCCGAAATCAAACCAGCAGTAACAAAGTGAAGGATTGCATATACCTGTTCCTTTCCGGTTTTTGGTATTTCCGGTTTTACCGTCGTCCACGGTTGTAGTTTCCTCTCTGTTGTCCCTGTCCCCTGCGCATATTCACCTGCTGGTTTCTTACCTGTCCTCCCTGCGCCTGAATATTGTCAAAAAAGGTTTTTGCTCAGTATGTAGAAGGTTCCTGACTGCATTCCGGTGGTCGGTGACTTTCCGTTTGACTGCAGCCTGATAAGCCTCGCGATCGGCATAATTCCCTGATTTTCTCCTGGTATCTTGCTTTTCCTGCATATCTTTCAGATGTTGCTGTTCCAGTGCGGTAATGCTGGATTTCTGCTCTTTGCTTAATCCCGGAATATTCTGACAACAGGAGCCTGCTTCTACCCGGTTTTGGGCATAGGTGGCGGTGATGGCCATCAGGATAACAGCCAGCACAATCATTATTAAACGGATTGGTTTTTTCTCACGACTTTTTCAATTAACTAAAACCTGTTAATTTGAATTAAAAGTTTGATATTGAATCAGGCTGGCCGGCGCTCCGGTTATTTTCGCGGTTTATCCCCCACTGAACTTAACTACCTGATCCGGGTCAAGATTCATTTTCTTATATTGCATTATAGGTGAATGCTGCCAGATTTCGGAGGAAATGTGCGGTGGCTATCGCCATAAATGCCATAAAACCACCTCTTCGATAGTAGGCTATATAACCTGTTCCAAAGACAAGACCAATAATAAAAGTGAAAAACACATACCAACCATTATATAAATGCGCCAGGGAAAACAAAACCGCGGAAATTCCGGCCTGTATACAGATGTTTCTGCTTAATAGCTTTTTAACCACCATGATGGCAAAGGATTGAAACAGAAATGTTTCAAATAATGGTGCCACAATGCAGGTTAAAAAGAAAATATGGGCCAGATCCTGGTCAGAAAAAATTTCATTTCCTCGGGTTTCTGGGGCCCAGACAAAATATAACAGCGCAACGGTAAAATAGGTAAGTGACCATATCAGCAGGACGAACCAAAAAAATGGCAGTCTGCCTGTAATGATCAGTCCTCTTAGAAATTTTACCCGGATACTCTTCATCGGAAATAATATGGTGATTAGTAAAGAGGGCTTGCCCTCTTTACTAATCATTTTTTGGTTCCTCCAAAAGTTCCAAAAGGACTATACCCGGAGGCATACATTTCGGTATATCCGGATTGGAGTTCCGGAAGCGCGTAGTCCAGTATCTTGCCTCCAATGTATTCAACGATGAAGGACCAGATACCTCCTCCTGTCACTCTTCTTAGTTCATGTTCACTCAGGTTTTTCATTTTAAACAAATTAAAGTTTCCCTACTATTTTGCTGGCTGTTCGGGGTCTGCCTGGTTTTATGCGCATAATTCCAGATGTAAAATAAGTTGTGGAGAGTGCAGAAAAAAAGCACTCAGCAGATAAAATATAATTTTCGCAGGATTTTATTCCTTAATAATTGGTCGAAGACCATACAAGAAGTTTTCGAAGTGGGGTCAGACTATTTTTTCCCTAACAACGTCCAGCCTTCTATCCAGTTGCTTTCGCCGAAAGCGCCCTTAAAATCGACAATCTGGAACCAGGATGCCGGGACAGTGGCCATATCGCCGTTGATTTCGGTTTCGGGAAGGTATTTCCCATTGGTATAATCGATCTTAGGATCTGCAATGATATTTTTCGCTGTATTGAAATGGCTGATCCAATCCTGGAGTTGTAGATTTTCGTAGAAGCCGGATAATTCAAAAATTGAAGCAGGAGTTGAACCGGCCACGTCGAAGAACAAATTATTGTGGAGCCCAAGCTTTCCGGTTTTCCATTGATTGAACGAATCATGCACCAGGTCTGTCGCCTCAAGCAAAATACCATGATTGTTGTGCAGGAATACCGAATTGGCAAAAATTCCCCCGGCATTCCGGTCGAATTTGATACAATATCCGGCGCCTGTATTCCCATTACCGATAAAGGTGGCGTTGTAAACAACCGGCCATGAATTAGGCAGTCCGTCGACCGGATTGAGTCCTCCGCTGGCTTCCACCAGGTGATCACCTGCATAGTTATTCTGGACTGCCAGCCAGAACTGACCGTAACCGGACCAGCCCAGGTCGTAATCGAAAGCATCGTCGGAGCAACCCGATACGACCATATGCCGGAGGTTGACGGTTCCGCCGAATATCTCCACTCCGTCATCGGCGTTGGAGATTACTTCCACATAATCGATTTCTGTACCCCTACCTACACCGGCTAAGGTGAGCCCGTTAATCTCATTTCCTTCGCCGATATTGGTACCTCCATGCCGGATGGAAATATACTTAAGAATCCCGGAATTGTCGTTTGGATCGAATCCTCCGAAGTATCCACGGGGTTCGGCCATTGGGATTCCTTCGACATAACCTTCATTGCCACGCAGGTTGACGGGGGCGTTACCCAGAATGATCAGTCCTCCCCAAAGCCCCCGGGCGTCCCTGGCAACACCGCCGTTAAGGTCATCGGCTTCAGCTGTGAAAATGATGGGTTCGGCAGGAGTTCCCCGGGCAATGATTTTACCACCACGGGCCACGACCAGTGCAGAAGCGTTTTCTCCCTGACCTGCTCTGAAGCGGATTACCGTTCCCGGTTCGATGGTCAGCGTCTGGCCATCGTTCACAAACACCAGCCCTTCGACCAGATGGGCCTTGTCTTTTTTCCAGGTTGTAGTGCCGGTTCCCTCGCCATAATCCTGATAAGCAATGTTTTGCGGTTCAGCGTAGAAGTCGCTTTTCCGGCACCCTGTATGGAGCAGGGCGAGAATCATAAGGATCGTGATATATTTTCCGTTCAATCGCATCCGGTTGTATGATGTTGTATTTCTCTGTTTTATATTCTGTTTTGTTTAACCTGATCTTTTCTCTTCTTAATTGTTCCTGCATTTAAGGAGCGAAAAAGGGTGCGGGATGTTGCCTTTTTGCTACCCAGATTTTGCTCCTGACGGAGCAGCTCCAGGGAGTTACGCTTGTCTTCACTTCGCACTCTGCTCTTCGCACTCTGCCCTTTGCACTTTGCTCTTCGCACTCTGCCCTTCGCACTCTGCCCTTCGCTCTTTGCTTTAGGAGCGAAAAAGGGTGCGGGATGTTGCCTTTTTGCTACCCAGATTTTGCTCCTGACGGAGCAGCTCCAGGGAGTTACGCTTGTCTTCACTTCGCACTCTGCCCTTTGCCCTTTGCTCTTTGCACTCTGCACTTTGCCCTTTGCCCTTTGCACTCTGCACTTTGCCCTTTGCTCTTTGCACTTTGCTCTCTGCCCTCTGCTCTTCGCTCTTTGCACTTTGCTCTCCGCCCTTCGCTCTCACGTCTCCGGTCTCCCGTCTCCCGTCTCCGCTCTCCCGTCTCCGAAGTCCGCCTACAGCCTTATCTCCATATCCAGGAAGATAAATGAACGCGTCGCCAGGTTGGCTGCCCAAGGCACCCAGTCCTGGTAGTTCAGGGCCATTTTAATTCCTTTGACCGGGATAAATTGTATCCCGGTAATCAGGGCAGATCCATCTTCAGCAAGATGCCACGGAATCTGGCTGTCTTCCGGGATATTGGATTTCAGCATGTCAAAACGGGCAAAAAGCTGGTATGCCGGATGAATATTGTACTTGCCGTAAATCGAATATCCGTACAGGTCACGGTTTTTTTGCAAATTGAAATTTTGCTGGTAATTATATTCAAATACCAGGTTCAGGTTCTTCCTCCAGGTGTAGGAGGTAACCCAGGTGTAGGTCATCTGTGAAACCTGATTTTTCATATAATCCACATAAAACCGGTTGATCAGCGGTACAGGGGCTCTAAGGGTAATGCCTGCGGCATATTTAAACTTATCGTCCATTTGTAACCGGGTAAAACCCTCTCCGTTCATGACGGTCAGGTCGGCCTCAAGCATTTCACTGAACCTGTAAACCGCCAGGGCGCCCAGGTCGGCCGAGGGCCCAAGCCTGTACTCGTCGGCAAATGCCTTGCGCAGGTATCGCCGTTCCCAAAGGGTTTCCTGCAATTTGTAATGCAGTGTGCCAATCAATCCGAATTGAAGGGTCAGATTATCTTTCTGATATTGTCCGTAGGCAAATTTAAAATAGGCATACCTGCGCAACCTGGAAAATGGGGAAACGTCATCCGGACTTCCAATGTCCAGGGTCAGTCTGGCAGAAAATTCAGGACTCAGGAAGTGTTCATAACCCAAATAGGCCCTTACGATTTCAAATGCCGCTTCATCAGAAGAAGATTCAGAAATCCCATAATGAAAATTGGTAAAAATTACTCCGGAACCCTTTCCGTGGGGAATAAATGCAACCGAATCCTGACTGCTAACAACCAGACAGTATAATAATAAGGGGGCCAGCAGAACTGCTTTCAACAAGTTCATTTTTGACGTCTGTATTAGAAAAAGGTTTCCAAAGTAAGAATTTATAAAGATACCGGCCATCGTAACTTAACAAAAATGTTAATGAATTTAATTTTCAGGATAGATTCTATTGATATAGAGTTCACAAGAAATTTTGTAAAGTGCAGAAATGTAAAGTATTAACATGGCTGTGTCATCCTCTCTCCAAAGTACGCTCTTATAATCCCTGCCGACCTTGCGAATGTTAACGAATTCCGGATGAATTTACAATAAGTTAAACCATTTGTCCTGTACGGTAACAAAACCATAAAACTGAGATCACCATCACTTCAGGGCAGGGTTGTTCCTTTGTCCTGGAATATTTTGAAAACACTGCAATTTTTTATCCATAATGAAAAGGTATTTACTCTTTGTAATTCTGATCTTTCAACTTCAAATTCATCTATCCGGACAGAACGGTACCATCCGGGGAACGGTTACCGATTCCAAAACCGGAGAAACACTGATTGGCACTTCGGTGCTTATTCAGGGAACCACCAAAGGCACCATTACCGATTTCGACGGTAACTATGTCCTGAGCCAGGTCAGTCCCGGCGAGTATAACATTGTCTGTTCATTCGTTTCATACCAGACGCATATCGAAAAAGTCCGGGTAGATGGTGCGGGTGACCTGGTCCTGAATGTATCCTTAAAGCCTGCCTCTCTGGATATCGGGGAGGTACAGGTAGTGGCGAAGCGCCGTACCGACACAGACGTTTCCCTGCTGAATTCCCTGAAATCCGGAAATCTGATTGTCAGCGGGATCAGTGCTCAGCAAATCAGCAAGAGCCAGGACAAAGATGCCGCTGAGGTGGTTCGTCGTGTTCCGGGGATTACGATAACCGACGGACGGTTTATTATCGTACGCGGCCTGATTGAACGTTACAACTCGGTGATGCTTAATAATGCCACTGCTCCCAGTTTTGAGGCCGATAAACGTGCTTTCTCCTTTGATGCCATCCCCAGCGGCCTGATCGACAACATTCTTATTTATAAAAGCCCTGCCCCTGAACTCCCGGGAGATTTTGCCGGTGCAGCCATTGATGTACAGACCAAAAGTGCTGCCGACCGGAACAGCTTCGACCTATCGTGGGGCGTGAAATATGCAGAGAATACAACTTTCCGTAACGACTTTCTGACGCACCAGGGAAGTAAAACCGACTGGTTAGGGTTTGATAACGGATACCGCAGCCTTCCGGCAGGAGTTCCCGAGCCTGCGGCTTTTTCAAACCTCTACACCTGGCCCGATGCACAGGCTTATCTGGAACGTACCGATGAAATCCTCCGGATATCTGCACTTTTCCCCAATAACTGGGAGTCTTCCATGAAAACTCCGTTTGCAGATCAAAGCTTTTCAACCACCTTTCAGCGAAGGTTTGTGGTCGGAAAAGTATCCGTCGGAAATATTACCTCGCTGAACTACAGTCAGTCGAGAACCCAGACTGATGTCGAGCGCCGCGAGTACCAGGGCTGGGATGAAATTCAGTCAAAAATCGTTGAAAATTTCGATTTCAAGGATGTCCGCGCGAAGGAGGAGAACAAATTTGGTGTGATCCATAACTGGAATATCATATATGGTAAGAACCAAAAACTGGAGATCAGAAATTTTCTGAACCAGATGGGAACCCAATCCACTACCCTCCGGAACGGGATTAATTATTATAATGTAGAAACCTTAAAGGCTTATGACCTGCGTTACGAGAGCCGGTTGGTTTATTCCGGACAGTTAGCCGGCAAACAAATATTTAACCGGGACAGAACCCGGTTTGACTGGATGCTGGGATATTCTTACACCAATAAAAACCAGCCGGATAACAGGAGGTTAACTTTCGTACAGATTACTGATCCCGGAAGTGAACGATTCGGTCAGTATTACCTCCGGTTGCAGAATATACCCAATGCCTATCTGGGTGGCAGGTTGTGGATCGATATGGACGAGAATATGTATAATGCAAAGTTCGACCTGACACATGATTTCACCTTTTTAGGCTCAGTTCGGTCATGGCAGGTAAGGGCTGGTTATTTCAATGAGATAAAAGAGCGTGAACTCAAGTCCAGAATGCTGGGTGTGGTGGCCGTCAGAAATCCTCCGGATATTTTCTATAAGCCAGTTGGTGAGATATTTAATCCGGAGAATTTCTTTTTTGACCGGACCGTTCCCTATAATCAGCATGGACTTTCATACCGTGACAATACCAGGGCCAAGGATAGTTACGATGCATTTGACCATCTGGATGCCGGTTATCTGGCCCTGAATATTCCCATAACCAAAAGTATCAGCCTGTATGGTGGCATCAGAGTGGAAAAGTTTGACCGGGTAATTACCAACTTCTTTGAAAAAACCGGCAACACCGACAACATGGACATTACCCGGGATACTGTGGATATTTTCCCGTCTGCAAACCTGGCATGGAATCTTAACGAGCAGAACCTGGTGCGCTTATCCTACGGTAAAACCGTGAACCGGCCTGAGTTCCGGGAGATGTCGAATTTTGATTATCAGGATTTCGAGCTCTTTGCCATCGTTCACGGGAACGAAGGGCTTCAGAATGCTTATATCCGGAATTATGATATTCGTTATGAATGGTACCCTTCACAGGGTGAGATGATTTCATTGGCCGGCTTCTACAAGGATTTTACCAACCCGATTGAAATCTTCCAGATCCCTGCCGGTACCACCTTCGATTACAAACCATTCAATACCGAAACCGGCTACAGCGCCGGAGTTGAGCTGGATGTGCGTAAACAGTTCCTGGCCATGGAGAACAGTACCGGATTCTTCAGGTTCCTGAAAGATATGACGGTGGTTTTCAATACGTCGCTGATTAAAAGTGAAATCAATACGGAAAAGCAGGGATTTGCCCGCGACAGTGTCCGCGTGATGCAGGGGCAGTCCCCGTACATTATAAATCTC
This sequence comes from Prolixibacteraceae bacterium, assembly GCA_030602265.1. Taxonomy (GTDB): domain Bacteria; phylum Bacteroidota; class Bacteroidia; order Bacteroidales; family Prolixibacteraceae; genus UBA1413. The sequence continues at coordinate 5,334 of JAUWAB010000061.1, read as the reverse complement.
GGGCTCTTTTACCAAAATCCTGAAACCAGCTGGACAGCCAGTCTGAATTATAATAATGTGGGAAAACGGATTGCCTATGTGGGCACACCCAACAACCCGCATACCTGGGAGTTGTCCAGAAATTCGCTTGACTTAACCGTTCAGAAAGGGATTGGAGAAAGGTTTCAGATCAAGGCCGGATTGAAGGATATTCTGAACGAACCTGTCAGGTATGTTCAATACCACGGACCAAATGAAGATAAAGTGGGGCACTCTCTTAGATATACACCCAACCGCCAGTTTTCCCTTTCACTGGTCTGGAGTTTATAGAATCAGTTTTCTCATTATGAATTATCCTGTATAAACATCAAAACGAACAAAAATGAAAAAGTCTTTACTTCTGTTAGTCATTAGTTTATGGATTGTTTCCGGAATAAAGGGGCAATCAATTAACCACGATTTCTTTACAAGAGTTTCGTATGTAGGTGCCTTTGACGGTGTTACCGACTGGACCGAAGGCTGGTCGGAGTTCAATCCGGTAAGTGCTAATTATCCGGCCCCAACAGTGACCAAGGGCAACGGGCAGTTTACGCGTTCGGGCGGGTTGCATATTACAAGCAATGAAACCTGGAGCGGTGTTATCAAACTGGACGGCTGGGTCTATGTTGATCAGGGAGCGACCCTGACCATCCAGCCCGGTACCATCATCCGCGGGACTGAAAAGAGCGTTCTTTCGGTTGAGCGCGGTGCAAAGATTATGGCCGTCGGGACCAGAACCCAGCCGATTGTATTTACCTCAGCTCAGGGGGCAGGTTTCCGCAATCCGAGCGACTGGGGCGGACTGGTCATTAACGGCAAGGCGCCGAACAATCTCCCCGGAGGGGAAGGCATTGCCGAGGGTGGCATCGGATCGGCTTATGGTGGTAATGAACCCGCCGACGACTCGGGTGTATTGGCCTATGTCCGCATAGAGTTTCCCGGCTATGAAGTTGCCTCGGGAAGTGAAGTGAATGGCTTGACACTGAATTCAGTGGGTAATGGCACCCGGATAGAGTATATCCAGGTTTCCTACAGTGGGGATGATGGTTATGAGTGGTTTGGCGGGACCGTCAATGCCAAATACCTGATTTCGTATAAGACTGAAGATGATGATTTTGATACCGACAACGGATTCAGTGGAATGGTCCAGTTTGGCCTGATACTTAGGGATCCGGAGATTGTGGATACCGATACGGCCAACGGGTTTGAGTCGGACAACGACCGTGATGGCAGTAACACTACGCCCATAACCAAGGCCATTTTCAGCAACATCAGCGGTTTTGGTTCCGCCAAAGATCTGGCCACCTTTAATGCGTTGCCGCAAAACCATAAGGAGGGTGCAGCCCTTCGCATCCGCCGCAACAGCCGGATTTCGGTTTACAACTCGTTGTTTTTGGGCTGGGGCCGCGGCGTTCGTTTTGAATCGTCGGGAACACATACCGCAGCCCAGTCGGATGAGATGACCGTGAAGAATACGATCATTGGCGGTGTGTTTGGGAATAAGTTTCAGACAGATAATTCAGTGTTGTCGGCGGCTCAGCTGGAAAGCTGGTTTCTGGCAGCAGAACGTAAAAACAAAATGCTTGACAACCTGGCAGATGCCAGAATATCCGATCCGTTTAACCTGTCGGGTACCCCGAATTTCCAGCCACAGGCAGGATCTCCCGTGTTTAATGCGTCTTACTGGGTGATAACTTCTGCAGGTCAGATACCGGTTGTCCGGAAAGAAGGGCTTGCGCTGAGTTATCCGAATCCTTTCAGTCACCAGACAAGCATTGAACTCACCCTCGAAGAGGAAAGCCATGTACATGTGATGGTCTATAGTATAAACGGGTCCGTCGTGGCTGAACTGCATAACGGAGTGATGTACCGCGGGATTAACCGTCTTTCTTTGGATGGGTCAGGTCTGTCCAAAGGAATCTATCTTTCCCGTATTGTCATTGGAAATGAAGTTCAGACCCTGAAGCTGGTAAGGGAATAAAGCAGACAAAATCTTTCGCAGTGTTTTCTTTAACCGGTTATCCGGTAGCAGTAAAAGAATCCCGGCTTCGGCCGGGGTTTTTATATGATACACCTGATGGTAATCTATTATGCGTTTAAAACAAGTGTTATGCAGATGCTTCGGCGGGAAATGTTGTCAATTAAAAGTAAACTTCATATTAAAACTGTATTAATATATGGCAATTAATGTTAATTTTGTGTTAAGTGTATGGATTTGGGGAAACCCTTATAAGAGGAGGTTATTATGAAAAAGCTGTTTATGGTTTTGGTGTTGTTCCTTCCCTCGGTGTTGGCAGTAACCGGACAGGAGCTGAAGGAGGTTGATGGTATCTATTATGCCGACAATAAACCTTTTACGGGTAAATCGATAACCTGGTACGAGAATGGCAGGATCAGGATGGAATCATCCTTTATCAACGGCGAGAAAGACGGCCAGTTCAAATTGTACCACGAGAACGGGATCTTGCATGAGATCAGGGAATACCGCCACAACGAAATGCATGGCACCTGGATAACCTGGAATGAAAAGGGAGTAAAGACGGGGGAGGCCAATTATCAATGTGGCAAGAAGCATGGTAAATGGTACATCTGGGATGATCACGGTAACCTGATATATGAGATGAGTTATGCCGACGGGGAGAAATCAGGTACATGGAAAAGGTTTGATGAGAATGGAAACCTGCTGAGTTCACGCGATTTCAGATAAACAAAAAAGGCTCAACTGAGCCGTTTTCTGTGGGAGTTAATGAGTTTCCGGGTAGGGGAACAATGAAAAAGGAAAACCTTTTTGATATTATTCAATCATCAACACCATAAAACTGGTTTTGACACTTCAATATTAAATCATACCGGCTGTTCCTTCATTATCAAAAGATACATATCTTCACCAAATCGTAAAAATTTACTTTATTGAAGGTTGTTACTAAAATTATTGTGCTGTGATTCAAGCAATTGCTGTTCTGACGCCTATTTACGTCTGTGGATTCTGGGCTTTGGTTTTTTTAAATTCTTCCGGAAAAAAAAACCGGGCCAGACACTTTCTGGGCTTTTTCATGGCAACAGCCTTTTTGTTATATTTGGGACATACGCTCTTTTTTCTTGAAAAATACCTGCTCTATATTCATTACGATCCGGTGTATATTGCGGCCAACCTGTTGGTGTATCCCATGTATTACCAATATATAAGATTATTGACCGCCGATACCCGGTGGTCTTTAAAATATCTGTACCACTACATCCCTGCCATATTTTTCGGAACCATTTCGGGAATTATGCATCTCGTTTATCACCAAATTGCCCATGTGAATCCGGAGGAATATTTCCGTGAGGGATACCGGATGGGTGTTAATACGGAGAATACCTATTTTTGGGTATCTGTAGTTTATGGAATCCACAGGATGGTATTTGCGCTTCAGGTGGTCATTTATTTTATCGCAGGATATGTTTTGATCCGCAGGTACAGAGAGAGAATCCTGAACTATTATTCCAATCATGAATCACGGAGTATCTACTGGGTATCCAATATTTTTCTAACATTGGTTATTACCGCAATATTCAGCATGGTTGTAAATATATTGGGTAAATTTATTTTCATAAACCATCCGGGGATGCTTCTGATACCATCCTTGCTCTTTTCAACTATGATTTTTATTTTAGGATTCCTGGCCAACGGGCAGAATCAGGTGGTAAGAGAAATTGAGATTGCCGATCAGATCGAGAAGGAAGATCAGGTAACCAGAATCCATGTTCCGGATGATATTGAATCGCGGCTGACGGACCTGTTCACCCGTGAAAAACTTCATCTGACCCCAGACCTGAAGATCTGGGACGTGTCGTCCAGGGTAGGCACAAACCGGACTTACCTCTCCAATTATATTAACAAAAAGTATGATGTCAGTTTTTCCATGTACGTAAACCGTTTCAGGATAGACGATGCGAAAAAACTTCTTTCCGGTAAAGAAGCTGGTTTGTACTCTCTGGAGGTAATTGCTGAAAGATGTGGTTTTGGTTCCTACAATAATTTTATCCGGGTTTTCAGGGAATTTGAGAATATAACGCCTGGCCGTTACAGAGATTTGCACCGGCAGCCATAAAAGAAAAGGCTGCTCCGGTCATTTGACCATCAGCAGCCCTGGTATAGAGTATCAAATAAAGCCTGAAATCAGAAGGCATCTACTTTGCGGTACGCTTCGAGCAATGCAGTTTCTCCTTCCTTGCCTTGTATGCTTTTCCCGTGTTCCATGCAAAGTACCCCGTTGTATCCTTTGCTGTGAATGTGCTTAAATATGTTGAGATAATTGATTTCCCCGGTGGTGGGTTCCCTTCTTCCCGGATTGTCGCCGATGTGGAAAGCTCCGATATATTCCCATGCCATATTGATATTGGGGATGATATTTCCTTCGGTGATCTGTTGGTGGTACATATCATTTACAATCTTACAGGAAGGGTGATTGACCGCTTTACAGATCATATAGGACTGTGGAATGGTTGTCAGGAATAAACCCGGATGATCGGTATGTGCATTCAACGGTTCCATAACCAGTTCAACGCCTTCAGGACCAACAATATCGCAACACATGCGCATGGCATCAATCACGTTGGCGGTCTGGTAATCCCAGGCAAGTTTCTCGTCGTAACGGCCAGGCACTACGAGTGCTTGTTTTACATTGGTCCTTTTCGCTAACTCAACGGCATCCTTCATTTTCCCGCGAAGCATCTCCATCATGGCGGGATCCCTGGTTACCATTGATTTAACCGAAAAATCAGCATATAAAACATAGGGCCCGAAATCCATATTCCGGCGGGCCAGTTCGTTGACAATCTTTTCCTGAAGGGCCGGATCCTTGCCGATAAATCCGTTGTCAAAAATTGCCCGGAACCCCTGGTCATGCATAAACTTAATCTGATCAATGGGGTCGTTCCCGGCATGCTCACGGAACATGCCAAACCCCGGGGCATATTTTAGCTTAAATTGTGCTGAATTTGAGGTTACAGAGCCTGAGGCTTCAGCTGCAAATGGGGAGGCAAGCCCTGTAAGTGCCACACTGCCAATGGCTGTGTTCCTGAAAAAGTTTCTTCGGTTCATAATTGTTGGAATTTTATTTGATTGATAATCATGTTCAAAGGTTAAAAATACAAATTGAATTTTAATTTTGGTGCGTTACTTTATTATTATTTTTCATTGTTGTCCGGTAAACCGGAAAATTTAATTTATTCATTTTATAATATACTGATTTTCAGTAGCAGTATTTTTCAATTTTAAAAGTAAGCCCCCTGTAATTCAGGGAAGAGTGAGTCTTTATATTTTGCGCTGTT
>JAUWAB010000043.1 GCA_030602265.1 Prolixibacteraceae bacterium | reverse complement strand
TTAATACGCAAACCTGTCTCTGTACGCCCACAAACCGAGCGCCGGATTGGAGATATAGAAAATTTCCTCCCCATTGGGCAGGGTGTTAAACCCATCTTTCAGGAATTCAGGATTATAACTGGCAACCATTTTATCGTAATCGGCCCATTTGAAACCGACACTTTCGATTTCTTCCTTCGTCAGGTTGCCTGGTTTTTTCCCCGGACAATAGGTGATGGAAAATCTGCCCTCAGAAGAGCCATGGATCAGGTGTGCGGCAGCGCCCAGGTTGTTCTGCAGTTCCTGGTTTTCGGCGGTAACCTTCAGGGTGTGGGGCGTCCCGAAGTAGCCATACTTCCTGATCAACCGGTCGATTTCCTTGTCCTCGCCAAATTCCTTCAGTGCCGGGGCTAACACGATCAGTTCACCGCCATCGGCGATAGCCATCCGGGTACGGTAGATCGATTTGTTGCCTAACCAGGTACTTTTAAACTCCGTCGGATCAAGCCATACCACCACTTTTTTCAATGGTTTGTCGACCATTTCGAAGTTTACTTCAAGTGATAGTTTAGCTGCCTTGTCAAACACCTCAAAATCATCCCCGATAAACAGGCCATAGGTTTGGAGTTTACCGTCTCGGTTTAGCCCGACGACCGTCTGGACATAAATAATCGGCAGGTAAGCGGCGAAATTTTCTGATGCGTAGTTGAAGACCTTCCTGACCGGAGTGTCTGCCCTGCCCATCATTTTCTCCATCCCGTAAGCGGCGCCTATGAAATGGCTTTTGTTGATGCCTTCCGAACCGCCGGTTCCGACGAAAATATTCTTATTGTAGTTGGCCATCCCGACAACTTCGTGGGGAACCACCTGTCCGAGAGACAGGATCAGGTCGAAACCACCATCCACCAGCAATTTATTTACCTGAGCAGGCCAGGGATAATCAACCGTTCCTTCAGAAACCTGTTTGATGAACTCACCCGGGACTTCCCCCAAGGTCACGACATCATTTCTCCAATCGTGCTCCCGGAACAGGTTAGCGGGTGTTTTTCCAAACATATGGCTGATCTGTTCTTCGGTCATCGGACTGTGGGTGCCTAATGCCGGAAGGATATCGGTGAGTTTCGGGCCGTAGTACTCCCACGAAAACTCTGTGAGTTCTCCTGCCCGGCTCGGGAAACGCGTATAATCGGGGGGGATGGCCAGCACTTTTTGCCTGGCGCCCAGCTTATTGAAGGCCTCGAATAACCCGTTCTTCAGATCAAGGGCGCTCAGGCTGTGGTTTTTAGAACCGTTTTCAAAGAGAATCATATCTTAAATATTAAGTGTGCAATTAATGTTGGATGCCACGAAGGCAGTAAGACTCTAAGAGACACAAAAAAAACATTCATTAATGTTGGGTGCCACGAAGGCAGTAAGACACAGAGAATCACAAAACAATCATTAAAAACTTCTTTAAATATTTCTTAGAGCCTTTGTGCCTTAGTGGCAAAAAAACATGGCCTCAGCGTTTTACCCTCGCGTTTCCTTTCCAGATACTCCAGACCATATCCTCATCGGCAGGTTGGGCGTAGTCGGTGAGGAATGTGGTAGCGAGTGCACCGGTCGCCCAGGCAAACTGCGGCCATTTTTCGGGTGCCCAGCCCTTAAGAATGGCATAGAGCATACCTCCCACAAAACCGTCACCACCGCCGATACGGTCTAATACGTTGATTTTGCGTGGTTCCACCACATGCCAGTTTTCACCTTCCAGCATGATGGCACCCCAGAGATGCTCATTACTGCTGATTACCTGACGCAGTGTGGTAGCAAATACCGATGCATTGGGATAGCTTTTCTTCACCCTGCCAATCATTTCCTTGAATCCGTCGATTTCAGAGCTGATGCTTTTTCCACCGGCCTCCGGGCCTTCGATACCCAGACAAAGCTGAAAATCCTCTTCGTTACCGATCAGGATGTCGGATACAGAGGCAATTTCAGAGAAAATTTCCCCAAGTTCCTTTTCACGGCCTTTCCAGAAGGTGGCACGGTAATTCAGGTCGAAGGAAATCCGGGTGCCATATTTTTTTGCGAATCTGGCTAACTGCAGGCAGAATTCACTGGTCTCGGGAGAAAGGGCGGCAATCAGTCCGGAAAGATGTACGATCTGAACGCCTTCCTGACCGAATATCTTTTCCAGGTCGAAATCTTTCACGTTGAGGGTCCTGCCCACTTCGCCGGCACGGTCGTTCTGAACCCGCGGACCGCGTGTGCCAAAGCCGCTGTCGGCGATGTTGAACTGGTGCCTGTAGCCCCAGGGCCCACCCTGTGGTACTTCCGGACCTTCATAGTCCATATGGCGGCTTTTCAGGTTGCTTTTTATAAATGCAGCAATCGGGCTGTCCTTCACAAACGTGGTGAGCACCTTAACCGGTAGTCCCAGGTATGATGAGATACTGGCGACATTGGTCTCGGCACTGGTCGCCTGCATCTCAAACAAATTGCTGCTGTGAACCGGTTGCCCGTTCACCGGCGTTATCCTGACTCCCATACTGGTAGGAACCACCAGCGCGTATTTGAAGTTTTGCTTTAATTCTATGCTCATTTCTTTCTGTATTATAGTTTTTTATTAGTAATTTGTAATTAGTGATTAGTAATTTGTGATTAGTGATTAGTGATTCGTGATTAGTGATTTGTGATTCACCTATCAGCACAAATAATCAATAATCAATCCTAAAGGTATGTTTGCCATTATAATAACCACTAACTCATCTGTCTGCACAAATAATAAATAATCAATAATCAATAATCAATCTCAGGCTCCCCTGGTACAATGCGGCTCAATATCCGTCAGTTCGGTGATTTTTACCGGTCGTTTTTCATCGATCGATTTTCTGGCGGCTACTCCGATCAGCAGCGACATAGCCCCATCGCGTGTTCCTGCAGCGTGTTTGTATGGATCGGGGGCATTCGGGGTACGGAAAATCATATCCTGAAGCCTGGAATCCCCTCCGCCGTGACCTCCACGAATCTGCGGTACCTTAACCAGTTCGTATTTGCCAAAGTTATCGGAGACCATGATTTCATCGTATCGGCCTGTTTCTCCGCCCTGCTGGTTCATTTCATTGGCATGGCGTTCGGCCTGGTTTTCCATCTCAGCCTGCCTCCATGGTATACCTTCCCATGAATCAATCCGGCCGGTTTTTCCATTGAAACCGATCATAAATCCTTCGTAAGGACTATACGTGGTAAGCGAATAGCTGACCTGTACGTTGTTGGCGTATTTGATCTGTACGGCCATTTTATCGAAAATATCGATGCTTTCGCGCCACAGGCAGTTATCCCTGATGTATCCGTCGTATTTTTCATTGGCCACGTAGAGGTCCATCAGGCCTTTGTTTTTGGTGATGTCCCAGTAGAACTGGCACTTGTCCTTATGTCCGCATGAGCGGCAGTTCGGACCACGGAACGGATTGTTTTTCCCGTAATGCTCGAGTGAGCCATAGGCGAATACCTCCACCGGATCAGAATCGAGCCACCAGTTGAGCAGGTCGAAATGGTGGGTGGCCTTATGGACCAGCAATGTACCGCCTTTGCTGCGGTAACCGTGCCAGCGGCGGAAATAGTCAGCCCCATGGTAAGTATTCAGGTACCAGTGGAAATCGACCGAATTGATCGGCCCGACCCGGTTGGCGGCCAACAATTCCTTGATTTTGGTAATTTGCGTGGCGTACCGGTAGTTGAACCCTACGATAACTTTTTTTCCGGTCGCCTTTTCGGCGTCTAAAATGGCCTGGCACTTGATTTCATCGGTGGTCATGGGTTTTTCGGTAAGCACATTACTGCCTGCTTTTAAGCCCTTTATGATGAATTCGTCATGCGTCGAGTCCACGGTGGTCACAATCAGTAAATCAGGCTTCGTCTTTGCCATCATTTCATCGAAACTGGTGAAAGTCGGGCAATTCGTCCCGATAAACGACCTGGCATATTCAACTCTTCCGGGATTAATGTCGCATAAACCGACAAATTCAATCAGGTCACCATATTCTCTGAGAATGCGGCGCCCCCAGAAATCGTTTCCGCGAATACCTGTACCGACCAGGGCAACCCTGGTTTTCGGTGGTGCGGCAGTTGCTGCGTGCACCGGATTAATCAGCATCGACCCGGTCAGTGCGGCACCTGTGGTGGTAATAAAATCTCTGCGTTTCATAGTGTTAATTTCTTTGGTTATTTAATAATCTTTGAATTCAAAACAGTTAAACTCCTCCGAAAGCACTGTAACCGCCATCCACGGGAATAATAATCCCGGTAATGAAGGAAGAGATGTCAGAAAGCAGGAAAAGGGCGGCCCCTTTGAGGTCTTCGGGTTCCCCGAATTTGCCCATAGGGGTGTTGTTAACGATTTTTTGTCCACGGGGTGAAAAATCGCCGGTCTTTTCGTCCATTACCAGAAACCGGTTCTGATGGGTGATGAAGAATCCGGGTGCAATAGCATTAACCCGGATACCCACTTTGGCCAGATGTACAGCCAGCCATTCGGTAAAGTTGTTGATGGACGCCTTTGCAGCCGAATAGGCCGGAATTTTGGTCAGTGGTTTATAGGAATTCATTGATGAAATATTCAATACCACACCTTTTTTCATTTTCAGCATATCCCGGGTGAAGACCATAGTCGGCAAAAGGGTCCCTTTGAAATTGAGTGCAAAAACTTTATCAAAACCTTCCATTTGGAGACCATAAAACGTGTCTTCCAGATTGTCGAGGTCTTTTTCTTCGATTTGTTCCACTTTGGTGGTAGCCATGGGGCTGTTGCCGCCTGCTCCGTTGATGAGAATCTCCACCGGGCCGAGTTTTTCGTGGATCTCGGTTAATGCGGCTTCCAGGGATGGCTTATCGAGAACATTAGCTTCGACACCGATAACCTCGGCACCATATTCTTCAGCCACTTTGGCTGCCAGGTTTGCGGCAACTTCCTTGTTAATATCGGCGATGGCTATTTTCATCCCCACGGATGCCATAGCTTCCACGAGCGCTGTTCCTAAAACCCCGGCTCCCCCGGTAATGACAGCCACTTTCCCTTTCAGGTCTTCAAATGATACAGGTTTCATATAATTTCAGTTAAAATCTTTGTAATAGTTAACGTTTTCTTTGGTTACGATATCAATTGGCGTATAGTTCTCCTTTTCAACCTGCTTTTTGAGTATTACATACTGAAACAGCTTGTTGATAGCACTGTAGCCCTGTTCTTCGGGCCGCTGACAGATCAGAAAATCAACATGGTTACTCTCCAGGAAATTCCTGTTTTTTTCCAGCAAATCATGACCGATCAGCCTTACCCCGCTGATATTGTTTTTCTGCAGATATTCTGCCATCAGGAATACTTTGGAATTGGTCACGAAAATGCCACCCGGTTCCTGATTCAGGAATTCAGCATCGATGGTTTTTTCCCAGTCACAACAATCCGTATTGGGGATTTCCAGGGTTCTGACCGCCCTTTCCGGCTGGTTTTGCCTGAACCATTCATAGAATCCAAGTTCTCTCTGGATCAAATGGTTTTGATTGTCCATCTCCTTGGCAAAGTGTATAACCCAGATGGCACCACCGGCGGGTGTTATTGTTCCTAATAATTTCCCGGAAAGCAAGCCGCTCTGAAAAGAATCCTGGCCAACATAAGAGAGCTGTCCGGCGTTCTTTAGCTCTGAATCAATAAAAATAAAAGGAATTTTACGTTCGATCAGCATGCCGACAAGCCTGCGGGATTCCCTGATATAAAAAGGAGCAAGGACAACCCCGTCGGGATTGACATCCAGAACAGCGTTCGCCTGTTTCTCAAAATCGGCAGCATCCGTCTGGCTAAAAGTGAAATTCTGTGTGGCAACCCCATACTGCTGCAACTCGGCAATTCTCATCACTACTCCCTTGAGCGGTTTGTTCCAGTAACCTTCAGGAGAAGGGGGCTGAGGAAAAAGTGTGGCGAAAAGCACTGTTTTCTTTGAAGCCAGTGTACTGGCCAGGATATTGGGGTGATAATTGAGCTCCTTGATAATTTTGAGCACCTTCCGGCGTGTTTTCTCCGACACTTCACCTCGGTTGTGCAATACCCTGTCGACGGTGCCGATGGATACATTTGCCCGGGAAGCAATGTCTTTGATTCGTATTTGTGAATTCTGTTCTGTCACTCTTAATTTTTTCCTCAAAAATATCAAAAAAAACATTTCCGTGTACGAACACGGAAAGAAATTTTTTCCATAACGGGACGGATCATCTCCTTTTTTTGTCTTACTAGTTCGTTTTTTTTCAAAAAAATCTATTTGTAAAACCGACAGTTAACGATTTGCTTTGTATTTTTGTAGTCAATTCCTGACTAAATTTAAATGGATTCAAATTTAACAGTCTATTCCGGTAAAAAATATTCCGATGGAAATCAGTTTCCGGTTATTAGACGGAAGTTTACCCTTAGTCTGCCTTTCACCGTTATTGCCTTGATTTTTATGGTGTCATGTGGCATGCAGGGCAAAAATTCCCCGGACAACGGGGGTAATCCGGAGAAGCTGCAGATATGGCTTACCACAGGAGATGGCGCCATCCGGTTTATCAGGCAGCCCGACGGCCTGTCCGGCGAGATTACGGATACCCTTCCCGGAATCATCATCGACACAACCCTGAAGTATCAGGAAATCGACGGATTTGGATTTACCCTGACAGGTGGCAGCGCCATGTTGCTCGCCGCGATGGATGGTCCCCACAGGTCGGCACTGCTGAAGGAGCTTTTTTCTACCGAAGGGATTGGCGTGAGTTATCTACGTATAAGCATCGGCGCATCCGACCTGGATGAAAAGGTATTTTCCTATTCTGACCTGCCGGAAGGGGAGTCAGATCCGCTGATGGAAAGGTTTTCCCTGGACCCCGACAGAAAGTACCTGATCCCGGTTTTGAAAGAGATCCTTCAGATATTTCCGGAACTGAAGATTATGGGATCACCCTGGTCGCCACCGGTGTGGATGAAGACTAACGGAAAATCTGTGGGAGGCAGCCTGAAACCGGAGTATTATGATGCTTATGCCCGCTATTTTGTCAGGTATATCCAGGGAATGGCTGAGGAGGGAATCCCTATTGATGCGATAACGGTTCAGAACGAGCCGCTTCATCCGGGGAATAATCCCAGCTTGCTTATGCCTGCAAAAGAACAGACCGCATTTATAAGGGACCATCTGGGGCCTGCCTTTGTAAGGGAAGGTATAAACACAAAGATTGTTATTTACGACCACAACGCCGACCGGATTGACTATCCGCTGGAAGTTTTGTCGGATGAGAAAGCCCGGCAATTCATTGATGGAACGGCCTTCCACCTTTACGGTGGCTCCATCTCAGCATTAAGCCGTGTACATGAAGAATACCCCGATAAGCATCTTTATTTTACCGAGCAATGGATTGGGGCACCGTCAGACTTCGGCGGAGATTTTCGCTGGCACATGCGGGAGGTGATCATCGGATCGATGAGAAACTGGTGCAGGGTTGCCCTTGAATGGAACCTGGCTGCAGATCCTGAACAAAAGCCACATACGGAAGGTGGCTGTACGCGGTGCCTTGGAGCGGTAACCCTGGATGGAAATCAGGTCCGGCGGAATACCGCCTGGTATATCATTGCACATGCTGCAAAGTTTGTACGTCCAGGTTCGGTCCGCACAGGCTCATCGGAAATCAGGGGATTACCCAATGTGGCTTTTTTAACCCCGGAAGGCAGGGTTGTGTTGATTGTGCTCAATGACCGATCCGAAAAAATGGAATTCAGTATAAAAATCCATGAAAGAGTATTTAACACGGCACTGGAAGGAGGTTCGGCTGCGACCTATGTCTGGTATTACAGAAAAGCGGGCCTGTGTTTAAGGAAAATTCAGCTAAAAAGTAACAATAAGGATTCATAAAACGCTAAAGTTTAGGATATTGACAAATTTTTATGAAAAATTAGCTATTTTCACGCGTCAAAGGCAGGATAAGGAAAAATTCCAAATAAAAACTCACTTTATTAATCACATTAAAAAAAACAAAATGAAAGATCAGGTAAAAAAAGGATTGACAAGGCGTCATTTTTTAGGCGCAACGGCGTTAGGGCTTGCCGGACTTGCCGTATTCCCGGGAGTTACCTCGTGTAAATCTCCTGTAGTTGCAGAAACCGACCTGCGGTTCGGCTTTATCGGGCTTGGCCGTCAGGCAATGTTCCTGTTGAATGGCTTCCTCCAGGTTCCCGGCGTAAAAGTCGTTGCAGGAGCTGATGTTTATGGGATCAAAACCAAGAGATTCCAGAAGAGGGTAACAGAATTCTACGCTGCCAACGGTAAGGAGGCTGAAGTTCAAATATTCGAGGATTACAATGACCTGCTGAAACGCGAGGATATTGATGTCGTGGTCATCGCTACCCCCGACCATTCACACGCCATGATTGCCATTGCTGCATGTAAGGCCGGTAAGGACGTCTATCTCGAAAAACCGCTTACTTTCACCATTAAGGAAGGACAGGAGCTGGTTAAGGTTGTCAGGCAGAACAATATTATTCTTGCCGTAGGAAGCCAGCAACGCTCTGACCCCAACTTCCAGCATGCCGTCAAATTGGTACAGTCGGGCGCCCTGGGCAAAATCACTACCGCACATGCCTATGTGGGAGCCCCACCCATTCCATATAACTTACCAGAGGAGACCCTGCCTGCTGATCTTAACTGGGACAAATGGTTAGGGCCACTGCCCGCAAATATCCATTTCAATCATGAACTTAACCCGCCGATTTCCCTGGATCCTCCGCAGGATGAAACCATCTGGGGCGCATGGCGCTGGTACAAGGAGATGGGTGGCGGATTCACGACCGACTGGGGTGCTCATATGTTTGACATCGTTCAGTGGGGACTGGGCATGGATGCCAGCGGTCCGGTAGAAATTGCACCGGTAGGCGATGGTACTGAATTCATGACCTTTAAGTATGCGAATGGAACCGTTATGACTTCGGAACCATTTGATGAAAAACTCACCAAAGGCGTTAAATTTATCGGTGAGAACGGCTGGATAGAAGTATCCCGCGGACATTACCAGGCATCGAACCCAGACTGGGTTCCCGCCAAATCAACCGAAGCGGATGATACTCCTTATGAAACCAAAATTCCGCACCAGATCAATTTTGTGGAAGCGGTTAAAGGACGTAAAGACCCGGTTGTTCCGGTGGAAATCGGTCACCGTACCTGTACGGTTTGTACACTGGGTAATATCGCCTGTGAACTGAAACGGACGGTTAAGTGGGATCCGGCAACCGAAACGTTTGTCGATGATACCGACGGCGCTGCAACGGCACTGATGCATTACCAGTACCGCGAAGGCTGGTCGCTTGTATAATCCGGATTATCCGGAACTAAAAAATGAAGAGAGGCTGTCACCTGAATGGGACAGCCTCTGCATTTTTTATATATTTCCTGTACAGATGGCTACTCCTTTTCGCTCAGCTCAAGCCATCTCAATTCTTTTTCACTTAAAAGTTCCCCTAAATGGGTAATCTCCTGGGACTTGGCGAAAAGCGTTTCATGATCCAGAAGTCCTGAATTGAGTTCCGCTTCAAGCGTTTTTTTTCTTGATTCCAGTTCCCCGATTTCCTTTTCCAGCTGTTCCATTTCCCTTTTTTCCTTAAAGGTCAGCTTGTTGGCTGCCGGCTTTTTCTGGACGGGTGCCGGGTTGCCTTTTTCTTCAACAAGGTTTCCCTTTTTTTCGTTTGCATCTTTTTCCTCAACATAGTCCCTGTACTGGGTATAATTGCCCGGGAAATCGGTTATGCTTCCGAGACCATCAAAAACAAAGAGGTGATCAACAATTTTATCCATGAAAAAACGGTCGTGCGAAACGATGGCCACACAGCCTTCAAAAGTGCGCAGGTACTCTTCCAGAATATTCAGGGTGATAATATCGAGGTCATTGGTTGGTTCATCAAGGATCAGAAAGTTCGGGTTCTGCATCAGAACAGTGCATAAATACAGCCTCCTTTTTTCCCCACCGCTTAGTTTCTCTATATAATCATATTGGGTTGAAGGCGGAAAGAGGAAGCGGGTCAGCATCTGAACCGCACCTATTTTTGTGCCGTCCTCAAAGGTCACCTCCTCCGCAATCTTATTAACGGCATCAATTACCCGGTCGCGGGGATTAAATGAGATGCCTTCCTGCCGGTAATATCCGAACCGGATGGTCTGGCCTACCTCAATCGTTCCCTTGTCAGGAGGAATCAGGCCTGTTATAAGGTTCAGGAAAGTAGATTTTCCGGTACCATTGTTGCCGACAATCCCCACCTTTTCAAATCTTGAAAAAGTATAACTGAAGTCTTTTACCAGGCAGATATCATCGTATGATTTCCATATGTGACTGATCTCCAATATTTTTTTTCCAAGCCTGGCGGATTTGACATCCAGGTTAACTGACCGGTCGGAATGTTGTTGCCTGGCCTGTTCCTGCAGGTCACTGAATGCATCTATGCGGTATTTAGCCTTGGTAGTCCGGGCTTTAGGCATCCTCCTCATCCACTCGATTTCTGTGCGCAGCAGATTCTGGGCTTTGGCCACTGAACTCTGGCGGGCCTGCATCCTCTCTTCCCTTTTTTCCAGGAAATAGCTGTAATTTCCACGGTACCGGCTGATTTCGTTATTATCCATTTCGATGATGTCGGTACATACCCTGTCGAGGAAATAGCGGTCATGGGTAACCATAAAGAGGGTGGATTTGGTCCGCTCGAGATACCTTTCCAGCCATTCGATCATTTCCATGTCGAGGTGGTTGGTAGGTTCGTCTAATATAAGCAAATCAGGCTGTCCGATCAGCACTTTTGCCAGGGCAATCCTTTTCTGCTGGCCCCCCGACATCTCACTGATCCTTGCATCGTAATCCGTTATTTTCAGCTGAGTCAGGATTTGCTTTATCTCCACCTCCGCATCCCAGGCATTCAGCTGGTCAATCCTGGCTGAAAGACAGGCTACCTCCTGTTCATTTCCATGGAGCATAGCACTTTCAAACTCCCTGATTATCTGGATCTTCTCTGAGCCGGTGGCGAAAATCTCCTCCAGGACCGTATGGTCCGGATTTAAAACCGGAAACTGTTCAAAATAGCCGAGAGAGATGTCTTTGGTACGGGTGATCCTGCCTCCGTCGGGAGAATCTTTCCCCGCTAACAGGTCCAGTAATGACGATTTCCCGGCACCATTTCGCGCAATCAGGGCAACCTTGTCATCTTTATTAATGGTAAAGGATATATTTTCAAACAGAAGCAGGTCTCCGTATCTTTTGGTAAGATTTTCGGCCTGCAGATAGGGTAATGACATATTCATTAAATTTGTCCAAAAGTATAAAAAAGTACCCAGCATAAAAAAAGCCGGTCAACACCGGCTTTCTTAGCTGTTTAATTTTTAACTTAAAACCATTTCTATGAGGAGATGAAATGATTCAAAAACTGAAAACTTTATTACTTTGTTTGGGTATAAGACTGCGTAATCGTAAAAATGTTACACTGGAATACGATTTTTTTTAAATTTTTGGTTCATTTATTCATAATGGTGAAAAATTTCGATGGAAATGACAAGAAAAGAGCTGTTTAGGAGAGTTATAGATTTTTTTCAGCAGAGTATGCCGGTAGCGGAAACCGAACTTGAATATGAGAATCCTTTTCATCTGATCGTGGCGGTCATATTGTCGGCACAGTGCACCGATAAACGCGTCAACCAGATTACGCCGGCGCTTCTTCAGCGATATCCTGATCCGTTTAAAATGGCCGAAGCCGATCCGGCCGAGATATTTGCATATATCCGGAGTTGTTCTTATCCCAACAACAAGGCAAAGCATCTGGCCGGTATGGCCCGGAAACTGGTGGATGATTTTGGCGGGATGGTGCCATCGGATGTGGACGACCTTCAGAAATTACCGGGTGTAGGCCGGAAAACGGCTAATGTAATTGCTTCGGTGGTTTTTAACCAGCCGGCACTGGCTGTAGATACCCATGTTTTCAGGGTAGCCGCACGGATAGGGTTGACGACCAATGCAAGGACGCCACTGGAAACCGAGAAGCAACTGGTAAAGCATATTCCGGAGGAACTGATCCCTACCGCCCATCACTGGCTGATCCTGCACGGGCGATATGTATGCAAAGCCAGAAAACCGGAATGTGAAAAGTGCGGTCTGACGGATATTTGCAGGTATTATCTCAAATCAGCCGATCAAAAGAAGGCTTAGGGCCATAACCGCCATGCCGCCGGTAAGGCCGTAAATGGCCAGGTGGTGTTCGCCATATTCCTCTGCCGAAGGCAGGAGTTCATCCATGGAAATGAACACCATGATCCCGGCAACCGCGGCCATAACTGCCCCGAAAACCAGATCCACGTTTCCGGAAGTAAGAAACGGCATCAGCAGGAGATAAGCCATCAGGGCGCCCACCGGCTCGGCAAGGCCCGAGAGAAAGGAGAGGAGGAAGGCTTTTTTCCGGTTGCCTGTCGCATAATATACGGGTACCGATACGGCAATCCCTTCGGGGATGTTGTGGATGGCCACGGCGATGGCAATGGCTATACCCAGTGATGGGTCTTTCATGGCCGACATAAAGGTGGCGATTCCTTCCGGAAAGTTGTGAATGGCCACTGCAAGGGAAGTCGTGATCCCTAATCGGTACAATTTTCTGAAATTCATTGCCTTTTTCTCATTGTTCATGGCTTCGACCGATCTCATCTCATGCGGGTTCTCCGCCGACGGGATAAATTTGTCGATCAGGGCAATCAGCATCATACCCCCGAAAAAAGATATCAGGGTGAACAAGGTCCCGTTAAATTCACCATACTTTCCAATAAAGGCATGGCGGGCATCAGGGAATATCTCAACAAAGGAAATATAGATCATTACCCCTGCGGAAAATCCGAGGGAAAGGGAAAGTAGTTTGGTATTGGTGCGTTTGGCAACAAAGGCGATTGCACTGCCAATTCCGGTAGAAAGGCCGGCAAACAAAGTAAGCAGCAGTGCAAGCAAAACATTTCCATTGTCCATAAATACAGTTCCGGATGTTGATTTGATGCTCGTAAAGTTAATAGAATTTGGACGACTGGAAACAGCTGCAATTTATATTGGTTATAAGTTTGTTTTTCTGTTAAACTTTGTACTTTTGCCCCTACATGTGTTTAATCAAAAAATCTTAGCTATGGCTTACGTTATTAACGATGATTGCATTGCTTGCGGAACCTGCATAGACGAATGTCCGGTTGATGCCATTTCTGAAGGTGATATCTATGTTATTGATCCTGAACTCTGCACCGACTGTGGCTCATGTGCTGAAGTATGCCCCACTGAAGCAATTCATCCTGCGGAATAAAAACCGGAGATTAAAAAGAAATCTGGAGCCCGGAGCTGACATGCCCCGGGCTCTTTTTTTTAAACCCTTGCTACCTCGCTGATAACATGGGTTTTATTAAAAGATTGTGAACGTCGGACTTGTCATTTATTTTAATACTTTTACCTGTTCGATCGCGGAATCATTTTTTTGGCTTGTCTTTTAAATCTCTGAAATGGAAGAAAAAAGAGTAGTTATCGTTAATAAGAATGTTGCCTCATATATTTCCCGTAATGATTCATGTGTCTTTTTTACCGGCAGTTCAGGCGAGGCTGCCGAAAAACTTCTTGCAACCCATCCGGATATCGTTGAGTTTGTTGGCGGAGATGGTACCTTTTCTGCGACCCTTAACGACGTGTTATTCCGTGATCCCGCTTTTCTGCAAGGCAGAAAAGTGGTCATACGGCCCAAAGGTTCCGGAAACGACCGGATCAAGTCTCTTTCGGAGATAAACAAAAGGGAAAACCCATCAGGAATTAGCCCGGCGGAAGATAAGGAATCTTTGAAGGGAAAGACCATCATCAGGGATGATTATCTCCTGGCGACCATCAATGGAAATATCAAAAGATACATTTTCAATATCGGGGGCATAGGACTGGATTCTCAAACCCTTCTTGAATATGAAGCCAGGAGGGAACTGAAAGTGCCGCCCTCATTGAAATATTTCGGCGCTGCGACTGCGGCTATTCACAGGCTCAACGGTTACAAGGGACTGGTAAATTATTCCGCGGGAGAACAAATAAACCAGACTGCCGAGCCGGTTATGTTCCTTTTTATGCTTGGGAAATATTTTGGTGGCGGAATGCCCATTAACGGACAATTAGCCCATGACGACGGACGTTTTGAAGCGGTTATCCTGAACCGCGGGACCAATCTGAAACTCTATTCCTCACTTGTCTCTATCTCCCTGCTGAAGAAATCGCAATATACCAACCCGATTGTGAGATATCTCGATCCGGTTTCCACGGCTGAACTAAAGGTACTCAGTACCGATAAGTTCTATTTTGAAAGTGACGGGGAAGTGCTGATGAAGGGTGGCAAGCCGCTTGAAATCAGGGAAATAAAAGTGGAAACTGCCGGTAAAATCAATTATCTGATGGAATAAAAGGTTTTTCAGGATATATGATTTGCGGATGAAATGGTCATTCTGAATGCCTGTCATTATACTTACTCCAATTTTTCCGGATTCTCTATTTTGAATAAATCAGGAAAAACAGATAGATAATATATACTAACGCGAAGGCCATTCCTTCCAGCCGGTTCAGGTTACGGCCTTCCCATTTTCCTGTTCCTTTTTCCTTGCCTCTGAGTACAAATCCCAGCAATAAGATACCTGCACCGATGTTGACCCAGATGTCAATAAAGGATGCATCGGGGACTGCCGTGTTCTTAGCAACGGTAGAAAGGCCTAAGACCAGGAAGATGTTGAAAATGTTGGAACCAACCACATTCCCGATGGCTATGTCTACCTCTTTTTTTCTGACGGCAACTATGGAGGTGGCCAGTTCAGGAAGAGAAGTGCCGATTGAAACGATGGTCAGTGCGATTACTCTTTCCGAGACACCCAGAAAGGTGGCCAGCATAACGGCGTTGTCCACAATCAGCTTCCCTCCGATGATCAGACCGGCAAGACCTAAGATCATAAACAGAAAGGATTTCCAGAGGGGGTATTTGTGTGTCTGTACTTCCAGTTCATCGGGATGTGACCTCGCAAGGCGAAAATTGTAAATCAGGAAAACCCCGAAAAACAGGAGCAGGATAACTCCGTCTCTGGGCTCAATATAATTATCTGCAGGATTCGACCAGTCATCCCTGGCCACAAGGTAAACCAGAACGGCTGCAAACAGACTGAAAGGAATCTCCCATTTCACTGTGTTTTTCCGGACAGACAAGGGGGCAATCATGGCCGATATCCCTAAAATGGCTAATACGTTAAAAATGTTACTGCCTAATACGTTTCCCAGCACGAGGTCGGTATTGCCCTTGACCGCGGCTACCAGGTTGATGGCCATTTCGGGCGCTGACGTACCAAAGGCCACAATGGTCAGGCCGATTACAATGTCGGGGATATTATACCTCTTGGCCAGAGAAGAAGCTCCGTCAACCAGTTTGTCAGCCCCAAGTATCAATACCACAAAACCGGCAAGCAAAAGCAAAATACTGAATATTGGCATAAATGCTCAGATTTTTGGCCGCGAAGGTAGTAATTTTCAGCGAAATCCTAAACGTATATGCAGGTAACCGTCCCTGCAGGGCCGCTGGTAAAATGACAGCAGGAGTATAGACGGCTTCAGACATGCAATGTAAATTTTTACTTAACAAATACCAGAAAAAAACCATAAAACTAAATTAGTTTTTTAGTTTTGTGCGCATAAATGTCTATAAATGGATACAAGAGAAAGGATACTGGTAAGGGCTGGTGAGTTGTTCCCGCAATTAGGGATCAGGAACGTCACCATGGATCAGATTTCAGCGGATTTAGGGATCTCTAAACGGACCATCTACGAACATTTCAGGGACAAGGATGATCTGGTCATTCAGATGGTGGAATACGAAATGGTTCGTAACAACCGGAAACTACTGGACATTGTGGCCAATACAGATAATGCCATTGAAGCTCTTTTTATGATAATTGAAACGGAGTACCTCAGGATAACCTCGTTCAGTCCGTTATTTCAGGAAGACATCAAGAAGTACATCGTCCGGATCCATGAATGTTTTTTTGAGGACCTTCAGAAAATGCGTGAGTTTTCTGTTTCCTATGCGATTCTGGAGAAAGGACTCCGCGAAGATATCTTCAGGAAAGAATTAGCCATCGATGTGGTGGATAATTTTCTGCATGAACTGGGCAGTTTTTTCCATAGCAGGCCAAGGCTAAGACTGATGAAACTGGAAAAGGAAGATGTTCTGCGGAACATTTTATTGCCCTATTTCCGGGGAATATGCACCCGGAAGGGACAGGACCTTATTGATACGTATTTTGAAAAGCAGACAATTTAAACACGATATGTATGACATTTAAAATGAAACAATCATTCACGCTTATTGTCCTGATACTGCTGGTATCGGCCGCAGCAGCTCAGGATCGGCTTGTGCTTGACCTCAGGGAGGCCAGGAAGCATGCTTTAGAGTACAACAAGACTCTAAAAAATTCGGGACTGGCAACAGACCTTGCAAGGGAGAAGCTGAAGGAGACCATTGCTGCCGGGCTTCCGCAGATTGCGGGGACCATGGACTACAGCAATGCGATGGGGGCAAAGATTTCCATCCGGTTTAATCCGGATATGCCTGCCAGTGAGATCCCTATCCGCCCGCAAAGTAATTTCAACCTCCAGGTTAATCAGTTGTTGTTCAGCGGAAATTATTTTGTTGGGATTCAGTTAGCCAGATTAGGTGCTGACCTTAGCCAGAAAAGCTATGAAAAGACAGAGCAGGAAGTGCTGGCTCAGGTAACCGATGCCTACCACCTGGTGCTGATGTCGGGCGAACTGCTGGTCCTGCTTCAGAAAAACATGGATAACCTGAAGGAGATGTATGAAAAAACCGCCGCACTTGAAAAGGTAGGTATTATTGAAATGACCGATGTGGACATGTTGTCTGTCCAGATCTCCTCCTTACAGAATGCCATTAACTCTTCGGAGCGGCAACTGGAAATGGCCCGTAACATGCTGAGGCTCCTGGTGGGCGTATCGGCCGGAACGGAAATCGAACTGACGGAATCGCTGTCGCAGGTACTTACCAGGGCAAATGCCCGGGCAATGGGGGCAGCGGGAATGTTCAATGTTCAGCAGAACCTTGATTTTCAGTTGATCCAGTTTCAGGAAAAACTGATGGAGAAGCAGATTCAGATGCAGCAGGCCAATTACCTGCCCACACTGGTCAGTTTCTATACCCGTACAGAAAAAATCCTGAAACCTGACTTTGACATGTCACCCAAGAATATGATCGGGCTCCGGCTAAGTATTCCTGTATTCTCCGGAGGAACCCGGTCGAGCCAGGTCAGGCAGGCCAGAATTGACCTCGAAACCACCCGGAACACCAAAGCGCTGTTGATGGAACAACTGGAAATCCAGGAAAAACAGTTACAGTTTAACCTCCGGAATGCCATGGAAACCTATACCAACCAGGTGAAAAACCTGGACGTGTCCAGAAGGGTTTATAACAACCTGAAGCTGAAATTTGAACACGGGCTGATATCCGGACTTGATCTGGTGAATGCCGACAATAACTATGTGAAAGCGGAAACGGATTATATTTCAGCTGTTTATCAGGTGTTAAGTGCGCAGAATGAATTGGATAAATTATACGGACAAATAAAATAACAATAGAGATATGATTACCAGGAAACCATTATTAAAGGGAATAGCAGTATTTGGTCTGGCCATCCTGACCGCCTGTAGCGGAGGAGAGCAAAAAAGCTCAGCAACAGGGAATACTGAAGTAAAAAAAGAGGTGGTAAGGGTTATGGAACTGCAATACCAGACTGTAGCCCGGTCGGTGGAGTATCCGGCAACCCTTCAGGGTTACGAGGAGGTTCATCTGGCGCCGGCAGCTCCGGGGAGGATCGAAGCGATCTATGCACAGGTGGGTGATCGCGTAAACAAGGGCGCTGCCCTCGTCCAGATGGACAGAACACAGTTGCACCAGGCAGAGGTACAGTTGAAAACGGTGGAGACCGACTTCAAACGGCTGGATACGTTAGCCAAGGTCGGAAGTATTGCCCGCCAGCAATACGACCAGCTCAGGGCACAATATGAAGTGGCCCGGTCGAATGTTACCTTTCTGAAAGAAAATACACGCCTGCTGGCCCCATTCAGCGGAGTGATTTCGGGCCGTTATTTCGAACCGGGTGAAATGTATTCGGGTGCCCCCAATACCCAGGCCGGCAAGGCTGCGGTATTGTCCATCGTTCAGATCGACAGGCTGAAAGCCATGGTGGCGCTCTCCGAAAAACATTTTCCTTTTGTGAAAAACAGTATGGAAACCACTGTGTTGACTGACATATACAAGGACCGGAGTTTTACCGGCAGGATTTACAGGGTTCATCCAACCATTGATCCCATGAACAGAACTTTCAATGTGGAGATACTGATCGACAACCGGGAGGGATTGCTCCGTCCGGGGATGTTCAGCAGGGTTACCATTGACCTCGATGAGGAGGAAGCTATTCTTCTGCCGTCTATGGCCGTTCTGAAAATGCAGGGATCAAACGACCGTTACCTCTTTGTAGACGAACAGGGAGTGGCCCGCCGTATCAGTGTAACTGTCGGAAAACGGTATGACGACAATATCGAAGTCTACTCCGATCAGTTAAAACCCGGTTCGCGCGTGATTGTCAGCGGACAGGCCAGGTTGCTGGACGGTGTGGCCATCCAGGTGGTGAACTGAATTACCGATTCATTCTTCTCAAAAAAACAGACATTATGAGTATATACAAAAATGCAGTAAACAAGCCTATTACGACAATGATGGTATTTACCGCCATCGTGGTAATGGGGCTCTATTCGCTGGTTAATATCCCCATCGACCTCTATCCAGAGGTAGATCCGCCGTTCCTTTCGGTGATGACCACCTATCCGGGAGCCAATGCAGGGGATATTGAAACCAATATTACCAGACAGTTGGAGGATGCATTCAATTCGGTGGACAAACTGAAGGAGATCACCTCTACTTCCACCGATAACCTTTCCATTATTGCCCTCGAATTTGAATGGGGAACGAACCTCGACGAGGCTACCAATGACGTTCGGGATGTGATCGACCGGATCTCGGACTTTCTTCCGGAAGGGGCTGAAAGGCCTTCCATCTTCAAGTTCAATACCAGCATGATGCCGATCGTTTTCTATGCCGTTACTGCTAAGGAGAGCTATCCCGGACTGGAGAAAATTCTGGACGAGAAGATTGTCAACCCGTTAAACCGGATCGAAGGCATCGGCTCCATCGGCATGATGGGGGCACCCTCAAGGGTGGTTTATGTGGATACCGATCCACGCCTTCTGGATGCCTATAACCTGACCGTAGAGCAGATCGGCAATGCCATTGCTGCAGAGAACATGAACCTTCCTTCCGGAAATATCAAAATGGGCGATATTGATTATCAGCTGAGGGTGCAGGGAGAATTCAGTACCAGTTCCAGGCTGGAGAGCCTGGTCGTGGGCAATATGGCCGGTAAACCGGTTTATATCCGCGATGTGGCCATTGTACGTGACTCCATCAAGGATTTGTCGCTTGATGAAAAGATTAACGGGCAAACCGGTCTCCGGATGTTCGTTATGAAGCAGTCGGGCGCCAACACCATGAAGGTTGCCCGCGAAGTGCGCAAGAACATAGATAAGCTGCAAAAGGAGCTTCCGCCCGATGTGCAGATTAACCTGATCATGGATACTTCCGACTTCATCAAAGGTTCGATCAAAAACCTGTCGGAAACCCTGATGTGGGCATTCCTGTTTGTGGTCTTGGTGGTATTGTTTTTCCTGGGTAGATGGAGGGCGACATTTATCATTGTGCTGACCATTCCGATCTCTCTGATCGTGGCTTTCCTTTATCTCTATATCTCCGGCGGATCCATTAACGTGATATCGCTGACATCACTTTCCATCGCTATCGGTATGGTGGTGGATGATGCCATCGTGGTGCTTGAGAACATAACCAGGCACGTCGAGCGTGGCGCAACCCCGAGGGAAGCCGCCATATATGCGACCAACGAGGTATGGCTGGCAGTAATTATCACTACACTCGTGGTAGTGGCAGTCTTTTTCCCATTAACCCTGGTGGGGGGCATGACCGGCGTAATTTTTAACCAACTTGGGTGGATTGTCACCATAACTGTTGTAACTTCCACATTGGCAGCTATTTCGCTTACCCCGATGCTTTCCTCAAAAATGCTCCGGCTGCGGGCTCCAAAGAAAAGAACAAAGCGGTACAGCTATGAAAACACGATTGAGAAGTTCCTGGGACATGTTGACGGCTTCTATGAAGTTACCCTGAGATGGGCATTGAGGCATAAAACGTTTACCCTCCTGGTCTCCCTGGCTGTGTTTATCAGTTCTTTTTTCCTGATGAAATTTGTCGGGACAGACTTTATGCCCGAATCGGATGAGAGCCGCATCACTGCGGCAGTTGAATTACAGACCGGTACCCGTGTGGAGGAAACGATCAAAACCACCCGTTACCTGGAAAATGTTTTCCGCGAGAAATTCCCGGAAATCGAAATCATTGCCGCTTCCTCCGGATCGGACGACGCAGGGAGTATGTTCTCCCTTTTCACAACCACCGGATCCAATATGATCAATTTCATGATGCGGTTGGCGCCGATTGCGGAGAGAGAACGGTCGGTCTGGGATATCGCCGCCGAAATGCGTGCTGAAATTGCCGCCCTGCCCGAAGTGATCAATTTTTCGGTGGAAACCGCCGGACAGGGCATGGGCGGAACATCCAACACGGTAGATGTCGAAATCTACGGATACGATTTTGATGTAACCAACGCCATAGCCGAAGAAGTCAGGAAGAAGCTGGCCGCCGTGCCGGGCGCAATTGATGTGCAGGTGAGCCGCAAAAAGGACAAACCTGAACTGCAGTATGTTTTAGACAGGGATAAACTGGCACTGCACGGACTTACCACCGCACAGGTATCCACGATGATCAGAAACCGCGTCACCGGTATGGTCGCATCACAGTATAAGGAACAGGGCGATGAGTACGATATCCGGGTCAGGCTGAAGGAAGAATTCAGAAGTTCACTGACCGACCTCGAGGAATTAAGCATTGTTACACCAACCGGGGCAAGGATCAAACTGAAAGAGCTGGGCGAGATCAGGGAATACTGGTCGCCACCCAATATTCAGCATAAACGTCGTGAAAGGATAGTGACTGTTTCGGCCAAGCCCGATAAGGTGCCATTAGGCGAACTGGCTACCCGGATCAATGCGGAAATCAGCACTGTTGAGGTACCTCAGGAGGTTGTGCTTAACGTAGGCGGAGCTTATCAGGACCAGCAGGAGTCGTTTATGGACCTGGCCCTGCTGATGGTAGTCAGCTTAATATTGGTGTTCATAGTAATGGCTTCACAGTTTGAGTCGTTTACCATGCCGTTTGTGATCATGTTCTCGATACCCTTTGCCTTTACCGGGGTTATCATAGCGTTGTTCCTGACCGGAACCACCCTCAGTCTGGTTGCTGCCCTGGGGGCAGTGCTGCTGATCGGGATTGTTGTAAAGAACGGTATCGTACTGGTCGATTATACTAACCTGATGCGCGACAGGGGGCTGGAATTATACGAAGCCATCGCCGTATCCGGAAAATCAAGGCTGAGACCGGTGCTTATGACTGCCGCCACAACCATTCTGGGTATGTTGCCATTGGCATTAAGTACGGGAGAAGGCGCCGAGATTTGGCGGCCGATGGGTATTACCGTAATCGGCGGTCTGGTATTCTCAACCATTGTGACCATGGTGATTGTTCCGGTAATGTACGGTTTGCTTACACGACACGGAGAACGGAACAAAAAGAAAACCGTGGTCAAACAGTTCCAGTTCATGGAATAGACCGTAGCGTTATTTAATTAATATTCAGCAGGTCCGGAGTCCTGATACTTTAAGTTCAGGATTCCGGGCCAACAAAAAAATATGGAAATGAAGGCAGTAATGATCGTATTTAACCAGGCCAATACCGAGAGGGTTGAATATATGCTTGATAAATTGGGAATCAGGGGATTTACCTGGTTCAGTGATGTAAAAGGCCAGGGATCTGTAACCGGCGAACCAAGAATGGGAACCCACACCTGGCCCGAAATGAATGAAGCCGTTTTATGTGTTATTCCGGATGAAAAGGTGGATATTCTGCTGGAAAAGGTTAAGAAACTCGATGAAGTGAACCTTGAAGTAGGGGTAAGGGCATTTGTCTGGGATATCCTGAAAAGCGTATAAGATTTTCTGTTATAAGAAAACGGATTAAACAGCGCATTCTTTCTATAAAAGATGGTATGCTTCTGTTTAATCCGTTTTTTATTTGCCGGATCAGAGGTTTCTGATCCGCTCCATAGCTTCAATCACATTTTCGCGGTTGGCAAATGCTGAAAACCTGAAATAGCCTTCACCAGATGGTCCGAAACCTGAACCCGGAGTACCGACCACGTTGGCTTCGTTCAGCAATTTATCGAAGAATTCCCAAGATTTCATACCGTTCGGCGTTTTTACCCAGATGTAAGGGGCATTTTCACCGCCATACACCGTAAATCCGGTTTCAGAAAGACTTTTTTTCATGATGGAGGCATTCTCCATGTAATAATCTATGATCTGCTGAACCTCTTTTTTTCCTTCCGGGGTGAAGATGGCTGCCGCAGCTTTCTGGACAGGGTAGGAGACACCATTGAATTTGGTGGTATGTCTGCGGTTCCAGAGTTTCTTGACCTGTACCGGATTGTCTTCCGCGTCGAAAGCCATCAGCTCTGCAGGTATTACGGTATAAGCAAGCCTGGTTCCGGTGAATCCTGCCGTTTTGGATAAACTTCTGAATTCAATGGCTACCTCTTTGGCACCATCGATCTCATATATGGAACGGGGAATGCTTTCATCGCGGATAAAGGCTTCATAAGCCGCATCAAACAAAATTATACTTCGGTTTTCGCGGGCATATTCCACCCATTTCTTCAGCTCTTCGCGGGTAGCCACCGCACCTGTAGGATTGTTGGGGTAGCAAAGAAAAATCAGGTCGGGTGATTCAGCAGGCAGGGCCGGGATAAAATGGTTTTCGGCCGTGCAGGGCATGTAAATGATCCCTTCATAATAACCGTTAGCCTGAATCTTTCCCGTTTTACCGCTCATAACCGTAGTGTCGGCATAAACCGGATAAACCGGGTCACAGATGGCAATTTTATTATCGCTCCCGAATATCTCCTGGATGTTTCCGGTATCACATTTTGAGCCGTCGGAAATGAAAATATCATCGGCCGGAATATCGACTCCCCTGCTCCGGTAGGCATGTTCAGCAATGGCTTCACGGAGGAAGTCATATCCCTGCTCCGGGCCGTAACCTTTAAAGGTATCGGCTTTGGACATTTCGTCGACTCCTTCATGGAAAGCCTTGACAACGGTTGGGGTCAAGGGTTGTGTCACATCGCCGATCCCCATCCGGATTACCTTTATTCCTGGGTTGGCCTTTACAAATTCATTGACTCTGCGGCCGATTTCAGGGAACAGATACCCTGCGGCCAGTTTCATGTAATGCTCATTAATTGTTGCCATAGTTATCTTTTGGTAAAAAGGCAAAGATAACAAAGGATTTTAATCATTTTGTCAGATGTCTTTCACACACCTGAAACCAATATGCATTGTGCCGGTATCGGGAGTCGATTTCATACGGGAGGAGGCCCTGTAGCCCGCGCAATAGGAATCATTGCAGAGAAAAGACCCTCCCCGGATGGTTTTCTTCATAATTCCCGGTTCCATGGGATCATGGGAGGTTTGAGGTCCCTGCGGATTCCCGGCAATAGCTCCTTTTTTAAATGATTGATAATAATCGTGATGATACCAGTCTGCCGTCCACTGCCAGACATTTCCGGCCATGTCGTAAAGTCCGAATCCGTTGGGCGGAAACAGGCCTGCCGGCGAGGCAACCGGGTGTCCATCGTCGACCGCATTGCGGTAAGGAAATTCACCCTGCCAGTAGTTTGCCCGCTCCGGAGAAACCGGTTCATTGCCCCAGGGGTATATGAAATCATCGTTTCCGCCCCTGGCGGCGTATTCCCATTCCGCCTCGGTGGGCAGCCGTTTGCCGGCCCAGGCTGCATAGGCTGACGCATCGTACCAGGAAACATGGACAACCGGATAGTTGTCTTTCCCCTCAATCGTACTTCCGGGTCCTTCGGGATGCCTCCAGTCAGCTCCCGGAACCCAATTCCACCAGCTCAGGTAATCGTTCAGGGAAACCTTTTCAGATGGGGGCGAAAACACCATGGAAGCCGGAACCAGCAGCGAGTCATGCGGCTTCGGCGTTCCAGGAGGCAGTCCTTTGCTGATTTCTTCCCAGTCGGGAGCTATTTCCGCAGTGGTAATATACCCGGTGGCTTCGACAAATTGCCTGAACTGAGCGTTGGTGACAGGATGGATATCCATATAGAAGCTGTCTACCTTAACTTTATGCTGCGGAAATTCATCCGGACGGGAAAACCGTTTTTCCCTGGCACCCATAAGAAATGTGCCGCCGGGGATTAATACCATTGCACCGGTTGTGTCGGCCAGAATTTCCTTAAGCCCGGTCACATTATTGGTAATCCCTGATGAAAACCTGGAGCTTTCTGAGGGCATGCAACAGGCAGACTCACCGGTTTTCCCCGGTCTGCCGCTGCACGCGGACAAAAGCACAAGAAAAGCTGCCGGTAATATTAACCTGGTCAAATGTTCTGCTAAAAGTGTTGTCAACGTGTTATTTCTTATCTGAAGAGGCCTTCTCTTTTTTCTTTGAAGAAGTTGATTCTGAAGGAAGGGTTCCATCTCCCTTTGCCCGCTCTTTCCGGTTTACTCCCGGTTCATTAACGCCGATATCAGCAGGTTTGGCTTTGTGCTTGATATTGCTCCGGCTGGTATTGATATTCGCTTTTTGCTGCAAGGTATCTCCTGTAGCTATAAACTTTGTGGCCATTTCAAAGGGTATGCTTTTTTTCTCCGTTGCATAAAGGCTGGCCGGATAAAGGCCGGCTACCAAAAGAATGGCGAAAATCCGTTTAAAAACTGGTTTCATAATGCTGAATGTTTAAATGAGTAAAATCTGATGATCTGTCAGATTATAAAACGGAATAGCGGATCTTTTTGTTTTGTATAATTTCCCTATAATTTCAGATCAGTCGGCAGAACATGTAAATGCAGTAGGTTAAGTTTTTCAAACCAGGGTTACTGAACCACCACTTCCCGTTTTTCCCTGCTGGTGATTTTCCGGATCCGGATGTTGAGGTAGGCAAACAGGATCGACATGAACGGGCTGATGATATTGAAAAAGCAATAAGGCAGGTAATCCCACGTACCCACGCCAAGTACCCTTGATTGAGTAGCCCCGCAGGTGTTCCACGGGATGAGTACCGAAGTCATGGTGCCACTGTCCTCGAGGGTCCGGCTGAGGACTTCCGGTTTCAGTCCGCGCTCTTCATAAACCTTCCGGTACATTCTGCCGGGAACAACGATGGAAATGTACTGGTCGGATGCGGTAGCATTAAAGAATACGCAGGTGCCGACAGTGGAGGCAACGAGAGAGCCCTGTGATTTTGCTGCTTTAACGATAGGCTGCGTAATGCGGCGCAGGAAGCCGGCTGCTTCCATGGTTCCGCCGAAAACCATGGCCGAAAGGATGAGCCAGATGGTATCCAACATCCCGCGCATTCCGGAGGTACTGAGCAGTTCATTGACATTTTCGTCGGCAGTATGCAGGGATACATCCCCGAACATGGCCTGCATGGTGGAAATATAACTGGCTTTCAGGAAATTATTGCTGATACCCGAGACCTGTTCAATAATATGCGGCTGGAAAATAACGGCAAAGATAACGCCCAGAACTGAACCGGCCATTAAGGCAGGTAACGGGGGTACTTTCAGTACAATTATGGTCAGCAGAATGATGGGTACCAGAAACAGCAGCGGGTTGGTATTAAATGTACCTTCGATGGCTATCTTGACATTCTGGACATCCACAACGGCATCGGAGAAATCGAAACTGAAGCCCATCACCAGAAAAATGGCAAAGGTGAGCACAAGAGAAGGTACCGTCGTGAAAGTCATATACCGGATATGGGTAAATATGTCTGTGCCTGCCATGGCAGGGGCGAGGTTGGTGGTATCGCTCAGCGGCGACATTTTATCGCCGAAATAAGCTCCGCTGATGATGGCGCCGGCCACAATGGCCTCATTGATCCCGATGGCAGTGCCGATTCCCAGCAGCGCAACCCCGATGGTTGCCACGGTCGACCAGGAACTTCCGGTGGCCACACTTACGATGGCGCTGACCGCCACGGCAGTGAACAGAAAAAGCTTAGGTGAAATAATATCAAGACCATAATAGATCATAGCCGGAACCACTCCGCTGATCATCCAGCTTCCGGCTAAAGAACCGATCAGCAGCAGAATGAGAATGGAAGGCATGGCCGATTTGATGGTGTCGACAATCTTTTTTTCAATATCGCCCCACCTCAGACCTGTCCTCAGTGCAAGCAAGCCGGCAGCTGCTGCAGCTAACAGAAGGGCCATCTGGTTGCTCCCAGCCAGGGTGTCGTCAAACAGAAATACGTTGGAGGTCAGTAAACCGATCAGGAGTATTAACGGTAACAGGGCTTCAGTCAGACGGGCTTCTCGTTTCATTCTGCCTTTCAATTTTCAAATAAAAGTTAAACTAACACAATAAAATTGATTTTTCCCATATTTTTGGCAAAAAACATCGGCACCGTAAAGGTGATTTAATTCCGGGATTAATAATTATTTGGACGGAATTTCGTTCATGGTATAAGAAAATTGGACTAATGATAAAAATTAAAATAATAACTGTACTATTTCTGACTCTGTTCCTGCTGCATGCCGGCATGACCTATGGCCAGGATGAAGCGGGCGGTCTTTTTGTTTCGGGCAGGATAAGCACCGAACAGGGCAATGTCGGGGGAGCGGTAATCAAGCTTTTTCGTAACGGACAGCCCATGGTCGATTATCAGGTGGACAATACAGGACGGTTTAACCTGCGGTTTGAGTTCAATAATGAGTATGTGCTCATCTTTCAGCGGCCCGACAACTTTCCGCAGAAGTATACCGTTTCGACGGTTGTCCCGGCAACTGTTCTGCAGCGCGACCGCAAATTCCCGCCCTACCCGCTGGATGTCAATCTTTTCACTGAAATTAAAGGGGTGAATAAATCCTTCTCGGAAAATACGGTCCTCCGGATCTATTATTCTGCTGCAGTGGATAATTTCATCCATGAAACCTATTATAACAATGCCCAGATCAAGAAACTGATTGATCAGGCCATACTGCAATCACAATCGGTAAACCGTGAGGCGGAGCTGCTGAAAAGGCTTTCGGCAGCAGAGCTGGCTGCCCTGAAGAGGGATTATGATGCTGTCCTTAAAAAAGCAGGGGCAGAATTTGACAAAGGGGAATATCTGCCTGCATTGGATAGTTACAAGATGGCCAGCAGGATTTTTCCGGCTGAACAGTTCCCCAGGGACCGCATAGCGGAAATCAATGACCTGATTGCCGTGCTTGGCCTGGAAGCCGAATTGGAGAAGCAGCAGGCAGAAAAATACAACCAGTTTATCAGACAGGCCGATCAGCAGTTTTCTGCACAACAGTACGAACCATCGAAAGAAAATTATACGCAGGCCCTGTATGTCAGGCCCGGCGATAGCCATGCCACCGGCAGGATTGCCGAAATTGACCGTATCGTTGCGGAAATGAAGGCCAGACAGCAGTATACTGACATCATTGCCATTGCGGACAACGCTTTCAGGGAAAAGTTATGGGATGAATCCAGAAGGCGCTATCAGGAGGCATTACAGGCCAGGCCGGGGGAGAGCTACCCGGCAGCCCAGATTGCCCGGATTGATGAGGAGCTTCAAAAGCTCTCCCAGATGGCAGAAAAGCAATCCACCTTCGAAGCAGCTGTCCTGAACGGCGATGCCTCCTATGCCAAGCAATTCTATCCCAAGGCATTGGAGTTTTACCGCTCAGCACTGAGCATCAAGCCCGATGATCAGGCGGTATTGGCGAAGATTGCCAAAGTGGAAAAGGAACAGAAAGATATCAACGACCGCTTATTCTACGACGAGACCATTGCCAACGCCGACAGGGC
This sequence comes from Prolixibacteraceae bacterium, assembly GCA_030602265.1. Lineage (GTDB taxonomy): Bacteria > Bacteroidota > Bacteroidia > Bacteroidales > Prolixibacteraceae > UBA1413. Next base: position 4,187 of record JAUWAB010000043.1, on the reverse strand, counting down.
TTTTAAAAGGCTGGAATATACCCAGGCGAGGGAGCTTTATTCTACGGCCCTGACGGTCAGGCCCGATCAGACCTACCCTCAGCGCCAGATCGAGGCAATTGATAAAATAGCTGAACGGGAGCGGGAGTATGAGAACCTGATCGCCAGTGGTGATGCCGGAATAGCCGCCGGAAACTATACTGCAGCCCGTGATGATTTCAGGAAAGCCCTGGAAATTAAGTCAGGTGAGAAATATCCGGCCCAGAAAATCAAGGAAATAGATGTAGTCCTGGCTGGTCAGGCGAAGGAAGACCAACAGTACAGGCAGTTGTTAGCCACAGCGGATAAATTCTTTAATGCGAAGCAATTCCCGCAGGCAAAAGCTGAATACCAGAAGGCGGCTTCACAAAGGCCTGCCGATAATTACCCGCCCGAGATGTTAAGCAAAATTGCTGAAATGGAGCAGGAGGCGGTCCGATTGGCGGACGAACAGCGGCAGGCAGAAGAGAACAGGTTGGTGGCCGAACAGCAGCAACGCGACAACCGGTACCAGGCACTGGTGAATGAAGCCGACCGGTTGGTGGAAGGCAACGAACTGGTGGCTGCCGTTTCGCGGTTCCGTGATGCCCTGGAAGTAAAACCACAGGAAAGTTATCCGCTTCAGCGTATTGAAGAGATAAGGGGCATTATTACCCGGCAGACAGAAGCCCAGAAAACATATGATACAGCGATTGCCGCCGCCGACCGGGCATTCCGGGAGCAGCGCTATCCGGAGGCCCGGAGCAGCTACCAGCAGGCACAGCAGGCCAAACCATCGGAGAGTTATCCCGGTGAGCAGCTGAGTAAAATAGACGGAATTGAAGCCGAGCAGGCCCGTCAGTTAGCCGAGAAACAAGCAGCAGATGAGGCAGCCCGATTAGCTGCCATGGCTGCCAAAGACCGCGAATATGCTGAGGCAGTAGGCCGCGCGGACAACCTCTTCAGGGAACAGCAGTACCCGCAGGCGATCGCCGAATACCGCAAGGCACAGCAGGTGAAACCGGAGGAAAGCTATCCGGCCCAACAGATCGCCGAGGCCGACCGGCTGAATAGTGCGATGCAGGCCGCCCAGAAAGCTTATGACACGGCGATTGCCGCTGCCGACCGGGCTTTCCAGCAGCAGCGCTATCCGGAGGCCCGGAGCAGCTACCAGCAGGCACAGCAGGCCAAACCAACGGAGAGCTATCCCGCTGAGCAGTTATCCAAAATAGATGGCATTGAAGCCGAACAGGCCCGTCAGTTAGTCGAGAAACAAGCGGCAGATGAGGCAGCCCGATTAGCTGCCATGGCTGCCAAAGACCGCGAATATGCTGAGGCGGTAGGCCGCGCGGACAACCTCTTCAGGGAACAGCAGTACCCGCAGGCGATCGCCGAATACCGCAAGGCGCAGCAGGTGAAACCGGAGGAAAGCTATCCGGCCCAACAGATCGCCGAGGCCGACCGGCTGAACACTGAGCTTTTGGCTGCAGAAGCCAGGAACAGAGAATATGCAAGGTTTATAACCCTTGCCGACCGCGCCTTCAATAACCAGGAGTATAATCCTGCGGCAAATAATTACCGGTCGGCACTTCAGGTAAAACCAGATGAATCCTATCCGCAGGAAAGGCTTGAGCAGATTGGGAATATCCAGAAACAGCGGGAAACCGATGAGCGTTACCGGCAGTTGTTGCTGGCAGCCGACGGATTTTTCCGTGCGAGTGAATGGAACCAGGCCAAAGGTGAGTACGAAAAAGCCAGCGAGGTGAAACCTGCAGAGGAATATCCGAAGGAACAGATCAGGAGAATAGAGGAAACCCTTGAGAAACTGGCACAGCAGACTGCTCCGGTGCAGCCGGTAGCCGAGGTCCCGGTAACCCGTGAGGAAAGCACTCAGGTAGCTGCGCAGACGCCGTCACCACCCCGGCAAATTACGGATGAATCGGATGCTTTGTATCAGAGCATGCTGACGGTAGCCAATGAGTCTTTTGACAAGCAGCAGTATAATGTCTCGAGGGCCTGGTATTACAAAGCGCTTGAGATCAAACCCGCTGAGCGGTATCCGTCCGAAAGGATTGGTGAGATCAACACGATACTTGGTTCCATGCAGTTAAGTCAGCGTGACAGGGAATTTCAGCAGTTCATTAACCAGGGTGACGAGGCCTTCAGGAATGATCAGTTAGCTGTTGCCCGCGGATGGTATAACCGTGCGCTTACCATTAATGCAAACGATGAGTATGCCCGTGCCCAGATCGTCGAAATTCAGCAGGAAATCAATTCCAGGCTCCAGGGGGGCTCTGACCAGGTATTTGCAGAATATATAAAAGAAGGTGACAAAGCATTGGAATCGAAGAACTACAGCGTTGCCAGGGTCTGGTACCAGAGGGCCCGGCAGCTGAAACCAGGAGATCAGCAGACCACGGAAAAACTCGAAGTAGTACGGAAGGCGCTTGCGGGGGAAGGGGATTGAAGATTAGAAGATTAGAATCTTGAAGATTAGAATCTTGAAGATTAGAATGGAGGTTTTGAGGCAGGCATGTCGGATTTGGGGAGGTAAAGGTACTGTCCACACCAGCCCGACGTCTGGCGGGGATTACACGGATTACAAAGATTATCCGGATTTCACCGATTTACTGTTTTCCGTTAATACCTGGGCAAGCGCAAGGCTTGCCCCTACGCCGGTTTTCAGGGTGATACCCCGGGTTATTATAAGGTGGCCCTTACAGGACCTTTGGCCTGAGGGAGGTTGCCTTGGTAGCCAGGTCCGGTCTCCGGTCTCTGTTTACTGATTACCGTTTACCGATCACCGGCCACCGGATTACGCCCAATACCTTCCGTCTACATAACCGGGTGCCATCCAGGGGAGCTGTTTATTGCGATAGAAGGGCTGTAGCTCACCATGGAGTTCGTTCATCCGTTCAGGTGAAAGTGGTTTGAAGGTTTTCAGCAGTCCGATATTGGTTTTCAGTACATCCAGATTGTCAATGCCAATGACAGCGGCCGTCACATTGGTGAGGGTAAGTGCATAACTGATCAGTTCCTTAGGATCGAGCCCCTGGACGGTTTCGCGCGGCCTGACCAGTTTCATGGCCAGTACGCCCATTCCTTTGGAGGCAGCATACGGCACGGCCTGGTCTTCGAAGGGTTGCCTGCCGTTTTCCTGATGGTTCAGGGCGATCAGCATCGTGTCGAAATCATACAGTTCAGCTGCCAGTTTCATGGCTGCTGCGGAAGAGTGACCGGTAAACCCAATGTGACGGATAACGCCCTCTTCCCGGTATTTCCGGAGTACGGGCAGGACACCGTCTTTGCTTCCGAACTGCCTGACTTCATCCTCATTCGTTACACTGTGGATCTGGTAGAGGTCTACATAATCGGTCTGCAACCGTTTCAGGCTATCCTCAATGGCCTGTTTGGCCTTATCGGCCGACCGCTCAGTAACTTTTGTGGCCAGGAAAACCTCTTTTCTGCGGCTTTTTAGGATTTTACCCAACCTGATTTCGCTGAATTCATCCCCGCGGGTGTACGTGTTGGCAGTATCCCAGTAATAAAGTCCGTGGTTCAGGGCATATTCCAGCAGTTCAAGTCCTTTTTCTTCTTCGGTGGCCATAAACCGGCTGCCGGCCCCGAAAATGAGGCGTGGAATCCTTACGCCTGTTTTGCCTAATATGGTGGTTGGCAATCCTTTGGGGTCGTATGCAGCTTCATTCGCCTGCAATTGTGGTGACAGCGCCAGTCCGGCTGCCGTCAGTCCTGCGGTTTTGATGAAATCCCTTCGGTTGAGTCCGTTCTTCATTTGATCAGTTATTAAGTGAATTACGTTCCTAAAATACAAATTATCAATATAGATTGTTCACCTCGTGCGCGTGAGAAAAATTAAATCTCACGCAGGGCCCGCAGAGTTTCGCAGAGAACAATATATCTCACGCAGGGTCCGCAGAGATTCGCAGAGGAAAAAATATCTCACGCAGGGTCCGCAGAGATTCGCAGAGATTTATTTAATATTTTGCTGATGAGTGGATAATTGATTTTTCTCTGCGTTTTCTTTGCGTTCTTCTATGTTGAAAAACAAGCACCTTGCTAAAAATTTTTCTTTTTCCCCATTTTTCTCTTTCGTAAGCATCTTTTAAGTCAAAACAGGGTTCTGTCAAGGGCGGCGACTGCAAGGAGCCGTTTATATACCCTTGACAGGT
>JAUWAB010000092.1 GCA_030602265.1 Prolixibacteraceae bacterium | reverse complement strand
TGTCCCATGTGTTTTTAGTTTCCTTTACAGGATCGTTATTGGCATAGCTTTTTGTGGTTAAAACAATTGGGAAAAAGTAGGTTGAATCGTATCCGGAATTTGTTTCTGTTTTTATGTTCAGGTGCGAATCCTCCATAACTAACTGTTCAAAACCAAGGATACCTTTGCCCTGACGGTGAATTTTCAAACCTTTATAAAAAAAGTCCGGTGACTTTCCATGGCTATTGTAGCCAGAATTTGATATTTTTTCATACATTTGAAAGGTTTTATGGGCATTGATAGGTGGTACTATTATGCCCGGTTAATAAAATTTTTGCAAGTACCGCTTGGCTGCCTAAGGTCGCCAGGCGGTTTTTTTTTATTTGAATAGTTAAATGGTGTACTCTTTGCGGAAAACTTCTCAGAAAAGTTAAAATGGGTATTAATGCTTTTCAGGGGCACAAGCCTGAAGGTTTCTATTATTATATTCCCCCAAAGGCAAAAGGGTAACCCTTAAAATCTGAAATATTTTAACTTTTTAACTTATTGTTATTTAGTTTAAATAAACACAGCGGGGTGTTTGCCTGAAAAACAGACTTATGCAGACCGGGGAAAGGTAATCCTTGTTGTCCGGTAAACCGGAAGATTAAATTCATTCATTTTGTAATATGCTGATTTTCAACATCAGTGATTTTCAGTGTAAATACCGTACCGTGAAACCGTAGTATGAGGCTTGTATAAATCGGGTATATAAACAAAAAGAGGCTGCCTTATAAAGACAGCCTCCTGCATGTATATTTCACCAAAACCGATTTTCTATTTTACCCTGTCGACAACGGCTTTGAAAGCAAGCGGATGATTGGTGGCAAGATCAGCAAGGACCTTACGGTTCATATCCACATTGGCTTTTTTCATCAGACCTATCAGCTGAGAGTATGAAATACCTTCGAGACGGGCTGCTGCATTGATACGCTGAATCCAGAGAGAACGGAAATTCCTTTTTTTCTGACGACGATCGCGGTAAGCATACTGCTGTCCTTTTTCCCAGGTATTCTTGGCAACTGTCCAGACGTTTTTACGGGAGCCGAAGTAACCTTTTGTTAACTTCAATAATCTTTTTCTCCGGGCCCGTGATGCTACATGATTTACACTTCTTGGCATACTTTTTCTTTTTTGGCAAGTGGCGTCCTATTTATCGGAACTTACAGCTCAATTGCCTGGTTAATAACTTGTTAAAAATAAATAAAGGAAAAATTAATTACTTCATGTTCAACATAAGCCTTACGTTGGAAACATTGGTCGGGTCGATGGTTGTCCAGTAACCCAGGTTACGTTTCCGCTTGGTGCTTTTTTTAGTCAGAATATGACTTTTATAAGCATGCTTTCTTTTAATTTTCCCTGTTCCGGTAAGCTTGAATCTCTTCTTTGCTCCCGAATTGGTTTTCATTTTTGGCATTTTCCTGCTTTTTAAAAAATAATTACTTGAAACTTATGATTTCTTCTTTGGTGAAATAAACATCGTCATCCGTTTTCCCTCCAGGCGGGGCAGCTGTTCTACCTTTCCATAGTCTTCCAGAGAAGTGGCAAACCGCAGCAGGAGAATCTCCCCCTGTTCCTTGAAAAGGATCGATCGGCCCTTAAAAAACACATAGGCTTTTACTTTGGCTCCTTCCTGAAGAAATTTTTCAGCGTGGCGGAGTTTAAAGTTAAAATCATGGTCATCGGTCTGCGGACCAAACCTGATCTCCTTAACTACCACCTTCACCGTTTTTGCTTTAATTTCCTTTTGCTTCTTTTTCTGCTGATAAAGAAACTTGGAGAAGTCGGTCACTTTACAGACTGGCGGATCGGCCTTAGGTGAAATTTCCACCAGGTCCAGTTCGAGTGTGTCGGCAATTTTCAGGGCGTCGCGCAGGGAATAAATTCCCGGGTTCTCGATGTTATCCCCCACAAGCCGTACTTGTGGCACCCTGATTTTCTCATTAATCCGGTAACCGCCTGTATCCTCCTGATCCTGGCGCTGACCGGCCTTCGTTAAAACTTTCTTGACTGCTATAATTTAGGTCCTCCTATATTAGTTATACAATCCGGTTAATTGTTTCTTAATTTCATCCTGAATAAAGGTGGCAAACTCAGCGACCTCCATGGTACCCTTGTCTCCTTCACCCTGCCGGCGTACCGCAACGGTCCGGTTTTCCTCCTCTTTTTCGCCAACTACCAGCAGATATGGGATACGTTTCAGTTCATTGTCGCGTATCTTTCTGCCAATCTTTTCATTACGGTCGTCAACGAAGCTGCGAATATCGGAAAAATTTAAAATATCTGAAACTTTCCTTGCGTAATCGTTGTATTTTTCGCTGATGGGCATCACCACAACCTGTTCCGGAGTAAGCCAGAGCGGGAATTTTCCGGCGGTATGCTCAATGAGTACGGCTACAAACCTTTCCATGGAACCGAATGGTGCCCGGTGGATCATTACCGGCCTGTGGCGCTTATCATCGGCACCGATATATTCCAGCTGGAACCTGTCGGGCAGGTTGTAATCCACCTGAATGGTCCCTAACTGCCAGCTCCTGCCCAGGGCATCCTTGACCATGAAGTCGAGTTTCGGCCCGTAGAAAGCAGCCTCGCCCAATTCGGTCACCGTATTCAGACCTTTCTCTGCACAAGCTTCAATAATAGCCTGTTCTGCCTTGTCCCAGTTTTCGGGGGTACCGATGTATTTTTCAGGTTTCTCCGGATCGCGCAGCGAAATCTGGGCACGGTAATCGTTGAATTCCAGGGCCTTGAAAATGATGAACACGATGTCGATCACCTTCTTGAATTCATCCTTCAGCTGGTCGGGACGGCAGAAAATATGGGCATCGTCCTGGGTAAACCCGCGAACCCTGGTCAGGCCGTGCAGCTCACCGCTCATTTCATAACGGTAAACCGTTCCGAATTCGGCCATCCTGACGGGCAGGTCTTTATAGGAATGTGGCCTTGCCTTGAAAATCTCGCAATGGTGCGGACAGTTCATTGGTTTCAGCAGATACTCCTCGCCTTCGGCAGGTGTTTTGATCACCTGGAAAGAGTCCTTGCCATATTTTTCGTAATGTCCTGAAGTCTTGTACAACTGCACATCGCCAATGTGCGGGGTGATCACCTGGTCGTAGCCGAATTTTTTCTGAATCCTCTTCAGGAAATCCTCCAACTGCGCCCTTAACTGAGCGCCTTTCGGCAACCAGAGCGGCAGCCCCTGCCCTACCGATTCGGAAAAGGTAAAGAGTTCGAGTTCCTTGCCGATCTTGCGGTGGTCACGTTTTTTGGCCTCTTCGAGCAGCACGAGGTATTCCTCTAACATCTTCTGCTTCGGAAAAGTGATGCCGTAAACCCTGGTGAGCATCTTGTTTTTTTCATCGCCACGCCAGTAAGCCCCGGCTATCGACATCAGCTTGATGGCTTTGATATAGCCTGAATTGGGAAGGTGCGGCCCGCGGCAGAGATCCGTAAAGTTCCCCTGCTTGTATAAGGTGATGGTCCCGTCTTCCAGTTCACTGATCAGCTCCAGCTTGAGCTCGTCGCCCTTTTCGCCGAAAAGTTTCAGCGCTTCTTCCTTGCTGATGTTTTCGCGGATAATATCCTCCTTCTGGCGGCTCAGCTCCAACATCAGTTTTTCAACCTTTTCCAGATCCTTTTCCGTGAGCTGCTGACCGCCGGGCAGGTCAATGTCATAGTAAAAGCCGTTTTCTACCGTCGGACCGATCCCAAACCGGGTACCCGGATAAAAGGTTTCAATGGCTTCCGCCATCAGGTGCGCCGAAGAATGCCAGAACGTCTCCTTGCCTTCCCGGTCATCCCAGGTGTGCAGACGTACCGAAGAATCCTGCCCGATCGGCCTGCTGAGATCCCAGACCTCGCCGTTAACCGACACGGAGAGAACCTCTTTGGCCAGCCTCCCGGAGATGGACTCCGCTATCTGAAGTCCCGTGATTCCGGATTCATATTCTCTGACACTATTATCAGGAAGTGTTATTTTTATCATTTCTTGTTGCTTATGCTAAAAAAATCAGGGTGCAAAGATAATACTTTCATAATAAACAGAGTACCGTTTTCTTTGTTTTGAAAAGGTTTAACATAGAAAAAATCTTAGGCCGCCGGGGCACCTTCCCGAAAGGGTCACTTATGGAAAATGAACACTCCTGAAATACGGTTTCACGGATAATTGACTAAAAATTTCTGGTGAATTGTTATTTTTAACCCCTGTAAATCGACGGAAGTTACGGAGATTATCCGGCCACAAGGCAATAAATGGATTCTTGCGGCCGTCATTCTTGAATACTTAAATATTTAAAACGATGCGCATACTGTTCATATTCCTGATGGCCTGGCTGACAGTCTTTCACACTTCAGCCCAGAAACAGATAACCCTTGATGACCTTTTCCTGAAAGGCACTTTCTCACAAAGTTCGGTACAGGGACTCCGGTCGATGAAGGACGGGAACCATTACACCGTTATGGAAAATGGTTCACAGATCGTGAGATACAGCTACCAGACAGGCCAGCGGGTGTCGGTGGTTTTCGACCTGAAAAATGTAGAGAAAGCCCCGATTCAGCGTTTCAGCAACTATGAATTCAGCAGCGATGAAACCAAGATCCTGCTGACAACCGATATAGAACCCATCTACAGGCGTTCATTTACAGCCAATTATTATGTCTGGAACTCGGTCACCCAGGACTTCATACCTTTATCAGACAAGGGGAAACAGCAGTTGGCCACCTTCTCCCCCGACGGAGAACGGGTGGCATTTGTCAGGGATAACAACCTGTTTATAAAGAGTCTCCGCTTCGGAACCGAGAGCCAGATTACCTACGACGGCGAACGTAACAAAATCATCAACGGCTCACCCGACTGGGTGTATGAAGAAGAATTTGGCTTCAGCAAGGCATTTGCCTGGTCACCCGACAGTAAGTTTCTGGCATTTATGAAGTTCGACGAGTCGGAAGTCCGTGAGTTCGGAATGACCATGTTCAGGGGTGACAAACCTGCCCTGGATGAGTATGCCCTGTACCCCGAAAACATCACTTTTAAATACCCCAAAGCGGGTGAAAAAAACTCCGATGTAAAAGTATTTGTCTACGAAATTCGTTCAAGGACTACCATCGCGGCCGACACCGGCACTGAAACCGACCAGTATATCCCCCGTATCAAATGGACACCCGACGCCAATGATCTGGTAATCATGAGACTGAACAGAAGGCAGAACCAACTGGACGTACTGTATGCCAATCCGTTTACCGGAGAATCGAGGATCGTTTTCAGGGAGAGAAACGAAAAATACATAGACGAGGATTTCCTCGACAAATTCATCTATCTGGATAACGGGAATTTTGTCGTGACCAGTGAGCGCAACGGCTATTCACACCTGTACCTGCACGACCGTCAGGGCTTCGAAATTGCACAGCTTACCAGCGGCGATTTCGACGTTACCGACTTCTACGGTTTTGATCCTGCCCGGAGAATCTTCTATTACCAGGCGGCTGCGGAATCTCCCATGCGCAGGGAAGTATATTTTACCACACAGGATGGAAAGCGCAAAGGTAAACTGTCGACCCTGCAGGGGACAAACCGGGCCGACTTCAGTACAGGGTTCAGGTATTTCATCAATTATTTCAGCAACAGCGACACCCCTAACCTGGTTACGCTGCACGACTGGCAGGGCAAGCAGATCAGGGTGCTGGAAAGCAACGAAAAGCTGAAGACCACGGTCAGGGAGTATAATATTCCCAGGAGGGAATTCTTTAAATTCACGACTTCAGAAGGGACTGAACTGAATGGATGGATGCTGAAGCCGCTGAATTTCAATCCTTCCGTAAAATATCCGGTGGTTATTGTTCAGTACAGCGGACCCAATTCACAGCAGGTTACCGATAATTTCCGCATAGGATACAACGAATACCTGGCTCAGGAAGGATTCCTCGTGGTTTCGGTAGACCCGCGGGGTACCGCTGCCAGGGGTGAGGCTTTCAGAAAAGCAACCTATATGCAGTTAGGGAAATACGAGTCGGACGACATGGTCGAAGCCGCCCGTTACCTGGCCCGCCAGAGCTATGTGGACCAAGGCAGGATCGGCATCTGGGGCTGGAGCTACGGAGGTTTCATGGTAGCCCTGTCGATGTCGAAAGGCGGTGAGATTTTCAGGGCCGGCATTTCGGTGGCCCCCGTGACCAGCTGGCGTTTTTACGATACCATCTATACCGAACGGTACATGCGCACACCCAGGGAAAATCCTGAGGGATATGACGACAACTCCCCCCTGTTCCACGCGGATAAGGTCAAAGGACGGATGTTGCTGGTTCATGGCTCGGCAGATGACAATGTGCACGTGCAGAATACCATGGAATATGCCGAAGCGCTTGTGCAGGCCGGGGTACAGTTCGACATGGCCATTTATACCAACCGGAACCACGGTATCCGAGGGGGAAACACCACCATGCACCTGTATCAGCTGAAGACCGATTTCCTGAAGCGCGAACTGATGGGCAAATAGATCAGTTGATTTATATGGTCCGGTGTGGATACACCTTCAGGGCTTCCTCCAGAATTTTCAGAGAGGCAGCCAGATCTTCCTTCTTCAGGACATAGGCAATCCGCACCTCATTCCGGCCCAATCCGGGGGAAGTGTAAAACCCGGAAGCCGGGGCCATAAAAACAGTCTGTTTTTCATATTCAAAATCAGACAGCAGCCATTTGCAGAAGTGATCGGCGTCCTCAACCGGCAGTCGGGCAACCGTATAAAACGCCCCCATGGGTATGGGAGAAAATACGCCCGGAATACGGTTCAAACCGTCGATCAGGAAATTACGCCTCCGGAGATATTCGTTGTAATTAGACAACATGTAATCGCCATCAACATCCAGGGAGGCTTCAGCGGCGATCTGTCCGATCAGCGGCGGGCTCAGCCTGGCCTGGCAGAATTTCATGACGTTATCGTGGACCTCACGGTTTTTCACTACCAGGGCGCCCACCCTGATCCCGCATTCACTGTACCTTTTGGAAACCGAATCGACCAGGATGACATTGTTTTCAATGCCTTCAAGATGAAATGCAGAGATATAGGGTGCCCCGGTATAGCAGAATTCCCTGTACACTTCGTCGGAAAAGAGGAAAAGGTCGTACTTTTTCACCAGGTCGCGGATCTTGTCCATTTCGTCCTGCGTATAAAGGTAGCCGGTCGGGTTATTGGGATTACAAATCATAATCCCCTTGGTCCTGTCGGTGATCAGTTTCTCAAAATCCTCCACGGGAGGCAGTGCAAAACCCGTTTCGATGGTCGACGGGATTGACCTGATCACAGCACCTGCACTAATGGCAAATGCGGTATAATTGGCATAGGCAGGTTCAGGAACAATGATCTCGTCGCCCGGATCAAGACATGCCATAAAGGCAAAAGTGACCGCCTCCGAGCCGCCGGTGGTAACGATGATATCCTCCGGACCCACATCAATCCTGAATTTCCGGTAATACAAGGCCAGCTTCTCCCGGAGGCTCGCAATCCCGTCACTGGGAGAATACTCCAGCACCGTGCGGTCAATATTACGGATGGCATCCAGTGCCAATTGCGGTGTGGGCAGGTCGGGCTGCCCGATATTCAGGTGATAAACCTTAATCCCCCGCGACTTGGCCAGGTTGGCATATGGCACCAGTTTCCTGATGGGCGAGTCGGGCATGATAGCCCCCCGGTGTGATACATGTGGCATAAAACAGTGTTACTTTTAGGCGGGTAAATATAGTATTATCAATCTGAAATGAAACCCGCTCAAATTTTAATGAGTTGAATTTTATTTGACATTTAATCTTAAAAAAAGAAAAGCTTTGGTGCAATAACGTTTCAATGTAACATTTCAGGTACTGTAAAGCCTGTATGAACTCCTGAATTTCAGCATCGAAAGCCGGGCATAAATCGGAAAAAAAACGCTTTTCTGGTAATTTTTATCATATTTTGGAGAAGCATGAGTGTATATTTTTGGAGGCTGAAATTAAAAAATTACGACTATGATTATTGGTGTTCCAAAAGAGATCAAAAACAACGAAAACCGGATAGCCCTCACGCCGGCAGGTGCTGCTGAATTTGTAAAACGCGGACATACGGTCTATGTGCAGTCAGGTGGCGGTGTAGGCAGCGGTTTTGACGATGAGACCTATGTGGCAGCCGGTGCGACGGTTCTTCCGACGATTGAAGAGGTATACGCCATCGCGGAGATGATCGTTAAGGTCAAGGAACCGATTGAACAGGAATATAAACTGGTAAAGAAAGGTCAGATTGTATATACCTATTTCCATTTTGCCTCGTCGGAGGAGCTGACCCATGCCATGATTGAAAGCGGTGCGGTGTGTCTTGCCTACGAGACGGTAGAACTTCCCGACAGGTCGCTTCCGCTGCTGGTACCCATGAGCGAGGTGGCTGGCAGGATGTCGGTACAACAGGGCGCCAAATACCTGGAGAAAACCTTCGGCGGTTCGGGCATCCTGTTAGGTGGCGTTCCCGGTGTTCCACCGGCCAAGGTACTGGTTATCGGCGGTGGCGTGGTTGGGACCGAGGCGGCCAAGATGGCAGCCGGACTGGGTGCCGACGTGACCATCATGGACCTGAGCCTTCCCCGCCTGAGATATCTGGCAGATATCATGCCGGCCAATGTAAAGACGATGATGAGCAACGATTACAACATCCGCGAAATGGTTCAGACACATGACCTGATCATTGGGGCGGTACTGATCCCTGGAGCCAAAGCCCCGAAACTGGTCACCCGCGACATGCTGAAAACCATGCGTCCGGGGACGGTACTGGTCGATGTTGCCGTTGACCAGGGCGGTTGCTTCGGGACAACCAGGGCCACAACCCACGCCAATCCGACCTTTACCATCGATAACGTCATTCACTATTGTGTGGCCAATATGCCGGGTGCGGTTCCGAGGACTTCCACACTCGCCCTGACCAACTCTACCCTGCCCTATGGTATCCAGTTAGCGGACAAAGGATGGAGACAGGCCTGCAATGATGACGCTTCATTAGCCAAAGGGCTGAACGTGGTTGAAGGGAAAGTGGTTTACCAGGGAGTAGCCGACGCCTTCAACCTGCCCTTCACTGACCCGAAAACTATTCTGTAAAATATTTATCAGGAAAACCACTGAAAGTTGTTTAACCAATACCTTTTGTAAAAACCAAAAAAGAGCCGGAACTTCCGGCTCTTTCTTTTTTTTTAAAACTTTCTCTATGAAAAAATTCGGCTGTCATTCCTGGTAATCTCCCATGATCAGGCCCGATACACACCAGGCGCTGAAACTTCCGCCCTCAGGTTTTCCAAGCGGAATGGCCACCCTGATGGTATGCCTTCCGGGACTGAGGCCGGGCAGCGGGATGTAATTGGGGTCCGTTATACCGCCCGGGCACCAGCCACTTCTGCTGTAATCACTGGAAGTCACTCCGTTCCAGAAATTGCCCGAAGCAGGGTTGTATTTCCTGAACGTTCCGCAATCGGTACGCCATGGTATAAAACTGTAAACCCGTTCCCCGTCTATAAATATTTCATTCAGTTTCTGGTTGAATTCATCACCTCCGCCCCAGCCGCCGTGTCCTGTGGTAATGTATCTCAAGGTCAGGTTTTCCACACCCTCCGGAACATCAAACACAACCGTAAGCGAATCGGTATCGAACAGCGTACCATAGTTCTGGCCTGCCATCTCCATAAAATTCAGGGTATTGAACAATGGCTTGAACCATTTGCGGGAGGCAGTTTGTTCCCTCACCACCTGTGAACCCGGATAGTATTTCAGGTCGAGCGATATCTTGTGGCCGCCCTTATCGTAATTGCCGATAAAAGCGCCGATCCAGACCTCTCCCTTTAGCAACGGCAGTAATCCGGTAAGGTCTTGTTTGTAATATGCAACATCTTCCCATTCCTGACCATAAACCCTGACCTGCTCATTAAAATGGCGCACGCCAAAAGGAGTAAAAAAGCGAATCAGCTCAATAGCTGGCAGGAAATTCTCCGTAGCCGTCATACCCTGGTACTTTTTTCCATTTCTGGCTTCAAAGAAAGGAACTCCATCAATCCCTTCCCTGAGCGCATCCATCATCGATTTTTCCTTATCAACCGGCACGATAAACACCGAACCGGTCCGGTCGTATGCATCACCGTTGGCATACTGGCTGAGTTCTGCAAAAACCAGGTGATCGGCACTTACCTCGGGCAGCCTGATTTTCTTCATGACCACGGTGCCACCAGCAAAGTGGTAGGTTGCATTCAAAACTTCACCTTCAGGGTTTTCAATAAGATTGCCCCAGCTTAATTGTTCATCGTCGAATACCTTAACGGTGGTGATGTAACTGTTTGTTATGCGGTGCCGGTAGAAAGCCTGGTCGGCCTCTTCGCCGATATCAGACGGCAGGGAAAGAGCCATTTCGCCCGGTTTAATAAATTCGACTGAATCGGCCACCACTTCGAAGTTGCCATTCCTGACGGTTTTGAGAACCAGGCCGTCGGGCACTCCATAGGCCATCTGTGGAGTTCCATGCAGGTTAAGGTCCTGTGTAAACCAGATCTCCAGGCTGTTGGAACGCAGGGAAGCGGTAGCCTTGACACACCGGTAGCCAAGGATCTCAGCAGTTTCCCCGGTAATGGTAAGCTCAGGAAAAACGCTGAAGGAACTTTTCTGATGAACAGCAGTTCCGTCATACAGGTTGGCCACCTGCCAGGCTGTACCCGACCTGAAATCCTGATATTCTTTTTCGACAGGGATCTGGGGAATCAGGTTGGTACCCGAACGGTCACTGTAACTGATGGCAAATTTATAGCCGGCTAACAGTATGGTCTTTCCACCCCTATCCATGGTTCGTCCATTGACCACCTGTTTGTAGGTGATTTTTGCTGTACTGGTCTCAGCAAGGGCAAGATCCGGCATAAGCGTGGCCATGATCAGGAGACCGGCAGTCAGTAAATTCAGTCTGAATGAATTCTTCATAGGATAATTCAATAGTAAACAGGCAATTATAAGAGTTCGTAAAGTTAATAAGATTTTTTAATTAGTAC
Organism: Prolixibacteraceae bacterium; assembly: GCA_030602265.1. Lineage (GTDB taxonomy): Bacteria > Bacteroidota > Bacteroidia > Bacteroidales > Prolixibacteraceae > UBA1413. The sequence goes on along the minus strand of JAUWAB010000092.1, from coordinate 261 downwards.
AGACACTTTGATACTTTTCTTTATTTATTCAATAATTTTCTCAGGCACCATATATACCGGGAAAACTTTCCATTAGGTAGTTCGAAAAAATTATCTGTTCTGTGGCCATCATGATTCTGCTGAAAATGCTGCCATCATGTATTCTCTGATTGAAACCTGCAAGGCCCTGGATGTAGATCCGCGTGAATGGATGACCGATGTTCTGAAGAGAATATCCAGATACAATAATGACTATAGCCTTGATCTGGCAGACCTGCTTCC
>JAUWAB010000122.1 GCA_030602265.1 Prolixibacteraceae bacterium | reverse complement strand
CCCCGATGAAAGGTAAACGGTAATCGGGACCAGCAGGAAAGAATACGTTACCTGTCAACTACGATCCGGAGGATCGATATATGGGTAGGCAAGGCATAAGATGCACACCGCTCCTTCCCTTAATCAGGTAAACGGGCAAACTAAACCTCGCTATGAAAAACGACGTTGGGGCAACCCGGTGTGGTTGCCCTCAGCTGGCGCCACCGATAATATCGGGGTTGCAATACTGGCCCATGGTAATCGGTAATACGCCCTGACTGGCCGGACAAGAATCTTGAATATTTGAATCTTGAATATTTGAATAAGCCTCGTTCAACGGTATGGGTACACCGATCAGCTGATCAACTCTTATAAATGAATATGATATAAACCACCTTCCATCTATTTTAAGCAATAATCTGTGTAATCTGTGTAATCTGTGGACAGTTTTAAGTTTAATCTGTGGACAATAATTACCTTAAACCTTCGCGTCTCCTTTTCTTTGCGGTGAAAAATTCTTCGTGTCCTGCTGCCTTCGTGGCAGTCATTTTTCTGATCGCGTGAACCTTTTAACGCTAACCTGTTTTATATGATAGTAAAACTTTAAATTTTTAAACTATGGCTTTCACACTGGATATTGGTCAGGTTGCCCCTGACTTCAGATTACCGGCTACCGACGGAAACACTTACAGCATTGGTGATTTCAGCGATCCCTTCCTCGTGGTGTTTTTCACCTGCAACCATTGCCCCTATGTTATCGGGAGCGATGAAGTAACCCGCCTGACTGCCGAAAAATTCGCTGCAAAGGGCGTCCGCTTTGTCGGGATCAATTCCAACAGTCCTAATACCTACCCCGAAGACGATTTCCCCCACATGGTGGAACGCATGCAGGCCCACCAGTTTCCCTGGCTCTACCTGCACGATGCCACCCAGGAAACCGCCATGGCCTATGGTGCCCTGAGGACACCCCATTTCTATGTATTCGACCGGGAACGCAAGCTGGTGTATACCGGCAGAGGTGTTGACTCTCCGCGGGATGTAACGAAAATGACCGTCAACGATCTCGACCGCGCCCTGGAGGAACTGACTTCCGGACAACCGGTTTCCGTTCCGAAAACCAATCCGATCGGCTGCAATGTCAAGTGGGACGGCAAAGACAAACACTGGATGCCGGCCGACGCCTGCGACCTGGTATAAAAATAGGTTTGAATTTGATTGGAAACACTGAAAAAGAATATTAGAATATTAGAATATTAGAATATCAGAATATCAGAATATCAGAATTACAGTGAATCACCGGATCACAGAATAAGCGGATCACTAATTCCTTTTTCTGTCAAAACATCAAATTTCATACAGCAATTTTTACCAATTTTGGGCGCTTATCTGAATGCTGTTAAATGTCGCAGAATAATTTGTTTTTTGACAAAGCCGCACTTGTCTTAAAGAAAGTGATCCGTTCAGCCATTCCCCAGGGAATGAAAACGGCTGTGTGGTTATTGAAGCTGACCGTTCCGGTGGCCTTCGGGGTATTTCTGCTTGACTATTTCGGGGTACTGGAATGGATTGCCCGGCATACCGGACCACTATTCGCCTTGCTCGGGCTCTCCGGAAAGGCTTCCATCATACTGATAACAAGCATTTTTACCAACATTTACTCTGTGATCGCCGTGATGGCTACCCTCGACATGCCGGTACGCGAAGGCCTCATCCTGGCCAATATGTGTCTCATTGCGCATGCCCTGATCGTGGAAAGCGGCATTCAGCGTAAAACCGGATCATCTGCGTGGAGAATGGTAGTGGTCAGGATTTCGGCCAGTTTCCTGGCTGCCTGGATACTCAATATCATTATGCCGCAGTTCGAAGGAACCATCCGGGCCGGAGCCGCGATTTCCAGGGAAGGATTCATTCCCGATTTTCTGATCTGGCTGAAATCCATAAGTATTACCTCCGTCAAAATCGTGATTTTAGTTAACCTTCTCCTGATTCTCCAGAAGCTGCTTCAGGAACTGGGTATTCTGGAGTGGCTGGTGAAACCTTTTCATCCGTTACTTTGGCTGATGGGACTTCCGAGGAATACCGGTTTTCTGTGGATCGTGGCCTATACGCTGGGCCTGTCGTATGGTGGTGCCGTCATGATCAGCCAGTCTTCAGAGGGAAAACTCACCCGTAGAGAGGCAGACCTGCTGAACCACCATATTGCGGTTTCACACTCGCAGTTTGAGGACACCCTGTTGTTTGCTGCCATGGGTTTCAGTATACCCTGGCTGATGTTGCCCCGGTTTATGCTGGCCATAGTTTATGTTTGGGTAAGAAGACTGGAAATTGCACTGAGGATGAAGTATATCAGGGCATGACTCCGGCTACCTTCCAGTGCCCTTTCGTTTGAAAAAATGTTTGGAGTCACCCCATTCGTTATAGCCGATCTCACTGCCTGCCATTTGGATTCGCGCCTCCAGACAATTCCGGCATAATTCGGCATCCTCATCCAAACAAGGTTTATCCTCATAAAGCTGATACTCTTTCCGGTAGAAAGTGGGAGTCAGATTGGGCATTATGATATTGGCACCTATAGCAATCGCCTTTTCCCGGCCGGCAGGATCAATTGCCTGCAAAGCCGTTGCGGCAGCAATATTGATATCCGGCATCAGCAGGCGAAGCACCGCTATCATCTTCAGTGCCAGATCAAAACGCTCCTCTTTGGTCATCAGCAGGTGTCTGAACTCATACAGGGGCGTATCTTCATGCTCAATATACGGCCCCATTCCGCACATATCAATATCCTGTTCCCTGAAAAACAACAAATCACCGGCAAGGTCCTCATATGTCTGGAAGGGCAGTCCGATCATCACACCAGTACCCACCTGATATCCGGATTCACGTAAATAACCCAGCGCCTCGAGTCTTCGTTCGAACGAATGATAATCGTTGTCGGGGTGAATTCTCCGGTATAGATCTCTGTTGGTGGCTTCGATGCGCAGCAGGTAGCGGTGCGCCCCGCTCTCAAACCATCGCTGGTAAGTCTCGCGTGTCTGCTCACCGCAGCTAAGTGTAATGCCCAGTTCGTTGTCAGAAAGCTTTCTGATCTCCCGTACCAGGCGATCCACACGCTTTACAAACGCCGGAGAGGAAAGCTCCCCCGATTGTAGCACCACAGAACCAAAGCGGTTCATCCAGGCAAAACGGCAGGCATCCAGAACCTCTTCGTCGGAAACCTCATAGCGGATAACCTGATCGTTGCTCTTCCGGATACCACAGTAGAGGCAATCCTTGCTGCAGATATTGGAAAATTCAACCAACCCCCTGAAATAAACCTTGTTGCCAATGAGTTTATCCCTGGTTTCGCGTGCCTTGCGGAAGAGTTCGCTCCGCTCTTCGCCTTCCGATTGGAGTAAGGATATAATTTGTGACTTATCCACTTTAAATTATAATTCAGACTGCCAAAATACTTAAATTTTTGATGATATGAGAGCTCATTCTTCCAGGATTACGGCAAGTTCGGTAATCAGGTGCAGTTTTGTGAGGTATATAATTCGAACCACCGGCAACTTTCAAAAATCAGGAAGCAAAGGTCATCATTCAGACACATTATATGTTGTAAAACAGAACATCCGTCATAATAAATCAATCCTGTTTCTTGTACATTTGTAAAAAATCCTGCGGAGAGGCTGTGCTGGCTGAAATAAGGGATGAAGATTTGATTGCACGGAGATATACCCTGGTAAAGCGTCGGTATTATGAGATATTCAGACAATATCAACATCTCTATGAGAATGGCAATCAGGTACAAGTTATCTTTTATACCCGGCACTTCCCGAGAAAAATAGGAATATCATGTCACTATACATCGAAAATTTTATTCATGAGGCAAGAATCTCGGAGATTCTGGAGAAAAACAAACGTGCAGAAACCTCAAGGATAAGGGAGGTACTTGCCAAAGCAAGGGAGATGAAAGGGTTGGAAACGGAAGAAGTGGCAGTATTAACCGGTATCAGTGATCCGGTGCTGTTACAGGAGCTGTTTGATACGGCCAATTATCTCAAAGAAACCATCTACGGAAGGCGATTGGTGATATTTGCACCATTATACATTTCAAACCTGTGTGCCAACGAGTGTTTATACTGCGCATTCCGGGCAACCAACAAGGGCATAGTACGCAAATCCCTTACCCAGGAAGAGATCACCCATGAGGTGGAGAACCTGGTCAGCCAGGGACATAAGCGGATCCTGCTGGTGGCAGGGGAAAGCTACCCCAAGGAAGGACTGGAGTATGTCCTGAAGGCGATCCGGACCGTTTACAGCGTGAAGACGGAACATGGGGAGATCCGGAGGGTGAACGTTAATCTGGCTCCGCTGGAAACGGACGATTTCAGGAAACTGAAAGCCGAAGGTATTGGCACTTACCAGATCTTTCAGGAAACCTACCACAGGGCCACCTATGGCAACATGCACGTGGGCGGCAAAAAGAAGAACTATGACTATCGCGTTACCGCACCGCACCGCGCCATGGAGGCGGGCATCGACGACATCGGCATCGGGGTGCTCTTCGGACTGTTCGACTACCGTTTTGAGCTCCTCGCCCTGATGCAGCACATCCGCGCACTGGAAGCCGATTACGGCGTAGGGCCGCATACCATAAGCGTCCCGCGACTGGAGCCGGCTACCGGAAGCGACATCGCCTCCCACCCACCCCATGCGGTTTCTGACATCGATTTCAGGAAGTTGGTGGCCATTCTCCGCCTGGCTGTCCCCTATACCGGCATCATCATGTCGACCAGGGAAACCGCCCAGATGCGACGGGATACCTTTGCCCTGGGCGTAAGCCAGATCTCCGCCGGCAGTCGCACCAATCCGGGAGGCTATACCCATGAAACAGAGGAGGATGAAGCCAGTCAGTTCAGTCTTGGCGACCACCGTTCACTCGACGAAGTGATCCGCGATGTAGCCTCCATGGGGTACATTCCTTCATTCTGTACAGCATGTTACCGGCTGGGCAGGACCGGCCGCGACTTTATGGACCTGGCCAAACCGGGAGACATCAAGCTGCACTGCGACCCCAACGCCCTGAGTACTTTCAGGGAATACCTCCGCAATTTTGCTTCACCGGAAACCCGGGCCATCGGAAACCAACTGATTGCCGATGCCATTGCAGGCATGACAGGGATCGCCCGACAACGGGCCGAGAAGCTGGTCAGCCGGGTGGATGAAGGCAGGGATGATGTGTATTGTTAAACCGGAAACCGGAGACGGGAGACCGGACATGGCAATGAAATACGGCGTAGGGGCAACCCTCGCTTTTGCCCTGGTTCAGGTATACGGTAATCGGTGACCGGTAATCGGTAATCGGTAATCAGTAATCGGTGATCGGTAATCGGTATCGCTACGTGGCAATGAAAAACGGCGTAGGGGCAACCCTCGCTTTTGCCCTGCCTGTGTGGTCGCCCTTCCAGGTAATCGGTAAAACAACGTAACTTAATGGAAATGATCCGTAGGATCAGTATATGGGTAGCCAAGGCAAGATATACCCATCGCACCTTTCCTTAACCCGGTAAACGGCAAACGACAAAACGATGATCAAAGCACTCATTATCCTATACGTATACTACACACTGTCGCTTGTCTATTGTCTAATGTCTATTGCGCAATCTGCAGTGGGTATTCTGTTGACAGCCAATTTTAATCGTATCTTAGCACCTAATAAACACTTGTTTACAGCTCAATTTCATGGAATACCGATCTGAAACCGACCTCCTGGGAAGCAGGGAATTACCTGCCACCTCACTCTGGGGAATACATACACTGCGTGCCCTGGAGAATTTTCCGCTATCCGGGGAAAAAGTACACCCTGAATTGATCAAAGCATACGGGGCTGTAAAACTGGCATGCCTCCGGGTAAACCAGCAATTGGGCTGTTTCCCTGATCCACAAAAAGCGGCAGCATTAGAGCAGGCTTGCCTTGAGATGAGCGAAGGCCTTCTGAACGACCAGATCCTGGTCGATGCCCTGCAGGGCGGTGCCGGCACCTCCACCAACATGAACGTGAACGAAGTGCTCGCCAACCGGGCGCTGCAGATTATGGGGAAAAAAACCGGTGTCTATTCCGTAATTTCTCCCCTGGACGACGTAAACCTGCATCAGTCGACCAACGACACCTACCCGACCGCCCTTAAACTGGCAGCCATCAGGATGCTCCATCAGCTGGAACTTCAAATTGTGGCACTCCAGGAAGCCTTTCAAAAAAAGGAAAAAGAGTTTGCCCATATTGTCAAGGTAGGCCGCACCCAGCTCCAGGATGCGGTACTTACCACCCTGGGCCGTGAAATGGCCGCGTATGCCGAGGCCTTTAACCGCGACCGGTGGAGGATCTACAAATGTGAGGAACGCCTGAGGGTCGTCAACCTGGGCGGAACGGCCATCGGCTCCGGGCTGGGTGCTCCCCGGCAGTTTATCTTCAGGGCGACAGATATGCTTCGTGAAATTACCGGTATCGGTCTCGCCCGGGCAGAAAACCTCACTGAGGCCACCATGAACAACGACGTATTTGTGGAAGTTTCAGGAATCCTGAAAGCCTGTGCATCGAACATGATCAAGGTTTCCAATGATCTGCGGCTGATGGCCTCAGGCCCGGAGGCCGGATTAGGCGAGATTAACCTTCCGGCCAGGCAGGCAGGCTCATCCATCATGCCGGGGAAGATAAACCCGGTAATTCCCGAGGCTGTGGCAC
>JAUWAB010000062.1 GCA_030602265.1 Prolixibacteraceae bacterium | reverse complement strand
CATTTTCAATCTGGTTTCCAAGAGAGATCCCAATTACGTAAAACCAACCCTTACCGGTAACGACCTGATCGAACATATCCTGATGCAGCGTCGTTGCGACCTCTGGGGTGAAGGTTTCCGTTTCCTGGACCTGAAAAGGCTCAACCTGCCCCTCGAGAGAAGAGGCATCGGTCATAACGAATCATTATGGAACGCAGCTTCCAATTATCCTGCCGGAGACAAGAACTTCGTGTTCCTTATCCCGAAACAGGAAATGGATGCCAACCCGAATATGGTTCAGAACCCGTTATAATGGAATGAACCCGCTAAGGATGTGGTTGAACCCATTCCTTAGCCTGACCTGATAAAAGTAAGGTTACCTCTGCAGGTAACCTTACTTTTTTTTATATGTTTGTATTTAGGGACGTGTTAAAAACACAACCATAATCCGACAAGGAGTAAATTGAGGCAAGATATGGAAGCAGCCGGTTCTGGAAGCGATTGAAACATTTCCAGAACAATTCAATACTTCCGGAACAATTGAATCCTGGTCAAACGTAGTTTTTTGAAATCAAGGAACCTTATGAAAAAAATATGCCCGTTCTTATTCCTGTTAGTCTGTCTGTTTGCCTTCACGAAAACCGAAGCACAGTCCACCCGTATCCGTGGTACCGTATTTCACGGTATATCGGGACAGCCTGTATCCGGAGCATCTGTCATCGTAAAGGGGACTACCCTGGGTACCATCACCAACTTAGACGGTGAGTACCAGCTTGACCTTCCGGGCGGCAGCCATACCCTCAGTTTTTCGTTCACCGGGCTGAAAACCCTGGAGCTTCCTGCCACCGGACCGGTGGTCAACGCAACGCTGGTTGACGAACAACAGCAATTAGGGGAGATAATGGTAGTGGCCTACGGTACTTCTGCCCGTGAAACCTATACCGGCTCAGCCTCGGTCATCAGCGGTGCAACCTTGTTTAACCAGCAAAGTACTACACTGGGCAAAGCCTTGCAGGGACTGGCATCCGGACTGGAGACCACCACAGGGTCAGGACAGCCCGGAGAGGGAACCTCCATGCGGATCAGGGGCATCAGCACCTTAGGGGATGCCTCACCACTTATTGTGCTGGATGGATTTCCCTTTGCAGGAAATCTCAACGCACTCCCTCCCAGGGATATTGAATCGGTTACCGTTCTGAAAGACGCCCCGGCTACTGCACTATACGGTTCAAGGGCTTCCAACGGGGTGATCATTATTACCACACGAAAAGGCAAACAGGAAAAACCGGGCCTCTCGGTAAATGCCCAGTACGGACTCTCCGACCGGGCCATGGCAGAATATAACCGGGTAACTCCCGGGCAATGGTACGAACTGATGTGGGAAACGATGGTCAACACCCGAATGGCACAAGGAAAAACCCGTGAGACAGCTGCTTCAGAAGCATCCGCCGGACTGATCGCCTACATAGGGGGATATAATGCTTATAACGTCGCCGACAACCAGGTGGTGGGAACCAACGGGTTATTGAATCCGGATGCCCTGCCCATCAGGGCCGACGATTGGCAGAAGGAGATGTTCCGCACCGGCCACCGCAGGGATATCAGCCTCGACGCCCATGGCGGGAACAGCAATACCAGTTATTTTGCCTCTGCAGGAATGGTCAGGGAAGAGGGTATCCTGAACGCTTCTGATTTCAACCAATACCACGCCAGGCTGAATGTCAACAGTCAAATCAATGACCGCATAAGCCTGGTTATGAACCTTTCGGGATCGGTTGCCGACCAGAATTACCCGGTCTCCTCCGGAAATGCCTACACCAACCCGTTCATGTTCACCCGGTTTATCGCTCCGGTATACCCGGTATACCGCTACGACCAGGATGGTAAGCGCATGATCGAAGGAGAGGGACAATCCCTGTATGATTATGGAACCGGAGCCGGAAAGGCACGGCCATTCGGACCGGGCACCAACCCCGTGGCAACCACTGTACTCGATACCAGGCTATACCGTCACGACAACGGCAGCGCCCGGTCACAAATCAGCTACCGCCTCGCTGAAGGATTACATTTTGTAGTATCGGCAGGCGCCGATTTGTACGGGTTTTCAGGAATTCACCATGAAAACCAGAAATATGGTGCCTCGGCCGGTTTTAAAGGCCGGACCGCTCGCGACAACCAGAGGACATTCAATTTTGCATCCAACCAGATCGTTACCTGGGATAAGCAGGCAGGGAACCACAAAATATCCTTCCTGGCCGGGCACGAAAACAGCGCCATGCGCTATAACATTCTGAATGCCACCCGGTCGGGATTTCCTTTTCCCGGACTAACCGAACTGGCAGCTGCCTCTGTGGCTGAGGGATCGACATCCTGGGAAAATAACCACCGGATAGAAAGTTACTTAGGCAGGTTGGAATACCAGTTTGATGAACGGCTTATCCTCAGTGCCAATTTCCGGCATGACGGCAACTCCATCTTCCATGAAGATAAACGCTGGGGTAGTTTCTGGGGTGCCGGAGTGGCCTGGCGCATCAGCCGGGAAAGCTTCCTCCGGGACCAGCGCTGGCTCACCAACCTGAAACTGAAAGCCAGCTACGGACAACAGGGGAACGACAAAATCGGCACATGGTATGCCTACCAGGGCCTCTACTCCACCGGATGGAACAACCTGAACTACCCCGGACTGGTTGCCAGCAGGCTGGCTACACCCGAACTTACCTGGGAGTCGCTCGAATCGATCAACCTGGGGATGGAAATGAAACTTTTCAACCAGTTGGGACTGAGTTTCGAATACTATATCCGGAACAACAATGACCTGCTGTTCGCAAGGCCCCTGCCCCCATCTTCCGGGTTCAAAAGTATTGACGATAATTCGGCATCGGTACAAAACAAGGGCTTCGACCTGGAAGCGGATATGATGCTGATTTCAGCCGGCAGCTTCAGCTGGAAATTTGACCTGAACCTGAGCCATTTTACCAATAAAATCACCGAACTGCCGGTCGCTTCTTTTATGTCCGGCAACAAAAGATGGGCAGAGGGGTATTCCATTTATGAATATTTTATTCCTGAATGGGCTGGCGTAAATCCAAACACAGGCATGCCCCGGTGGTACAGGGATGAACCGGTAACAGCCAACGGCGCGGTCGTGTATAATCCCGACGGGACGGTCAAAACCACCGGAAACCGGATTACTACGGAAAATTATGCAGAGGCCACACGCTATTATGCAGGATCGGCCATACCCGATCTTACCGGAGGCGTCAATAACCACTTCAGAATTTTCGGACTGGAAGTATCGGCATTGGTGGCCTTCAGCATTGGGGGAAAAGTGTACGACAACAGTTACAGTGCCATGATGCATTCCGGACAGAACAACGGATATACCTGGCATACTGATATTCTGGACCGTTGGACTCCCGACAACCCGGAAACCGGAGTGCCCATCCTCAACGGCACCCTGGATGGCGCCAATGTTTCTACACGCTTCCTTACCGATGCCAGTTACCTGGTCCTTAAAAATGCCTCGGTAGGCTACCACCTGCCCGGATCATGGATCAGGAAGACAGGCGCCCATGGCATTAACCTTTATGTAGCAGGAAACAACCTTGCCATGCTGACACAGAGAAAGGGACTTGTCCCGGCACAAAATTTCAACGGCAACACCGGCAACGAATACATCCCGGTAAGAACTCTATCCGCCGGAATAAATATTCAGTTTTAAGAAAAGGAGGAAAAGATGAAGATACGCATATACCTGATATGGCTATTGATGGCAATACTGCAGATTTCCTGCAACAGTGATTATCTGGATACAGTCCCTACTGACAAGCTCTCCGACCAGGTGATCTTCACCAGCGTTGAAGGAGCCCAGACCGTCCTGGACGGCATCTCACGGACCATGCGGGCGGCCGGCCAGTACCACGACCAGTTTGGCGTAAAAACCATTGACCTGGCCATGGATATGATGAGCGAAGATATCGCACTGTCGGCTTTCCACTGGTTTGGAGCCGACTACCAGTTTGCCAACCACATGGCCAACCTTCCGAGGACACTCTATACCTGGAGCTTGTATTATACGATAATTTACAATGCCTCTACTGTAATCGCTAATACCGGACAGATTGAATCGGGATCTGCGGCCCAGAAAAACAACCTGAAAGCACAGGCGTATACCCTCCGCGCCTATGCCTATTTCCAGCTGGTACAGCTATATCAGTTTACATACAAAGGCAATGAGAACGCCCTGGCAGTCCCGGTTTACACGGAAAACGATCTGAAAGGTGCTGGTGATCATGCGAAAGGAAACGAGGGAGGACTTTCGGGGAAACCACGGGCTACCGTTGCCGGGGTTTACAGCAGGATTACCGCCGACCTGGATGAAGCGGCAAGGCTTTTTTCAGAGAGTGCTTTGCCGAGACGCCATATTTCCGATGTTACCCTGCAGGTGGCCAAAGGACTTCGGGCCAGGGTTGCGCTGGTAATGAACGACTGGGAAAAAGCCGCTTCGATGGCCGGTGAAGCCCGGCAGGGATACACACTGATGACACCCGCCCAGTACAGCCTGGGTTTCGACAACGCCACTAAACAAAACTGGATGTGGGGCCTGGTAGTCAACGATGAACAGTCGACGACCTTCGGATCGTGGGTTTCGCACATGGACTGGAGTATTGGCGGATACTGCGGTTTCGGGCTTTCTCGGAAAAGCTGGAGCCTTTCATTGTATAACCGGATGGACGACCGGGATATCAGGAAAAAACTGGTCGACATCACCCAGTATGATCCTTCGACTACCAAAAACTGGATCGTTCCGAACAAATTTTCCGCCGGAAAAGGAAAACAATTTTCGGCCGACCTGGTGATGATGCGCCCGGAAGAGATGATCCTGATCGAAGCAGAAGCAAAAGCCAGACTGAACCGCACGGATGAGGCAAGGGCACTGCTGAAACAACTCCGTGACCAGCGGTACGAGACTCCGGTTATGATTACCTCTTCAGGAAATGACCTTATCGAAGAAATTCTCCTGGAACGCCGGATTGAGCTTTGGGGCGAAGGCTTTGCCGCCTTGGACCTGAAAAGGCTGAAACGGGGCATCGACCGGAACAACAGCAACCATCTCCCCTTGGTTGCCCGGGAAATGAGCGTGTCCGCATCCGACAACAGGTGGAACTATAAAATCCCTCAGGCTGAGATTGATGCCAATCCGCAAATCAACGCGGAACATCAAAACCCTTGAGATTGATTATTTATTATTTATTATTTATTATTTATTACTTGAGGGAGATGGGAGGCTGATGATTGATGATTGATGATTTATTATTTGGGGGGAGATGGAAAGCTGGGATTGAAGACGGACGTAGGTTGATTTAAGGTGAAGAGAAACCGTAAAAGTCAGCCACTGATGCTCATTTTTTTGAGCATGATAAGGTTAAGTACGGAAATTTCTTTTTGTCTTACGACAATTAGTCCATCTTTCTCAAACCGATTAAGGCGCGGGTTATGCTCTCACGGGAAACAGGCAGTTTGTTGAACCAAACTGCCTGTTTTATGTTTGTTTATCTGACGAATTGGCCGAAATGTGGCTTTTATTCCATATTTTTGCTTTCGACGCTTTTATAAATCCGAATTGAACTTTTAATGCATCCTGGAGAGAACCGCAAGTTAAGGATCCAACTAACCCTTGCACTCGTTATCGCCGCGATTATACTGGTGGCGGGGGCTATCCGTGTATACCACAGAAGCAAGCAACAGACCCAGCTGAAGATGTACAGTGAACTCAACACCATTGGTCTCGGGAAAACCAGACAGATCAGTCACTGGCTGAAAGAACGCCAGTCAGAGGCCCAATTCTTCACCACCGTTTCACCATACACCGAATATCTGATAGGATTGATTGCCGGAGATCCTGAGAAAGAAAGGCTGTACCGCATTGTCCTGGAACAGTTTATTTCGGATTGGCGTTTTGACAATATCTTTCTCGTGGATAAGGAGGGAGAGGTAATATTCAGTATTGATTCCACCTTCACTACGGTTTCATCCGACGCAGCGGCATACTTCTCCGGAGTCTTCGACACAGGCAGGATGGTTATCAAGGAATTTTACTATTGTTCGTTACATAGCGAAATCCATTTCGACATCGTAGCACCGTTTGCAAACAGTGATTCTCAGGTTATTGCCGCAGTGGTTTTCCGTATTAATCCCGAAGAGTTCCTCTATCCGCAGATCAGTGACTGGCCACACCCGAGTTTATTAGGCGAGTCTTACATGGTAAAGCTTGCCGGTGACAGTATAGCTTTTACCAGTCCGTTACGCCATACCGACAATTCCAGGCTGCAGGTTACCATGCCCGTCAGCCAGATGGAGAAGGATATCCTCAAAAGCGACGAGAATAATGAAGGCATCTTCGGGGGAAAAGATTACAGGGGCGAACCCGTTATCTCCGATATCCGGGAAGTACCCGGAACAAACTGGTTCCTGGTATCGGAAATCGACATTGGAGAGTTGTATGCTGAACTGAACAGGCAGGCTAAAGTGGTTACCGGGATGTTGTTCATGGTCGTCCTTGCCATTGTCGGTTCCGTATTCTGGTTTTATAACCGCAGGCAGAAGAATTTTTACCTCGAACTGCTAAAACGGCGGTCAGAGCTTTATCTGGCTCAGGAGGAATTTGGGACTATCCTATACAGCATCGGCGACGCCGTCATTACCACCGACCAGAGCGGGATAGTCAGGCACCTGAACCGGATTGCAGAAAAACTTACCGGCTGGAAGGAACAGGAGGCTGCAGGGAGACCAGTCAGAGAGATTTTCAGGGCGGAACATGAAGTTACCGGAACCGAGATTGAATGTCCGGTATACCAGGTGCTCCGGACCGGCTCAATCCAGGAAATGACTAAGGACATCGTCATTGTCTCGGCCGACGGGCACAAAACACCCGTGAATGACAGCTGTGCCCCCATCAGGGACAACTGGGGGAACCTGAAAGGCACCATCATGGTTTTCAGTGACCAGACCAAGGAAAGGATGCGTCGCCGGATGATTGACATGCGGCTCAGGATATTCGAACACTCCATTTATCATAACCTCGAGGAATCCCTGATCAAAACGCTGGATGAAACCGGAAGCCTTTTCGGAAGCCCTGCCGGTTTCTTTTACATCTTAAATCCCGACGAGGATTCATTCCGCATGAAGGCATGGTCTTCAATGGCCAGAACTGAACATGCTGATGAAGAGCTCGATGCCTGGCACGGCGGGACGGTTTCCAATGGCCCGCTGGCTGAAGTTCTGCGGCAAAGGCAGCCCCTAATTCTGGAATATTCCGGGGAGACTATGTCCCCCGATGCTGACCTGCCAAACCGGTTGAATATATACCGTGAACTGGTCTCTCCCGTTTTCAGGGGAAACAAACTGGTGGCAGTTGTGGGAGTAGCCAATAAGGAAGATGCCTATACCGAAGACGACAAAGGCATGTTGGGATTCCTTGCAGATGTATTCTGGCAGGTGGCCGACCATAAACTGGGGGAGATCAGGCTGAAGGAGAGCGAAGAAAAGATGCGGGGCTTATTCAGTGTGGCCCCAACCGGTATTGGGGTTTCAAAAGACAGAGTCATTTCCGAAATCAACCCATATCTCTGTGAACTGACCGGCTACCACGAAAGTGAACTGATAGGAAGGAACACGAAAATGTTATATCCCTCGCAAGAGGAATACGAACGGATAGGCAAAGAGATGTATGACCAGACCTACAGGAATGGCAGCGGAATGGTGGAGGCAAGGTGGAAAAGGAAAGACGGCCAGATGATCGACGTTATCCTGTCTACCACCATGATCGACCGGGAAGACAGATCAAAGGGTGTAATCTACACCGTGTTGGATAATACTGCCAGAAAAGAGGCAGAAAGGAAGGTGAAGGAACATGAACGTCAGCTGACCTCCATGGTAAGAAACCTGCCGGGGTTTGTTTACCGGTGCCTTTACGATGTGGACTGGACCATGCTTTATATTTCAGATAAATGTCTGGACATCACCGGTCACCCTCCTGCTGATTATTTAAACGGCAAGAAACTCTACAACGACATCATACTGGAGCCATACAGGGATGATTTATACCTGGAATGGGAAGGGATTATTGAAACGCGGAGCACTTTCCGGAGAGAGTATGAGATCATGCGGGCAGACGGAAAAACCAGGTGGGTGCTGGAAAGAGGTGTAGGTGTGTACGACGAGATAGGCAATCTGCTGTTTCTGGAAGGGTATATCGAAGATATTACCAAACGGAAGGAATATGAAAAAGCTTTGCTGGAAGCCAAGGAAAAGGCAGAAGAGAGTGACCGGCTTAAGTCATCGTTCCTGGCCAACATGAGCCACGAAATCAGAACGCCTATGAACGGCATCCTGGGATTCATGCAGTTGCTGATGGAACCCGGACTGAATGAAGAACAGAAAACCAGTTATATTGAGATTGTGAACAGCAGCGGTAACCGTCTGATGGATACCATTAACGACATTATCGAAATTTCCAAGATTGAGTCGGGAGAATCGAGAGTGGTTAAGACAGATTTCAGCTGTGAGGAGGTAATGAATTATCATTATGCCTTTTTTGAACCACAGGCCCTGCAGAAAAACCTTGACTTCAGGATAGAAACCCAGGTAACCGGGACCAGGGCTTTCATTTATTCAGACAAGTACAAACTTAATGGTATACTGACCAACCTGATCAGGAATGCCATCAAATTTACCGACTCTGGCTCCATCATATTCGGGAATTACATTGACGGGGAATTTCTCCATTTTTATGTCAGGGATACAGGCAGGGGCATACCCCGCCACCGGCAGGCGGCCATTTTCGACCGGTTCGTCCAGGCAGATCACAGTCTGGCGCGCAATTATGAAGGTTCAGGCCTTGGGTTGTCTATTTGCAAGGCACACGTTGAAGCCCTGGAAGGACACATCTCAGTAGAGTCAGAACCGGGCAGGGGCAGTCATTTCCGATTTACCATACCATACCAGGCCGTTCATAGCCTACCGGTTTCTGAACCGGCCGCAAGAAAGCAGGTAAATGCCGCGGAAGAACGGAAAACCATTCTGATTGCCGAGGATGACGAGTTCAGTTACGAATACCTGAAGGTAATCCTAAAGGCCCTGAACCTGAAGATCGAACGCGTGACCAATGGCAGGGATGCCATCAGGGAGGTCAGGGAAAACCCGGCTATATCACTGGTCCTGATGGATCTCCAGATGCCGGTGCTTGACGGGCTGCAGGCCACCCGGGAAATCAGGCAGTTCAACCGTGAGATACCGGTAATTGCCCAGACAGCCTATGCCCTGGTCAACAAACAGGAAGACGCCCTTGATGCAGGCTGCCAGGCATTCCTGACCAAACCCATCAATCGCGACGAGTTGCTGGAAACTGTAACAAGGTATCTGGCAGTTTGATTTGGATGATGAGAAATGTTCAATGGCGAAATTTAACAATAAATACAGAATAGAATCTACCCGGTTGAAGAATTGGGATTATGGGAATAACGGATTATATTTTATTACCATCTGCACCGCCCACCGGAATTGGTGGTTCGGAGAAATTAAAAACGGTGATCCATGCGTACAGACGCCTAATATGGGCGTCTGCGGAACGAACGATGATCCGCACAACAACCGCACCCATGAAACGCACGTAGAGACGCCCAAATTGGGCGTCTCTACCCCCCTGCGAAAAACGCCGCCAACATGAAAAACGTCAATCCCATAAAAACCATCATTCGCACGGACGACGCCACCCCCGACAGCATCAACCGTCAGCGTACCTACAATGCATCACAAAAATGGAAACCGGAAACGTTGGGGGGTTATCATCAAACAATATAAACGTATGGTATCTATTAATACCCGGTGAATACATACCGGTTTCGCATGGCAATCCGGATATCACGACCATATTATTCGGAATAGCCAGTCATACCTGCGCATTAATGAATACATCCGAAATGATCATTTTTTTCTCATACCTTTCAGATTGGTGCGTAACACGCTCTAATCATGAAGGTCCAGTGACTTAACCGTTTTTGTCTGTGTTTTGTCTGTGTTTAAAAAAATTGTCTGTTTTTTTGTTGTAAAAAACAGACAATCAATGATTTAAAAAAACCGTCGGGGTGACTGGACTCGAACCAGCGGCCTCGTCGTCCCGAACGACGCGCGCTACCAACTGCGCCACACCCCGATTTAGCGTCCTCAGTTTATCACAGAGGGGAACAGGATTCTAACCCTGTTAATAATGAACTTGCTGTCCCTAAAAGCGGCACAAATTTAATATTTTACTTTTAACCTGTATGGCTTTTCAGGAAATTTTCAGAAAAAGACTACAAGACAGCCTGCTGAAAAACGATTTCACTGATCCCGGCCACCTGATCGTCGTTGGTATAAATCCTGACCGTCAGCTTACCGTCGTTTACCTTTACAATCCGTTCCGATGTCCAGACCAGGTCACCAGCCTCGCGCCGGAAAGTCCCGGCCACAACACCTTCAAACTCGATTTTCTGCCATGAAGGCAGCAGATGGTCACCAACAAGCGCCCTTATGCGATAGGCGCCATTCCTGACGTTTATCTCAAACTCGTAGAAATCAGAAGGATTGGTACATCGGGCAGGCTGTCCGGCAAAAAGAGTCTTGCGCAAACGGGCATTACCGGCACGTTTACCAGATACCCACTCCACTTTATCGACACTGTTCCAGCGCCCTAAAAGCCATCCGGTTCCGTGATACTCCTCAAAACCACTTACATTTTTTTCATTTCCGTTAAGATGATTTGCCCTTCCAAAATAGATCTGCCCTTTGGTAAAGGAATGGGCAAAGACAGGTTGCCGGCCAAAATAAAGATCCAGCAGCTGGGGGTAAAAATTAACCGTATTATGATGCCTGGTTAATATGGACGGCATGGTGTCTGAATAAACCACACCCAACCTGAAATGGTTCCAGTTGCCCTCACCCCATGCAAAACCCAGCCCCTCCCCTTTCATAATCCGCTGGCCTCTTTTAACATTAAGCCCGACAGAATGAAGATTCTCGTAAATGTAGTATATGCCCGGCGTGGATTCACTCTGGATGCAAAGTACAGCCCTGGGTTCAGCTGATCCCTGTGGCTTTAATTCCACCCAGGAAATCAACCCAGTCTCCATGGCCAATACCATATGCCGCTCCATTCCGCGGGAATCTCGCATGTCGATGCCAACTCCCGCCCAGGTGGTTTCCCCACCCGGTTGGTTCGCCTGTGGAGCCTGGTAGGAAAACATATAGCTATCCTCGAGGTTCCTCCACAGAAATCCCTGGGTAAAACTTACCGGAAATCCAAAGATCACGGGATCAGCCAGCGGGGTCATGGCAGGCGCAATCCCTAACAATACATCACCCTTCAGAAGTCCGTGGATCCGTTTATCAACCGACATTGTGGCTGCATACCGGTTGTCGGCAACAAAAACCTGTATCCCCTGAAGCTGTATCGCAGGAGACCGGCGGGCTACCTTGACCCATGCCGTATCGTGTTCAACCCTTAATTTTGTATAGTTATGATCAATACCCAGAACTTCCAGATTTGTGTCGATTACGCGCAACCGGTCGCCCACATTCAGGTTGTAGTAGGAAACATTTCCCAGACTAAAATCCGGAACCCGCGATTCCTGGGCCCTCAATCCTGCAGGAACCAGGCAATAAACTGAAAATATCAGGAAAAATATGAATAACCGCATGCTGTCTGATGATTTAAATGACCTATCCCTGATTCGTCTCATTTTTCCAATTCAGAAACAGGTGCGACAGCAAAATTACAATTTTCGGGCCAGCATGCAAACAAATGTAATTCAGTAAAGAACAGATGCCCTCAGAGTCTTATCACAGCGATTAGATCACCTCTGACGGGCTCTCTTACATCATTGCAGTATGGCCAACGATAAGCTATATATCCTTAACCGAGGATAAAAACTCTCTCAACCAGGTGCTCGAACGCCTGAACCACAAGGATTCAGACAGTAATCAGGGAATTCCTATACAATTTAAGAAAAATTCCGGAATTCAGACTCCTTTTTTTACATTTACAGTCTGAACAAATCTGAACCGGATGATAACAGTATTTATACTCTATTTGGTTATCCTGGCGGGCATCGTCGTCTACTCGGCCCGAAGATCCAAAACCAATACCGATTTTGTGATTGGCGGCAAAAAGCTTTCAGGCTTTTCCCTCGCCTTATCGGAACGCGCTACCGGGGAGTCTGCGTGGCTGCTTTTAGGACTGACCGGCCATGCTTATGCCGAAGGATGGGCGGCCATCTGGGTTGCCCTGGGTTGTGTGGCCGGGATCCTGTTCCTATGGACTTTCATGGCGGAACCGTTGCGAAGGATTACCGACCGGACCGGGGCGATTACGGTCTCAGGCCTGTTCATCCGGACATTTCCCGGAACCAGCAGGGGAATAGGCCTCACCTCATCTTTAATCATCATCTTCTTCTTCATCCTTTATATCGCCGCCCAATTTAACGGCGCCGGCAAAATATTCAACGACACTTTTAATATCGATCCTTTTTGGGGAATGGTTATCGGTTCGGCCATAGTCACCCTCTACACCATGTTGGGAGGTTTTATCACGGTAGTGGCCACCGATGCCTTTCAGGCTGTCCTGATGGTCGTCACCTGCATCGCCCTTCCCATTATCGGACTTTTCATCGCCGGAGCCCATAACCTGGGCATCGCAGAGTCGTTATTAACTGCCGATTTCACCGTGCCGCTCAATGTGGCTTCGACTGCTTCGGCTACCGGGTTTCTGCTGGTCCTGAACGGACTGAGCTGGGCATTCGGCTATACCGGCCAGCCACAGCTCCTTACCCGCATGATGGCCATGCGGAACCCTGTCGAAACCCGTCAGGCCAGGTGGCTGGCCATAGCATGGACACTCCTGGCCTACGGAGGTGCCTTTATGATCGGCATCATCGGATACCGGCTTGCAGGAGCCGGGCTGTTGGGTGAAAATGTGGCCCGTGTTGCCGCCGACAGCGAAAAAATCATGCCCGTCATGGTGATGACCCTGCTCAATCCGATCCTGGCCGGGATCCTTCTCTCCGGGGCAGTCTCCGCCATGATGTCGACCGCCTCATCCCAACTGATGGTGGTTTCTTCGTCCATGACCGAAGATCTCTATACGCAGCTCCGGCGAAAACAGATCCTCGACCGCAGGCTGCTGGCCATGAACAGGATACTGACCCTCGGAGTGGGTGCGGTGGCTTTTCTGCTGGCTATTTCCATGGAAGATACGGTTTACGGACTGGTATCCTACGCATGGAGCGGTATCGGGGCTTCGTTCGGTCCTGCCGTGATCCTTCTGCTGTTCTGGAAACGGTTCAGCCGGGCAGGGGTCTATGCAAGCCTCGTTACAGGAACCCTGACGGCTGTAATCTGGAAAACCTGGCTCGTCATCCCTACCGGCATTTCCGAAAGGCTCGCATCCTATGTACTGGCCTTCATGGCTGCAATGATCATCAGTCTGGTTTTCCCTGAAAAAGAGAAACAAACAACCTGAAAAGTAAAAGACCGGCGAGCATCCGATGCTGCCGGTCTCTACCCCTGACTGAACAAAATGTTCAATCACACACACTTCGATTAACTGGACTTATAAACGTATGGTAACTATTCTTTCTTCAGACGGATGGTCTTTACAACCGTTTTCTTCTTTTCTACCTTGATTCCGGTAACCTCACCGGTCAAATAACCATCCATCTCTGCCACAAGGCGATAGGTTCCCTGCGGAACGCCCGGGATCTCAAATTCGCCATCCTCTCCGGTAACAGCCGTGGCCACTGCTTCTTCTCCGGTATATAGGGTAATCCCTGCGTTCACCAGAGGGGTGTTATCTTCTGCCGTTACCTTTCCTTTTACGGTACCGCTTTTATTCAGGTCCACCGCACGGATTACCGGCTTGAAAATAAAACCTTTTATACCGTGCTTGTTCTTAGGATTGCCAATAGCAATAAACGACCTGCTGAGGTCAAAATCCACCAGGATCTCGGCAAGTCCTTCCTCTGTTACAACAACCGGACTGGAAAGGAATACCTTCAGTCCGGATTCTGCGCCGCCTGGAACTTTCAGTGTGTATTCATGTCCCTCTCCCACAACAATTTTGGCATCTTTTACATAGAGCCTGAGCATATCGTATTTACCAACCGGAATGGTGGCATCCACCAGCAGATCGGTGAGCCCGTTCCTTAACAGCATCAGGTCAATGGTTACCGGCTCATCAAGCATCAGGAGGAAACCTTCAGCACATTCAAACTCCTGATCTTCAATATCGCTGCATTCTCCTTTTGAATTCCGGAGGCCGACACGGTCAATGGTCACCAATACATGCTCCACCAGATCAGCCGGGAAAGGCGCATCGGTTATGTGGATCTTTACCTGGCCCCTGCCGTTCCCGGGGGCATCGTCCTGCTGCAGGATGCTGCATGACAGGAAGGTTAGCGGGGCAATCACCGCCACCAGCACGAAAAACTTAACAAACTGTTTCATTTAAGTATTTTGTATATAATTAAATCTATGGTACTCCCAACGGAAATATAATCCGGATAAATTACATATTCTCTATTCAATAATGATCCGGCCCGGTCCTTCCATCCGGAAGTTGAGCCCAAACGGCTCACAAGTCAGGATCAGTGCATTTTCGATACTTCCGGTTTCAAAAGACCCTGTATATCGCCGTCCTGCCACATTTTCAGCAGCAATATCCACCCCAAAAAAGTCTGCCAGCGTTTCCAGAACCTCCTTCAGTTCTGCCTGGTGGTATTCGGCCCTTAAAATGGCAATCGATGGATAGCCGTTTCCGGCATTTTCATGAGCTTCTATACCAACTGAAGAAACTACAGCCCCCTGTCCGGCCTCCAGAACCTGCTTTTCTGGTCCGGCTACTGCCTCCACCCTGCCTTCGTAGCAGTTCACCTCCAGGGAGTGGCTGGCCTCCTTAACGCTGAACCGGGTTCCCAATACCCGCACCATACCACCGGAAGTCTTTACTTCGAACCGGGTACCCCTGGTTACTTCAAAGTATCCTTCTCCGGAGAGAGTAACCTGCCTCGTATTTATATACCGGTGATGCCTCAGGCTGCTGCCAGGGGCCAGTATGACCCTCGACTGGTCCGGTAAACGGTACGAAGCTGCCTGCAGGGTTGTGTTCATCAGGGATTCACGCCCGGTAAAGAAGAGAACAGCCAGAATGACCACTGCAGCCGCAGCTAAACCGGAGACCATTTTAAACCAGGTATGCATGTATATCATTTTGGGTTTCCTCGCGGGTGTCTGGCTGATTTTATTCAGTAGCAAATTCAGGGCTGTACCTTTTTCAACCGATGCAGGAACGCGGTAGTACCGTACCGATTGATTGATTGATTGATTGATTGATTGATATTTCTTCTGTTTCTCCATGATTGAAAAAAGCATCAGCACCTGAATTACTGTTCTGAACTAATCTATATATCCCATCGGCAGGCAAAACCCTACCCCGCTGATTCATTTTTTTCAAAAAATTTACTACTGTCTGCCAAAAATGACTTTTTCAGCACTCATAACTCATGAAATGAGCCATGTTCAAAAAAATCGAAACGTGAAATTGCCATGATTTGTAAAACACAAACCGGAATGAATAAACGATTGGGGTGTAGCAAACGTTGGATGGATAAAAAAGAAAGAAAATACCCCGACATTCCAGTTAAAGCACCTGCATCCTGATAAAAAAGACCGGCATAAAGGGCAGGGCGCTCACATTGGTCTGCAGGCTGTATCCACCACTTTCCGTGGAGATATTGAGATAATCGACCTCAACAATATTGGTGCGGTTAAGGACATTCAGCAGGGAAGCCCCTCCGCTTGCCGCAAATTTCCCGATCCGGATGGTTTTAACCAATCCGACATCCAACTGGGAAAAATAGTCCAACCGCCGGAAAGCATATTCCCCGTTTTCAGAAGTTATAATCCGGGGTTGGCCCGACCGGTATGCCCATCCGGCCGAAAGTACCCAGCCCCGGTAGCTGAACATCTCATTGACCTGCAACTGGTGCCGGTGATGGTTCAACGACGGGAACCACTCATCGTTGTAAAAACCGGTCATCTTTTCCTTCGAATCCGACAATGACCAGGCAGCCTGATGGGTGAAATTCCCGTGCCTGAACTGAACAAACAAGTCAAGACCACGGTTATTTTCCTCACCATTCAGCGTAATGTAATGGATCCTGTTGATATTGGCCTTCCGGTACTGCTGAGCAAAAAGCCACTGCCTGCCCCCGGTGTGACGGGAATAGAGTTCACCATTGACAAGAAGTCCGCCTTTCTCAAGTCTGAACCCAAGGACATGGTGAAGGGAATTCAACACTCCGGTTCCTGCTGAATCGGGAAGAAACCAGACCATATCCGCATTACCAAACGAATCCACCCTGGGAATTCTGGAAAGGAATTGTCGGTAAACGCCTGAATGGTAATATACCTTTATGCCCTCATCGGGGGTGTATTCGATTCCTCCCCGCGGCTGAACATATAACTGTCTGTATGCCTGGTTGTAGTTAAGCCGAAGGCCATAACGGATCCTGAAGACATCCGCCGGCTCAAGTACCTGCTGTAAAAACAGATGCCCTATCGATTGCCGCAGCGAGCTGCTCAGCGAATCAACGGGGGTGTTGCCCTGCGACCGTGCGGCATAGTAATCGAAATTATAGGCATTCTCCACAAACCCGGCACCGGCCTGATGGGTAAA
Organism: Prolixibacteraceae bacterium; assembly: GCA_030602265.1. Classification (GTDB taxonomy): domain Bacteria; phylum Bacteroidota; class Bacteroidia; order Bacteroidales; family Prolixibacteraceae; genus UBA1413. Next base: position 3,239 of record JAUWAB010000062.1, on the reverse strand, counting down.
AATCCCGCTCTTCAGGTCTGTACGCCAGTCAAGGCGAAGCTCCCTGACCACCGTGCTGTCGTAATCCGTTTCATATTTATTGCGGTTATTAGACTGGGCATTAGGATTGGGATTGGCCTTTGGATTTTTTTTGGCTTTGGGATTTTTCTTCGGTGTCTGACTGCCGGGTTCTACGTTGAGCTGCCTTCCCGACTCATGATTCCGCTGTTGGTTTAAACGGCTGTAACCGGCTGCCAGCGAATGGTTCCATTGGCCCGACTGCAGCGACCAGCTGAAACTGTACCCCCTGTTCAGCGATTCAGCCATCTCATTCCGGTAAACCACCTGCTTTTCGCCGGCCTCATAATCCAGCAATTGGAAGTCCTTGCCTTGCAGGAACCCAATGGTGACCATCTGGTTATCGGACGGGAACAGACTGGCTTTCAGATTTATATCATCATACCATACTGCGGGAAATACATCCAGGTCGTACTCCCCAGGTTGGGTTAGCCTGCTCTCCTTCAATAATTTTTCTGACAGATGGTTTTGCCACTGATCGATGTAGGACCTGCGCCACGCCCCGGTAAGGGATAATTTCCGGGCAACGGGAAAATTGGCAACCACATTACCATTCATCAGGTTGGCACTGACATCGATCGTGGGGTGCGTAAGCGGGCCGCTCCGGCCGGTAAGTTCAACCATTCCGGCAGCCCTGTCACCCGATGCAGCGTCAAAACCGCCCCTTGAAACAAATGCCTGCCGGATAAAACTGGCATTCAGCACACTGACGTTACCCAACATATGCCCTGTCTCCAAAAGCGGGATACCATCCAGCAGCACCAGGTTCTCCGAAGGGTCGCCCCCTCGTATTGAAAGCCCTCCGCCAGAACCTCCAAGCAGATTCACCCCCGGAATAAGAGTCAGCATGTTGGCCAGGTCATCGTTCGACACCCTGGGCATATGGGCCGATTGTGCCGGATTAAACCCGATTTTTTCGGAATATTCGCCTAATTCCAAAATATTTTTCTCCTTCCGGGTTACGCTTACCTCTTCCATCAGGATGACAAACGGCTGCAGGACAATCCTCATGGGCATGGCCGACTGTGCTCCTGCCAGGGTATCCAGCCGCTGGTAACCCAGGTGACTGATGTAAAACGGGAGTTCCTTTTCGGTGGTTTCGATCTGGAAATAGCCAAGGTGATTGGTGACGGTTCCCCGCTGATTACCGGTTATGATGTTACAGTAAACCAGCGGTTCACCGGTGAATGCATCGGTAACATAACCGGAGACAATCCGGCCGGAGGGTTTCACCGCAGCCGGTGGTGGAACCGCTGCACTGACCGGTTGTTCCTTCCGGTTACCGGTATCCTGCAGCCGGATAACCATCCAGGTGCCCTCCACTTTCCTGAACCTAACGGGATACTTGTCGCCAAGAAGCTTTATTACCTGCTCTGCCGTCTGGTTTTCTACCGAAAAGGTAACATGCGCCCCTTCAAATGCCGAGGCATCATAGGCAAACTTCATCCCGAACTGCCGTGACAAATCTTCGAGAACTTCCGTAAACGGGGTATTGCCGGCCGAGTAGGTGACCCGCTTCGACTGGCCTGCCGATCCCAGGCAGGCCAGCAGGAAAAGAAGCACCACCAGCGACTTCAGGAAAGTGCCGGCAAGGTACCTGATGGCCCGGATCAGCCTGTACACCAAATTCAGTATGAACTTATAGAAACACAGCATGTATTCTCAATTATTCTCCAGGTTCCGGCGGAGTAATTGCAAGGCCCTGGTAATTTGTTTCTCTACGGCCTTCACGGTAATGTTCAGGTTACCTGCAATCTGCAGATTACTCATTTCATCTATTCGGCTCATCAGGAAAACAGTACGGCACCTTTCCGGCAATCGTGAAATGTTAGCTTGTAAAAGACGGTCAAACTCATCCGTTTCCATCGGTTCACCGTGTTGCGCTGCCTGCTCACCCTGCGGAAGAGACTTTTCAAATTTCAAATGTACCGACTCATGCCTCTTCCTTTTCAGGAAATAATTTTTTGCCGCCCTGAACATATAGGCGCCCAAAGTCTCTTCCTTCAGTTCATCCCTCCGTTCCCACACCAGCATGAAGAGGTCCTGAACGGCATCGTCGCTCCACTGGATATCCCCCGACAAATAATAGAGGTAATTCCGTAACGGGTCATAATGCCGGTCAAAAATCTTTTTGAACCATTCTTCAGATCGCATAGTAAAACAAAGGTGTCCGTCGCTTTCTATTCTTTTACGGAAAACTTAAATACCGTGGTTGATGAATAAACCTCCCCGGGCCGGAGCAATGTAGAAGGGAAATGAGGCTTGTTCGGGCTGTCGGGATAATGCTGGGTTTCGAAGCAAACGCCTGTCCGCGCCGAATATGGCTGCCCGCTGTGCCCGATTTCATTTCCGCGCAGGTGGTTCCCCGTGTAAAGCTGCACTCCTGGTTCCGTGGTGAACACTTCCATGTACCTGCCACTCTCCGGTTCAAAGGCACTGGCGGCAAAGCCCAGTTCGCCCTTCCTTTTGTTGATGATGTAATTCAGATCGTAACCCTTCGCAGCAATCAGCATAGGATGCCCGGCATCAATCCGGTCGCCAATGCGGTGAGGGGCATTGAAATCGAGCGGAGTGCCCTCCACGGGAATTATTTCACCTGTAGGTATCATAAACTCATCCACCACGGTAACCGAATCGGCATTGATCACTACCACATGGCCGGTGATGTCTCCGTTCCCCTCCCCTCTCAGGTTGAAATACCCATGGTTGGTCAGGTTGATGTGGGTAGCCTTGTCGGTGGTCGCATGGTAATCAATCCGGAGTTCATTCTGGCCGGTTAAGGTAAAGGTTACTGACACCTTACGGTTTCCGGGAAAACCGTACTCGCCGTCAGGAGCCACCAGGGTCATTTCTACTGAATTCTCTTGCTGAACAGCTTCCCATATCCTTCTCGACCAAGTACTTGAACCGGAATGAAGGGTATTCTCCCCGTTATTTTTCTCGAGGGAATAGGTTATCCCGTCAATAGTGAAAGCAGCCCCTCCGATGCGGTTGGCATATGGTCCGACGGTGGCTCCGTGACTGGCACCATACTCCATATACTCCGCAACCGAATTAAAACCCTGCATCACATCGGCCATTGTACCATCGCGTCCGGGTACATATATCGACACAATCTTTGCCCCGTAATTGGTGAGGGTAACCTTCATCCCATTGCTGTTTTCCAACACAAACAGGTCTGT
>JAUWAB010000141.1 GCA_030602265.1 Prolixibacteraceae bacterium | reverse complement strand
AGGCTTCTCAGAAATTCTTACTTCAGCCCGTAGTATCAACTACCCGATGGCAGTTACATACGCGGATTATTTTATGAACGCCGGATCATATACAATCGCTACCTGGCCTTTTCGGACGATCATCGGATTATCCCCTCCGAGGCCGGGAATCCTTGTCGGAAACGGCTCAGCACCCTGTGCTGTTCCGTTGTCTATTTCCTCAGCGAGCAGCCGCATGGCTGTAACATAGGATTTGTCGAGGGCTCCTTTCACATGGGGATAATGGCCGCAGTAAACTTTGGATATGCCATTATCCATGAGCTTTTCCAGCTTTTTGCAGGTTTCGATATAGGTTTTCATGGGCGAGGAAGGCTTCAGCTGCAGCCAAACCTGTCCGGAGCCTACCGCATCTCCCGAATAGCAGTTGCCATTGTCACGATCTATCAGCATTACAGACCCTGGCGTATGGGCAGGTCCGTGCACCACCTCAATTTTGGTCCCTCCCAGGTCAAAAATCTGTCCATCATGCATAAACCTTACCTTCCCCTTGTAGGTTTTCTGCAGTAAAACCGTATCGGCCGCATGTAGCCAGATTTCAGGAAAAAAATGGATATTCCCCGCGTGATCGGGATGAGCATGGGTTAGAACCACCTCAAGCGGCTTTGCCGTGATCTTTTTCACCACCTCGTCTAATTTGGCGGCCCGCGTGCCGGTATCGATCAGCATGGATTTTTTATCTCCTTCGATGATGTACATGCAGGTATTGTCAAATGTTTCGACCACCCACATGTTGGCTTCCAGTTTGGTAATGGTCAGTTCATCGTTCTTGAAAACTTCCTGGGCAACGGCAGGTCCGACAACCAGGCAGAGCGCCATGAAGGCCAAAATATATCTGAACTTTCTCATAACGGATATTTTTTATTGGCTTAGTTATCTGATTATTAATATTTATCAGGATAAACTGAGGAGTTTAACCTACCTCAGCAATCCTTTCGATGTCCATTCCGTTTCTGGTTTCGCTTATTTAAACAGCATCGGCACGAATTCCGACAAATATAGGCGCCAGTTGGTCCAGGTATGACCGCCTTCGCTTTCACGATAGACATAGGGCATCTTCATTTCATCCAGCTTAGCCCTGTATTCGACGTTGTTTTTAAACAGAAAATCGGTCTTGCCAATGGCAATCCAGTAAAGCTTATAGCCATTATCCATCTGGGCTTTAAGGGTGGCATCGAAGTTATCATACACTTTCGACTGAACATTCTGGTTCGGCATAATAGCCGCCGAGAACAAACCGATATAGTCGAAAGTATTGGGATAATATCTGGAAATATGCAGGGTATGGTACCCGCCCATGGAAAGTCCGGCGATGGCGCGGCCCGACTTACCGGATTTTACGCGGTAATTGCTCTCCATGAACCGGATTACGTCGGTGAAAGTCTCTTCAAACTTGCCGTCCATAGTATTCGGCAACTGCATGGAAGGCTTTACAAAACCAAGGCTAGATTCACCGGGCGCGGCTTCCTGGGCCACGTTGCCGTTGGTCATCACCACGATCATCGGCTTGGCTTTCCCCTGCGCGATCAGGTTATCCATGATCTGGGAAGTCCGCCCGAGGGCAATCCATGCCTCCTCATCACCGCCCATGCCATGAAGCAGGTAGAATACCGGATAGGTATCGGTGCTCTTTTCATAACCAGGAGGGGTGTAGATGGTAATACGCCTTGCCTTATTATTTCCGGGGGAATCATACCAGCGGCGGGTGACCGAACCGTGCGGCACCTGATTCACCTTGTACAGGTCGCCTTTGCCGTTGCCCGTGATAAACACGTTGAAAACCGAAGCCACGTCGCGAATAAGGTAAACGTTATTCGGATCCATCACCCGGAGGCCGTCGACGATAAACCAGTAACTGTACAGGTCCGATTCGAGTTTTGCAGTAGTATGGCTCCAGAGACCCTTTTCATCCCTGGTCATTGCTGCAGCTCCGGGAGTCCATCCCTCGGCAGGGATCCAGTCGCCGGAGACTTTCACCTCTTTGGCATCCGGGGCCATAAACCGGAATGTGACTGTGTTATTGTCGTGAACCTCAGGGGATACAATGGCTTGTCCGCCCCATAAGGCCTGCTGGGCATTCAGATTGGCTACCGTCATAATCAGAAGGGTAATCAGTGTGAAGATTTTTCTATTCATAATATCCAGAATAAATGGTTTAGTAAAAAATTCCTGCAATACATATTCAGCAGCTTTAAAAAAGCCGCTGATGAAGATTAGACGAACCAAAGGTACAAAAGTTTAAATGGGAAGGAATTATGTGGTGTGCTGTTAACAGCCCTGCAAACCGCAAAACCAGGTTCCAAAAATATGGCACGCGGAGAGCGCGGAGTACGCAGAGATTTTTTTATTTTTTTCTTTGCGGCCCTGCGGCTTTGCGAGAGATATTATTTTCTCTGCGAGCCTCTGCGCGCCCTGCGAGAGTCATTTTTCTTCACGCGGAGAACGCGGAGAACGCAGAGATTTTTTTTCAATTATTCCTCTGCGGCCCTGCGGCTTTGCGAGAAATGATTATTTCAACGAGATATCCACCTGCAGGTGCTTGTCGCTCCGTACATAAGCGGTCACCACCTCGTACGTCAGCTTATCCTGACCGCCGGCAGCCGTAATAACCTGCGCGGACCGAGGGAAGAGCGTCACGCTCCCCGTGCCATTCCCCGATTTCAGCACGAGTTCAAAATAGAGGTCGCTGTTATTCCTGATTTCATAATAGTTGGTCACCACCTCAGCCCCGGCGCTGTTCTTTGATGTTCTGGCGTGAAATGCAGGACTCAGCTCCACACAGGCGTGGAAAAGGTTTCTGACATGCTCTTCCTTCCCGGCGAGAAACTTGCTCGCCCAGGCTACGGTGCGGCCGGCGTCTAAAGCCTCCCTGACTGCTTCCGGAGTCCGGTCCTTTGCAAAAACCAGTGTCATGGAGCGGTGCACGATATCACTGAGGTCGTAGTCATGCCTGACCAGGTTATGAATATCGGAGGTTCCCATGACGGTAAGGTTATGGTCTACACACCAGTCAAGCGCTTTTTTATGCATCCCGAAGCCGTTGATCACCTCGATGCCATGCAAGGTGCCCTCTTTGGTCAGCTCGTCGATAAAATCGAGCCATTCATACGACCCTTCTATCTGATTGACTTTCCATCCGGGGTGGTTCCAGAAAATAAAGGCATTCTGTTCTTTAGCCTTCATTACCGCTTCCTTGTCTTTCGGTGATGAATTATCTTCAATATAACCGGAAGCATCGCCGATAAAGATGGCGTTGAAGTGACCCGGAGGCGTTGAGCGGGTAATCTCGGTACCCTTGATGAGCACCAGGTTATTCTCCTTCGCAACGTCCTTCACCAGTTCCCACGGACGGTTGTGGTTTACCTTAACATCATTCTTATAGGGAGCGTACTCCACATGATCGGTGATCGCCATCACATCAAGGCCTTCGAGCCACGCTTCCTGCACCCTGACAGTCGGCCATACGTGCCCGTCGGAAAACACGGTATGCATATGAAAGTCGCACTTCAGCACCTGATATGTGCCTACATCAGGTATCTGAATGATTTTTCTCATTTTGGGCACCCTGAACTCGTTCATTCTGAGAACTCCGTCATCGGTTTGGGCTTGGACGAGCAGCGAAACGCCCAGAAAAGCAATCAGAAAAAGTTTTAGTCTTGTCATAGGTCTAATTTTTTATTTCCGCTAAGGTAGATTTTTTATTTTTGAAGAGCAACCTGGCAATACTTTTATTCAGCCGGAATAATGGCATAAAGAATACCAATTGAGTGTGAACACAAATTTTTGATATAATCGGAATGAACGAAACAGTACACAAACTTGCCAAAATGATCGACCACTCGATCCTCCATCCAACCATGACCGACGAAGACCTCCGCCGGGAATGTGAAGTCGCCCGAAAATACCATGTAGCATCGGTGTGTGTTAAACCGTACGCCGTAAAACATGCCGTTGAACATCTGAGTGGAAGCGATGTCCTGGTGGGCTGTGTCATCGGATTTCCGGCCGGCAACTCATCTATAGAGGTAAAGGTATTTGAGGCCGGACAAGCCTGTAAAGATGGGGCCGTTGAAATCGATATGGTCATCAACATCGGGAAAGCGCTGCAGGGAGACTGGGAGTATATTACCCGTGAAATCGGATCGGTAACCAGGGTTTGCCACGAAAACGGAGCCATTGTAAAGGTCATCTTCGAAACCGATTATATTACCAGGGAGGAGGACATCGTTACCTTGTGCCGGATATGCACCCGTGTTGGGGCTGATTATGTCAAAACATCATCGGGGTTTGGATTTGTAAAACAGCCCAACGGCGATTACCATTACAAAGGTGCGACTATTCCGGTTCTGGAACTGATGAAGAAGAGCATCGGGCCCAACGTAAAGGTAAAAGCTGCCGGCGGCGTCAGAACACTCGACCAGTTACTGGCGGTGCAGGCGGCAGGATGTGCCCGCAGCGGTGCAACGGCGACTGCCGCCATGATGGAAGAAGCCATTGCGCGGTTTGGAAACTAAGCCTTATACCGTTTACCTTTTACAGGCCATTGGGCCCTAAGGCCAGGGCAAGCGCGAGGCTTGCCCCTACAGCGTTTTTCATGGAGCGGTCCGGTCTCCGGTTACCGGTTTCTGTTTACCTTTTCCTGGTTCAGTGCGAAAGGTTTTTCGCCCTTACGGTGTATTTCATAGCCATTTACTGATTACCGTTTACTGATTACTGATTACCGTTTACCGGATGGCGTTTCAGGGCAAGCGCGAGGCTTGCCCCTACACCGTTTTT
>JAUWAB010000009.1 GCA_030602265.1 Prolixibacteraceae bacterium | reverse complement strand
CCAGCGGCATCTTCGGATTCAGATTTCCATGCTCGGCCCCGCCCAGATCATATTCATAGTGAATGGAAATGGGGGCTGATCCTTTAATGCTATTGTATTCCCTGAAATATGCAGCAAAATCAACCATGCCTTCGCCCAGGGGTACCGATTTTGCCGTCCAGCGCCCATTCGGGTTCTTTTCCCAGATAAAATCCTTGATGTCGGTGGTACCAATCCAGGGTTTTATCAGGTTCATGCCCAGAATCCAGGAATTGCCCCCCTCCACCGTGGCATGTCTCACATCATATTGTACTCCCGTATATTCCGGGTCCATTTCCTTCAATACTTCATGCAGATCCCATACCGTGCTGCCCAGGTTACGCCCGGCATGGTTCTGGTATTCACCACGGATCCCATATTGCCGGTGAAGCTTGTCAAACGCCTCAAAAATCCTTCGGAAATGAACCAGATTCTCAGGTATGCTCTTTTTCATATCGTAGGGAAGCCATCCCATCCGGTAGTACCCAATGCCCAGATCGGCGGCAGTTTTGAGGATATCGTGGGTAAGCGGGTCTTCCGGATCAGTAATGGCCGTAGTAATCATCGGAATACCCACTCCCGATTGCTTTAGCTCCCTGAGCGCTGCGGGAAGGCCGGCCTTTACGTTTTCAGGAAGTACCTGGCCGCCTGGTCTTACCGGCATATCGGCTCCATCGAAACCCAACTCTGCCAGCAGTGCCCCCATTTCACCCATTTTCATAAATTGCAGGCATTTGGTAAACACAGCAATGCTTGGCGAATTCCTGGTAACCTTACCTGCCCCGGCGAATGCCGTGCCTGCCAGTGTTATACCTCCGGCTGCCAAAGCCGATATCCGGATAAATTCCCTCCGGTTGGGCTGTACTCTGTCTTCCATGACTATCGGTTTTATCTTTCCGAAAATAGAAAAAATAACCGAATCAGGAAGAGTGAATATTAAAGCAAGATATTGTCCGCTGATTTCACCTGAACAGATATCAATTTAAATATTCATATACAGGAAGTTACTATTATCTTTCCAATCCCGGAGGTAAAGCCATATGGCACAAATATAGGAATTACAGACGGGTAACTTAAAGGCATGGAGAGAATGCGACACCGATAAGTTCTTTCATCGCTTTTCTTTAAAATCAGCACTCCTTTCCGGAGAGGATTTATATAAATAACTTACCCTGGACCTGGATCGCTAAAGGCTTATGTTCATTCCTGTAAACAGCGTGATCCCGGGCATGGGGTATCCATACTGCAGCTGGTACGCCTGGTTCAGCAGGTTTTCCCCGGAGGCAAACAGAGTAATGTTTTTGGTCAGGTGATAACTGACCTTGCTGCCTAACAGGGTGTAGCTGTTCTTAACCATCTGATCAGCGGGGGCTACTCTGGTGTACAGGTTCCCGATATACTGCAGGTTGGCCGATATGTCAAATTTCCCCAGATGATAATTTCCGCCCAGGTGGAACTGATGTTCCGGAGAGGCTACCTTGGGTGTGTCCATGTTGAGATAACTGTACCCGGCATTCAGGTTCATCCGCCGGACAATCCGGTACCGCGTGTCGATTTCGAATCCGTAATGGGAGAATGTCCCGGAGTTCTGATTTTTTACCGGAGGGGGAGGAGTGGGGTTGGGCACTACCAAAATCAGGTTATCCCCTTCGGCCTTAAATACCGTCACTTCAGCCTGGCCGCGGTTTTGTGCAAATGTCCGGGAGACTGTGAATTCATAGTTCCACATATTTTCGGGTAACAATGCTGAGTTGGCGGGAGGGAAGAGGTAAAGCTCCCTCACGGATGGATTCCGGAATCCTTTAGCCACCGAGGCTTTCAGATGGGTGGCTGGAGTAACTTCATAGGCTGCACCAAACTGGGGTACCCATTGTCCGCCGAACAGCGAATGGTCATCATAGCGCACTCCTGCATTCAGGGTAAACCTGCTGAATAAAGTGTGCTGCATGATGGCATAGGCTCCTCTTTCATCCACCGTAATCCATTCGCCGCTTCGCTGCCCTAAAGTGGCAGCCGTGCCTCTTCCGCCGTATTTCTTCATCTCAAAGCCCAGGCTCAGCAGGTTGTTGTCGAACAGCCGAAGTCCCTGATAGATACTCATGCCCATGTTTTCATCGTTCGATTTCCAGCCGTCGTAAATGTCATGGTCGCCTTGCATATAATAGGCCTTGATCCCTCCTTCCGCTTTTTCATACTGGTTCGAAAGGGTGAAGTAGACATTGGACCTTTCTATATCAACCCACTGGCTTTTATTATCGAACACCGAAGGATTCGGATGGTAGATGGAGCCCGGATCGTATGCCTTGAAGCTGCTGTGGCTGGCATTGGCATCGATCAGGAAATGGTCACTGATCTCATAACCGATTTTGACATAACCATTGTTGATTTTGAAATCGGAATTGGGCCGGTCTCCATCTGTGGTGTCGTGGTTCCCTGAAACCAGCAGGCTGAGCCGGTTCTTCCGGTACCCCGCCGAGGCTGAATATTTTTGCGTATTGAACGATCCGTACATAAGCCGGCCTTTCACCGACAGTCCTTCCTCCTTCTGACGTCTGGTAATCAGGTTGATTGCGCCCCCCATGGCATTGGTGCCATAGAGAATGGATGCCGGCCCCTTAACCACTTCCACTTTTTCAAGGTCTGAAGATACATAGGAATCGGGGATGGCATGCCCCATCATGCCCATAAACTGCGGTTGTCCGTCAATAAGCAGCAAAACAGGGAAGCTTGCATCGCTGCCACCTACCCCGCGGATACTGATCTTCCCGGCTGAACCTCCTGCCAGCCCAAAACCGGTAACCCCGCGTTCGGTTACAAAAAGTCCGGGTATCTGGGCGCTGATTACGGGCAGTATGTTGGATTCAGAGCTGTTTTCTATCTGCAGCTGATTGATGATGGAAACATTCATGGGAACGTTGTTCCGGTTCATGCCCACCTTGTTGGCGGTTACCACGATCTGTTCCTGCCGGTAAATTTCGGGAACCAGTGCAGCGTCTAAAGTAATCACTTCTCCCTGTGCCGGATTGATCTCTTTCCGGTAACCGGCATATCCGATGTAGCGGATTTCCACGATCTGTTTCTCCGGTGTAACCGGCAAGGTATATTTTCCGTCAGCACCCGAAACAACTCCCTTGCTGCTCTTTAGTGAAATGATCGCTGCATCCTTCAGGGGTTCCCCGGTTTGTGCATCGGTGATCCTGCCTTTGACTTCCTGCCCGGAAGTAAAACCTGCCATACTGGTCAGCAGAATGGCAATCAGTAAAACTTTTCTCATTTTCGTGTTACTATCTTTTTGATTTGTGTTACTGGTAAGGCAAAAAAATTAATCCGCTTTCGACATGACCAGTTTGCCATGCTGCATTCCCCGGATGCTGATCAATTTGTCGCTCAGCTCTGTCAGCCGGTGAGAAGGGCCTTTGACTGCCACAATCTCGAGACAATTGGTCTCGGTGAGGTAATGAAACTGCACCGACAGAATCACATCGCGGTAGCCTGCCTGAATCTCTGCCAACCGGATGCGGATGTCATTCCTTTCCTGCTGATATACAAGGGTAATGGCGCCGGCGACTACGTTGTCGCACTTCCATTTCTTTTCCACCAGGTTCTTTTCCACCAAATGGCGGATGGCTTGTGAACGGTTGGAAAACTGGTTCTCAACAACGAATTCATCCAGTGCTTTTAACAGTTCCTCCTCGAGGGAAACCCCAAATCTGGTTACAGACATCGTGTTACTTAGTTAATTATTTGTGTTACCGGATGTAAAAGTATGATATTTTTCTAATTTCTGTTGATCAATACAAAACATTTAAAACCCGGATGTTGATTTTTTCCGTGATTCATGTATTTTTAGAGACTGATTGCCTGTCTGCTACAGCATTTTCTGTAAGCTGATAATACGCAGTTACCATTTAAAAGCAAAAGCAATTATTCACATGAAAGCCTCACCACTAAGGAGTTCTGATTTTAAAGGAAATGTGACAAAAGGACATGAACAAAAGCAATTTGGATATAATATACACATAATGAAATGAGTGCAATAACAATTAAAACCACCTATCTGGACGATCTCCGGACGGAGAATGTCCACGTCCAGTCGGGTAACAAGGTTATTACCGATGCCCCTTTAGACAATCGGGGAAAAGGGGAGTATTTTTCGCCCACCGATCTCCTGGCAACGGCTCTCGGAAGTTGTATCATGACCATCATGGGCATTAAAGCCCGGGATTATGATATTGACATAGAGGGCACTGAGGTGGAGGTAACTAAAATCATGGCATCAGACCCACGAAGGGTGGCGGAGGTTGTGGTGGAGTTTTATTTTCCGGTGAAACACTATTCTGAATCTCAGAAGAAACTGATTGAATCCGTGGCCGGAATCAGTCCGGTTCCCTTAAGCCTTCATCCTGATTTAAAACAGACTATTCGCTTTAACTGGCGGGATCCTGAGGATCAGTAATCCATCTTGTCGTTTATCCCGTCCGGATTTTGTCCTGGAGAACCGGGCTTCAGTCTTTTAAAGATATCCGTTTAAAAATTTCATTGCCGGATAATCTTTGTCTCAAGGATTTGGTCAGATGTCCTTATTTTCAGTATATACATACCGGGAAACAGCTGCGGATGGATCTCATTCTTTTCAGGTACCCTGGAATAAACCAGTCGGCCCAGTTGGTCGAAAACCTGAACCATCTTTATTTCTTCCCCCGGGGGTGGATCTATGGTGATCTGGTCGTTAAACGGATTAGGAGATACCCTTATGGGCAGCCTGTTGCCGGGGGCAATCACGCCTGTTATACCGTCGGTTTTCCTGATGAGCCAGTAATCGGGATCGATGACCGCCTTCCTGACCTGAAAAGGCACCAACAAATCAATAGTCTTACCCAGGTCTTCAGGTTCTATCCTGAAATCAATGGAATCACCTTCCCCGGGGCCATATACCCGCAGCGGAACCGGTATGTCAAAGAATGGAACGGAGGGATGAGATGTCTTTTGGGTAACCTTAACCTGTAACCGACTATCTTTGCTGCCCGCATTATACCAAAGCGAGTATATGGGGAATCCTTCTCCGTAATACCACTGGTCAAAGAAATTCCTTAGTGATCTGCCGGCTGCAGCCTCAAAATGCTCTTCCACTTTACGGTGTGAAGCAAACCCGTAAGCAACTTCAGGGTCTGAAAGGTATTTCCGGATGGCCTGAAAGAAAATTTCATCGCCGAGCATCCATCTGAGCATATGGAGCAGATAGGCTCCTTTCGAATAGGAAAGCCGTCCGTTAAATATTCGGCTTACGCTGGTGGTGTCGTCAACAAATACCGAGCCGCCGGGCTGGCTGACAATCCTTTCGACGTTCATACTTTTCCACCTGGGCCACCAGAAACCGTCCAGCAGATGTTCATATGCCAGGCCGGTGGCATAACTGGCAAATCCTTCATTCAGCCAGATATCTTTCCAGCTGCCCAAAGTGACGTAATTGCCGAACCATTGGTGGGCCAGTTCATGAACGATCAGCTCAAATCCGAAACTGCCCATGAAGCTCATGGTCTGGTGTTCCATACCTCCTCCCCAGCCAAATTGCGCATGGCCGTATTTTTCGTCTGAAAACGGGTAATCTCCGAACAGACTGTTGAAAAGGCGCATGGCCTCAAGGGTTACGGCGGTATTTGGCCTGATTTTGTCGAGATATTCAGGATAAACAAAATGGACAACCGGGAACTCTTTTCCGCTGGAAATTTCGGCAAAATCGGTATAGTCGGTGTAGTTGGTAACCGCAATGGCCACCAGATAAGCTGCGATCGGGTACCGGTGTTTCCAGTGCATTACACGCCTGCTTCCAAAAGTCTTTTCTGATACCAGGATCCCGTTTGAAGCGGTGCGGTATGGTTCGGGAGTAGTCACAATAATGTCTGTTGAGTCGGTTTTGTCCATAAGTGACTGTTTGCAGGGCCACCATTCCATGGCTCCGTATGGTTCAGAAAGTGTCCACAGGACAGGCGTACCGTTGTGATGTGAATGAACAAAAGAGCCAAAACCGGAATCATGGGGAACTCCGTGGTAGTAAATGCTCAAAGAATCGGTTTCACCTTTTAAAAGTGGTTTGGGCAAGTAGATGTTAAGAAGGTTTCCGGCATGCAGGTACACCGGATTCCCCGACTGGTGCTTTACTGAATCGACTGTCAGTGAATCATGCAGGTCAAAGGTCACCGAAGCAACTTCCTCTTTTTCCGCCTTGAAGTGGGTAGTCACTTTTCCCCGGATAAATTTAACTGAAGGATTAATCTCCCATTCCATCCTCTGGTAAAGGAAGTCGGTATCGCCGGCATGATCATGTTCCCTGAAATTCAGTTTTTTAAGAAAATTGGTGGATTCCATGTGTCCAACCTTATCATTGAATACCGGATCAGGTGCCTGACTGAAGACAGCCAAGGAGAGGGATATCAGTAAGCAGGATATGGCTAATTGCTTCATAATCCATACGGATTTATTAATGATCCGGTGAGTCAAATGTAATATTTAATCCTGTTTTTCCGGAAAAAAAAAGCTGTCCGGGTAATCAGGACAGCTTTCAGCGTTGCTTATATAAACAAACTATTTTTCGAGTTCTTTCCAGGCTAATGCACTGGCGCCCACGATGGCGGCGTCGCCTGGTTTCAGTTGAGACGGAAGGATTTTGATCTTGTTTTTGAAGATCGGGAGGAGGTGTTTTTCCATTGACTCCTTGGTGGGTTTGAAAATCAGTTCCCCTGCTGCAGTAGGTCCTCCAAAGAGGAAAATAGCTTCGGGGCTGAGGTGGTGAACGGTGTCGGCCAGTCCTTGTCCGAGCCATTCGCCTGTTTTCTCAAATACCATTTTGGCGATCTTATCGCCTGCAACGGCCGCTTCGTAGATCATTCTTGAATCCAGTTCAAGGAAGGATTTGTTGGCTAACATACTGTCGACCGCATTGTAGTGGGCCATCAGTTCGAAGGCTGTTCTTTTCATACCGGGAGCTGAGCAATAAGCTTCGAGGTGCCCTAAAGAACCGCATCCGCAAAGGCGGCCACCCGGGATTAATGTGGTGTGTCCGCATTCTCCGGCGAAACCGTCATGTCCGTAAACCAGGTCGCCATTAACAACGACGCCGCTTCCTACACCGGTTCCGAGGGTATACATCACAAAGTTTTTCATGTTACGGGCACCGCCGTATATCATTTCTCCGATAGCAGCCGCATTGGCGTCATTGGTAAGAGCCAAGGCAGGCAGTTCTGGAAAATAGTTCTTCAGCAGTTCAACAAAATGGAGAACACCTTTGAACGATAAGTTTGGTGCATATTCAATGGTTCCGCTGTAATAATTGCCATTGGGAGCTCCGATTCCGATTCCGACGATTTCAATATCCTCATTGATCAGTTTTGCCGATTTGATCAGTTGTTTGATTGCTGATGCCAGGTCGGCGATGAATCTTTCAAAATCCCCGTGTGTGGCGGTTGCGATGTTATCCTTGATCATCACATTACCATCCTTGTCAACAACTCCGATGGCCGTATTGGTGCCTCCTACGTCAACACCAATGGCAACTTTTTTAGATGTAGTCATATTATTACTTTATTATAATTATTGATTACCAATCTGTCAGAAAATAATGAACCTCAATCTTCCCGTTTTGGAAAGTCAACAAATTTAAAAATAATTGGCTTTTTTGGATAGTGAAAACCCACCAAAGCGTAAAAATTTAATTCCCACACTCTTATTCAAAATGAGTCTTAACAGCAAAACGAATACTTGTGGTTACTTCAAAAAAAAAACAGCAGGAATAGTCCTGCTGTTTTTAATTTTCTGTGGGTTGTACTGGATTCGAACCAGTGACCCCTACCCTGTCAAGGTAATGCTCTAAACCAACTGAGCTAACAACCCTTCTTGAATGATCTTCTTGGGGTGCAAAATTAGAAAAAAACCTCATATAGAAAACAGCCTTACCAAAAAATTGATAAGGCTGTTTAATGAAAGGTATAAATTGGTCAATCCTGTGATCAGATCAGGAACTTCAGAACAAAGAGGGCAGCTAATACAACCATGACGACTGTCAGGTCTTTCTGTTTGCCAGTCAGTACTTTAAGGAGTACATAAGAGAGCATCCCGAACACGATACCTTCGGCAATACTGTAAGACAATGGCATCATGATGATGGTCAGGAATGCCGGTATAGCTTCGGTGAAATCGTCGAAGTTGATTTTCAGTATGGGCGACATCATGAAGAATCCGACCAGCACCAGCGCCGGAGCGGTAGCTGCGCCTGGAACCATGGTGAAGATCGGGGCAAAGAACAATGCAATCATAAACAAACCTGCAACAGACAGAGCAGTAAGTCCTGTTTTTCCGCCTTCGGCCACGCCTGACGCACTCTCAACATAGGTGGTAACGGTGCTGGTACCCAGCATGGCACCGGCTGTAGTACCAATGGCATCAGCAAAAAGTGCCTGTTTGGCCCTTGGGATCCGGCCCTGTTTATCTAACATACCGGCTTTATCAGATACCCCTACCAAAGTACCCACTGTATCGAACATATCCACAAATAGGAAAGTAAAGAGTACAATCAGCATATCCAGGGTAAAGATTTCACTGAATTCAAATTTCATGAAAATCGGACTGATGGAAGGCGGCAAACTGACCAGATGCGATTCGGGCAGATGGGTAACATTCAGCGGAATTCCGGCAACAGTCACCACAAAAATACCGATTAGCAGGGCGCCTTTGACTTTCAATGCAAGGAGAACACCTGTAAGGATAATACCCAGGAGCGCGAGGATCACGGAGGAGGAACCCATATCACCGAGTCCTACCAGTACGGCATCGTTATTTACAATTACCCCGGCATTCTGTAGCCCGATGAAGGCAATAAACAGTCCGATCCCTGCGGAAACGGCATGTTTGACCGACATGGGAATGGAGTTGATAATCAACTCACGGATATTGAATGCGGTAAGCAGGATAAAAATAATACCTTCCAGGAATACGGCGGTAAGTGCGAACTGCCAGCTATGGCCCATACCCAGTACAACCGTAAAGGCAAAGAAGGCATTCAGACCCATACCCGGAGCAAGGGCAAAAGGTAATTTGGCAACCAGTGCCATTACCAGGGTGGCGACCAGGGATGCCAGTGCAGTGGCCGTGAAGAGCGCGTTCTTGTCCATGCCCGTGGCACTCAGTATACTGGGGTTTACCGCCAGGATATAGGCCATGGTCATGAAGGTGGTAATCCCCGCTAAAATCTCGGTTCTTACCGTTGTTTTGTTTTCTTTGAGTTGAAAGAACTTTTCAAGCATGATTTATCGGTTTAATTAAAATGTATATTTCAAACCCAGGGTAGGCATTACCTTAAATCCTTCCATACCAGCGAAGTTGCTGCTGAGTTCCACTTCGCCCCCTGCTGCAAAATTCTTGTTGAAGTTGTACCAGAGCTGAGGTTCCGACAGAAATACAAATTTGGTTTCGTTCTGACCGAAAACATTGTCTTCCCTCCAGAAATCGGCAAAACCGGTGAAGGAAACCTTGCCGCCGGCCATGTTCACATACCATACACCCGTAAGCTGGAAAGATGCATCATGCTTCTGGCGGATGTTTTTATACAATGCCTTTAATGAGAACCCTTTTGAGAAGTCGCTGGCATTCCAGGAATAGTCAACCCCGGTAAGCCAGGCGTTGTTAATGGTATAGGCACCATTAAAGGGAGAAGCTTTAAACTGGCCGAAACCACCGTTGTATTCACCGTGCCATCCGAAGGGTGACTTGCCCAGAGTGAAAACCCGTGCAATCTCAAAATAGGAAAGAGATACCCCTTTAACATCCCCGACACCATAGTCAAAATCAATGAAGAAAAAGGTATTCCCGGTTTTGTCGGGCCTGAACATTTCAACGGTAGAAGTCAGATAACCACGGTCTTTCCCCATGTCGTAATGTAACTGGACATTCTGTGCGCCGACAGCGGCAATCATCATAACAAAAGCTGATACTAAAAGTAATTTTCTCATTTTTCAGTTTTTTTGAATTTGAATTTTTGGCTGGGTAAAAATAGAAAATAATAATCCCGCAACAGGTATTGGAGATGATTTTGAATTAACAAAATATTAACAACATATTCACCTCTTTATCAGCATTTTTCAGGGATAAAAAATATCGAACGAGATTAAATCCCAATTCACTAAATTTGCGGCATAATTTTTTGGCATGAAGGAAACAGATATTGAAATAATGGCACCTGTGGGTTCCTATGAATCTTTGATGGCAGCGGTACAGGCGGGTGCCGGTTCGGTTTATTTCGGGGTGGAGCATCTTAACATGAGGTCCCGCTCCTCGAATAATTTTACCCTTGACGATCTCCGGAAAATTACCGAAATCTGCAGCAGACATGGTATCAAGACTTACCTGACCCTGAACGTGGAGGTGTTCGACAATGAAAACAGCCAGATGCAGATGGTACTGGAGGCAGCAAAGAATGCCGGGGTGACTGCAGTCATCGCCGCAGATATTTCTGTAATTATGTACGCCCGGTCAATTGGTCTTGAAGTACATATATCAACACAGGTCAACATCACCAATTTTGAGGCAGTGCGTTTTTACGCCCAGTTTGCCGATGTGGTGGTGCTTGCCCGTGAAATGAACCTTGGCCGGGTAACCGAAATAAGCCGTCAGATCAGGGAACAACAGGTCAAAGGCCCGTCGGGCAACCTGGTGAAGATCGAAATGTTTGTACATGGAGCCCTCTGTATGGCGGTCAGCGGCAAATGCTACCTGAGCCTGCATGAGATGAATTCCTCGGCGAACCGCGGAAGCTGCCTGCAGACCTGTCGCCGTGCCTATATCGTCACGGATAAGGAAACCGGGGCGGAACTGGAAGTCGATAATGAATACATCATGTCGCCCAAGGACCTTAAAACCGTTCATTTTCTCAACAAAATACTCGACAGTGGTGTAACGGTCCTTAAGATTGAAGGACGCGCCCGGTCAGCAGAATATGTGAAGACCACTGTTCAGTGTTATCATGAGGCGGTAGAAGCCTGGAAAAATGATACTTTCACAAATGAAAAGGTGGAGGACTGGAATAACCGTCTGGCCTCTGTGTTTAACCGGGGCTTCTGGGATGGATATTATCTTGGAAAGCGCCTGGGTGAATGGAGCCATAATTATGGTTCTCTGGCCACGAAAAGAAAGATCTATCTGGGCAAGGGGACCAATTACTTCCCGAATATTGGGGTGGCCGAGTTTAGGTTAGAGACAGGTGACCTGTCGGTCGGAGACGAAATCCTGATTATCGGTCCAACCACCGGAGTGGTTGAATCGGTGGTTTCTGAAATCAGGGTGGAGCTGGAACCTGTACCAACGGCCCGGAAAGGAGAGCATTTTTCCATTCAGATTCCGCAAAAAATCAGGCGTTCTGATAAATTATTTAAATTGGTGGACGCTAAAACCATTAAAGAAAACGTTCGTAAATAAAAATTTCTTACTTTTCGGTCTGATTAAGTCGCTTATCAAACGAATCATCATGAGAAAAATACTAATAACCAGCACATTTTTGGCAGTTCTGTTTGTTTTACCCACTGCATTGGATGCACAGAATACCATAAAAATCCGTCTGTTTGGAAATTCAGCCCGGTTCCTGGGAGAACCCAGGGGTGAGGAGGTCCAGTATCCTATGATTACTAATTCATTGGATACCAATATAAACTATACCGGATTTACCCATCAGGGTAAATTAGGCCTTGGTGCAGAAGTTATGCTCTCCCTGAGCGAAAAAGCCTGGGTGGGATTCGAAATCAGCTCATCGGGTTTTAGTGGATACAACAATGTACCCCCGTTGTACAATTTTTATTATACAGACTATAACCAGTTAAGTGTTCGTGTAATTGACCAGGAAGTCGATGTTCCCATTAATGAAATCTATTTCCCTCTGGCCTATACTACCTCGCTGATCAATACATTAGCCAATTTCAGGTTTTATCTGTCTTCCGAAGGCATGTTCCGCCCCTTCATAAAGGCACATGCCGGAGTATCATTTGTGGCCTCGGAACTTAGCCTGAAAAATGCATCTGACTGGCCTAATGACCAGATCATTATTACCGTAAATGGTAACATTCAGAATCCTGACAATCTGGATTTCGGAGCACCAATCTTGTATTCCCGGGGAACCAATACTTCACCAGAAGGACGGTTTGCTGCGCTCAATCTGGGGGGTGGCGCCGGATTTGAAGTGCCCATAAACGGAAAAATCAGTTTCTATGCGGATTATACCTACTCGATGATAAACTCTGATATTCTGGATGGCAGGCCAAATGTCGATTATCTGGAGACCGGCGGACTCTTAAAGCGTTTCAATACCATGGGTAATGTCGGCAGGATCAGTTTTGGGTTATGCTACACGATTGGAGAGAACTTCAATATTATCAATACCTCCGGCGGTGGCGGAAAGGGAGGCGGAAAAAGTGGCCGACAGCATCCTTACCTGCCGTTCTATGAGATTAAACGGGCGAGGTAATAACGGAATTAAAAAAACCGGTGGCTGCAACAACCACCGGTTTTTTTTTGTGATTTACTTAGTTTCACTCAAGGATGTTCCGGATCATTTCAAGTTCTTCGTCTGAAAATGCCAGTTTTTCCAGGGCCGCCACATTGTCTTCCAGTTGCCTGACAGAACTGGCCCCTATAAGCACCGAGGTTATCCTGTGGTCTTTCAGGACCCAGGCCAGCGCCATCTGAGCCAGGCTTTGTCCCCTGGAAACGGCTATTTCATTCAGTTTCCTGACTTTCTCAATCGCCGGGCCAACCTGTTCCGGTTTCAGGAAACCCCAGGATTTTGACGCTCTTGAGCCTTCGGGGATGCCGTTCAGGTACCGGTCGGTCAGCAAACCCTGGGCCAGCGGCGAGAAGGGTATACATCCAATACCTTCCTCTTCTAATACATCCAGCAGTCCGTCTTCTATCCAACGCTCAAACATGGAATATTTGGGCTGATGGATTAGGCAAGGCGTCCCTAACAGTTTCAGGATTTTGGAGGCCTCACGGGTCATATCCGCCGGATAGTTGGAAATACCTGCGTATAAAGCCTTGCCGGAACGGACCGCCTGGTCGAGGGCCATCATGGTCTCCTCCAGGGGGGTGTCCGGATCGGGACGGTGTGAATAAAAAATGTCCACATATTCCAGTCCCATTCTCTTCAGACTCTGGTCAAGGCTGGAAATGAGGTATTTTCTGCTTCCCCATTCCCCGTAAGGGCCTGGCCACATCAGATAACCGGCCTTTGTCGAAATGATCAGCTCATCCCGGTAAGGTCGGAAATCCTGCTGCATGTACTTCCCGAAATTCTCCTCGGCCGAACCGGGTGGCGGACCATAGTTGTTGGCCAGGTCGAAATGGGTAATTCCCATATCGAAGGCACGCCGCAACATGGCACGACCATTCTCAAACACGTCGACACCCCCGAAATTGTGCCACAACCCAAGGGATACCGCCGGAAGCTTCAAACCCCATTTGCCGGTACGGTTGTACTGCATCCAATCATATCGTTTTTCACTTGCCTGATACATGTTTATCCAGTAATAATAGTTAATCTGTAATGTAAATCGCAGGCTTACACCCCGTTGTATTTCATATAAAAAAGTTGCCGGACGGTATACACAGGCCGGCAACTTTCGGATGTGTCCATTGTTCCGGACTTAAACCTTAGGAAGTTCCCATGGTTTGCGGTAAACCGGTGTCAGATACGCGTTGGCCTCCTTGTCGTCGATAAAGCTGCTCTTGTCATTGTCCCAGTATAAACGCCTTCCGGTTTTGAAGGCAATATTGCCCAGATGGCAGACTTTGGCTGTATTGGCGCCGATCGCAATGCTTGCATTTGGCGTCAGACTGCGGTCTTTCACACAGGCGATAAAGTTTTCCATATGGAGTTCAAGGCCTTTGCCTGTCGATTTTTGAAGTTCCACCCTTTCCATTTCCGGTTTGCGGTTTTTGAATTCGGGTATTACTTCCCATCCACCGCGGTCGACCACCAGAGTTCCCAGGTTGCCTACAAACGCTACCCCGTGGGTACGCCCGAAATGTCCGCCGTCAATGCCGATGCCATGGTCCCAAAGCACGGTATATCCGTCAAATTCATATAATGCCTGCTGGGTATCGGGAGTTTCACATGCATCCTCAGGATAGGCAAATTTTCCACCCATCGACATAACGGATTTGGGTCCTTTGGCATTCATGCCAAACAGCGCATAATCGATGATATGTACGCCCCAGTCGGTCATCATGCCACCGGCATAATCCCAGTACCACCTAAAGGTGAAGTGGAAGCGGTTGGGGTTGAAGGGTCTTTTGGGTGCCGGTCCCAGCCAGAAATCGTAATCCACTCCTGCAGGTACCGGTCCATCGGGCTTCACCGGTACCGACGACATCCAGCCCTGGTATGACCAGGTCCTGACTGTCCGAACCTTACCCAGCTGTCCTGAATGGACAAATTTTACGGCATCCATCCAATGCGGATCGCTTCGTTGCCACTGTCCGACCTGGGTAACTACATTATACCTTTTGGCAGCACGTTCCATGATATTACACTCTTCGATGGAATTGGCCAAAGGTTTTTCACAATAGATATCCTTTCCCAACTGGGCGGCATTTACAAAAGGTATACAGTGCCAGTGGTCGGGTGTACCGATGATGACAACGTCAATATCCTTGTTTTCAAGCATCTTGCGGAAATCGGTGTAGCCTGCAGGTTTTCTGCCCTGCAGTTTTTCGGTATCGGCAATCCTTTCGTTCAGTACATTCTGGTCAACATCACAGATGGCAACACATTCCGTGTTGGGTTGGCCTAAGAATGCCCTCAGGTTGGACATGCCCATACCCTTGGCCCCTATGAGCCCGCATTTCAGTTTTTCATTCGCTCCCAGAATTCCTGAATATACCTTATGCGGTATTCCGGCAGTCAGTCCTGTGCCAGCGGCCAGAATGGCGGTTTGTTTGATAAAGTTTCTACGATCAGCCATTTAAGTTATGATTTATGATTTATGATTTATTATTTAAGCCTCATCGACCTTTCAGTCAGAATCAGGCATTACCCTTCATAGATCATCAATAATCAATTATCAATAATCAATCCCAGGGTTTAGTCTCTTTGCATGGCATCGTCAAAGGCCACATCCGATGGCTCAAAGTCGGAATACCTCACAAATTCACAGGCCTCGGCGGCACCGGCTTCGCGGTTCATGCCACTGTCTTCCCATTCTACGGAAAGAGGCCCTTTGTAGCCGATATCATTGAGGGCACGTATGATGTTCTCGAAGTCGATCTTCCCTCGTCCGAGGCTCCTGAAATTCCAGTACCTGCGGTTGTCGCCGAATTCCATATGTCCGCCGAAAACACCTACTGCACCGGGAGCATCATTCCAGTAGACGTCCTTCATGTGCACATGGAAGATGCGGTCACTGAATTCGTAGATAAACCTGACATAGTCCACTCCCTGATAGCCGAAATGGCTCGGGTCATAGTTGAATCCGAATGCCGGGTGGTAATTCAATGCTTTCAGGGTCATATGGGCCGAGTGGATATCAAATGCGATTTCAGTGGGATGCACTTCAAGCGCGAACCTTACGCCCAGCTTCTGGAATTCATCCAAAATAGGAATCCAGCGTTTGGCAAAATCTTCATAACCTTTACGGATCATTTCCGGAGGAACAGGAGGGAAGGAGTAGAGCAAGTGCCATATCGGACTGCCGGTGAAGCCAGCCACGGTGTTTATTCCGAGCCTTTTGGCAGCTTCGGCGGTTTTGATCACTTCCTGTGCAGCCCTTTGCCTCACCCCTTCTGGATCTCCGTCACCCCATATGTAAGGAGGTAAAATGCTTTTATGTCTTTCGTCGATGTTGTCGGAAACACATTGTCCGACCAGGTGGGTTGAGATGGTGAACAGTTTCAGGCCGTATTGGTCTAACAGGGCTTTCCGCTGGTCGCAGTATGCCTGGTCTGCTTTGTCGATCTCCATGTGGTCTCCCCACGTGCAGAGTTCCAATCCGTCGTATCCGAACTCCTTGGCTTTTTTACACATGGTTTCAATGGGCAGATCGGCCCATTGTCCGGTGAATATGGTTACTGGTCTTGCCATAATAATCTGGTTTATTTGAAAAGTGTTATTTTTTGCTGAAAACTGACCTGATCTCCGGGTCTGAACAGGAATTCAGCGGATAATTCCGGTAAAAGGTTATCCGCTGAAATTCCGGGGCCAGAGAATTTATTCAGGCCATTTATACCATTTTTGGGTATCGTTGTATCCCGATTCCACAACCAGGTCTATAAACTGCATACCCCTTACCCCGTCTTCCACTCCAGGGAAGTCAAGCCATTCGGGTTTGGGTTCCCGGCCATCCAATCTGGCCATCAGGGTCCAGGCAAAGTTGCGGTAGATGTTGGCAAATGCTTCCAGATAGCCTTCCGGATGCCCGCCCGGAGTCCTGGTGTTGGCCACTGCGGCTTCATTCATCCAGCCCGTACCGGTCCTGAAGATCTGGGTGGGCTGGTCAATCCATTTTACTATCAGACTGTTGGGTTCATGCTGGAACCATTCAAGGCCACCTTTTTCACCGTAAACCCTTATCCGGATAGCGTTTTCTTCACCAGCGGCGATCTGGGTAGCCATCAGCACACCTCTGGCCCCGTTTTCAAACTTGAGCAGGGCGGCTCCGTCGTCGTCCAACAGCCGGTTGGGGACAAAAATGTTGAGATCTGCACAGATCTCGGTAGTTTTAAGGCCGGTGATGTATTCAGCCAGATGATGGGCATGGGTGCCAATATCACCCATGCAGCCTGCCTTACCCGAGCGTTTCGGGTCGGTACGCCAGGATGCCTGCGCATTTCCGGAGTCTTCCACTTTCTGCGAAAGCCATCCCTGCGGATACTCCACAAAGACTTTGCGGATTTTGCCAAAAGCACCGTCGGCAACCATTTTGCGTGCATGTTTTACCGCCGGATAGCCTGAGTAAGTGTGGGTCAGCGCAAGCAGCAGTCCGGTTTCTTCTACCTTCTTTTTGAGCTGTCTGGCTTCTTCCAGCGTGAATGTGATCGGTTTGTCAATCACCACGTGGAATCCGTTTTCGAGGGCCATCATGGCCGGATCGAAATGGACAAAATTGGGGGTGACGATGGTGACAAAGTCCATCCTTTCCCCTTCCGGAAGCTGTGCCTCTTTTTCGTACATTTCCTGATAATTCGCGTAAACCCGGCTTTCGGGCACGAAATACTCACGACCCGATTCCGCAGAAATTTCGGGATTAATACTAAACACTCCACAAACCAGTTCAATCTGGCCGTCCATAAAAGCGGCAAGGCGGTGTACTGCGCCAATAAACGCATCTTTTCCTCCGCCTACCATTCCCATTCTAAGTTTCCGATTCATATGATTTCAGTTAAGATTATCTTTTGAAGATCATAAAAATAGGAACTCTTTTTAATCCTTGCAAGGATGGCGGGCTTATTTGGAAAAGTTCAACGGTTTGTTCAGCCTTCCCGGTCTTCTGTTCCTGTTATTCCGGCAACGAATCTGCTGATAATCACCTCCAACGGATCAGGTTGCTGCAGGGCCTTCACGAAGGCACTTCCAATAATGGCCCCATGGGCATATTGGCAGGCATTTTCGAAGGTTTCACGGTCTGAAATGCCAAATCCGATCACTTGCGGATGCTGTAATTTCAGGTTTTTCACCCTGGAAAAATATTCCCGGCTGAAGTCGCTGACTTTTTTACCTGCCCCTGTTGTTGATGAGGAGGAGACCATATAGATGAAACCTGTACTGAGCCTGTCGATTTCCAGGATGCGGCTGTCGGGGGTTTGCGGGGTGATCAGGTAAATGTTGTGGAGATTGTTGGCCTTGAACACTTCCTGGTAGTTCAGGCTGAATTCATCCGGGGGCAGGTCGGGAAGGATTATCCCGTCAATGCCTGTTCGGCTGCATTGCCTGCAAAATTTTTCCACTCCGTATTGTAATACCGGGTTGATATAACCCATCAGTACGAGTGGAATTTTTACATGGCTGCGGATATCGCTCAACTGTTCAAACAATATCTCGAGTGTCATGCCGTTTTTAAGGGCCTGGTCGCTGCTGGCCTGGATGGTCGGACCATCGGCCGTGGGATCTGAGAAGGGCATACCCACTTCGATCAGGTCTGCGCCATTCTCTTCAAGCAGCCTGATGATGGTGGCCGTATCGCCAAGATTAGGGTATCCGGCAGTAAAATATACCGACAGGATATTTTTGTCTTTCTCCCTGAAAAGGTCATCTATTCTGTTTTGCATATGGTTTTCCATTAATGCCGGCTTTAAGCTCATGACTTTTCCGGTCATGTTCATGTCCGGCTGTTAATCAGGTTATGTTTTGTTAATATCCGAAATAATCCAGATAGGTTTGCATGTCTTTGTCGCCTCTGCCAGACAAACAAATCACAGAGATTTCGTTGGGTTGCAGGCTGATTTTCTCCAAAGCCGCCAGGGCATGGGCCGATTCGAGTGCGGGGATAATGCCTTCCAGCTGGGTGAGGAGCAGCACAGCCCGGAGCGTCTCCTCGTCGGTGGCATTCAGGTACCTGGCCCTGCCCGTTTTGAAAAGGTGAGCATGCAGCGGCCCGATGCCGGGATAGTCCAAGCCTGCGGAAATCGAATAGGGTTCTGTTACCTGACCGTCGTGGTTCTGCATCAGGATGGTCCGTGCGGCATGCAATACCCCGGGAGACCCTACTGCAAGGGTCGCCGCGGTTTCTTTCGTATCCACTCCTAAGCCCGCTGCTTCCACCCCAATCAGCTCAACCTCAGGATGATCGAGATAATGATAGAATGCTCCGGCGGCGTTGCTGCCTCCCCCAACGCAGGCCAATACCCTTTTTGGCAGTTCGCTGCCGGTTTTTTCGGCTAATTGCTTCTTCATCTCGGCACTGATCACCGACTGAAAGCGGGCTACCATATCGGGATAAGGATGTGGACCTACAACTGACCCGATAATGTAATGGGTATCCTCCGGATGGCTGATCCAGTCGCGCATGGCCTCGTTGGTGGCATCCTTCAGAGTTTTGTTCCCGCTGTGGACAGGGATTACCTCGGCTCCTAACATTTTCATCTTCCGGACGTTGGGATCCTGTCGTTTCACATCGAGGGCCCCCATGTAGACGACGCATTTCAGGCCTTTCAGCGCGCAGACCGTGGCGGTGGCCAAACCGTGCTGGCCTGCCCCCGTTTCGGCAATGATCCTGGTTTTTCCCAGTTTCAGTGCCAGCAGGATCTGCCCGATCGTGTTGTTCAGCTTATGCGACCCGGTATGGTTCAGGTCTTCCCGCTTCAGGTAGATGTGCGAACCGTATTTTTCGCTTAACCGCCTGGCATAATAGAGTGGAGAAGGCCTGCCGACGTAGTCTTTCATCAGCTCGTCAAACTCTTTCCTGAAACTCTCCTCTTCCATGATTTCCAGATAGCGGTGCTTCAGTTCATTTATGTTGGTATACA
The DNA here is from genome assembly GCA_030602265.1 of Prolixibacteraceae bacterium. Taxonomy (GTDB): domain Bacteria; phylum Bacteroidota; class Bacteroidia; order Bacteroidales; family Prolixibacteraceae; genus UBA1413. The sequence goes on along the minus strand of JAUWAB010000009.1, from coordinate 74,336 downwards.
TCATCTCGGGGATCCAGGCTCCGCCAAATTCCCCGTAGTATCCTCGTTCGTCAACAGTGTATTGCATTTTATAAAGATTGATAGACATTAGACATTAGACAACAGACATCAGACAACAAATAAACCGGGTGTTTTGGACTGGTTTTGAAATGCTTGTTGAAAGGTGGAATGCATGTCAGTTGCGATATTTAATGATTTTCTGATTTTGAATGATTTTGCTGGATCTGCTCCAGAAAATATTTCAGTTTCTCCGGATTTTTCAGGCCGGGAGCGTCCTCGAAGCCGCTGTTCAGGTCGAGGCCTGCCAACCTTGGATGGGAAAACCGGCAGATTAACCCTGCATCTCCGGGGCCTATTCCTCCGCTCAGGAAGAACGGGGTATCCCCAGTATAGTTTTCCAGCATTTCCCAGTTAAATTTTTTTCCTGAACCGCCTGCGACTTCTGCTTGGGTGTCGAACAGGAAATAACTGCAATGGCCTTCGTACCCGCGGGTGCTGTGGAAATCAAAATCATATCCTATCCGGAACGCCTTGATCACACTCAGTCCCATATCCGACAACTCCCTGCACTCTGCCACCGTTTCATTTCCGTGCAGCTGTATATGCGTAAGTCCGGCTAACCGGCTGATTGCTGAAATTCTCCCGGTTGATTCATTGACAAATACACCGGCTTTCATTTTCAATGTGTCAGCCAGCTCCTGGAGCGCTGTCCTGCTGAGGTCCCCGGCATGGCGCGGTGATGGGGGATAAAAAATAAACCCGAACAGGTCGACCGGAAGCTCTTCCAGTTGCCGGCGGTTCCCGGCATCCTTCATGCCGCAAACCTTGATCAGCAGTTTCTCAGGATTCATGTCATCAGCCATTTTTCAACCGGTTAATCAATTCCCTGCAGGCGGCGGCGGGATCTGTGGTTTTCATAAAAGTCTCTCCGATCAGAAATCCTTTGTATCCCTCCTTAAACAGGTTTTGTATGGTATCCGCGGAGGAGAGTCCGCTTTCCGAGATCTTCACAAACTGGTCCGGAATCCTGGCAGCCAGTGCCCTGGAGGTTTCCACGCTTACTTCAAACGTTTTCAGGTTCCGGTTGTTGACTCCGACCATATCTACTGCCGGCGAAATTTTATCAAGCTCTTCCGCACCGTGAATTTCAAGCAGTACCTCCATTCCTAATGCCTTTGCCTGTTCAGCCATACTGTGGATTTCCCCGGCGGAAAGGCAGGCCGCGATCAGCAGGATAACATCCGCTCCCATGGCTTTGGCTTCGGTTAGCTGGTAGGGATCGATCATGAAGTCTTTACGCAGGATGGGGGTGTCGGGATTGGCCTCCCTGGCCCGGATCAAGTTGGTCATTGTTCCCCCGAAGTATTCGAAGTCGGTCAGGACCGACAACCCGGCTGCTCCAGCTTCGGTGTACCCACGGGTCACGGTATCCACTTTAACGGCATAGTTGATTTCCCCTTTGCTGGGTGATTTCTGCTTGAATTCAGCAATAATCCCGGGCAGCCGGCTTTCCAGAAGCCTGTTTTTCAGGGACAGGCCCTTCCGGTGGAAATATTTCCCTTCCTGAAGGACCGGTTCGGGAGTAACCTTTCTGAGCTGCTCCACTTCCTGCCTTTTGGTTTCAATGATTTTATCAAGAATGTTCATGACTGTAAAGAAATCAGTTTTTTAAATGCTTCCAGCGCTCTGCCGCTTTCTAATGATTCACGGGCAATCCCGGTACAGTCGGACCATGACTTCTCCGGAAAGAGGGTGTGTATCCCGGCAGCAGAATTGGCTAACACCACATTCTGCTGATCAGCGTTGGCTTCGTTTTTAAGTACTTTCATGAAGATGGCCGCTGCTTCTCCGGCGCTGTTGCCCCCGTCGAGGGATGATTCCTGCACCGGGGCCATCCCGAATGTTTCAGGCGAAATGATCTCCTCTCCCCGCGGGGAAACGGCCCTGACTTTTCCCGTCAGTGAAATCTCGTCGTACCCGTCGAGGCCGTGAATGATCAGGTAATTTTTTCCTGTTTCCCTGAAGACCAGATTGTAGAGGTCCTGCACCTTTTCTGAATATACCCCGACCAGCTGAAAACCGGGCGATGCCGGATTGATCATGGGGCCCAGCATATTGAAGAAGGTTTTGGTCCTCAGGGCCCGCCTCACCGGTGCCACGTATTTCATGGCCGGATGAAACAGAGGGGCATGAAGGAAGGTGATCCCTGCCTGGTCAACTTCCCGGCGTAGCCGGTTTGCATCATTACTGAACCGGTACCCGAAGTGTTCGAGGATGTTGGAGGAACCCACGGGGCTGGAAACGCCGTAATTGCCGTGTTTGGCCACGCGGATACCGGCCCCGGCCAGGACAAACGCACTCAGAGTGCTGATGTTGAACGTGTTTTTGCCGTCTCCGCCGGTGCCACATACATCGATGGTGTCGAACTCCGAAAGGTCAACGGGAATGCAAAGCTGAAGCAGAGCTTTCCTGAAACCCGATAATTCCTGTGGGGTAATTTCCCTCATCAGGAAAACCGTTAGAAAAGAGGCAATTTCGATTTCCGAAAAACTGTTTTGTCCGATTTTCACCAGGATTCCCATGGCGTCGGTTTCTGTCAAGCGGCCTCCCTGATACAAATATTCCAGTGTCTCTTTCATAGCTTATATAACCAGTTTTCAATGATTTTTTCCCCTTCCGGGGTAAGGACCGACTCGGGGTGGTACTGGACTCCCTGGACGTTGTATTCTTTATGGTGCATCGACATGATGTGACCCTCCCCGTCGAGGCCGGAGACCTGGAGGCACCCGGGCAGACCTTCACCGTCGACAATCCATGAGTGGTACCTGCCAGCCTGAAACGTATCCGGTAATCCTTCGTAAAGTGCGGTGCTGCGGTCGGTGACCATCACCGGGGTGGCTACCCCGTGAATTACCCGGTTCATGTTCAGCAGTTTTGCCCCGAACGCTTCACCAATGGCCTGATGGCCCAGACATACCCCTAAAATGCTCTTCCGGGGGGCAAATTCCCGGATGATTGGCAGCAGCAGGCCTGCCTCTTCGGGTATGCCGGGCCCCGGCGACAGTACGATCTTATCGTATGGTTCAAGGTCGGACAGCGATAGTTCATCGTTCCGGACCACATCAACCGGCAATCCGGTAATCTTTTTAATGGCATGTACCAGATTGTAGGTAAACGAGTCGTAGTTATCAATTACTATGATCTTCATATATCGGATTGTTTTATAACATTGTATAAAATAGTTCTGAACGCCGGATCAGTTTATCTGTCCGGCCATGATGACTGCCTTTTTCAGGGCAGCCAGTTTATTATTCACTTCCTGAAGCTCGCTTTCCTCGGATGAATCAGCAACAACCCCTGCTCCCGCCTGATAGTACAATGTTTTGTTTTTGCTCAGGAAAGAGCGGATGATGATGGCGTGGTTGAGTGTGCGGTCAAATCCCAGGTAACCGATACATCCGCCGTAAAAGCCCCTGTTCTGGTTTTCGTAGGTGTCGATCAGCTGTACAGCCCGGTGTTTGGGCGCCCCGGAAAGCGTTCCGGCCGGGAACGATTCGCCTAAAACCTTGATGAGGTTGGCGCTTTCGTCGAGTTCGCCGGAAACCTGGGAAACCAGGTGGATCACGTGGGAATAGTATTGTACTTCGCGATAGGTCTCCACGGTAACCTGGGAGGCATTCCTGCTGAGGTCGTTCCGGGCCAGGTCAACCAACATCACATGCTCGGCATTTTCCTTCGGATCGAGACTGAGTTTCTCAGCCAGGAGCTTGTCCTGCTCGTCGTTCCCGGTGCGCCTGAAGGTGCCGGCAATCGGATGTATGTAGGCCTTGTTACTGATCACCCGGAGCTGGGCTTCCGGACTGGATCCGAAGATCCGGTAGCTGCCATAGTCAAAATAAAACAGGTAGGGCGAAGGGTTGATCGACCGCAGGGCCCGGTAAACATTAAAATCGTCGCCGTCAAAATTCTGGGTGAACTGGCGGGCCATGACCACCTGGAATACATCGCCCCGGTGACAGTGTTCCTTCCCCTTTGTAACCATAAACCTGAACTGTTCATCGGTGATATTGGACTTCTCCTCCCCCGATGCCGAGAATGCGGAGGTGGTGAAGTTCAGGTTAACCAGCAGGTGATGAATGTAATCGAGCTGAGAGTTCTCACCTTCTTTCAGGTTTTCTATCATATGGATGATGTTCTTGTGATGGTCTATCGCAATCACATATTTGTAAAAACAATAGCGAACCTCCGGTATCCGGTACTCTTCCTTTCTGGGTGACTCAAGTTCCAGCTTTTCAAAATATTTTACGGCATCGAAGTTCATGTAGCCGAACAGTCCGTTGGCCGGCAGTTCGATACCTTCACCGCTTACCTCGAAAGAGTTGTAGAAATCATCCAGCAACCGGTGAAGCGGCATGTCGGGGCTTACCTGGAAATGGGTCTTGCCCTGCCCGTTCGATTCAATGGTAACCTGTCCGTCGTCGGCACTGAAACAGGCAACCGGTTCAAAACAAATAAAGGAGTAGGCGTTTTCGTGGCCATGGTAATCTGAACTTTCCAGAAGGATCGACTTGTGGTACAGGTTCCTGAGCCTCAGATACACGCTCACGGGAGTAACCGTATCAGCTAAAATTTTCCGGACAACCGGATAAAAAACTTGTTTTTGCATATATTTTTTTATTAATATTTCCAACTAACTCATTAATAACCATTGATCAATAATAAATAGAAAATAATAAATAATCAATCAAAAAAGGCGGCCTACCACATCCGGTAAGCCGCCTTTTTCCTGGGCCATAGCATTGCTGCTTATCACGGATGTTGTGAAAAGTTCATGTGCCACCACCAGTTATTTTTGTTCATTCTGTTCATAATCGTACTATAAAAAAAGCCTGCTCCGGGTAAGAAGCAGGCCTGTAAATATTTTCTGAATCATCATACGGCCGGAAGGCTTCTTACTTTTGCAAGCAGAAACGCCACCATGACCATATATTGATACTTTGTTTCATTTTGTTATTTAAATCGGCTGCAAGGAATGAATTTTTTCAAAAATAAACAACGGTTCTAATAAAAAAGTTTTTTGATCCCCCGAAATTTAACAAATCTTTCCTATAGATACCAGGGTGGTGGCTTCTTCCATTATTTCAGCCAGCTTCTTATCCGATAAACCAAGTTCCATAAGTAACTCAGGATGTTCAAGCAGGTTTTCTGCCAGGATGATGTCCTTTGAGAGTAATATTTCTTTCTGTTTCATGGTCAGCCGGGTAAGGGCCGTCACCGGAAACAGGGCATATTTTTCGACCAGGTACCGTAAGTTGTTTTTTTCCGGGAAACTCCAGCTGACCAGGTGCAGTCCGGCGCAGGTGCCATACTCTTCGGCATCGCTGCTGAAACGGGTGTTCGTGAAGATCCATCCCTGGAAGGTTTTACCCTGGTTCTCGGGCCGGGTCCTCCAGGCGGCCTCAATGTCTTTCATCCGGGAATTGACATAAAGGGGTACCTGCACGCTGCTGATCTTGCTCTGGTCATTTCCGTATTTACATTCAGCCATGGCGGTAAGCTTTCCGTTTTCGGCAATGACATCCATTTCATGCTGAATACATCTCCCCTGAACGATCTGGCCGGTTTTTACCTGAAACCCCTGTTTGCGGAATATCTCCCCGGTAAATTTTTCGAACGGATATCCACTGGGACCCAGTTCCATAATGGCGTTCTTGATACTGTAGCGGGCGGCAACCGATCGCATGATCCTCCGGAGTATCTGAAATGCCCTCCGGTAGATTTCCCGGGTGGTGATCCCGTCATGCAGGTCGGGCCTGACTTCCCTCAGCACGGTGGCTGCAATCTCTTCTGTGGCTCCGGAGCGAAGGATAGAGGATATCAGTTTCTCTTCAGAGAAGGGTTGTTGTTCTCCGGAGTGCTTTCTGACTAATATTTTTTTGGTCATTGATTCCGTTTTAGGCTTCAAATTTAATGGAATATCACTCCCCGGAATCAGATTGTCGTGACAAATTCATCTCTATTGATTAGATTTGCTGTTTCAACCAAAAACAATACAAATGCCTGTAAAAAAGAGCACGCTGATATACCGGACCGACCTGGTGAACGTCGGAATAGGTCAGGGACAAAAGGAGATTGTACCCTATCTGTACAGTGAGACAAACTATGACCCGGAAGGAAGGGTCTTAAGGCAATGTACCACCAATGCTGCCGGACTGGTAACAGAAAAAGTGGAGTTTGAGTACGATCCCCTGGGTCGGCTGGTTCATGAAACCTATTATACGGATGATGTGGACCCTTCGGAGGAAAAGTCGTTTGAGTATGATCAGGAAGGAAGGATAATGAAGGAAAAGGTTCATTATCTGGACGGCAGTTTTGATACGATTGAGTATCATTATAATGATGAAGGCCTTCTGACAGAAAAAACCACCGTGAACGATGAAGGTGAGTCGGAGGGGAAGGAAATCTACACCTATAAAAAGGGCAAGCCTGAAACCCATGAAATTACCGACGGTGAGAACAACCTGCTTTTATCGGAGACATTCGGATACGATGACCAGGGCAACCTCATCCTGCACATCAGGAATGACGAGGAATCCGGAGAGTATGTCAAAATGAAGGCCTATTTCGGTGATCAGGGCAACAAGGTCAGGGAAGAGTTGTATGATATTGAGGAAAACCTGGTTGAGGCCACCGCATTCGAAACCGATGGACAGGGGAGGGTTATCAGGACTGTTGAGGAAAGCGGAAGAAACCGCAGGATTAAGCATTTCAGTTACGATGACAAGGGCAACGGACTGGGATATGAGGAAACCAGCGGCAGCGGAGACAAACTGGTAGTGGTTGAGCATCATTTTGACCAGGAAAACAATCCGTTATCGAGCCTGGTTTTCATAAATGGATCCGGTCGGTCGATGAGCCAGCACTATGAACTTAAATATGAGTATCAGTGGTTTGAATAGTTGATTTTTCTTACCGGAATCCGGATTTGAGTTCAATGACCAACTGACAGAGATGAATCCAAATCTCTCTGCAAACAGCACCTCATAGAAAAATATGGACCTGATCTTCATAACCGTAGATATTCAGGTCTTTTCAGGGGGGAAATAACACCTTGTCAATTGATTTGATAAGGGATATGATTATATTAGCGTCTTATTGAAGTTGGACGATTGTTAATACATATCATAACCGGGATTGGCAGAGAATAATACAGATAGCATTGAAAGCCTGATAGTTTGGAAGCGCTTTAAAAACGGCGATATGGAAGCTTTTGCGTCGTTGTACAACCGGTACGTAGATGTTCTCTACCGTTATGGCTGCAAATTGTCGGCAGATGAGGACCTGGTTAAAGATGCCATCCAGGAAATTTTTGTCGGATTATATAATTCAAGAGAGCGAAATACCTGTGAACCCGGACACCTTAAGTTTTACCTTTTCCTGGCGTTAAAACGTAATCTGATAAAGAATATGATCAGAAACAGAAGGATCAGCAATGACCTGCCTTCCGGTGAACTGACCTTTGATACTTCATATAATCCGGAATTGAGGTTAGTTGAACAGGACAGGGAGAACGAGGTTCGTAATAAAATTTCAGCCATCCTGGATCAGCTTCCGTCAAAACAAAAGGAGGTAATATATCTCAGGTTTAATGAATCGTTGGATTACCGTGAAATTTCCGATATCATGGGAATTACGGTCGATTCTGTAAGGAAGCAGGTTTATCGTGCCATAACGCAGATGAGGGAAGTGTTTGATTTTAAGAGAAATATAATTTTTTTTCATCTGCTTACAAAAATAATTTGAAAATGGTGTCCATATTTTATGGATCCGATGCCTTTCAGGAAGAAAATCTAACCAATCCTGATGGCGAATCTGAGTAAGTATTTTGAAGACAAGGATTTTATTCAAAAGGTAAATGAATCTGCTGATGATTCTGAAACCTGGCTGCAACATTATATGGAGGATTATCCCGGAGACAGGGAACAAATCAGGTTGGCCTGGAAAATAATCCGACAATTCCGCACAAACAATAAGTCATTATCTGACGAGGACAAGATTCTGCTTTTTTCGAGGGTTCTCAGGCAGATTGAAGAGCAAAAGCACAGCAATTTCAGAAAGATATCACTGGTTTTGCTTAGATATGCCGCCGTTGCCATTTTGTTTTTTTCGATCGGGTCATTGATTTTTTACAAACCTGATAAGATTGAAGCAGACTTATTCTCACAGCGTTTTCCTGAAATCATCCGGGAGAATTCTTCCATGCTTATACGATCGACAGGAGAGGATATCCTTCTTGAGCAGGATAATCCGGTAATTGAGCATAGCGGGGATGGGGTAGTTACCATTGACAGACAAGAGGTTATTTCGTCAGTCAGGGCAAATAATCCACCGGAGAAGACTTTCAACCAGTTAATCAATCCCTATGGTAAGACTGCTCAGGTCACTTTGTCTGATGGTACAAGAGTATTTCTTAATGCCGGCAGCAGGCTTGTCTATCCGGAAGTATTCAGCGGCACAACCCGGGAGGTACTACTCACGGGAGAAGCTTTTTTCGATGTCAAGCAGGATGCCGGGAATCCATTTATTGTTTTAACGAGTGATGTCAGGATAAAGGTGCTCGGGACCCGGTTTAACCTGATGGCTTATCCTTCGGACAATTTTGTTGAGGCAGTCCTGGCAGCCGGAAAAATCACCCTTAGCCGCAATGATGCCAATCTGTTTGAGAAGCCGGTTGAACTGACTCCGGGACAGTTGGTATCCTATAACCGGTCAACCATGAAATCATCCGTCAGTATTGTGGATCCGGATTACTATACCTTATGGACCGAAGGCATCTTCCGCTTTGAAAGTACACATCTGAGCCGGATTGTCAAACGGTTGGAACGATACTATAACATACGTTTCCAATTCAGTGATCCCTTCCTGGGGACTGTCCGGATTTCAGGAAAGCTGGAAATGAAGGAGGAATTGGATGAGACCATAGAACGTATAGCCCGTGCTGCCCAGGTACATATTGATAAAGTATCAGAGGGTGTTTTTGTAGTAAGAAAATAAAAACCGGTACATGTTGCAGCATGTCCCGGTTCCATGATGTTAAATATTAGTGATGTATCATTTAACCATTCAAATCTATGAAAAAAAAACAGGAATTTCTTTCCCTTAACCAGGGAAGGTGGTTATTAAAACTAAGAAAGATGAAACTAACAGCCATTTTGAGCCTATTGGTCCTGGTTTCCTTCGGAAACGGGTATTCTCAGGTTAAGTTATCGGTTAACTTTAATCAGGCGGATATCCGGGAGGTAATTACAGCCATTGAGGAAAAAACGAACTATATCTTTCTTTACAAGGATGAGATTTTCGATTTTTCCAGACGGATTTCCGCTAATTTTAATGATGCCGAATTCGAGGAAGTACTGAAGAGTTTTTGTGAATTGGCTAATGTTGATTATGAATTGAGAGACCGGCAGATTATTCTTAAGGAAAAGGCTGCTCCGACTGCTGCTGTGCCAATGAACCTTCAGCAGCAACAAAGGGATATATCAGGAACGGTCCGTGATGCCCGGGGGCTTCCTTTACCGGGAGTAACCGTATTGATAAAGGGCACAACCATCGGGACAGTAACCGACAATTCCGGAACATTCCGGTTAAATATACCGATGAATGCCCAGGCTCTTGAATTCTCTTTTGTGGGAATGAAAAGGCAGGAGATCGAGATTGGCGGCAGATCGACCATCATAGTAGTGATGGAGGAAGAATCACTCGGCATCGAAGAAGTGGTTGCCATCGGATATGGTACCCAGAAAAAGGCAAACCTGACGGGTGCCGTTGACAATGTCTCCTCAGAGGTGTTTCAAAACAGGTCGGTAACCAATGTCACTCAGGGTTTGCAGGGGGTAATGCCCAATGTTAATATCCGGTTGATGGACGGAAACCCCTCCGGATCTCCCGATATCAATATCAGAGGACTGACTTCCATTGGTGCCGGAGGATCGGCGCTGGTGCTGGTCGATGGTGTTGAAGGTGACCTGAGTATGGTTAACCCGAATGATATTGAAAGTGTCTCTGTACTCAAGGATGCAGCTTCTGCAGCCATTTATGGTGCCAGGGGGGCTTTCGGGGTAATTCTCATTACCACCAAGAGTGCTCCCAGGGATAAAATGTCCATAACCTATTCTGCAAATTTCTCTACCAAACAGCCTACCACCGTTTTTGATCATGTAACCGACGGTTATGTTTTTGCAAAGATGTTCAATGAAGCCCATCTGGGGATGACCGACTATGCTACACCACCGGTTGGGATAAATAAAACCGTAAGGTTCTCTCCGGAGTATCTGGCGGAGCTGAAAAGAAGGTCAGAGGATCCCAGTCTGCCCAGAACGGATATCAATCCTGCTACCGGAGAATATTGGTACTTCCATAACACTAACTGGTATGAGGAACTTCAAAAGAGTTCCATGTCGTCCAACGAACATAACCTGTCGATTTCAGGCGGGTCAGAGAAGACGTCCTTTTACCTCTCGGGGAGATATTATTTCCAGGAAGGGCTTTTCAGATACAATTCAGATGATTACAAAACTGCCAATATCCGGGCCAGGGGATCTGCCCAGGTTCTGCCATGGATGCAGGTTACCAATAATTTTGAGTTTTCGAATGTGAATTACCATTATCCCATCGATGCTGCAGGGGAACAGGTAGGCCCCTGGGCGATGATTGCTCTGGAGCATTTCCCTATGGTCCCGCTGAAAAACCCCGATGGCACTCTTACCTATTCTGCCGCATATGGAATTGGTGATTTCTATTATAACAAAAACGCGATTGACCGCATTACAAATCGATTCCGGAATACGACCAGCGCGACAGCATCATTTTTAGATAAAAAGCTGACCATCAATGGGGATTTTACTTATTCCTTTATAGCAAGGGGAGAGCGTACCAAAAGGGTACCTGTTCCTTACAGCGTAAGGCCCGGAGCAATTGAAATGCTCGGGGCAACAAAGAATGACCTGCAGGAGACATTGAATAATACCAAGTATATTGCCTCCAATCTGTATGGTGAGTATGAAACGACCTTTGCAGCTAAGCACTACGTCAAACTCATGGCTGGTGCCAACTATGAGGAGTCTGAAAGGAAACGTTATTCAATGCGAAGGGACGGGTTGATTTTCCCTGATGCAGATGATATTAACCTGGCAATTGGTGAAAATATTCTGACTGAAGGTGGCTATGAAAAATGGAGAACATTCGGATCATTCTTCAGGCTGAACTATATTTTCAGCGACAGATACCTGTTAGAAGTAAACGGCCGATACGATGGGTCATCAAAATTTCCGGAGTATGAGCGGTTTGCGTTCTTCCCCTCGGTTTCGGTCGGATGGAGGATTACTGAAGAATCCTGGTTGAACCTGCCGGAGAAGCTTGTTTCGGACATTAAAATCAGGGGATCATACGGATCTCTGGGTAACGGAAATATCGCTTCATACCGGTTTCAGGAGCTCTATTCCGTGAGAAGACACTCAAGGGTACTGAATAACAGTCTGCCCCTTTTTACCAGCCAGCCAACCATTATTCCCGACGGACTGACCTGGGAGAATTCCACCACACAAAATATCGGGATTGACATTACCATGCTGTCCAACAAGCTGCAGTTTATCGGAGATATGTACACCCGTATTACCAGTGATATGTTTACCGTTGGGCCAACTTTGCCAGCAGTATTTGGTGCCTCTCCGCCCCGTGGCAATTATGCCGATCTCGAAACCCGCGGATGGGAATTTATGGTACAGTGGAGGAACCGTTTTGATATCAGTAAAAAACCATTCAATTACAAGGTAAGGCTCAGTCTGGCCGACAACATCTCCAAAGTACTGAAGTACAATAATCCCGACAAGAGGTTGACCGACTATTACGAAGGTCAGATCATCGGTGAGATCTGGGGATATGTGACTGAAGGATTTTTTACTTCCATGGAAGATATCGCCAGTCATGCCGACCAGTCTCTTATCCGGCAGTCGAATGCACGTCGTTTGCTGCCCGGTGATATAAAATTCAAGGACCTGAATAACGATAAAATAATCAACGGAGGCGATGTAACTGTCGCAAATCCCGGTGACAGAAAAATTATAGGAAATTCTTCACCCAGGTATACCTATGGTTTCAGGCTGGATACCGACTGGAATAATTTCTTTTTTAATGCTTTTTTCCAGGGTGTGGGAAAACAGGACTGGTATCCGAGCCCGGGAGCTTCCCTTTTCTGGGGCCAGTACAACCGGACCTACAACGATATACCTACATGGCACATGAAGCCGGGCATAATCTGGTCTGAAGAGAATCCCGATTCGTATTTCCCAAGGTACAGAGGTCACAATGCCATTGGTGATAATGTGATTGGCCGGGCCTTACTGCCGCAAACCAAGTACCTTCAGAATGTAGCTTATGTAAGGTTAAAAAGCATGCAGGTCGGTTATAATCTGCCTAAGAATGTTATTTCCAGGATAAATTCTGATGCAGCAAGAATTTTCGTTACTGGTGAAAATCTATGGTCCTGGTCTCCTTTATATAAGAGAACCAGAGATATTGACCCGGAGAATGTCAGAAGGTCAGACTCTATTGTAAGGCCTGCAGCCAATTATAATGCCGGGGATGCTTATAATTATCCGATCTTAAGTTCATTTTCAGTCGGATTATCGGTAACATTTTAGTCTAACCTGAAGCTCAAAAATTAGTTATCATGAGAAAAATAGTATTCATATTATCCGTTATAAGTTTATTCTTAATTGGTTGTGACAATGATTTTCTGGAAGAATTACCAAAAGATGCCGTTGGTGCCAATCCTGTGTTTGGCAGTGAAAATGGCCTGAGGTTATATTCTTACTCCTTCTACAATATCCTGCCTGATGCCATGGCAATATTTACAGGAGACAATATGTCTGATTACGGTTCCCGCAGGACCATCACTGAATTTCTTACTCCTGGAGCGTATTCGGCTTCAGTCAGCTCCGGATGGAGCTGGGGTGATCTGCGGAATATAAACCATTTTATCCTGAACTGTAACGACGAGAGGGTTTCTGAGGCGGACAGAAGGCATTATATCGGAATTGCCCGGTTTTTCAGAGCGTGGTTTTATTTTGATAAGGTTAAGCGTTTCGGGGATGTTCCCTGGTATGGAAAACCCCTCGTCGTAAATGATCCTGACCTGTTTAAAGGCCGTGACCCGCGAACGCTGGTTATGGATTCTATAATGGCCGACCTGAACTATGCAACCTCCCATATTAAACCGGCCGTTGATCCTACCAGGAGTGTTATTACAAGGGATGTGGCATTTGCATTTAAATCTAGGGTAGCATTGTTTGAAGGAACTTTCAGGAAGTATCATACCAATTATGGGCTTGCAGGTACGGCCAATGCATGGCTTACCGAAGCCGCCACCGCTGCAAAGGCGGTAATCGACAGAGGGGTATACCGGCTTCACACGGGCTCAGGGGTTGCAAAATCATATCGGGATTTGTTTATAAGCGAATCACCGGTAGCTGCAGAAGTCCTGCTTGCATGGATTGCCGACGAATCTCTGGGCGTGCTGAATGCCGCAAACTGGCATTATACCAGTTCAACAACGGGTATCGGGTTTAACCTGACCAGAGATTTTGTAAATACTTATCTGAAAATAGACGGAACCCCATTCACCAGTGTTTCTGGCTGGGAAACCATGCCGTTTGCTGATGAGGTAAAGAGCAGGGATAACCGGCTTCGTCAGACCATCCGCATGGAGAACTACTCTAGAATAAGCGGAGGGACCGTACTCCCTTTACCCCCACAGTTCAATTACACCAATACTGGTTATCATCCGATCAAATGGGTTCAGGATGATATGATCAAGGATAACTGGACCTTAACCACCAGTTCAATTGCCATTATCAGGTATGCCGAAGTGTTGCTGAATTATGCCGAAGCCAGGGCAGAGTTGGGGGTTCTTACCAATGAGGACTGGGCCATGACGGTCGGGGCTCTCAGAAGCAGAGCAGGGATTACCGGCGGGCTCACCAGTATTCCGACCGCCATTGATCCCTATTTGCAGGAAAGGTATTTCCCGGAAATTTCCAATCCCTCACTGCTGGAAATCAGACGTGAACGGGGAATTGAACTGGTAATGGAAGGATTCAGGTTCGACGATCTGGTGCGTTGGAAAAAAGGAAAACTGCTGGAGAAGCCATTTAACGGAATGTATGTGCCCGCATTGAATGAACCCATGGACCTCAATGGTGACGGAAAGTTTGATGTAGTGTTCTATAAGAGTACAATACCCACCCCCACGATTCCAGGCGTTGAATACCTCAATGTCGCCAGAACTACCTCAACCGGTGCAAATAATCCAAGGGTGCTCAGCGAAGACGACAAGGGTGAAATTCAATGGTTCTGGAATTATCCTAGGGTATGGAACGATAAGAATTATCTGTATCCGATACCGGAGATCGATCGTTTGTTTAATCCTGCCCTGGGTCAGAATCCGGGCTGGTAATGTTTAACCGGGATATCCCCCGGAATATTCTGCATCCGGGGGATATTTCTTTTTACATACATTATGAGAGTTTGTCGTTTATTTATTTGGCTGTTGTTTTGTAGTCTGCAGTTACCATCACATGCTTGCCAGATGCCATCTGAAAATGAAAGGCAGGATGGCAGGGAATATTATTATGAAAGACCTGCTGAAGGTGTGTTGAGAATCCTTTCTTATAACGTCAGAAATTGTATCGGAATGGATGGTAAAACCGATTTCGACCGGGTGGCGGATGTAATCAACAGGATTAATCCTGATGTTGTTGCCATTCAGGAACTCGACAGTGCCACCCAACGCCTGGGTGGAGTATTTGTGCTTGAGTTACTCGCTGAAAAAACCGGAATGCATTATGTCTATGGACCTGCCATTGATTATCAGGGGGGTAAATATGGAAATGGTGTTCTGTCCCGGGAAAAACCGGTCGGCTATTCTTCGGTTCCCCTGCCTGGCCGGCAGGAACGCAGAAGTTTACTGATGGTGGAGTATTCCGGCTTCTTCCTGTTTGCAACCCACTTCAATAATGCTCATCCCGGCGATCGGCATGGTGCTGCCCTAATTACCAATTATGAAGCCCGGAATGCAGAGAAACCCATTTTTCTGGCAGGAGATATCAACGATACACCTGGGTCAAGAACCCTTGAATTGTTGTCAGAAAGATGGATTCAGCTCAGTGGTAACGAATTTACTGTTGGCAGCAATAATCCGGTAAGATGTATCGATTTCATCTTTGGTGTCGAACATCCTGGTTTTGAGTATCAGGTAAAACAGCAGGTCGTGGTTAATGAACCGGTTGCCTCAGATCATTTACCTGTTTTTATCGATGTCGTGGTGAAAAAGTAACAGTCTGAATTAGAGACGTTCTTTTTAGGTCAGTTGATTAACATACACTGATACTGTTATTTAAAGTTTAGGATTGCAGTTGTTTGAATAATTAAAAACCGGCATACATGCTTAATTTCTTTTAGAGGTTGAATTCTGGGGAAATTCAGCTTTCGGCAGGTCCTGGATCGCTATGGCAGTTAATTATAGCTTCACATCCCGCTTAATGTAGCTCGAATAATCCTTAATTATGGGTTCATATTTTTCATGGAAAAGTGTGGAGGATACAATAAAGTCGGCAGTTGACCGGTTGGAGGCTGTCGGGATGTTATAGAGAACCGCAATCCGTAGTAAAGCTTTTACGTCAACATCATGGGGCTGGGGTTGCATCGGATCCCAGAAGAAGATCAGGATATCTACTCCGTTTTCTGTAATCATGGCACCAAGCTGCTGATCACCTCCCAGCGGACCGGATTTCAGCCGTATCACCTCGGGAGGTACGACTTCGTTCTCGTCACATTTAGCCTGAAGTGCCTCTTCAACAATTTTTCCGGTGGTCCCTGTACAAACCAGGCGGTGTGGTGTCAATTGCTGCCAGTTGTATTCCACCCACTCCATAATATCTTTCTTGCGGTTATCGTGGGCTACTATTCCTATGGTTTTCTTTTTCTTCATCTTTAATTGTTTTCAATGACAGGGCAAAGATAGGATGATTATATCCTGAACAACCTGATTAAGCATCCTGACCATCTGATTCCGGAGCTATGTTTATGAACAGGTAACATTGAGGGAGTTTGTGCCGGCCATAAATAAATCTCTGCCGGTTGAATATATTTTCGGTAAAAGCATGAGGGATAGCATTTTAGATTACAGCACGCAGGTTCAGCTCATTCAAGGAGTACAATACACTCGGCCGCCGTCCTGCTTCAGGAGATGCGGCAGGAGCTCAGCTCATTCAAGGAGTACAATACACTCCCTGATTACCTTTTCATTGTTCCCCATTTCAGGATCAGCTGTTGCATAGCCGGGAATATTAAGACTTACCCTGGCAGTTATCCCAACGGACTTCTTCACCAGAACCGGGCTGTTGATGACATTAATCCTTGCGTTTGACAGGGACTGACTGGCAACCCACATGAACCTGCCTCTTTCAAGCATTAGATTATGGGTGACTTCCCGTCCCTGCACCAGGTCAAAATATTTGACCATTAAAGTTCCCACCACAGTCGACGTTTCGTTTCGCAGTGCTTCGGGCACCATGTGGTCTTTTAGCTGGATGTCTACAATAATTCCATGGGTATAAAATGCATCTACACCCGGAAGTGAGGATGGACAAGCGCCACCCAATATGCTGGTTACACTGAGGTCTGCGGTTGGTATAACCTTGATCGCTTCTGTCGGCACTTTGGTCCTGGTGACCCTTTTGTCGATCGTTTTCACATCCTGAGCAGTGGCAGGTAGAATAAATACCATTACCAGTACGAGAATTATCGTACTTCTCCAAAATTTTTCAGATGTTCCCATAATATTCTCATTTAATGGTTTATATATACAAGTTAGTTATAATTATAGAGAAATCAAATAGATAAAATGAATGAGATGATGTTTCCACATGATCACCGGTTTTCTGTAAATCAGATTGTCTTAACCGAGAAGGAGTTAATGTTCGCTAAGGATATAGGGTAAATATATTATTTTAAACATGCCGGATCTGTCAGCACACCATTGCATTCTTAGGAAATTTCGAGAGCATTCTTACTTCAGATTTCGCGAAGAAACCCAGCCGCAGGTTGTGTAATTTGCACACCAAAAAAAAACCTTCTGTAAATAACTCATCTACAGAAGGTTTTAAAATTTCTCGAGGTTCCTGGCGGACTCGAACCGCCGTCCACGGTTTTGCAGACCGTTGCCTAGCCACTCGGCCAAGGAACCAAATTTTTTGGAACGAACTTCCCCCCGTAAGGGACTGCAAAGGTAATAATTTTTTGTTTCAGCAAAAGAGTTGAATATTGAATTTATCTTTCCAGCGTAACACTTACCTGCTGCATCTCTCCTCCCATCGGCGGATTCATCTTGGATATCTTGACCTTCATGTGGTTAACATTGGGGAACTCTGTATTGATTTTGTCCGATATCCGGTTGGCCACATGTTCCAGCAAATGGGACGGTATTTCCATCTCTTCCCTGACCAGCTGATATAAGCGCTGATAGTCCAGGGCATCCCTGAGCCTGTCGGTCTGTGTGGCAGCCATTGCATCGGTCTCCACCAAAAGGTTAACCAGGAAATGGTTTCCGACCTTCTGTTCTATTTCATAATGCCCGTGGTAGGCATAGAACTTCATGTTCTCCAGTTCAATGGTAATTTTATCCTGCATACCTTTCTGCATTTTTAGGTGCACGAAATTAACATTTTGTTGCCTGAATCATATTTTTCGGGAGGTCTATTATCATGCAACAATCATTTTTTAACTTTGCATCCTCGTGGAAAACAGATTATTTGACATATTTCTGAAATAAAATAAGATGACGGAAAATACAGGCAACAACAGGGAGGTCACCTCCAAAACCAATTTTATTCATCAGCAGGTTGAGAAAGACCTGGCTGAAGGCAAAAATAACGGAAGGGTATTAACCCGGTTCCCCCCGGAACCCAACGGCTATCTCCATATCGGGCATGCCAAATCGATATGCCTCAATTTCGGAATAGCTCAGAAATATGGTGGCCTGACCAATCTCCGCTTCGACGATACCAATCCGGAGAAAGAGGAAGACGAATATGTCCGTTCCATCATGGAGGATGTCCGGTGGCTGGGATTTGACTGGGGCGACAGGCTCTATTACGCATCTGATTTTTTCCAGCATCTGTATGATTTTGCCCTGAAACTGATCCGGGAAGGCAAGGCTTACGTGGATGACCAGGATGCCGAAACCATCAGCGAACAAAAAGGAACCCCGACCCGCCCGGGTATTGAAAGTCCATACCGGAGCCGGTCAGTGGAGGAAAACCTTATGCTTTTCGAGGGAATGAAAAACGGTGACTACGATGAAGGCTCACGGGTACTTAGGGCCAAAATCGACATGGCCTCTCCCAATATGCACATGCGCGACCCGATCCTCTACCGGATCATGAAAACACCGCACCACCGTACGGGCGACAAGTGGGTAATCTACCCGCTGTATGATTTTGCCCACGGACAATGCGATTACTGGGAAGGTATAACCCATTCGGTATGTACCCTCGAGTTTGAGGTGCACCGGCCTCTCTACGACTGGTTTGTCGATCAGCTGCAAGACAGCGACTACCGGCCGCGACAGATCGAATTTGCCCGGCTGAACCTTTCCTATACCATTATGAGCAAACGAAAGCTGCTTGAATTGGTTAAAGACGGCTATGTAAAAGGCTGGGATGACCCCAGGATGCCCACAATCTCGGGCATGCGCCGCCGCGGATATACGCCTTTGTCCATACGGAACTTCGCCGACAGGATCGGGGTTACCAAGGTTGAAGGAATGAGCGATGTTTCCCTCCTCGAACACAGCGTCAGGGAAGACCTGAACAAGATTGCCCGGCGGGTTATGGGTGTGCTCGATCCGCTCAAGGTGGTGATTACCAACTTCCCGGAAGGCGTGACAGAAGACATGGAAGCCATCAACAACCCCGAAAATCCTGATGACGGAACCCGAATGGTGCCTTTTACCCGGGAAATCTACATCGAACGGGATGACTTCATGGAGGAGCCTCCCTCCAAATTTTTCCGCCTGGCTCCGGGCCGTGAAGTACGCCTGAGATATGCCTATTTCGTCAAATGTACAGAGGTGGTCAAAGATGACAGTGGCCGTATCACCGAAGTTCATTGTACCTACGATCCTGCTTCCAGGGGTGGTAATTCTCCTGATGGACGGAAAGTCAAATCCACACTCCACTGGGTTTCTGCAACCGAATCAATAAAGGCTGAAGTTCGTCTTTACGACCGTCTCTTCACGGTCGAAGATCCTGCCGGTCAGAAAGAACGCGATTTCAAGGACTTTTTGAATCCGGAATCTCTGGTTGTGCTGCCAGAATGTTTTATTGAACCGTCGGTAAAGGAGGCAGAACCGCTTTCGCACTTTCAGTTCGAAAGGCTGGGCTATTTCTGCGTGGATCCTGACTCTGTTGCCGGAAAACCTGTGTTTAACCGGACAGTACCGTTGAAGGACGCCTGGAGCAAGGAAAAAGGAAAATCTTCCTGACGGGATGATAATGCTGATCACGTAATTCAAAGGACTGAATCAGATTTCTGAAGAGCACGGATGTGCCATCCACGGTTCAGTTCCCAATATCCGATAAAAAATATGAAGAGGTTGTCTCTGCTTAAGGGACAACCTTTTTTGAATAGTATAAGCTCTCCCGCAAGGATAATTGAGCGAAATTTTCTTTATTTACCGGTGATATCCGGATATTAACCGAAAGGATGCCATTTGTAATACAAAAGAATAATACATTTGGAAGCAGGTTATAAATGAATAATTATGGCAAAAGCTGAACAGGACAACTCAAAGGTGATCATTGCTGTAATCCTGATTATTATCGGGGGTCTCTGGACATTAAGGGAACTAGGCCTGAACATTGATTTCGACCAGCTTCTGTCGCCCTTTACCTGGTTGTTCAGCAGACTGGGAAGAATTATCTTCTCCTGGCCAATGATTTTGATGGTTATAGGTCTCATTCTGGTTTCAGGAAGAAATTCCGGAGGATGGATACTGGTTGCCCTCGGAGGTTTTTTTCTGTTGCCCAGAATATTTGCCTGGCAGCCATTTTCATTTGCCCTGATTTTTCCGTTAGCCGTTTTATTTACCGGTGTTCTTATCATCATGCGCAAATAATAGACAGGATCGGATCAGTCGCCGGTAAAAATGGTTCCTATACCGGAAACCTTTTCTGCACGGCCACTCCGGGTCACTATCTTTGAAATAAAAAATGTATCATGGAATCGCAGAATAATAAAGTAAACAAAAGGATCTTGTTTGGAGCGGCACTGATTGCCATAGGTGGGATTTGGATTCTCGAGCAATTAGGCATTATTCCCCATGTTCTCAGGGATGTTTTGATTTCATGGCAGATGCTCCTGGTGGTTATAGGGGTGTTTTCCCTTTTCAGCGGAAATGAAACATCGGGGTATGTCCTGATCCTGATCGGTATTTTTTTCATGGTCCCCGATCTGATTGAGGTGCCCTGGAAACTGAGACGGCTTTCCTGGCCACTCCTCCTGGTGGTCCTTGGTATCCTTCTTATATGGAGACATCAGCGAAAAACGCCTGTGTTAAAGGATAGCGGAGCGGCAGAGCTCGATTATTTTGATGATTTCGTCGTTTTCGGTGGCCGGGAAATTGTTGTAAATTCGCAAAATCTGATCGGAGGTAAAAGTACCTCAATATTCGGTGGTTCAGAGTATGATATGAGGGTGGCGAAACTTTCACCGAATGGGGCTGTGATCGATTGTGTAAGTGTCTTTGGGGGTACCGGGTTTAAAATTCCACCCGACTGGGCTGTCAAGAATGAAGTCTCTACCATTTTCGGTGCTTTTACAGATAAGCGCGGGAATGTCATTCCCGACAGGCAGGACCTGTCCAAGACACTTATCGTCAGGGGATTTACCGCATTTGGCGGAATTGAGATCAAGAATTTCTGAATATCAGGTAATTTCTGTACTAACCAAATAACTGTCAGACCTGTTTGATTGATTATAAATGAAACATCCTCTATTGTCAAATATCCGGTTTCTTGCGTTCTACGGCGTTTTCTGGCTGATTTTAGCCAGTGCAAATGCTTTGGTTCTGTGGAACTATTATGATCTCGCACTGCACCTTTCTTTTATCAATACGTTTGTACAATACGGTTTTTTCGCCGTTCTTGGCCTCAGCATCTGGTATGTGGTCAAGTACAACTCGCCCGAAACCTATAAGTGGTGGAGCCTGCTTCTTTTTCACCTGATTGCCGCAACGGCCATCATTATCGTATGGACATACCTGGCGGCCATAACCATCAAGCTGTTTGCCCCGGAACTGGCAGACTATATGCAGATGAGCCTGCCTTCGAGAATGCTGACCGGCTATCTGTTATATGTTTTTTATGTGCTGCTGTTTATGGCCATCATCTATTACCAGAATTTCAGGGAAAAGGTAAAACGTGAGAGCGAATTGAAATCACTGATCAAGGAGGCTGAACTGCATGCCCTGAAATCTCAGATAAACCCCCATTTTCTTTTCAACAGCCTCAACAGCATCTCATCCCTTACCATGTCCGATCCGGCCAAAGCCCAGGAAATGGTCATTAACCTGTCATCGCTGATGAGGTATTCGCTGAAACATAATCAGAATGAGAAAGTTACTTTTGGCACGGAGCTGCAGAACAACAAGCTGTACCTGGCCATTGAGAAAGTGCGCTTCGGAAGCAAGCTACTTCCTGTATTTCATGTGGATGAAAAATGCTATAATGCCAGTCTCCCCAATATGATTCTGCAACCCATCTATGAGAATGCTATTAAATATGGTGTTTATGAAGCTACAGAGCCAGTTGAGATTATCACCCATGGCTCGTGTGACGGAAAATACCTTGAAATATCGGTGGGAAACACATACGATCCGGATGTCATCAACAGGAAAGGCGAGGGAATCGGGTTGCGGAACATCCGGGAGAGGCTTCAGATTATTTATGGCGGATCTGCCATTGTGAAAGTGACTGACGATAAGAACTTTTTTACCATAACCCTGAGGATTCCTCAGCTGTAAATCAATAATCCATGGAAAAAATCAGAACCATCATTGTCGAAGATGAAGAGTTGGCCCGCAATCTTTTACGCTCCTATATCAAAGACCGCGAGGAGATCGATCTGCTTTGCGAATGTGAAAACGGTTTTGAAGGGGTAAAGGCCATTAATGAACTTAAACCGGACCTGGTCTTTCTCGATATCCAGATGCCCAAAATTACCGGGTTTGAGATGCTGGA
Organism: Prolixibacteraceae bacterium; assembly: GCA_030602265.1. Lineage (GTDB taxonomy): Bacteria > Bacteroidota > Bacteroidia > Bacteroidales > Prolixibacteraceae > UBA1413. The sequence continues at coordinate 51,981 of JAUWAB010000009.1, read as the reverse complement.
GCTTCTTGACCACCATCCCGAGATTATTTTCTGTACGGCATATGACCAGTATGCGCTGAAAGCTTTTGAATTTAATGCAGCCGATTATCTGCTGAAACCGTTTTCAAAGGACCGGCTCCTTTCTGCTCTGGAAAAGGTTAAGGAACGCCTTGAAAAACAGGCAGAAGGAGAAGATATTGTTGAGAAGATTACCAATTTCCCGAAGGAGGAGTTTTTAGACCGCATTGTTGTGAAAGACCGCCATAAGATTCACATCATCCCGGCAGATCATATACGGTACATAGAGTCAATGGACGACTATGTGCTGATATATACCAGTGAAGGCCGTTTTACCAAGCAGAAGACGATGCGTTATTTTGAGACAGCTCTTGATCCCCATAATTTTGCCAGGATACACCGGTCTTATATAGTCCGGATTGACCAGATCGCCCAGCTGCAGCAGTATGAAAAGGAGTCGTATGTGGCCATCTTGCACGATAAATCAAAACTAAAGGTAAGCAAATCGGGTTACAAGAACCTGAAGGATTTGCTGAATTTCTGATTATAACAGATCTTCAGATCAGATTTAGGGCATTTCTTACCCCTGCCGAAAGAAGGAGGCGCATTTTCCGGCGGTCGGGTACCCGGCATCTGGCCTGAAGCATATCGTCTGGCCGGGTATTTCTGATTATTGAGAGCAATTCCAGATAGTACCTGTAAGCTAAATAAACACCAAACCTCACGTCTTTACGTAATATGCGGATCCCTTGAAAGGCTTCATCAAAGTCTTTCTGAATATCGTTTTCGATCTCTGCTTTCGACTCCGGTGTAAAATTGCGGAAATTGATGTTGGTGAAGTAAACCCTTCCCTTTTTGATATAATCGTCCTGCGCATCCCTGAGGAAATTGACCTTCTGAAAGGCTTCGCCAAGTTTTCTGGCCGGCTGGATAAGCTGCTCATAAACGTCGGGCTGCTCATGGTAGAAAACCCTGAGGCACATCAGTCCAACCACTTCGGCCGAACCATATATATACGTTTTCAGCATTTCCGGAGGATATATTTTCTCGGTAAGGTCCAGCTCCATACTGTACAGAAATGCCTCGATCAGCTCACGGTCGATTTTGTAGGTATTCACTGCCCACTGGAAACTATGCAGGATAAGGTCAGTACTGAATCCCCGGTCTATTGCCGCCCAGGTTTCCTCCCTGAATTTCTCCAGCAATACTTTTTGGGGCTGATCATGGAAGGTATCCACAATCTCATCTGCAATCCTTACAAATCCATAGATCGCATATATTCCCTTCTGGTATCTTTTCTGAAGCATCCGGATACCCAATGAAAAGGAGGTGCTGTAAGACAGAGTGGTCTGCCGGCTGCACTTCAGGCTATTTCTGGTGTACAGATCCATATATCTTATTGATTCTTTCGGTTACCAGTCTTGAACTGATTACCACCATGGGCAATCCGGTTCCGGGTGTGGTTGATGCCCCGACATAAAACAGGTTGTTCAGCTCCTCATCTTGGTTAGAAGGCCGCATCCCGCCGACCTGGTCAAGGTCATGTGCTAAACCCAGGCCGCTCCCCTTATAAAGGTTAAACATTTTTTCCCACTCAACCGGGGTAAGTACGGTCCGCGATTCCGTCCTGCCGGCAAAATCAATTCCGGTGCGTTCCCCAAGGTCCCTGATAATGCCGTCGGCAATTTCATCGCCGTCGCTCCAATCGGGTTTATACCTGAGTTCAGGAACAGGGCACAATATGAAAATACTCTCTTTTCCCGGAGGTGCGTATTCCGGGTTGTGCATCGACGGAATGTTGACATAGTAATAAGCTTTGTCCATTTTAATCTCATTGGTGAATATTTTTCGGGAATATTCCTCGAAATTCCTCCTGAGAAAATAGTTATGGTGATACATGTTTTCTACCTTCCCGTTGATTCCCAGATAAATGGTAAGAGGTCCCATGGTCCAGTGCATACGGTCGAGCCGCTTTTCGCTGAACTTTTCGCGTTTAAGCACCTGGCCCCTGAAAGAGGCCGCGTCGGCATTGATTACGAATAGGTCTGCCGTATACCGGTTGCCATGCTGGTCGATTAGCGCCGAAACCTTACCATCCGTGGATTCCACCTCTTTGATTTCGGTATTGTAGCGAATAGTTACGCCTCTTTTCTCCAGTTCCTTCAGCAGCTCCCTGACAATGGTGTACATACCGCCCTTTACGTTATGGTACCCGTCGTGCACCAGTTCAGTATAACTGAGCAATGTGTAAACCGCCGGGGTTTTAAACGGGGTCGATCCAAGGAAAAATCCCACCAGGGAGAGTATGACCTTTACTTCAAAAGAAGTAAAATGACGGCTCAGTTCAGTCCACATGGAATAGAACATCTTCGGGCCGTGTTTGAGGGGCACACGCATCAGTTGAGTGGCATAATGTAATAGGGAGTTAAAGTTCTGCTTTATGATGATATTTTCGGTATCATGAAATAGATTTCCGGTCTGTGTCAGAAACTTCTTCAGTTTTACTTCAAGATTGGGTTCAACCTCACGAAATTCGGCAGCAAGCTTTTTCAGGTCGCTGTATATCAGGTAATTTCTTTTATCTCCTTCAAAATGGACAGCATAAAGAGGGTCGAGCTTCAGGAATTCAAAAGGAGTTTCCATTTTGCAATACTCCATCAGTTCTTTAAATTCATAGCTCATACTGAAGAAGGTGGGAGCCAGGTCAAATTTGAACCCGTCTTTTTCAAGCAGGTTGAGGCGACCACCTGCCTGATGATATTTTTCAATCATTTCCACCTGATAGCCATCAGTGGTAAGTCGCAGTGCGGTGCTTAAACCTCCGAGTCCGGTTCCCGTTATTATGACTTTTTTACTCATAGAGTCGTATATAATAAATTTCTGTAAATTTCTGGATTCTTACCTAAAAAAACGTTTGTCCGGTTACAAAGTTTAGCGGAATGGTCGTTTTGAATAAATATTTTTGAAAAATATTAAACAAAAATATATAAATACCTGAATGTGTTATATTTAAAAATCCATAAATATTTGTTCTATTTGGATTTTAGAGCAGGAAATTGCATTTTCAAAAGGTTTATTAAAATGTTAAACCGAGTTACCCGTCCGAACAGATGTTTTATAAATCAATCAAATAGGCTAAATTTGCCGATCCTTTAAAGGAGCTGAAAATTAATTGTTTATATTTATAAGTTTTTAATACATAAAAATCTTATTTTCATGAAAGTAACAGTTGTAGGAGCAGGAAATGTTGGTGCTACCTGTGCACAGGTTATTGCCCAGAAAAACATCGTACAGGAGGTGGTACTGGTCGACATCAAGGAAGGTATTTCTGAAGGGAAATCGCTCGACCTTTGGCAGACTGCCCCGGTTAATTATTACGATACCAGGCTGGTTGGTTCCACCAACGACTATTCCAAAACCGCAGGATCAGAAGTTGTCGTAATTACTTCGGGTGTACCGAGAAAACCAGGCATGAGCCGCGACGACCTGATTTCCATCAACGCGGGAATCGTGAAAAGTGTTACCGAGAATGTGGTGAAATACAGTCCGGATACCATTATCGTTGTGGTTTCCAATCCGCTCGATGTTATGACCTATGCGGCCTATGCAAGTGCCAATCTTCCCAAAACCAGGGTTATGGGTATGGCCGGTATCCTGGATACTGCACGTTACCGGGCGTTCCTGGCCGAAGCGCTCGATGTTTCTCCGCGTGACATACAGGCCCTGCTGATGGGCGGTCATGGCGATACCATGGTCCCGCTGCCCCGTTATACTACAGTATCTGGTATCCCGGTAACTGAGCTAATTGACCAGGAAAGGCTTGATGCCATTGTCAAACGCACCATTAACGGTGGCGGTGAACTGGTGAACCTGATGGGAACTTCTGCATGGTACGCTCCGGGATCTGCTGCTGCACAAATGGTAGAAGCCATTGTAATGGACCAGAAACGTATTTTCCCCTGCTGTATCAAACTGGAAGGAGAGTATGGCCTCAACAACATGTTCGTGGGTGTTCCCGTGAAATTAGGCAAAAATGGAGTTGAGCAGGTTATTGAAGTAGCACTCAACGAAGCTGAAACGGAATTGCTCCACAATTCAGCCAATTCTGTGAAAAAAATCATGGATGTGCTGGATGGAATGAATATTCTTTAAGAGACAAATTTATTCAGAAATATACAAAACGGATGGTGCCTCTGGGATCATCCGTTTTTCTTGATTCAAGGCATGGAATACAAAATACCTTTAAGTCTGGTTGAACTGGAAGACGGCAATTATCACCTGACTGCAACCTGCCGCTTTGATGATGGTACCGTGGGTGTCTGGGTAATCGACACAGGAGCTTCTAAAACGGTGTTCGACCGGACCCTCACAAATTTGTACCAGGCACTCCCCGAACACGATGATTCGAGGATCCATTCAGCTGGTATAGGGGCAGCCCGTCTGGAAACATCCCTGGGTTTGCTTTTGCCGTTTTCATTTGGTTCTTTCATCAACGGTGCCATGAATGTTGCCCTGATTGACCTGTCCCACATCAATAAACTCTATTTCCATGCTACTGAAAAGGAAATCTGCGGACTGATCGGCGGTGATTTTCTTTTTGCCAACAAAGCAGTCATTGATTACGGGTCGCTGACACTGACGATAAAAACCTGACAGTAAAATATTTTTGTAACTCCCGTTACATTATTTATATTTGCGTCCTCAAAACGATACACATTTGAGAATTAGGCGGTATATATCTAAAGAAAGGCTTGTGAAACTGGCTTTGTTCCTGTTTTTAATGGGAGCCGCTTTCCTTTTTGACGTATACCACGATGACCGGAAGGAGTTTATAGTGGAAACCGAGACACAAAATCAGTCCGACCAGGTTGTACTTTACTTTTGTAATCCTTCTGCAAATCTGACCCTGAAGGCCCCCGGACAGAGGATCCTGTTAAAAAATCTACCTCAGGCCGATAATGCCAGATATATCCTTCAGCACCACAGTTTACGCACTTTTCATATTCTGAAAGCTGAAGTATTCGATTTTCAGGATTATCCTGCGGTCAGAAACCTGATAGCCTTCAGGAATTATCACTTCACGGCACCCGACGATATCCCCCCGGCTGCCTGAGCATTCGCTTCCCTTCTGGCGAATCCGGATAAAGATCCGGATACCTGCCGTTTGCAACATGATTAATAAACATATTTAAACTTAAAAATTCTGATTCAATGCAAAACAAAGGTGCAATTTTTACATTTGCCATCTTGCTTGCTGCGGTATGTCTCTATCAGCTGACATTTACCTTCAAGGCAGGCCAGATTGAACGCCAGGCCAAAGAGTATGCGCAGGGCGATCCGGCAAAAGAGTTTTCCTACCTGGACTCCATTTCAGGTGAGGTGGTTTATAACTTTCTGGGCCTGAAAAAATTTACCTACAAGGATGTCAAGGAGCTTGAGATCAACCTGGGTCTTGACCTTAAAGGTGGTATGAACGTTACACTTGAGGTTTCGGTGGTTGATGTTATCCGGGCGATGTCGAACTACAATCCCGATTCAACCTTCAATGCTGCCATTAGCCGGGCGCTTGAAATGCAGAAAAACAGCACACAGGATTTTGTTACCCTGTTTGGTCAGGCATTCCAGGAGATCGACCCGAATGCCCAGCTGGCGGCCATTTTCAACACTCTGGAACTGAAGGACCGGGTTAAATTCAACTCTACCAATGCGGAAGTCCTGAGCGTGATCAGGGAAGAAGCTGATGCTGCCATCGACAACTCATTCAACATTCTCCGTACCCGTATAGACCGTTTTGGTGTGGCACAGCCCAATATTCAGCAATTACAGACCCGCGGCCGTATTCTTGTTGAACTGCCTGGTATCGACAACCCGGAAAGGGTGCGTAAACTCCTCCAGGGAACCGCTCAGCTGGAATTCTGGGAAACCTACGAAAACCAGGAGGTTTATCCTTACCTTATGCAGGCCAACCAGCGCCTCCGGGAAATTACAGGAGGTGTAGTTCCTGCGGATACTGCCTCAGTTAGTACCGTAGAGACCGAAACACCACTGGAAACTTCGGAAGTGGCCGACAGCCTGACTGCAGATCAGACCACCTCACTTCTTGATGAACTCAGAAGTGATACCACAGGTGTTACTCCCGAAGGAGCTGCGGATATGGAAAACTTCAGAAAGGAGTTTCCGCTGTTTGCCGTTTTGTCGCCCAGCACCGACCAGATGGGTAACCTGTTCCCCGGACCGATCGCCGGTATATCACATGCAAGGGATACTGCCGAAGTAAACCGTATCCTGGCCCGCGAGCAGATCAGGAATATTTTCCCGAGGAATATGGTATTCCGCTGGACGGCCAAGCCGGTTGACGAGGCAGGTAACTTTTTCAGGCTGGTAGCACTGAAGGCTACTACCCGTGACGGACAGGCACCACTCACTGGTGAGGTGATCACCGATGCCCGCCAGGATTTTGACCAGTTTGGCGGCCGTCCGGAGGTTGCCATGGCCATGAACAGTGAAGGTGCAAAAACCTGGGCACGTATGACCAAGGAGAATATCGGCAAATCGATTGCCATCGTTCTCGACGGCTACGTAAGGTCTTTCCCAACCGTACAGAATGAAATTACCGGTGGCCGCTCAAGCATCACCGGTCTGGAAAATATTGAAGAGGCAAAAGACCTTGCGAACATTCTGAAGTCGGGTAAAATGCCCGCTCCCGCCCGGATCATGCAGGAAGAAGTTGTTGGGCCATCTCTGGGTAAGGAAGCCATCTCATCAGGATTATACTCCTTCCTGATCGCCTTTCTGGTTGTATTGGCCTACATGCTCTTCTTCTACAGTAAGAAGGCCGGTCTGGTTGCAAACATTGCACTGATTGCCAACATGTTCTTTATCGTGGGTATTCTTGCTTCTCTGGGTGCAGTCCTTACACTGCCGGGTATCGCCGGTATCGTTCTTACCATCGGTATGTCGGTCGACGCCAACGTGCTTATTTATGAAAGGGTTCAGGAAGAACTTAACGCGGGCAAGGGCCTGAAACTGGCGATATCCGACGGGTACAAGAATGCCTATTCTGCTATCATCGACGGCCAGGTTACTACCTTGCTTACCGGTATTGTCCTTTATATGTTCGGATCAGGTCCTATCAAAGGTTTTGCAACCACCCTGGTTATCGGTATCCTGACCTCACTCTTCAGTGCGATCTTCATCACCCGCCTGATTTTTGAAGCCCAGCTGCAACGCAACAAAAACATCACCTTTACTTCAAAGCTGACCAGCAACTGGCTTCAGAATACCCATATCAAATTTCTTGAAAAAAGGAAAGTGGCCTATATCATTTCAGGTTCACTGATCGTCCTTTCCCTGCTTTCGATCGGAATCCGTGGTTTTAATTACGGGATCGATTTTAAGGGCGGACGTACCTATACCGTTCGTTTTGACCAGGAAGTCCGGGTTGCCGATATCCAGAATGCACTGGCTGCTGCTTACGGAACTGCTCCTGAAGTTAAAACCTTCGGTGGTAACGACCAGGTGAGGATTACCACTACCTATAAGGTGGACGATATGAGCGACAATGTGGATGATGAAGTGGAACAGCTTCTCTTTAAAGGTCTTATTGATGGAGGCTACCTTCAGAATGTTTCTTTTGAGGATTTCTCTTCCAATTACAGGATGAGTTCCCAGAAAGTGGGGCCGACCATTTCCTATGATATCAAGCGGGATGCGGTTATTGCCATCATCTTCTCCCTGATTATCATCTTCCTTTATATTCTGGTCAGGTTCAGTAACTGGCAGTATGGCCTCGGCGCCGTGGCTGCACTTACCCACGACTCCATAATTGTACTCGGGATTTTCTCGCTGCTCTATTCAGTGCTGCCTTTCTCTCTTGAGATTGATCAGGCCTTCATCGCAGCCATCCTGACCGTTCTGGGTTACTCCATCAACGATACCGTGGTAGTGTTCGACCGTATCCGTGAGTACCTGAAGCTTTACCCGAAACGTGATGCCGAACATACCATGAATCAGGCAATGAACAGTACCCTGAGGCGTACCTTCAGTACCTCATTGTCAACGTTTGTGGTATTGCTTGCCATTTTCCTGTTCGGAGGTGCTTCCATCAGAGGGTTTACATTTGCTCTCCTTGTCGGTATCCTGGTAGGTACCTACTCGTCCATTTTTGTGGCCACGCCTATTGTATTCGATACCCAACAGCGTATCCGCAGGGCTATTGAAAGAAAACAGAAGTAATTCATTTCTGAATATATACAAAAAGAGCCTGGCCAATCGGTCAGGCTCTTTTTTTTGAAATTAACGGATGATTGTTAATCATTTGGGATGGGATGCCGGGAATCAGGCTGCTGAATTTTGTATATTTACCTCAAACGCGTTTCAATGAAAAAACTGGCTATTGTATTCATTACACTGACCATTTCGGGAGTCGTTGCCTATTATCTTTTAAACCAGCGCAGTTTTAGCCTTTTTTATGAAGATTCTCCTGCTTATCACGCCGTACCCCTGGATGTACCTTTGTTCATCGAGATATCATCAATCCGTGCGATTCCTGTCAGAAATCAGATAATTGCCGGAATGAAGAATGCCGGACTCCGGAAGTCCCTTTTTTCGACAATGACCCGGCTCGATTCCATAATCAGCAGTCATCCGGAGATTCCTTCAGCCCTGAAGAATGACAGGATGACCATTGCCCTGAAACATGAGGGCAGGGATGAACTTACCCCGCTGTTTATCGTGCCACTTACGGGCAACAACCGGAAGAAGGGGTGGAGAATGCTGGTTAACTCATGGTATCCCGATACGCAGTTTACGACAAATACAAGAGGTTATGACCATGTAAGCATTCATGATATTGCAGATCCTTCCTCCAGACCTGTTTTTGCATATGCTTTTGATGAAGGCCTTTTTCTTGCCAGTCCGAAGTCAGCGCTGGTAGAGCAGGCGATCAGGCAACTCCATTCAGGTAGTTTGTCAGGGAACCAGACATTTATCCGGGTAAACCGGACTGCCTCTTCCCAGACTGTTGCCGCCATCTATGTAAACCATCTCCATCTTCCCCAATTCCTGGCCAGGTGGCTCAGCAGTGAACCGCGCCGGACAGTCAATGAGTTTGGTGAAACGGAACTGATCCGTTACAGCCGGGAAATATCCAATGCTTCTGATTATGCCGGCTGGACTGAACTCGACCTGAGCCTGAATGACCGGGGATTCAGGCTGACCGGAGTTTCCATGGCGTATGATTCACTGAATCAGTATCTTTCGGTTTTCGGGCGGCAACAGCCCCAGCGATTACAGGCCGATCGCCTTTTACCCGCCAATACCTGCATGTATGTGAGTTATACGATATCCGATCCGCAAGCTTTTTTCAATGATCTCGAAAGGTATCTGAAAGGCAGAAACAAATTCTATGCAAGGGAGGAGAAGTTTACCCGGATTTTGTCGGAGAGCAGAACCAACCTTAAAAGTGTGCTTCAGGATATTTTGGACAAGGAGATCATACTTGCCCATATGCCTACAGCGGGAAGAGGCAGCGAAAAGTCCGGCGTGCTGGTTATTCCCGTAAAAAACCGTAGTTCCGCCGAGGGACAGATTCTGCAAATGCTGAAAACCCGCGCTGAAAGACGGGGGCAGTCGCTGAGCGACTTTGAAGTTACCCTCGATGCTGCGAAACAGGTATATGCATACAAATTTCCCTATCCGTCATTGCCGGGCATCTGGTTGGGCTTTCCGTTCCGTTCCGTGAAGGCCAACTTCGTGGGTTTTTATCTGAATAACCTGGTCTTTGCCTCTTCCGGGGAGGAACTGAACCGGTACCTGGCCATGATGCAGGCCGGTGAAACCCTTTCCAGGGATATGCGGTATCAGAGATTCATGCAAAATGCCGATAGCAAGGCAAATATCTCTGTTTATGCCGATCTTTCCTGTTTGTCAGGATTGTCGGGCGAGCTGTTCAGTACTTCTGTGGCACGCGACCTGGAGCGGAACAAAGATTATCTTTCGCGCTTCCGTCAGATGAACTGGCAGGTTGTGCAAATAAAGGGTGCCTATTTTAATAATTTGATGGTCAGTTATATGGCTGGGGACGAACCTGTACCTGGGGTTGCCGGACAAGTTTCCCGGGAATTGCCCTTAAAGGGAAGACCCTGAGTGGCAGTAAATCCAGGGAAAAAAAATTGGGTTCACCTGATGGCAGCAGACCAGAAAAGGCATTTTATAATTTATCTGCCTAACTGATTTTCCGGAAAACATAAATCAGGGAACTGCACCTTTTTTTGTTGTACAGACTGGCAAACCAGGATAGCTTTCCATAAAACATACCCTTGAGCACAGGGAAGGACGACTGCTTATATTTTTCGCTCATGATCGAAATGTAAAAGGCGTCGAACGGCATACGCATAGTTCTGCTGAGCCTGAACCCTTCCTTCTTCCCTAATTCCTTTACATGTTTTGGAGAGAAGTGCCAGATATGCCTCGGTACGTCCCATGCTGCCCAGTAGGGTCCGTAATGCCTCGCATCCCATGATTTCACATTGGGGAGCGCAATAATCAGAACCCCGTCGGGTTTCAGGATTTTGGAGATGACCTGCCAGTGCTGGTTGATATTGGGAAGATGTTCCATGACATGCCAGAGGGTGACTACATCGTATGAAGCTGCGGGCAGGCTGAACAGTTTCTCTTCATCATAAACCAGAATGTCCTGTTTTTCTGAAGCATATTTCCGGGCTTCTTCAGATTTCTCAGTTCCGGTAGCCTGCCAGCCTTTACTTTTCATGAACGCCGGGAAGTAGCCCGTTCCGGTGCCAATATCCAGAATTGAACCCGTTTTTAATCCGGAAACGGAGCATACCATGCGGTGCTTGCGGCGGAGCATGATATTTCTGACCAGGTGGTAAATGCGGTTCACGATCCCTTTTCGGGTATCTGAGTGGGATATATACTGTTCTGATTTATAATATACTGACAGATCTTTCCCGGGGTGCAACCCTGCTGTCATAAGCATGCCGCATTTTATACAGGCATTTACCGTGAAGTCCTTTCCGGTAAAAAAATAGTCTTTAGTGGCAAATGCCACTTTGAACTGATGGTAACCACATACAGGGCAGGCGCTGGAGTTCATTTCCATGGCACAAGATGTTTTGGGCAAAAATAGCCATTTATCGGTGAATTGGCCTGGCCCGGATGGTGGAGAGCATAAAAAAAGTGCCGCTGGTTAAACACTGCGGCACCTATGGGTATTTTAGATTCTCTTTATCGTATCAAATAATCAGCATGGCATCTCCGTATGTACCAAAGCGATAATCGTGTTTCAGCGCGATCCTGTATGCTTCCATCAGGAAATCATATCCGGCAAATGCCGATACCATCATCAGGAGGGTGGATAATGGCAGGTGGAAATTGGTAATCATACGATTGGCCACGTTGAAATCGTATGGAGGGAAGATAAACTTATTGGTCCATCCTTCGAAGGGCTTGAGCTGGCCCTGGGTAGAAACCGTACTCTCAAGGGTACGCATTACCGTCGTGCCAACCGCACAGATGTTTTTCCTGTCTTCTTTGGCCCTGTTTACCCGAGTGCAGGTCTCTTCCGGAACAAATATCTGTTCAGAGTCCATTTTGTGTTTGGTGAGATCCTCCACATCTACGCTCCTGAAATTGCCCAAACCTACATGTAGTGTGATATAGGAAAAATCGACCCCCTTGATTTCAAACCTTTTGAGCAGCTCCCGGCTGAAATGGAGCCCGGCTGTCGGGGCGGCCACCGCTCCTTCATGCCTGGCAAAGATGGTCTGGTAACGCTCTTTGTCTTCGGGCATTACCGGCCGGTTGATGAATTTGGGAAGTGGCGTTTCACCAAGGCTGTACAGGGTCTTTTTGAATTCGTCATAATTTCCGTCGAACAAAAAGCGGAGCGTCCTGCCACGAGAAGTGGTGTTGTCGATAACCTCGGCAACCAGCATGTCGTTTTCGCCAAAATAGAGCTTGTTGCCAATACGGATTTTCCTTGCCGGATCAACGAGTACATCCCAAAGCCGCTGTTCACGGTTCAGCTCACGGAGGAGAAAAACCTCGATTTCGGCACCTGTTTTTTCCTTGTTACCGTAAAGTCTGGCGGGAAATACCTTTGTATCGTTGAATATCATAACATCACCATCGTTGAAATAATCAAGCACATCCTTGAATATTTTATGCTCAATAGTGCCTTTTTCACGATCCAGAACCATAAGTTTTGACTCGTCCCGGTTACCCACCGGATGAAGGGCTATTTTATCATCAGGTAATTTGTACTTGAATTTCGATAATTTCATTTCAGCCATATCGTATATATTATTTTGTTTAACTACTTAATTGTTTCTGTTTTTCTAAAAACATTTCCACCGAATCGGCATCTTCAACCCTGAAACTGCCGCTCCGGGTTCTTCTGAGGCCGGTAAGGTAAGCTCCTGATCCCAGTGCAATGCCTAAATCACGGGCCAGTGCCCTGATATAGGTGCCTTTCCCGCAGGTTACACGCAGGACTAACTGCGGCATATCAAGCGAAATCAATTCTATTGAATGAATAACAATGTTTTTCGCCTTTAGTTCCGGATCAAAACCCTTACGGGCATGCTCATACGCTCTTTTACCGTCGATTTTCACTGCTGAAAATACGGGAGGGACCTGTAAAATGTTTCCGGTAAACTGATGAAATGTATCCTCAATCAGTGATTTTGTAATATGTTCTGCCGGGTATTGCCTGTCTTCCTCCGTTTCCATGTCGAATGAGGGTGTGGTCACTCCCAGTTTGAGGGTGGCAATGTATTCCTTTTCCTCCATCTGAAGGGCTTCAATCTGTTTGGTGGCCTTACCCGTACACAGGATCATCAGGCCGGTGGCCAACGGATCCAGTGTGCCGGCATGCCCTACTTTCAGTTTTTTTATTTTCAGGCTGCGCGACAGGGTATTCCTGACTTTCCTGACGAGATCAAATGAAGTCCACCCGTATGGCTTGTCAAATAATAAAATCCTGCCTTCTGTATAATTTTCTGCATTGGCCGATTCTGCCATCATCGACATTGTTTTTCCAAATTGTTTTCCTAATCCTTGATTTTCAGCCCGCAAAGATAGCAATTAGAGCAATAATAAGGCAATACAGGGAAAAATAAATCAGGTTTCCGCGGGTTACCAGCCTGATCATTAACTTACAGGCAAAGAGACCCGACAGAAAGGCAGCGGCAAACCCTATAACCAGTGTGGACAATCCGATGTTTTCTGACCCCTGAGGCTGTTGACTGAAGATATCAAGAATAAAGGCACCCAGTATGGGAATCAGAACCATCAGAAAAGAAAATCTGGCGACATCCTTACGGTCTATCCCTAATAACAGTCCGGTGGCAATAGTTGCCCCGCTTCTCGAGATCCCTGGTATGACTGCCAAGGCCTGGGCTAATCCGATAACAAAGCTTTTCCTATAAGTGATCGTTCCCTTTTGGTCGGTTTTACGGTAATGGGCGAATGCCAGCAGTGAGGCTGTTATCAGCAGGCTGCCGCCGACCAGCAGCAGATTATCTGTGAAGAGTTCCTGTACCTGTTTTTTAAAAAACAATCCGACAATGGCTATGGGAATTACCGAGAACAGCAATCTTCCGATATAGCCGGTCTCTTCATTGTTGCTGAATTTTAACCCGCCTGAAACCAACCGGAAAAGATCTTTCCTGAATACGATTATCGTACTGAGTACGGTAGCTGCATGTACGGTGAGGGTGAACTTCAGGTTGTCGGGTTCATTTATGTTCAGGAAGTGGGACCCTAACTCAAGGTGGCCGCTGGAACTTACAGGCAGAAATTCAGTTAGCCCCTGGATCAGTCCAAGCAGGAAGGCCTCAAATCCGGTCATCTGGGAGGTATTAATTTGTCTTTTCTTCTGATTTGCCTTTTTTCATGATCGCGTAGATCTGAAAAATGAATCCCGCAAGCAGGACCATCGGGGCAAGGGTTATTCTCCTGAAATTGAATATTTCAGGGTTGAATACTTCCGGATCATCACTACCTCCGCCAACCATGAGGAGAAAACCGATTACTATGATGCCGAATCCGATAGCCAGCAGACGGTAGTTTTCAGGCCCTAAGGGGAATCTGGGATTATCTTTTAATTTAGGATCCTTGTTCTTCATTTTTCAATTCTTTAAAGAATTGCCAAAGATAGGGATTTAATAAAATAATTCATCAAATTTCATTTTCAGAAAACGGTTAACTGCCATAAATGTAGAGATCCATGACAGCAAAAAGCCGGCAGCAAATACGATGACAAGAACTAATCCCAGAACTTTAATATCATCGAGGCTGATGATCCCGCTGAGTTCTTTCTTGTAGGTAAGCATCAGTGCAGAAAGAAGGATACCGGCCAATATGGCCCCATATATACCGAAAAGAATACTTTTTCGGATAAAGGGTTTCCTGACAAAACTCCGGGTGGCACCGACCATCAGCATGTTATTAATTATAAAACGCTGCGAATAGATCGAAATCCGGATGGTATTGTTGATAAGCACACTGAAAACGAACAGCATGAGACCGCTGAAGATGATCAGGAAGATGCTGATCTTTCTTACGTTATCGTTAATCACCGAAACCAGGCTGCGTTGATAAAACACTTCAGTAACCTGGGGAAGCTGAAGGAGTTTCTTCTCCAGAACGGCTAAGCTATCGGCGTGGGTGTATTCTGAAAACAGTTTGATCTCAAGAGTGGCAAAAAGCGGGTTATATCCCAGGAATCCTGCAAAATCCTCACCGAGCTCCTCCTGAAGGTTTTTTGCAGCGGTTTCCTTATCGATGTAGGTTATCTCACGTGCATAGGGTTCGGTGCTCAGACTTTTCTCCAACCGGAGAATCTCTGCTTCACGAAGGTCGTCACTTAACACCAGTGTGAATCCAATCTTTTCCCTCACATAATCGTTAAGCCTCCCTGCATTAAACAGAATCAGGGCTAAAAGTCCAAGCAGGAACAGTACCAGGGTGATGCTGACCGTGGAAGTCAGGTAAGATGTAAATATCCTTTTCCGTAATCTCTTGGGCTTCTGTTTTGCCATAAGGAGCAATTAAGTATCAATGAAAACAAAAGTAATTTTTTTTTTGTATGCCGAAGTAATCATGGAATGGTTAATTGGCCAAATAGTTCCGTCAATGCCAATATTAACTCAACGGTATCTTAAATAAAGAAAATCAATTTTTTACCAGCTGATTCATTGGAAATTAAAAAAAAGAAAATACTTTTGCAGTCCGATTATTATCCGTACTTGCTAATTGTATAATAAGCTGATATACATGCCGATAGAGTAAGTTATTAACATGCCCGATGTGGATAACCGAAAAAAGCGGAAACGTTCAGCTTGAAATTGTTGAATCAAAATTAATTAAAAACAAGTGGATACACTGAGTTATAAGACTGTATCGGCCAACAAAGCCACAGTAAACAAAGAGTGGGTAGTCATAGATGCTACCGGCATGGTTCTTGGCCGTCTGGCCAGTACGGTTGCCCGGATTCTCCGTGGCAAGCACAAGCCCAATTTTACACCACATGTGGATTGTGGGGACAATGTAATTGTGATCAATGCTGAAAAGGTGACGCTTACCGGCAGTAAAATGTCAGATAAGGTATATGTCAGGCATACCGGTTATCCGGGAGGTCAGCGTTTTCAGACCCCGCAGGAGATTTTGGCGAAATATCCCGAGCGCCTGGTCGAAAAGGCAGTTAAAGGGATGCTTCCCAAAAACCGCCTGGGCAGGAGCATTTATAAAAATTTGAAAGTTGTTGTTGGCCCGGATCACAAATATACCGCCCAGCAGCCGAAAGAAATTGATTTAAATACCATTAAATAAGAAACATGGAAGTCACAAATACCATAGGACGCCGTAAGTCAGCCGTGGCCCGCGTCTACGTAACTCCCGGTAAAGGCAATATTGTCATCAACAATCGTCCGATCGAAGAATATTTCACTACCGATATTCTGCAGTATGTGGTCAAACAGCCGCTTACCCTGCTGGGTGTGGAAGGAAACTATGACATCAAGGCAAATCTCGATGGTGGTGGTTTCACCGGACAGGCAGAAGCACTCAGGCTCGGTATTGCCCGTGCGATGGTGGAAATTGATCCTGAAAGCCGTCCAAAGCTGAAACAGGCTGGTTTTATGACCAGGGACCCGCGTGAGGTTGAACGTAAGAAGCCAGGCCAGCCAAAAGCCCGTAAACGGTTCCAGTTCTCGAAACGTTAATATTTTAGATTATTTAATAACAAGGGATCTAAAACTGTTGAGACTTCCCGGTATGCGGAACTACTCATCAGTTGCTTTTAAGCCGGATTTCTAAAAAAAAAGTAAACAGATGCCAAGAACAAATTTTCAAGACTTGCTGGATGCCGGAGTACACTTCGGCCACCTCAAAAGAAAATGGAATCCCAACATGCAGCCATATATCTTTATGGAGAAGAATGGGATCCATATCATCGACCTTCAGAAAACTATCGTAAAGATCGATGAAGCCGCTGCTGCCATGAAGCAGATCTCAAAATCGGGCCGCAGGGTATTATTCGTTGCCACCAAAAAACAGGCAAAAGATATTGTTGCCGACCTGGTTTCTACCGTTAAGATGCCTTACGTTACCGAACGCTGGCCCGGCGGTATGCTCACTAACTTTCCAACCATCCGGAAAGCCGTGAAGAAGATGGTTTCCATCGACAAAATGACCAAGGACGCCAGCTGGGAGAAACTTTCCAAACGTGAAAAGCTGCAGATTACCCGTCAGCGTGCCAAACTGGAGAAGATCCTCGGTAGTATTGCTGACCTTACCCGTTTGCCCGCTGCCCTCTTTGTAGTCGATGTCATGAAAGAAAAAATCGCTGTCCGTGAGGCTCAGCGCCTCGGTATTCCGGTTTTCGGGATCGTCGACACCAACTCCAATCCAAACGGGATCGATTTTGTCATTCCCGCCAACGATGACGCTTCCCAGTCGATTCAGTTGATTACCTCCGTTATGGTTGAAGCTATCCGTGAAGGTCTGATGGAGCGCAAAATGGATCGCGATAAGGATGAGGATGATACCGATGCGGAAATGGACGAAGAACCACGCAGAACCCGCAGGACCCGCAAAAACCTGGTCAAACAGGAACGGATTGAAGTAGAGGAGGACGAGGATCTTGACGAGGAAGTTGAAGAAGAAGTTGAAGAGGAAGAAGAACTCGAACTGGATGAAACTGACCTTGAAGAGGAAGATCTGGACGAAGAGGCAGAAGAGGAGGAAGAGAAATAATTCTGTATATATTTAGTAATCAATTCAAATAAGATATTATGTCATTTACAACTGCTGATGTAGTAAAACTTAGAAAAGCTACCGGTGCCGGTATGATGGATTGCAAGAATGCCCTGACTGAAGCCGAAGGAAACTTCGACCGTGCATTGGAAATCATCCGTGAGAGGGGTAAACTTGTTGCCAGCAAACGTGCCGACCGTGAAGCTACCGAAGGTGTTGTACTTGCAAAAGTTTCCGGAGACGCAAAATTCGGAGCAATCGTAGTTCTGAACTGCGAAACCGATTTTGTTGCCAAAAATGAAAATTTTGTAGATTTCACCAGCAAAATACTGGACCTGGCCCTGGCCAATAAGCCTGCATCACTGGATGAACTGAAGGAACTGATGCTGGATGGCCGTACCGTCGGTGCACAGGTTGTTGAACAGACCGGAATCATCGGAGAAAAACTTGATCTTTCATACTACGGTAAGGTTGAGGCCGCGCAGGTAGTTCCCTACATCCACCCGGGCAATAAATTGGCTACCCTTGTCGGACTGAGCCAGGAAGTTGCCGATATACAGGTTGGTAAGGATGTGGCTATGCAGGTTGCAGCAATGAACCCGGTTGCGGTTGACCGCGATGCTGTTCCGCAGACTACCATCGAAAAGGAACTTGAAATTGCCAAGGAAAAATTCCGTCTTGAAGGAAAACCTGAAGCTATGTTAGACAAAATCGCCCAGGGTGCCCTTCAGAAATTCTTTAAGGATTCAACATTGTTGGAGCAGGATTTCATCAAAGACAGCAAAGTGACTGTGAAACAGTACCTTGTCAGCGTTGACAAGTCGCTTACCGTAACTGCCTTTGATCGCTACGGTCTGGATGCTTAATAAAACAAGTAATAAGACAATACAATTGAAAAGAGCTTCATCAGAAATGGTGAAGCTCTTTTTTCGTAAATAATTCTCAGGTGGCACAATGATTTTTTATCTTTGAATCCATTTATTAAAATTTAGTATTATGAATGCCTATAAAAGAATATTACTCAAGCTTAGCGGTGAGTCCCTGATGGGAGAACAACAGTACGGGATCGATTCCCAACGGCTTGGCGATTATGCCGGGCAGATTGGGCAGGCCATTAAGGCCGGTGTCGAAGTTGCGGTTGTTATAGGCGGTGGGAATATCTTCAGGGGCATGAGCGGAGTGGCTAAAGGTTTCGACCGGGTCAAGGGAGACCAGATGGGTATGCTGGCAACGGTTATCAACAGCCTGGCCCTGCAGTCGGCACTAAAAGCCCTTAGTGTAAAATGCAGGGTCTTTACAGCCATCAGGATGGAACCGGTCGGGGAACTGTACACTAAAGATAAGGTTATCGAAGCTCTCGCGGCAGGAGAGGTTTGTATTATCGCTGGCGGAACCGGAAATCCCTACTTCACAACGGATACTGCCAGTGCCCTGAGAGGGATAGAACTGGAAGCCGATGCCATGCTCAAAGGTACACGGGTTGATGGCATCTATACCGCAGACCCTGAAAAGGATCCGGATGCTACCCGCTTCGACAGGATTACCTTTGACGAGGTCTTCAAACGGCAACTCCGGATTATGGACCTGACTGCCACCACCATGTGCAGGGAGAATAACCTTAAAGTGGTTGTATTCAATATGGACCAAAAAGGGAATCTGATGCGTATCCTGAATAGTGAAAAAATCGGAACAGTCGTGTATAACGAATAAAAAGCCGCAAAATTTTAATAAAAGTTTTCTTTTTTTTTAACATTATTACATTTTTCCTATATTTGTCGGCATCTTTACAGTACGAAATTATATTATGCAAGAAGAAGCACAATTGGTATTAGACGACTGCAAGGAGAGGATGGAAATGGCCATTGCTCATCTTGAAAAAGAGCTCCTGCATATACGTGCCGGAAAAGCCAATCCAGCCATGCTCGATAGCGTTCATGTTGATTATTACGGTAGCCTGACTCCGCTGAACCAGGTATCCAATATAAGTACTCCGGATCCGCGGACCATTGCCGTACAGCCCTGGGAGAAAAAAATGATCCCGGTTATCGAAAAGGCCATTATGGCTGCAAATCTTGGTTTCAACCCGGATAACAACGGGGAGGTAATCCGGATAAATATCCCACCGTTAACCGAGGAAAGGCGTAAAGGTCTGGTGAAACAGGCCCGGAACGAGGGGGAAAACGCTAAGATCAGTATCCGTACGGCTAGGAAAAACGCCAACGAGGAGCTTAAGAAACTGTTGAAAGAAGGTCTTCCGGAGGATATGCAAAAAGATGGTGAAAAAGAAGTTCAGACATATACTGATGAATTTGTAAAAAAAATTGATATCTTAGTAAGCGCTAAGGAAAAAGATATTATGACTATTTGATTGTTTCTAGTTTTCTGTTTTCTGAACATTGTTTAATTGTTTTCATGGCTTTGAGGCAGCTTTCTTGAAAGCTGCCTTTTTTTTTTGCCTTTTTCACAACAGGCTATCAACTGCCTTCTTCAGAAAATCACGCGTATAATAATCAGGATCAACGATTTCGCCGTTCCATGCCACAATATCGAGATCAATAACCCTCGGTCCGAATTTGGGTAGTGTCCGATTCCGGCCCATCCTGTCCTCTACCGATTTCAGCAATTCATCCAGCTTCTCCCGTCCGAGCAATGTTTCCACCCTCACTGCCCCGTTGGTGTAGTCGGGCTGGTCTTTTATTCCGATGGGGCTGGTTCTAACCATGTCAGACAAGCCGGTGATGTGTGTTTCAGATCCCAGAATATCCAGCATGGCCGGGATATTGACTTCTGCATTAATATTTGATCCGATGGAAATAATAACCGTGTTCATGTTACCTGAAATCTTCCATTTCGACCGAAACCGATTCTGCAAACCTGAGTGCATGGGGCTTGTCCACCTCGACCCTGGCCCTTTTTACCAGTGGATCTTCCATGATCATTCCTAAAAGCTGCCTGGTAAGCACTTCCAGCAGTTTGAAACGGCCTTCCTGCACATAATTGATGATTCGTTTGGTCACTTTCTTGTAATCATAGATTCCATCAGGCTCGTCGGTCTTCAGTGCCTTCTCAGGCACATCTACCTCGATTTCGAGATTGATTACGACGTCCTGCTTGTTTACAAGCTCTTCAGGATTAAATCCGATATAGGTCCTGATGAGTAAATCTTTTACCCGGATTATTGCCATGGTTGTTCAGTTTTATTGCAAGATAGGAAATTGTTTTCATATTGGGGTCAGTTCCGGGGACCCAGGTTTTCCCCTCCGTCGCAGTATAGAATCTGCCCGGTCAGGTAATCATTTTCAAGAATAAAATCGAGACTTTTAAGGATGGGCTCTATACCTCCCGGCCGTTTCATAGGGATCTTTCCCGCCAGTTCAAGGAGGTAATCTTCCCCTTTGTCGGCAGGAGCCAGGGTCAGCCCGGGAGCAATTGCGTTTACCCTGATGTCCGGTCCCCATTCCCCTGCCGCCATTTTGGTCAACTCCCATAACGCTTTTTTAGCCAGGGTGTACGCTGCAAAGTTTGATTTATGGGTATTTATCCGTGTATCGGTAAGGTTAATAATTATCCCTGATTCGCAGAGGTTTGCAAAATCCCTGGAAAGGATGAATGGTGCCCTGAAATTTACCGTCAGCTGTTCATCAAAAAATCTGAGGGAACTATCCCTGAGCGATTTGGGCTCAAATACCGATGCGTTGTTGACCAAGAGGTATGGCTTCCCCATTTTTTCTATTACAGAAGCGATCAGGCATTCCGTTTCCTTGTCGGACATCAGATCGGCCCCAAAAGCCCTGAAGGTTTGATCCGGATATTTTGCTTTAAGCTCATCGGCCAGTCTGTTTGCCGGCTCCTTAGAGCGGTTATAGTGAATAGCCACATTCCATCCTTCTGCTGCAAGATGTTCGGCCATAGCTTTGCCAATCCTCTTGGCACTACCTGTAATAAGGGCGGTTTTCTGCATCGTTTTTTTCTTTGCTGAAACACCACAAAGTCTAAAATGTTCTTGGACGTATGCTACTGGTACCTCATCAGTTTACTGAGATACTTGCCGATAATGTCGAACTCCAGATTTACTACAGTTCCGGCTTTAAAAGTGTGAAAATTGGTAACCTCCCAGGTATAGGGGATAATGGCAACCTGAAAAGTGTTGTCTTGTGAGTTGACTACGGTGAGGCTGACCCCGTTTACCGTGACTGATCCCTTTTCAACGGTCATGTAACCCTGGCGGGCTTTCTCCTTGTCGAATTGGTATTCAAAGGTATAGTACCAGCTTCCGTCAGCCTCATCAACGCGGGTGCAGACGGCAGTCTGGTCTACGTGTCCCTGGACAATGTGCCCGTCGAGCCTGCCGTTCATGGGCATACTGCGCTCAAGGTTGACTTTTGAACCCGGTGTGAGCAATCCGAGATTTGATTTCATCAGGGTTTCCTTAATGGCTGTCACCCTGTACGTATTTTTCTCCTTGTCGACCGCAACCACGGTAAGGCATACCCCGTTGTGCGACAGGCTCTGGTCAACCTTCAGCTGGTCTGCCAGTGCCCATTCCAGAGTGAAATGCACATTCTCCTGATCTTTGATAATTTCAACGACCTTAGCCGTTCCTTCTACTATTCCTGAAAACATAACCCAATTCTAATATTCTAATCTTCCAATCTTCTAATCTTCTAATCTTCTAAATGGTTTGCCACTCAAACCCATCTTTCCTGTCCATCACCTGAATCCCGATTTTTGAAAGTTCATTCCTGATCCGGTCTGAGCTGCTCCAATCCTTGTTGTTTTTTGCCTCCATGCGGAGCTGAAGTACCAGTTCTATTACTTTCCCGAGCAGTTCATTGTTTTTTCCTTCTGAAGATTCTTCGTTTTTGAATCCGAGGATTTCATAAACGAAAACATTGTAGAGCGATTTCAGCCGGGCAAGATCTGTTGCGGAGATGGTTTCATTTCCGTCATTAATGCTGTTGATCATCCTGACTCCATCGAACAGGTGAGCGATCACGATGGGGGTATTCAGGTCATCATTCATGGCCGCATAGCAGTTTTCCTCCAAATTGGAGACTACTACTGAAGATATCCGGGATGGGGTCAGTTTCTGTAAAACAGCTACAGCCTTCATCAACCGCTCAAAACCCTTTTCTGCTGCCTGGAGTGCCTCATTCGAGAAATCAACCGTACTCCTGTAATGCGCCTGCAGGATAAAGAAGCGAATGGTCATGGGTGAATACGCCTGCTGCAGTATCTTATGGTTGCCCGTAAACAGTTCATCGAGTGTTATAAAATTTCCCAGCGACCGGGCCATTTTCTGACCATTGATGGTTATCATGTTGTTGTGCATCCAGTATTGCACTGATTCGTGACCCAATGCAGCGGTTGACTGTGCGATTTCACACTCGTGGTGTGGAAACTGAAGGTCCATTCCGCCACCATGTATGTCGAATACATCTCCCAAATATTTGGTACTCATGGCAGAACATTCGAGATGCCAACCTGGGAACCCGGCACTCCAAAGGGAAGGCCACTGCATGATGTGTTCCGGACTGGCTTTCTTCCAAAGGGCAAAGTCGAACGGATTCTTCTTTTCATCAGTGCCTTCGAGCTGACGGGTATTGTGCAGGATGTCGTCCAGGTTACGCCCTGAAAGTTTGCCGTAGTGATGATCCCGATTGTATTTTTCCACGTCGAAATATACAGATCCGTTAGCTTCATAGGCAAATCCGTTCTTAAGGATCTGACTGATCATTTCCTGCTGTTCAATGATATGGCCGCTCGCCCTTGGTTCAATGGAAGGATTGAGGGTGTTCAGGTCGGCCATGTTTTTATGGAATGTGTTCATGTATTTCTGTACCACTTCCATGGGTTCGAGCTGCTCAATGCGGGCTTTTTTGGTAATCTTGTCCTCACCTGTTTCCTCCAGCTCATCTTCCAGGTGGCCTACATCGGTAATATTTCTGACATACCTCACCTTATATCCCAGGTGCATCAGGTATCTGTACAGCACATCAAAAGTAATTGCCGGACGGGCATGACCCAGGTGGGCGTCGCTGTAAACCGTCGGGCCGCAGACATATAACCCTGCTTTTCCGGGTACTATCGGCTGAAATAGTTCTTTTGCGCGGGTCAGGGTGTTGTATAATTTAAACGGCTGATCCATTTTTATCTTGCTCAGATGGTTTTTCAGTAATGTCTTCCGGTGATTTTGACTTCTCCTCTTCCTTAATAACGTTTTCCGCATCTGGGTCTTTCTCAACAGGCTCATCGATAAGAGCTTCTTCCACAGGAGCCTCATTTTCTTCGGCCTCTGTATTCATAACAGGTATTTCCGAGTCCCCGGTTTTATCCGGTTTGCCCTCATGGTCAAAATGGTTACGGTAAAACAGCAGAATCATAAATATGCCAACTGTTATGGATGAGTCGGCGATATTGAATACCGGCCTGAAGAAGATAAACTCATTACCAGCCCAGAAAGGAAACCAATCGGGATAGGTTCCGGTGATTATGGGAAAATAAAACATATCCACCACCTTACCGTGAAGAAAAGTGTTATATCCACCACCCTCTGGGAGAAATGCGGCTACCTGGCCGTAGCTGTGGTCGAAAAGCATCCCGTAAAAAGCACTGTCGATGATGTTTCCGAGTGCACCGGTAAAGATCAGGGCAACACTTACCAGAAATCCGAACGGTTCATTTTTTCTGATCATGCGCACCAGGTACCAGCCGATGACCGTTACGGCAATGATCCGGAATATACTCAGGAACATTTTGCCGTATTCTCCGGCAAATTCAAAACCAAATGCCATTCCGTTGTTTTCCACAAAGTGGATGATAAACCAATCACCCAGAATGCGAAATTCGTCTCCTAACGCCATATTGGTTTTGATCCAGAATTTCAGTACCTGGTCAATAATAAGGATGGCCAGGATAATGATCAGAATAATCTTTCCTTTGGATATCTTCATATATTAATGATCAAATGAATAAATGCACACCAGGATTTTCCGCCCATGTGAAAACCGGGACCATGCCAGCTGTTCTCCTGCACGTCCCCGGTATCTGTTCCCCTGTCGCGGATTCCAAAACTACCTTTGGTTTTTCTTGGCATCAATGGAAAGGGTGGCGTGAGGTACTGCCCTAAGCCTTTCCTTAGAAATAAGTTTACCTGTTTCACGGCATATCCCGTAGGTCTTGTTTTCAATCCTGATGAGTGCCGCCTGAAGATACTGTATAAATTTCAGCTGTCTTTGGGCCAGCTTCCCGGCTTCTTCTTTCGACAGGGTTGCTGCACCTTCTTCGAGAACCTTGAAAGTAGGGGAGGTATCCATGGTATCGTTGCCATCACCGTGAGTAATGGAACTTTTATACATCTCATAATCCTTCTGTGCTTTTTCAAGCTTTCTCAGGATGAGTTCCTTGAACTCCTGGAGCTCGGCATCCGAATATCTGTTTTTTTCTGCCATGACCTATAGTTTTTGTTTGAAAATGATTGGTTATACAATCCTGCTTAAATATAGAAAAAATATCAACCCTTTGACGGGCTTTAACACATATTCACGATTGGGACTGAACGAATTTTTCAACCGAAATCAAAGTTTCCACATCCGTATCTATTTCGACACTCTTCGCCTGTGTTTTGTCAAGTCCGTCGACCAGTTCGAGGCTTGCTGCCAGGGTCTGGGCACTGATGTAGGCTGCATAGTTTCCGACAGCCTCATTAAGCTGATCATGTTTCATGATTTTCAGGTTTATCCGGTCAGTCACTTCAAAGCCGCTTTCTTTCCTGATATTCTGAATCTTGTTGATAAACTCCCGCGCAATGCCTTCCTGCTTTAATTCAGGGGTGATGTTGATATCGAGTGCAATGGTAAGATTCCCTTCCGTAGCTACCAGCCAACCGGGAATATCTTCGGTAATGATTTCCACATCCTCGCTGGTGATGCTCACCTGGCTGCCTCCTGCCTGAACGGTGTAGGTACCTTCTCTTTCCAGTTCTGCAATATCGGTTTGCGTAAAACTTCCGATGGCAGTACTGATCTCTTTCATCAGTTTTCCGTATTTCGGCCCAAGGGTTTTAAAATTCGGTTTTATCTTTTTGTGGATAATCCCGGTGGTATCGCTCAGGAATTCCACCTCCTTGATGTTAACCTCAGTGGTTATGACTCCCTGAACCGCTTCGAACTGTTCCCTGAAATGGGGATTCAGAACAGGTACCAGGATCTTCGCCAGGGGCTGCCTGACCTTAATTTTTTCCTTTCTGCGCAGAGCAAGGATCATGGAAGATGCTTTCTGTGCAATGGCCATTTTCTCTTCCAGTTCAGAATCGATAAGGGTTTCGTCAAATGCCGGGAAGTCGGCAAGATGTACACTCTGGTCGGTTTCCCTTCCCGTGACCCTGTTCAGGTCAGTGAATAGGAGATCGGCGTAGAATGGTGCGACCGGCGCCATAAGTTTGGCTACGGTGACCAGACAGGTATAGAGCGTCTGGTACGCAGAAATCTTATCCTGGTTATATTCACCTCCCCAGTAACGTTTCCGGCTGAGCCGCACAAACCAGTTGCTCAGGTTTTCTGACACAAACTCCGAAATTGCCCTTCCTGCACGCGTTGGTTCATAATTCTCGTAACTGTCGGCTACTTCTTTGACAAGCGTATTCAAAAGGGATATGATCCAGCGGTCAAGTTCCGGACGTTCACTTACGGGGACCTCATCTTCCGAATACCTGAAATTATCGACATTTGCGTATAATGCAAAGAAACTGTAAGTATTGTAAAGCGTTCCGAAGAATTTCCGCCTGACTTCCTCAACCCCGTCGATATCAAACTTGAGGTTATCCCATGGCTGTGAGTTGGTAATCATATACCACCGCAGCGGGTCTGAGCCGTATTTTTCAATGGTGTCGAACGGATCGACTGCATTTCCAAGACGCTTAGACATCTTGTTGCCATTTTTATCCAGCACCAGACCGTTCGATATGATATTTTTAAACGATACGGATTCATCGATCATGGTGGCTATGGCATGCAACGTGAAGAACCAGCCTCTTGTCTGGTCCACCCCTTCTGCAATAAAATCGGCCGGGAACGGCAGGTCATCCTTTCTTTCAAAAGGATAATGCCATTGGGCGTAGGGCATCGCGCCCGAGTCAAACCAGACATCGATCAGGTCGGGTTCCCGGTACATCTTTCTGCCGGTCGGAGAAACCAGTATAATCTGGTCGACATAGGGTTTATGAAAATCTATCTTTTCATAATTCTCTTTGGTATGAACGCCAGGTTCAAATCCTTCAAAAGGATTTTTATCCATAATTCCTGCTGCTACCGAAGCGTTTATCTCATGGATAAGTTCTTCTGCAGAACCTATGCATTTCTCCTCTGTGCCGTCTTCTGTTCTCCAGATGGGCAGCGGGGTGCCCCAAAACCTGGATCGGCTGAGGTTCCAGTCAACCAGGTTTTCCAGCCAGTTTCCAAACCTGCCGGTTCCGGTCGATTTCGGTTTCCAGTTGATGGTGTTATTCAGTTCGATCATCTTTTCCTTAACCGCTGTAGTCCTGACGAACCAGGAATCCATCGGATAATAGAGCACAGGTTTGTCGGTACGCCAGCAGTGCGGATAGCTATGTACGTATTTTTCGATTTTGAACGCTTTGTTTTCCAGTTTTAGCATGACCGCAATATCCACATCTGTCGTGCCTTCCTGCGCCGAAAGCGACTCATCGTATTCGTTTTTCACATACTTGCCGGCAAAATTCCGGTAGTTTTCTGCGATTACATATTCCGAAGCAAAGTCCTCATCAAGATCTTCCATCCTGTAGAACCTGCCCTTTTTATCGACGAGTGGTTGTATTTTACCTTCCCGGTCGACCACTATCAGCGGTGCAATCCCATTCTGCCTGGCCACCCGGTCGTCGTCGGCACCGAAAGTCGGGGCTATATGGACAATTCCGGTTCCATCGCCTGTGGTTACGAAATCTCCGGTAATCACCCGGAATGCCTCTCCTTTGGGATTCACCCAACCGATTAGTTGTTCGTACCTCACGCCGGCAAGCTGGTTTCCCGTGTATTCCCCCAATATATGGTAAGGTATTTTCTTATCTCCCGCTGAATAACCATCCATGTCCAGGCCTTCGTTCTTCGGATCAAAGTAAGTGTGCAGCAGGTCTTTTGCCAATATGAGGGTTACCGGAATTCCGGAGTAGGGATTATAGGTTCTAACCTTCACATAGGTTATGTTTGGACCGACACAAAGCGCCGTATTGGAGGGCAGTGTCCAGGGTGTGGTTGTCCAGGCGAGAAAAAAGAGATCAGTATCGGTATCGTTAAACAGAAACTCAGAACTCCCGTCTCTTACAGCCCGGAACTGTGCCACCACCGTAGTGTCTTTTACATCGCGGTAACATCCGGGCTGGTTCAGTTCGTGCGAACTGAGACCTGTTCCTGCGGCCGGTGAATAGGGCTGAATGGTATACCCTTTGTAAAGCAGCCCCTTTTCGTAGATCCGTTTCAGCAGCCACCAGAGGGTTTCGATATAACGGCTGTCGTAGGTGATATAGGGATCATCCATATTTACCCAATAGCCCATCTGCCGGGTAAGCTCCTCCCATTCACGGGTATATTTCATTACCTCAACACGGCAGGCTTTGTTGTAATCTTCCACCGAAATTTTTACCCCGATATCTTCCTTTGAAATATTCAGGGTTTTTTCAACGCCCAGTTCAATGGGCAGACCATGGGTATCCCAGCCGGCCTTGCGGTATACACGGTAACCCTTCATGGTTTTGTACCTGCAGAAAATGTCCTTAATGGCTCGGGCCATCACATGGTGAATCCCGGGCATTCCGTTTGCAGAGGGTGGTCCCTCGTAAAAAATAAACCTTGAATGGCCTTCCCGGGTATATATGCTCTTGTGGAAAGTATCATCTTCTTCCCACCTTTTTCTGATTTCCCGGTTGATCTGGGATAAGTCCAATTGTTTATATTCCTGAAACTTCACTGACATATCTTATAGTTCGTTTATACCTGCTTTTAAAAAATGCACAAATATAGGAATTTATCAGGTACTACGTCCGATTATTCTCATTATGACCGGAATGTGAAATATCATCATATCATAGCCCTCAGAATTTTTTAGTTGGCCAAAATCAGCAAATCAATTATGGGGTTGATTTATCTGATCTGTATCCCATAATTTAGAACATGGAATAATTATCTTTGTTATTATATGGGCTGTAAGTTTATGCGTTGTTTCCAATGGCTGATTATTATTGTTTTCCTCGGCTGGGCGTGCAGCGAAGCTTCATTTACTGAGGCTGCCGGTGATAATATTGCAGTGGAATGCAATGCATTGCCGCGGATAATTAATGATACCCTGATTGAGCTCGCGGAACTTCGAAGAGGTGATATTCTGGTCAAACCCAACCACAATTGGTTGCCAGGAACATCATGGGTTAAAGGAGGAAGCGGATTTGGGCATGCCCTGATAGTAATAGAAGGAGCCACTGGCAAGGATAGCGACGAAGTTCTCAGAAAGGCCGTAATCTTTGAATCACATGCCCGAAAAGTTCCACCCGTTTACGAGCTTCGCACAGCCAAAGCATACCAGCCCGGGACCGACTTCAGGTACGATAACATAAGCTTCTCTCCATCAAGGTCAGAATACCGTTACCGGTTAAGATCTGCATTATCAGAAAGTCAGATCGATTCTGTGATACGATTTATCCTGGATCAGCAGGATGGCCTGTCCAGCTGGAGGGCACAAAAGAAAATTAAGATAACAACACTGCACCCAGACAATCCGCATCAAACCTACTGGTATTGTTCACATCTGATCTGGCAGGCCTTCTTTTCGGTACTGAATGTTGATGTCGATGCTAATGGAGGGTTCTATGTATATCCTAACGATCTGATAGCTAGTCCATACTTTAGCAATAGTCCTTCACATCCGGAAAGTAGAGTAAGGTTTTAAACCGGTAATCGTTATTCGTTACTCGCTGGCGTTGGTGTAGTTAGATGACACCCTGGTGGTTTTATTGTTTGTTTCAGTTACGTCGGCCGAAATAAAACCAAATTTATGATTGAATCGCCACAGGATTTTTGATGCCTGAACAACCTTACCGTTTACAGTCACTCCTGCCGGAATGGTTTCTTCAACATCGATGGTTTTTATCATTAAGAACCCATAAAAAGTATCGTCTTCAGTACTTTTGTGTACAACTTTCCTTACAACGGTTTGATTGCCTACTTTATACTCCCATTTGTCGCCTACTTTTGCATCGAATTTAACAAGGGCAAATGGTTTCTTTTTGTCACCGTTGCTGTAAACATAGTCATAGATGCCATTTGAGGTAATTTTTCCTTCCACCAGGATTGTTTTCCCTCCATACGGAATAGAGGCTACGACATTTCCGTCGTCATTGCTCTCTATGGTAATTTGTGATGCTCCATGACCAGGTGCTGAGACAGACCAGTAATTGCCTGATTTTCCCAATGTTTTTGAAGGGTCGGTTTCTTCTTTACCGGTACCCATCAGATCACATGAACTGAAGATTGCTGCAAGCAGAACGGTTGAGACACAATAATAAATTCTTTTCATAACGGGTTGATTTTAGAGTTTGATATTTAAAATTTTATTTATAATTGGCAGATAATCAGATAATAATTCTTCTTTATTGTTGCTGAACCTGATGTGGTAATCGAGCAATTCACCATCTTTTACCGATGCAAGGATTATCCTTCCGACTTTCCTTCTTAACGGGCCTTCAAAAATCTCGATGGATGAATTTCTGTTAAATGATTTTGCATAATCTTCGGCTGTCGGGTCAATCATGCCATAATCTATTTTTCCTGAAATCGTGTGCCCGAACAGCTGAATATCAAAATCTATTTTGTCAAAATAAAATCCCATTGTACTGTAGCAGATGGTGGATTGAAGGCTAAAGTCTATGATTTGATCTTTATCATAGCTCATGATAAATTGTGATGATATGGTCCCTTTGTCACCTTCTTCATCACGGATTCTCGTACGATTAAAACTTTCAGTAAATTCATAGTTTGTGCCTGAAATTTTCGTATTTATCGTTAGTGGTAACTCATCTGCTATCGAAGCAGTGTGAGATATCCTGAGTTTCTGCTGTTTGTCGATAATCATGACGGCCTCCATCAGAACCGGAAATTCGGGGCGGGAGCTTAGGGCGAGACTCTCGAATTCGCTAATCCGGAAGTTGGCCTCATTGAATGATTGGCCCGAGAATAAAACGGACACCTCCGGATAGTCAGATTCCCTGATAAAGCTGTTCGATATCGAGTCCCATGTGTATACTCCTTTTGTGGTTTCAAAACTATAGGAGAGATAGGGTTTATCGTAGGAAAATTTCTCATTTGGGAAGGGGATGGGTGCAGTTGGCTGGTCCCATAAAAAACGCAATGCTTCGGTTTCGGGTAGTTCGTTGGCGGCTAAAAAGAGGTTGGTCAAATCGGTGTTCAGGACTTTTAAGGACCTTATGGCTTCAGTCTGGTCGTATGATCTGACACATCCCACAACTGAAGCAATAATCAATATTAATATTGAACGATAAAAAATTTGCATATAAAAGAGATTGAGAAGCTTTGTTTTTTTTGAGAATTATCCACCCCATAATCCGGTTTGTATTCTCTGAAAACTTAGGGTAATTGTAAACTCAATCAAAATTATAAAAAAAAATATCCGTATTGATCCCTGCTGTGAATGCCTGAATTACTAAGCTTTTATATAAGTATCAGACTTACATTTTTTTATCTGTTTTTGCTTTGGGATTAGGGTTTAAACTTGTTTCACCAAATCGTAAATAATTGCAAATTTTCTTGTTTACGATTTGGTAATTGGAAGAATTATGTGGTTTTGCCATCCCCAAACGAAGCCGTTTATAAGAGAATTTTTCCTGAGAGTTCCATATTTAAAAACTGTCTCTGCTGGAAATATTAAAAAAGAGAGTCTGTCCCAATAAACCGGAACAGACTCTCTTTAAATTGGATTCAATACGGATTTTATTGAACCCCGAATTTATAAATACAAACCGAGTAATACTCCTCACCCGGATTCAGCAAGGTTGAAGGGAATGCCGGCTGATTCGGACTGTCGGGGTAATGCTGTGTTTCCAGACAAAATGCACCGCGATAGGCATAGGTTTTTCCATATTTTCCTATGTCGCTGCCATTAAGGAAGTTTCCTCCGTAAAACTGAATGGCTGGTTCATTGGTATAGACTTCCATCGTCCGGCCACTGGCTGGTTCAACCACTTTCGCGGCCAAGGTAAGGCCTTCTGAAGCTGCGTTGAGGACCCAGTTGTGATCGTACCCAAGGCCATAAACCAGTTGCTGGTCATCTTGCGCTATGCGTTCTCCGATAACCGTAAGCGAACGGAAATCAAACGGCGTTCCTTGTACAGGTGTGATATCTCCGGTTGGGATAAGGCCTTCATCGACAGGAGTATAGAAATCTGCATTAAGCAAAAGCTGATGGTCGTTAACGTCTCCGTTGCCGGCTCCTTTAAGGTTAAAGAAGGAGTGATGGGTCAGATTGACATGTGTCGGCTTGTCGGTGGTGGCCCAGTACTGTATCTTCAGTTCATTGTCGTCGGTAAGTTCATAGGTAACATTAACCTGCAGGTTACCAGGATATCCTTCTTCGCCGTCAACAGATAAATAACTGAGCAGCAGAGTTCTGTCATCCTGCTGGATGGCATCCCATACCACGTTGTTAAATCCTTTAATTCCACCGTGAAGGTGATTGGGGCCATTGTTGGTGGCCAGGGTATAAACCGAATCATTCAGCATAAATTTCCCTTTTGCAATGCGGTTGCCGTATCGCCCGATAAGGGTACCGTAGTAAATTTCATTGGAGCTAAGGTAGCCGTTCAGGGAGGAATACCCCAATACTATGTCTTCAAAGGCTCCGTCCTTGTCCGGAACGAAAAGGTTGACAACCCGTCCTCCGTAGTTGGTAATCTGGGTAACAACTCCTGCGGCGTTTTTAAGGGTAAAAAGTTCTACCTTTTTTCCGTCAAGCTCGCCTCCAAATGTCGTGGCCTCGATGAGCGGCAATTTAGGCTCAGGCGTTTTTCCGCATGAAATCAGCAGAGATGTCAGTGCCATGATAAGTAAATTTCTTGTTTTCATAATTATTTGCGTTTGTTCTGTTTTTTTGCAAAAGTAAGTGTTTTTACACTGGAGTCACTCCTTTTTTAAGGATAATATTGCCGTATTTTGCAGTCTCTCCGGTCATCACCACGGCAAAAGCCGACCGGGTGCGCTCATAAAACGCAAACCGCTCGACCCTTTCAATGGGTGCAACACCGGGATTGGTCTTACGGATACTTTTGATATAACTTTCCTCGACGGCCGGATCCAGCTGGTCTCCGGGCACTGCAGCCATCATGGCCAGCGGATGGGCCACATACTGGTCCAGTTCAAACAGGGGAAGGATCGCTTCCAGAAGGTCGGGAATACGGAGCCCGTCGGCCCGCAGAACCCTATGGTTAAACGTTTCGCCCGGAAAATGGGCATCGGCCAGGACAATTTCGTCTCCATGTCCCATGCGTGCAAGCAGTTCCAGCAATGCCGGACTGATCAATGGTGAAATTCCTTTTAACATAGCAGATTGTTTATAATTGTTTCTTGTTCAGGTATTTCGATGCGTCCTAAAGGCTGCTCAGGAGAAATTTTTCTTTCAGAACTACCCGTTTACCATTCTTTGACAGCGTTGAACATTCGGTGTAAAAATCATGTTCGAAGAGGAGCACATATCCATGCTCAGCAGCCTCTGCCAGAAATGAGTCCTTCTCTTCCATGGTGGTAACAGGATAGAGGTCGTAGGCAGAGATCCAGAGAAGGGGTATGTGGGCAGAGGTAGGTATCAGGTCTGCAGTATATACCAGTGTTTTGTCCCGGTATCTGATGAAAGGGATCATCTGTCCCGGAGTATGTCCGTCGAACAACCGTATCATGATGCCTGGGAATAGTTCACCTTCGGATTCAACCAGCCTTAGTTGTCCCGATTCATCCATAAAATGGAAATATTCTGTGAAGAAGGTAACCTTCTCACGGGCATTCGACACAAATGCATGGTCCCACTGCCGCCTGCTGCACCAGTGAAGTGCATTCGGGAATGTCAGCGACAGCAACCCCAGCCTGTTCTGAATGGCTCCGTTTACATGGTCCCAATGGAGGTGCGTGAACAATACATCGGTAATATCGCCTGGCGAATATCCTGCTTCGGCAAGTGAATCCAGCAAGGGTTGTCCGCCGGTCAGTCCCTGATTGTTCCGGAACCTTTCCGGGTAATGGTCACCGGTTCCGGTTTCGATAAGTATCTTCCGTTTTCCCTGGTCGACGAGCAGGCAACGGTTGGTCATCTCTACGAAATTATCTGCGTCGCAGGGTACCTGCTTGCTCCAGAGTACCCTGGGAATCACCCCGAAAAGTGCGCCGCCATCAACCTTGAAATTGCCCGCCCAGAGTGGAATAAGTCGTATGTCCATAATGTGCAATATTAGAGAAAAATAGTGTAAAGACAGGGATGATATTATTCATCCGGAATTTTTTACTTCATTTTTACTGGCCTGACGATACAGCAGGCCACCTTGAGCCGGCTGTATTACAGGGACAACCGTTTGATTTCTGATTGGTCCGGACATTCCTCCAGGATGTCAAGTATGCTTTTCCCGGTAAGTGGGTGTATGAACCCGGGCAAAATATCCGCCAACGGAGCCAGCACAAAAAGACGTTTCCCAATCAGTGGGTGTGGTACCGTCAGTTCTTCAGTTTCGAGAATCAGATGATCATAAAACAAAATGTCGATATCCATTGCCCTTGACAGATAGACCCCCGGTTTTCTTGTTCTGCCGTATCTCTTCTCTATCTTTCTGATTTCCTTAAGTACATCAAGCGGGGACAGATATGTGGAAACCGCCAGAACCCTGTTCCAGAAGGGGTATTCACTCTCGAATCCCCACGCTGGCGTCTCATACACGGGGCTTAGAAGTGTTACTTTCCCGATATGGTTTTCAATTAAATCTGAAGTTTCCTGAAAAATCAGGGCTTTATTTCCCAAATTTCCTCCCAGAGATAAAATAAGTTGGTGTTCTGCCATTACTTTTGCGTAATTATTTGTTGGTTTATATAACCAATAAGTACAAACATCGGATAAATAAATGGAAATTAAATAATATGAAAGAGTTTTTTAAATATACCCTGGCAACCATTACCGGGATTATTGTGACCTCCCTGATAGGTTTCCTGCTGCTGATTATGGTAATCGGGGCTATCGTTGCATCAACCGAAAAAACGGTTATTGTGGAGGATCAGTCGATGTTATCCATAAAACTCGACAACCTCATCGTGGATCGTGCTCCAAATGATCCTTTTGCCGACCTGAATATACCCGGTTTTTGGGCAACCCGTAAGGTTGGACTCGACAATATACTCAGTTCCATTGAGAAGGCGAAGGATGACGACCGGATCAGGTGTATCTACCTCGACCTTTCCATAACCAACGGTGGCATGGCTGCCGTCGAGGAAATCCGGAATGCATTGCTTGCCTTTCGCGACAGCAGTGATAAGCCGGTATATGCCTATGGCGATATTATGGACCAGAAGGCATACTATCTGGCCACGGCTGCCGACAAGATTGTGCTTAACCCACAGGGTACTATTGACTTCCGCGGACTGGGCGGTGAATACACCTTTTTCAAGAATGCACTGGAAAAGTTGGGTGTTGAGATGCAGATCGTCAGGCATGGCAAGTTCAAGGCTGCCGTCGAGCCTTATATGCTTGAAAAAATGAGCGACGAGAACCGTGAGCAGACCATGACTTACCTGACCAGTTTATGGAATCAGATGCTGAAGGGTATTTCAGAACAACGTGATATACCGGTAGAGAAGTTAAACGCGCTTGCAGATGACGTACTGACCTTCAGAAAGGCAGATGTGGCCCTGGAGGCAGGTCTTGTAGATGATCTGAAATATAAGGATGAGGTTCTTGATGACCTCAGGGAAATTACTGGAATAGCTGCCGGGAAGGGAATCCCGGTAGTTGGGGTTACCAGCTATGCCAAGGCTCCTGTGAAGAAAGGGAAGAAAAGTACCTTCTCCAGAAACAAAATTGCCGTAATCTATGCAAGTGGAGAGATCGGAATGCCACTTTCCGCTTCGGAAGGTATCAGCGGGGATAAGTTATCCAGGGAAATCAGGAAAGTAAGACAGGATTCTTCATATAAAGCCATCGTCCTGAGGGTGGATTCCCCCGGAGGAAGTGCTTTCGATTCAGAGGTCATCTGGAGAGAAGTTAAGCTGGCTGCGGAGCAAAAGGTGGTCGTGGCTTCCATGGGCAACCTGGCAGCTTCGGGTGGATATTATATTGTATGTGCTGCCGATAAAATTGTTGCCCAGCCCAATACCATCACCGGTTCAATCGGCGTGTTCGGAACTATTCCCAATGCCGGTGAACTACTGAATAAGAAATTAGGGATTACGACCGATGTCGTGAAAACCAATAAAAATTCAGATATGCCATCGCTGACCAGAAAAATGACTTCGTTTGAACGTGATCTTATGCAACAGCATGTAGAAGACATTTACGACGTTTTCCTGGAGAGGGTTGCTGATGGGCGCGGACTGACTAAAGAAGCCGTGGATGAAATCGGACAGGGACGGGTCTGGTCGGGCGAAAATGCACTGGCTATCGGCTTGGTGGATGAACTTGGCGGACTGGAAAAGGCGGTTAAGATGGCCGCTGAAATGGCCGGACTGGAGAATTACCGAACAGTAAACCTTCCTGCCCTCGCGGATCCCTTTCAGGAATTACTGAAAGGCGGTTCCGACAATGTCAGGGCCAGGATCCTGAAAGGTACCCTTGGTGAATCCTCCAGATATTATGAACTTGTCAGGACAGCCGGAAATATGAACGGGGTATATGCAAGGCTGCCTTATGATATAGATATTAAATAATCCGGTTTTTTTCATTGCAGAACTGCCCGGCAATGGAGTCTCACCTCCTTATGCCAGGCAGTTTTGTTTTCCTCCCGCCTTGCCGGTAATGACCTCCTATGTAAAAAATACCTCTTCTTAAGGCTGATCAGAATGCCATAACTATGGAATACGGCCAATATTTAGTAATTTAGTCAGCCAAAATTAGCAGTATGCTGAAATTGTTACTCTATCCTTTGTCTCTCCTGTATGGTCTGGTGGTATCAGTCCGTAATAAACTGTATGATTTTAAACTGTTTAAATCCAGGGAATTTGATATTCCCGTAATTTCAATAGGGAATATTACCGTTGGGGGTACCGGCAAAACCCCGCATACCGAGTACCTGATCAAACTGTTGAAACAAAATTACCGGGTAGCTGCCCTCAGTCGGGGTTATAAGCGCAAGTCGCAGGGATTCAGACTTGTGGATACTTCATCGATGGTTGAGGAGGTTGGCGATGAGCCTTTGCAGATGAAGCGTAAATATCCTGGTGTAACCATTTCAGTCTGTGAAAACCGGGTACAGGGCGTGGATGCCCTTCTGGAGGCAAATCCTGCTCCCGATGTGGTTGTCCTGGATGATGCATTCCAGCACAGAAGGATTACTCCGGGGCTGAATATCCTGCTTATCGATTACAATAAACCCATTAAGGACGATTATCTTTTACCCTTAGGGCGGTTAAGGGAAAGTAAATTGCAGGCCAGAAGGGCAAATATTATCATTATTACCAAATGCCCGAATGAGATAACACCCATCACACGGCGGATTATGGCCAAGGATGTCCATCTCTATCCATATCAGGATCTTTATTTTACCACGATGGTATATGGTCAGCTTTGCCCGGTTTTTCCTGAAGGTAAACCCATGGACCTGTTTAACGACCCCCGTCATATGGCCATACTTGCCGTGACCGGGATCGCGGCTCCTGAATATGCGGTCAGGCATTTGAAGCAGATTACTTCAGAGGTCGATTCCATGTTATATCCCGATCACCATAACTATACAGAACAGGATAT
This sequence comes from Prolixibacteraceae bacterium, assembly GCA_030602265.1. Taxonomy (GTDB): domain Bacteria; phylum Bacteroidota; class Bacteroidia; order Bacteroidales; family Prolixibacteraceae; genus UBA1413. Next base: position 14,700 of record JAUWAB010000009.1, on the reverse strand, counting down.
CAGGAATATTATGGAGCGGTATGACCGGCTGGGCAATCCGAAAAAAATTATCGTGACCACAGAAAAGGATACGGTCAGGCTAAAGCAGATGAATCTGCCACCTGACATGAAAAAAGCACTCTACTATCTGCCTGTTCAGGTAAAATTCCTCGACCGGGAAGGGAAACAGTTCGACAAGAGGATACTGGACTATGTAGGTGAGAACAAATCGCTGCGGGAACTTAAAAAGCATAAGTCAGAAGGAAATTCCGGTCTTAATAAACGGGATAGGACAATATCAGAGTAATTATCAGAAATTATTGAAATATGTTGGAGAAGATTAAAGAAACTGCCAGGTATATTGCTGAAAGAACTGGTTTCAATGCCGAAATTGGGATCATATTGGGAACCGGACTGGGTGGTCTGGTAAAGGAAATTGAAATAGAGAGCACACTGGATTACCGGGATATCCCCAATTTCCCGGTATCAACAGTCGAGGGTCATGCCGGCCGCCTGATTTTCGGAAAGCTGGGCAACAAGGATGTAATGGCCATGCAGGGTAGGTTCCACTATTATGAGGGCTATTCGATGCAGGAGGTCACTTTCCCGGTGAGGGTGATGCAGCAGTTAGGGATAAAGTTTCTCTTTGTTTCCAATGCTACCGGTGGATTAAATCCCGATTATAAGGTTGGGGACATCATGGTTATCAGCGACCATATCAACTTTTTCCCGGAACATCCCCTCCGGGGCCCGAATATTGCCGAACTGGGACCACGGTTCCCGGATATGAGCCGGGTGTATGACGAAAGACTACGCTACTCGGCAAAGCTGATTTCCCTGGAGAACGATTTTAACCTGAAGGAAGGGGTATATGTCGGAGTTTCCGGCCCTACATTTGAAACGCCGGCAGAGTATCTGATGTTCAGGAACCTGGGGGGAGATGTGGTCGGCATGAGTACGGTACCCGAAGTGATTGTGGCACGACATGCCGGTATCAAAGTTTTTGGAATATCCATAATTACCGACAGCGGGGTTCCCGGACAGATTGTGGAAATTTCGCATGAAGAGGTTCAGAAGGTTGCCATGAAGGCGGAGCCCAAAATGACCCTGGTGTTAAAGAAACTGATCGAATCCATATAATAGATCGATTCCGTCTGGTCACCTTCAGGAAGGAAAAACCGGTCTTAATTGTTGGTTGACTACCAAATGGCGACATTGAGGGAAGGCTTTCAGTCGGGTGAATAAAAAAAAAGCAGAAATGAGTATCCGGAATAAATTCTTAATGATAACAGGAATGCTGGTTTTGTTTTCGTGCAGGGAACCCGGAACCCGGGTCGAACTGGTACCGGAAACTGCATCCAGGCTGGGAGAGGGCGCTGTCTGGAATCATCGGACCCAACAACTGTACTGGGTGGATATTACCGGGAAAATCCTCAATATTTACAATCCCCGGCTTGGTATGAACCTCGAACTTTACACGGGACAAATGATTGGCACGGTGGTGCCTGCTGAATCGGGAAAAGTAGTTGTAGCCCTGGAATATGGTTTTTATTATATGGATCCGGAAACCGGGACAAAGACCCTGATTGTTGATCCTGAGGAAGCTATTGACGGGAACCGATTCAATGACGGTAAATGTGACCCGTCGGGGCGTTTCTGGGCCGGCACCATGAATGTGGATGGAAAGCCCGGCCGTGGTACCCTGTATCGTTTAGATCCCGATAGTTCGGTACACCGGATGATTGAGAATGTTTCCATTTCCAATGGAATTGCCTGGTCGCCTGACCATACCCGTATGTATTACGTTGACACCCCGACACGGATGGTAATGGGCTACGATTTTAACAACTTCACGGGGGAGATTTCCAATGGTATGCCGGTCATAAGGGTACCCGAAGAGATGGGGGTTCCCGACGGAATGACCATCGACAGTGATGGAAATCTATGGATATGCCTGTGGGGCGGTGCTGCCGTGGGATGTTGGGATCCTGAAACAGGAGAACTGATCCGTAAGATTGATGTACCTGCCAGGAATGTTACTTCATGTGCGTTTGGAGACAGCGACCTGGGTACGCTTTATATCACCACCGCAAGTATGGATACCGGTAAGGAGGAATTGAAATTATACCCACATGCAGGGGCACTTTTTAAGGTCAGGCCAGGGGTAAAAGGCAAAGAAGCTTTCTTTTTTGCAGACCGGTCGCCAGTTCCTGATGATACCGCTGATGAAGAACCTTAAATACCTGACTGGCTGATATGGATATCCTGATCATTTCATTGGCACCGGTAGCTGTTATAGCCTTTTATGTCTGGTTCAGGGACAAATACGAAAGGGAACCGCTGAGGATGGTTTTGTTAGCAATGCTTTCAGGGGCGCTGACGGTAATTCCTGTAATTCCCGTCGAAGGCTTGATCGCTTCAGCCGGAAAATCGTTTGAGGGAATAGCCGGTGCGGCCTGGCATGCCTTCGCTGTAGCCGGATTTACAGAGGAGTTGTTCAAATTTCTGGTTTTGTTCCTGCTGATCTGGAGAAGCGCGGAGTTCAACGACAAGTACGACGGTATTGTTTATGCAACATTCATATCTCTCGGATTTGCAGGGGTCGAAAACGTTCTGTACGTCACAGAGTCGGGTTATACAACAGGAATAATGAGGGCAGTAACTGCAGTGCCCGCCCATGCCATCTTCGGGATTACCATGGGATTCTATTTGGGGATGGCCAGGTTCTATCCTCAGAAACGCAGCACGTTTTTGTTCAGGGCTTTCTGGTTTCCGTTTCTCCTGCACGGGATTTATGATTTTATCCTGATGACTGGAATAGAATGGTTGTGGATTGTCTTTGTTGGCTTTGTGATTTATCTTTATGTCCTGGGCCACAGAAAGATGAAAGTCTTGTCGGTGCAATCTTATTACCGTACTGACTATGAACTGCTGAACAGGAAATTCGGGTCAGGAGATTAGTTTTCTGGTTTTCAAATTATTTATAGTTGTCTTTATGAAATTTATACCGGATTTTGAAGATGTGGCCTTCGCGCATGATCTTATTCGTACCCATGTGCACAGAACCCCTGTGATGACTTCAAGGAGTATTAACGCTATAACCGGAGGTAATCTCTTTTTTAAATGTGAGAACCTGCAGCGGGTTGGTGCTTTTAAGTTCAGGGGTGCGTGCAATGCGGTATTTTCGCTTACCGGTGATGAGGCCGCCAAGGGTGTGGCTACCCACTCTTCGGGGAACCATGCTGCAGCCCTGGCACTGGCAGCCCGGATCCGGGAAATTCCCGCCTTCATCGTAATGCCGGTTACCTCGCCGGCAATCAAAAAGACTGCAGTTGCCGGTTACGGCGGTCAAATCACCTATTGCGAACCAACCCTTCAGGCCCGGGAATCGACCCTCGAGATGGTTGTCCGGGAAACGGGTGCAACGGTGGTGCATCCATACGACAATAGTTTTGTGATTGCGGGCCAGGGAACTGCGGTCAAAGAGCTGATTGAGGAAGCCGGGGATTTTGATATGCTGATTACCCCTGTAGGTGGCGGGGGATTATTGAGCGGCACGGCCATAGCGGCAAAATATCTGCTGCCCGGCTGCCGGGTGGTTGCAGCCGAACCAGCGGGCGCGGATGATGCATTCCGCTCTTTCAGTACGGGTATTTGGGTTCCGTCGGAAAACCCGAAAACCATAGCCGACGGGCTGCTTACCTCTTTGGGAAGGCGTAATTTCCGGATAATCATGGATAAGGTTGATGATATTGTTACGGTTTCTGAGGAAATGATCATCGGAGCCATGAGGATGATCTGGGAGAGGATGAAGATTATCATTGAACCCTCATCAGCGGTTCCTCTGGCTGCTATTCTGGAAGGTAAAATTGATGTTTCCGGGCGGAAAACAGGCATAATCCTGTCTGGTGGAAACCTTGACCTGGGTAAACTGCCCTTTTCCTGAAGAAGAAATGAAATATCCTCCCAGTTTGTGGAGATAATTCCTGAATCTTCATTATTTTTACTCCGTAACCACCAAATGCATTTCAAATGTTTACAAAAACCTACGCAAGCGCTGTGCATGGCATCAATGCCGTTACCATTTCCGTTGAAGCCGATGTAACCAAAGGGATTAAATATCTGTTGGTAGGGCTCCCCGACAATGCCGTTAAGGAAAGTCAGCAAAGAATCGAGTCCGCACTGAGAATTACCGGTTATAAATGGCCAAAAACCAAGATAGTGATCAATATGGCACCGGCTGATATCCGCAAAGAGGGTGCGGCCTACGACCTGCCGCTGGCTATCGCTGTCCTGGGAGCTTCTGAACAGATCCGTACCGAAAGGTTTGACAAATATGTCATGATGGGAGAATTGTCGCTCGACGGGTCACTACAACCGGTTCGGGGCGTTTTGCCCATAGCGGTCAATGCCCGGAAAGAGGGATTTGAGGGATTCATTGTTCCCAGGGCGAATGCGCGTGAAGCGGCAGTGGTCGACAAGCTAAAGATCTTCGGGGTGGATACCCTCAGGGAGGTGATTGATTTCCTGGAAGGCCGGACAGAACTTCATCAGACGGTGGTAGATACCCGTACAGAATTTCTTTCCAGGGTCGAATGTTCAGGGGTAGACTTCAACGAGGTAAAGGGGCAGGAGAATGTGAAGAGAGCCCTGGAAATCGCCGCAGCAGGCAGCCATAACATAATTCTTATAGGCCCTCCCGGTTCCGGTAAGACTATGTTAGCCAGGCGTGTCCCCACCATTTTGCCTCCCTTTACCCTGAAGGAGGCTCTGGAAACGACTAAAATCCATTCTGTAGCGGGGAAACTCGACAAGCATACCTCCCTGATGTCGCAGCGGCCTTTCAGGAGCCCTCACCACACCATCTCACAGGCCGCCCTGGTCGGTGGTGGGTCTGTACCTCAGCCGGGTGAAATCAGTCTGGCCCACAACGGGGTATTGTTTCTGGATGAACTGCCTGAGTTTAAACGATCGGTTCTGGAGGTTATGCGCCAGCCCCTGGAGGATCGCAGAATTTCTGTATCCAGGGCCAAGTTTTCTGTTGAGTATCCGGCAGGTTTTATGCTGATCGCTTCAATGAATCCTTGTCCATGCGGCTATTACAACCATCCTTCCAAAGATTGCGTATGTCATCCGGGGCAGGTCCAAAAGTATCTTAACCGCATTTCAGGTCCGCTGTTAGACCGGATCGATATTCATCTGGAGGTAGTACCTGTTCCGTTTAAGAAACTGAATGAGAGGGATATATCGGAACCCAGCAGTCTGATCAGGGAGCGGGTAGTTATGGCCAGGATGATTCAGGAGAAAAGATTTGAAGGTGAAACAGGGGTCTATTGTAATGCCATGATGGGTTCCGGTCTTATCAGAAAACATGTTGAGCTGGATGCTACCGGAAGGGAACTGATAAAGAATGCCATTGAGAAACTCGGTCTCTCTGCAAGGGCTTACGACAGGATCCTAAAAGTGTCGAGGACAATCGCCGACCTGGACGGAAGCGAAAGGGTGGAAAGCTGCCATCTTTCTGAAGCCATCCATTACCGGAGCCTTGACCGCGAATGCTGGGGGGCATGTTAAGCACGGAGGCGCTGGCATTTATGGTTAAACCTTGGGATTTCTGAACCCTGATCTCTTTTGTGCTCAGGAATAACTGCTGTTGTCCCAGCAATGGGTGCAAAGTTTTTCCTTGGGTAATCCAATGGCCTCAACCAGGTCTTCCAGGCGTTGGAATCCCAATGTGGTGAGGTTCAGTTTTTTCCGGATAACATCAGTCATTGCCGAATACTCTTCTGTGTCGGGATTCATATACCGTTCCACATTGATCTCGCTTCTGCCTTCCAGCTCTTTTATGGCTTTCCGGGTGGCCAGTTCAGCAATGTTTTTTGACCTTGAAAAATTGAGAAAGTCACAAGAATAGAGCAGGGGAGGACAGGCTATCCGCATATGGATTTCCCGGATTCCGGCTTCATACAGGTCGTGAGTGTTCCCGATCAGCTGGGTCCCCCTGACGATGGAATCATCCAGAAACACGCCTGATTTTCCGCCAACCAGGGATCGGTTAGGGATCAGTTTCATTTTCGCAACCAGATCGCGCATCTCCTGGTTCTGGGGCATAAAGCTACGGGGCCAGGTTGGGGTATATTTGGCATACGGCCTCATGTATGGAATCCTGCTTTCGTTGCTGTAACCAACAGCATGGGCGATCCCTGAATCCGGAATCCCTGAAACAAAGTCAGCCGTGATGCCGTCCCTCCGGGCTAATGCGGCGCCACACCGGTAACGGCAGGCTTCCACATTGATCCCTTCATAAAAAGATGGCGGGTAACCATAGTATACCCAAAGGAAAGCACATACCTGCATTTTCTGATCGGGCTTGCGCAATACCTGCGTGCCGTCGGGAGTCAGCAAAACGATCTCGCCGGGGCCAAGGTCCCTGACTGTTTCATAGCCCAGGTTGAAAAATGCACACGATTCCGTTGCAACCGCCCAGGCATTTTCCTTATGTCCGACCGCCACCGGCGTGCGCCCTAACTTGTCTCGAGCGGCAATAATGCCCTGTTCCGTAAGCAGCAGCATGGAACAGGAACCCTTAATCAGGCTGAAGGCATTCTCTATTCCCGATACCAGGTCATCGGCTTCACAAATCATCATGGCTACCAGCTCAGAAGGATTGGGGCCGCCCTGGCTGGTTTCTGCAAAGTGTTGCCGCTTATTCAACTGGCGCTCCTCCAGGTCGTCTATATTGCTTATTTTACTAACGGTTGAAATTGCAAATTTTCCGAGATGGGAGTTGACGATAATGGGCTGCGCTTCGGTATCACTGATCACTCCAATCCCCATATTGGCTCCGAATGTCTTGACGTCTTCTGCAAATTTGCTGCGGAAATAGTCATTTTCAATACTATGGATGGCCCTCTGAAAACCGTTCCGCGCATTGTAAAATGCCATGCCGGCCCTTTTTGTGCCAAGGTGTGAATGATAGTCTGTGCCGTAAAATACGTCGTATACGCAGTTTTCCTTACCCACGCTTCCGAAAAATCCACTCATAATCAGGCTGTTTTTCTGGTTTCTTGTTCAAAAAATCAAGGCTGTGAAAATGGGGAGAATTTTTCAGAAAACACTGAGCCGAAAGTAAAAATGTGGAGATACCATCGTTGGTAAATCCTTGTGTGATTAAATCTGCCTGTCGTGAACTTTCCAGAAATACCAATAAACGGGCAGGCCAAGAAGAACCGTACCAAGAGCAATTCCCGATTCGAGGGGCCTCTCAAAGAATGATAACAGCAACATTCCTCCGCTTGCCAGCAGAAAAATGATCTGTACATAAGGGAAACCAGGCATCCGGATATAGTTCAGGTTGCTTTTTCTAAGTCTGAATACCCCGGCTACGGCTAAAATAGGAAACAGGCCGAGTGCAAATCCCATGTATGTAAGAATCTGGTCAAATGTTCCTGACACGACCATGACCAGTGAAAGTGCACCTTGAAGAAGTATTGCCCTTACAGGCACCTGCGATTTTGGCGCCACCCGTGAGATGGATTTGAAAAAATATCCGTCGCGCGACATGGCATAGTAAACCCTGGGTCCCAGGATAAGATAGGCACTCAGTGAAGAAAAAAGAGCAAACGAAATCAACAGCGAAACCACTGTATCAGCCTTTGCCCCAAACGCGTTGCCAACTGCCAGGCCTCCGACCGATACCACGCCCTTCATGTCAGCTGGAGGCACTGCATAAACAAAAAACAGGTTCAGGAGAAAGTAGATGACCATAACCGAAAGGGTTCCGAATATCAGTGCCCGCGGGATATTCCTTTCCGGATTTTTGACTTCCGAACCGATATAGGTTGCGGCATTCCATCCACTATAGGCAAACATCACCCAGAGCAGGGCAAGACCTCCGGTTTTCCAGCCGGTTAGGTCGAAAATAAAAGGTTCATGTTGCGTAAAGTGGGACCAGTCACCCTTACCAAGCGTAAATCCTGCCAAGATCAGGGCGGCGAGCAGGCCAATTTTCAGGATAGTTAAAATATTCTGGATTCTGGCACCGAAAGAGAGCCCTTTGGCATGAATCCCGGTAAACAACAGAATCACGCTTACCGCAAGTAGTCGCTTTATTCCAACTTCAGAAATCCATCCGTCAAATATTGCCAGATCGGCAATCTGTGGATATGCTCTGTAGAAATACTCACTGAATCCTATCGCTGATGCAGCAATCGGGGCCGAAAAGCCTGCGATGAACGAAACCCATCCTGAAAGAAATCCTACTGACGGATGAAAAAGTTGTGATAAAAAAGTGTATTCCCCGCCTGCCCTGGGCATGGCTGCCCCCAGTTCACTGTAGGAAAGGGCACCGCTGAGGGCGATTATACCCCCCACAACCCAAAGGGTTATCATGATGGTAACGTTGCCCAGGCTGCCCATCAGTAGTCCTGAGGTGGTAAATATGCCTGCTCCGATTATATTGGCAACAACGATATTATAAACCGGGAAGAACCCCAGTCTGCGGCTAAGTTCTTTATGATTGTCCGACATCAGGGATTATTTTTTACAGGTAACCGAGAGGCCTGAACGGCTGCTCTCTTCAAAAGTGGTGGTGAATCCGGGCCTGGTTTTTACATGGTCGAGAAATTCCCGGATATCTGACGACCGCATATTGGTGTTGTGTGCCACAAAACATCCACCTTTTACGAGCTTGGTTTCCATAGCAGTAAAATAATTCTTGTACCACCACTTGTCGGCATCACAGAAAACAAAATCAAAGGTGCCCTCGAGGGCAGGTACCAGTTCGTGGGCATCTCCCAGCCTGGCGTCGATGTAATCCATAACTCCTGCTTTTTTGAAATTGGCCAAGGCCTCGACATACCGTTTCTTGTCAATTTCAATGGTAATCAGTTTGCCTCCCGTCTTCGACAGTGCCCAGGCAATCCATATGGCCGAATGGCCTGTGGATGTTCCGATTTCAACGGCTTGCCTGTATTTGCCATTAAGAACCATATCGTAAAGCAGGCGACCGTCTGAGACAGGTATGTTCATGTCACGCCACTGACCCGACTGTTCTTTCAGAAAACGTATCACCCTGTTGTCCAGTTCATTCTCTGGATTCGGGTACTGGGCCTGAACCCCTGAGGTGAAAATGCAACCTCCCGAAAATAACAGAGCGCATAAAAGAATGGTTATATATTTCATAAGACCGATTGATTATGTGTGACTTCCCAAATATAACAAACAATTGCCTTATACCGACCAGGTACTCATCAGACTTTACGATAAGCGTAAATCCAGCAAAAATTATGCTGAATTGTTCTACAGAGGTAACTGCAGATCAATTCAGCATAAAATTATTTTTCAGAAAACGTTAACTAAGGTCAGAAAAGTTTAGTCCGGTGTTATTTCCAAGCCGGCAATCTCCCCGGTGTCCAGGGTGCATTCAAGCGGTCAAGTTCAGATTCTAATGAGGGGATGTCAACCTCAAATACTTTTTTAAGCCTTGCCAGCACCGGTGGAAACTCAGCCTTTAATATTTCAAGGCCGGTTTTTTCGATTCCGGAGATAGATGAAAGGTTTCCGATAAATCCTGAGGAGACTGAAGAAAGCCTTACGTTCAGCGGAACCTGTGCCGGCGGGATCTCTTCCCTGCTGGCTTTTGCCGGGACGCCGTTCAGTATGAAGGTGATCTCCTCAAGTTCTTTTCCGATGGCCCGTGCCTTGTCCATTAATTCCTGACCGGCATCCGGTGTGGAATAGATAGCCTGTTTGATGTTTTCCACCCTGGTTGTCAGCTCCGATGTCAGTCTGGATGTTCCGGTCATGGCAATGGAAAGCCTGCTGACTTCCTTCGCAAAGGCTTCATTTTCGGCATAGTCTGCTGCAGGAAGGGTGACCAGCCCGAGTTTTTTGGTATTGAAGGCGACCGGACCGGCGAGCGATGTCAGTTCTCCCTGGTTCCACATGGCCATTTCAACGGTGTAGGTGCCCGGCATGACAAGAATGCCACTGCCACCTCCACCACCGCGCCGGCCGCCACCGCCGCCCGTTGGATTAAAACTGCCCTGGACCGAAGTTGCAGAGGGTGTATTATACCTTAAGTCCCAGTTAATTCTGTTGATCCCTTTGGAAGGAGCCTGGGTAAGCTGCCTGACGATGTTGCCGTCACAGTCCCTGATCGTAAAAATCAGATGAGCGCTTTCTTCCTTGTTCTCCAGATCCAGTTCCCGCCAGCTCGGCTGAGGAATGGGTTTTCCTTCCCTGAACAGTTTCTTTTCCTCTTCCTGCCTTATGGCTTTTAATGACTTGGGGGCCTCTTTCAGGTGAAAGGTAAAGGTTGCGCCAAAGTCAGGATTAGGCGCAGTGAAGTAGGTGTCGCCCTGGTTATCCTTGTTGCTGGTCTGGTTGAATAGCATGGCATCCTTTATCGGGAAAAGATGTGCAGCTTTGTCCAGGTTTTCTGTTGTCAGCTCCCTCAGCGGACTGTAATCATCCAGAATATAAAAACCCCTTCCGAAGGTGGCCAGTACCAGGTCGCATTCGCGCTCCTGTATGGCAATATGCCTTACGGCGATGGTCGGGATTCCCGACTTCAGCTGGATCCATTTGCTTCCTCCGTCAGGCGAGAAAAAGATGCCGAATTCTGTGCCGGCAAAAAGTAATTCAGGTTTCACAAAATCCTGGTGAAGCGCATGGACTGAACCATTCTCTGGCAGATTGGCAGAAATGGAGGTCCAGGTTTTTCCCTTGTCATTGCTCCTGAAAACATAAGGCTTGAAGTCGTCCCGTTTCAGGTTGTTGAAGGTGGCATATACCACGTTCTCATTGAACCTGTCGGCATGCAGGTGGGAAACATAGGTGTATTCAGGTACTCCCGGGAAAGTGCGTACCTGTCTCCAGTTTTTCCCGCCGTCTTCGGTCACCGAGATCATACCATCGTCGGTTCCTGCATAAAGGAGATTTGCATTCAGTGGAGATTCTGCAAGGGCAACGATGGTTCCCCAAAGCGAAGTCGAAACATCTTTTGCTACGGCATCTGCGCTCCAGAACTTACCCATTACCGGCCAGTTGTTTCTGTCGGTTTTGGTTGTCAGGTCATCGCTGATTACCTCCCAGCTGTCGCCACGGTCATCACTCCTTAAAACCTTGTTGGCAGCAAAGTAAAGCCTGGTTTTCATATGTTTGCTGACGAACATGGGTGCATCCCAGTTCCATTTGTAGGTTTCTTCACCCTGGCGTTCCCTGGGCTTAATACTCTTGCGCTCACCGCTTCTTTTGTCATAACGGAAGAGGTTTCCGTACTGGTATTCGGTATAAACGATGTTGTGATCGTCAGGGTCTGTATCAATCCAGAATCCGTCACCCCCCAGGGTAACCACCCATTCGTCATTGGTAACTCCGGTCCTTGTCAGGTTTGCCGATGGTCCGTACATGGAATTGTTATCCTGGGTGCCTCCGTAAACATTATAAAAAGGGAAGGCATTATCCACATTCACACGGTAAAACTGGGTAATGGGCAGGTTTTCCTTGAAATCCCAGGTGGCACCGTCGTCCCAGGTTTCATAAATTCCACCGTCACCGCCTATGGTATAATGACGAGTGTTGTTTGGGTCGATCCACAGTGCATGGTCGTCGACATGCCTTCCCCTGTTGCCGAGGTTTCTCCAGGTCCTGCCGCCATCATCCGTAATCTGGGTATAGGTGTCCATGGAGAAAACCCGGTCGGGATTCTTCGGATCACAGTAAATTTTATTGTAGTACTGACCCGAACTATGGTAACTGTTCATTCTTTCCCAACTTTCTCCCTTATCGGTTGAACGGAAGAATCCTCCGGAATTGCCTGCAGCCTCCACAATCAGATATACGATATTGGGATTCACCGGAGAAACATCGATCCCCATACCGCCTATATCCCCCGACGGAAGCCCCTTCATGATTTTGTACCAGGTTTTACCTGCATCCGTTGTCTTATAAACTGCAGATTCGGGTCCACCGCCGATTTTGGTAAAATGGTGACGGCGCCGCTGTTCTGAGGTTGCATACATTATATCAGGATCCTTAGGATCAATAACTACATTGTTGACTCCGGTTTCGTCACTGATATTAAGTACTTTCTCCCAGGATTTTCCACCATCGGCCGTGCGGTAAAGCCCGCGCTCGCCGCCCGGTCCCCAGGCCGAACCTTCACAGGCCACCAATACGATATCCGAATTCCGGGGATCGATCACGATACCTCCGATCTGGCGGCTCTCTTTTAGTCCCATGTTCTTGAAAGATTTGCCCCCGTCGACCGATTTATAGACCCCGTCACCATATCCGAGTGCCCGCTGATGATTGTTTTCACCGGTGCCAACCCAGACCACATTGTGGTTATTGGGATCAATCCGGATAACACCGATGGCGTATGCGCCATAACTGTCAAATACTGGTTTCCAGGTAGTCCCGTTGTTTTCAGTTTTCCAGATGTTTCCACTGGCAATTGCCGCGTAATATTCTGATAAATTAGATGGATTCACCGCGAAATCGGCGACTCGCCCACTTGCCCATGCCGGTCCGATTCCCCTGAATTTTAAACCGCTGACCAATCCGGTGGTCAGCAAGGTGTCTGATTTGACCCTTTCGGCCCTTTGTCCTGAAACACTTGCAGATAAAATGGCCAGAACAAGCCACAAAATTAACCTCGATCTTGTCATAATTATTTCATTATAAAGTATTCCCGTCTCGTAGCTTCCCACTGCGATGCGGATGCTCTTTCCCCATAAGTTTGATCCAATAAAAATAATCTTTTCCTGAAACCGATACAACGATTGATATAATTTATAATGAACCTGTATTATTTTCCGGAATTTCCGGGCTGGTGCTGTAAATATTAAGATTACCCTGTGTGTTTTTTTGGTAATTTTCCCATCTGAAATTTTAGTACGATAGAGAAATATGAAAAAAGCAACCTCTCGCAATGCCTGGGCATGGATTCCGACACTCTACTTTGCCGAAGGTTTACCCTATGTGATTGCCATGACCGTTTCGGTGATCATGTTCAAGAGGATGGGTATTTCTAATACCGATATCGCATTGTATACCAGTTGGTTATATCTTCCATGGGTAATCAAGCCGCTGTGGAGTCCTGTGGTCGACATTCTAAAGACCAAGCGATTCTGGATTGTAATCATGCAGCTTGTGGTAGGCGGTGCCCTGGCTGGTGTAGCGTTAACCCTTCCGGGGAGCAGTTTTTTCAAATGGTCGCTTGCATTTCTCTGGCTGCTGGCTTTCAGTTCGGCAACACACGACATTGCCGCCGACGGCTTTTACATGCTTGGTCTGAGCAGGCACGACCAGGCCTTTTTTGTGGGCATCCGGAATACCTTTTACAGGCTGGCTATGCTTTCTGGACAGGGCCTTTTGGTGGTTTTTGCCGGATTCCTGGAGAACCGGTCTGACAATATTCCTTGGGCATGGAGTATGACTTTTCTCCTTCTTGCGGCCATGTTTGGCGGGTTTTTTATATACCATCTTTTTATTCTCCCACACCCCGTAGAAGATGAGGAACGTTCTGCTTCTGGTGTAAAGGAGGTCGTGGCGGCCTTTCTTGATACCTTCGCTTCATTTTTTCGCAAGAAGCAAGTGCTTGTGGCCATCGCATTTATGTTGCTGTTCAGATTGGGCGAAGCTCAGCTGGTAAAACTTGCCTCGCCGTTCCTGCTCGATTCACGTGAAGTCGGGGGACTGGGACTCTCTACCACGGATATCGGCTTTGTTTACGGAACGGCAGGAATCATTGCCCTTACCCTGGGCGGAATATTTGGCGGAATTGTTGTGGCATTGAGCGGACTTAAAAAATGGCTGTGGCCTCTGGCTCTGGCTCTTAATGTGCCTAATCTGGTATATGTGGCATTCGCAGTCTGGCAACCCTCGTCGCTGTGGTGGATAACCTCGGGTGTGGTCGTCGAACAATTCGGTTACGGGTTCGGTTTTACTGCGTATATGCTGTATATGATTTATTTTGCTGACGGACCGAACAAAACAGCTCATTATGCCATCTGTACCGGATTTATGGCTCTGGGTATGATGCTGCCGGGGATGATTAGTGGTTGGATTCAGGAACAGATTGGTTATCAATTGTTTTTTGTGTGGGTCGTGATTTGCACCCTGCCTGGATTTGCCTTACTTCCATTTTTAAAAATTGATCCGGCTTTCGGAACCAGGAAATCAAAATAGTAGTTTTATATCTGTTTAACGAGAAATTAACTTTCCGAAAACAGTTTTCTTTTTACTTTTACCAGTTCTAATAAAAAAAGTACAACAAATGAAGAAATTTCAATATTTAATCTTGTTGCTGGCCATATTGTTGTCAGTACCATCATTCGGTCAGGAAACCTACAAGGAAGTTCAACCCGATGACGAGACACTGGTTTATCCGGGTGGTGATTTTTACCCGGTAAAGATGTATCCGCAGCAGTGGAAGGGAAAGAGCCCGAAGAACATAATACTGCTCATTGGCGACGGAATGGGCGTTTCTCAGGTATTTGCCGGTATTACCGCAAATGGCGGTACTCTTTTTTTGGATAATTTCAGGCATATCGGATTTTCCAAAACGTCTTCCTCCAGTCATTACATAACCGACTCAGCCGCAGGCGGGACAGCCATTTCCACAGGGGTAAAGACCTATAACGGTGCAATTGGTGTTGACGCCAACGGAAATCCTGTAAAAACCATTCTTCAGGAGGCCATTGAAAAGGGACT